>JBLXGF010000007.1:0-283000 GCA_048261205.1 Hoeflea sp.
CACGCAATCCCGAACAGGAATCATGATAGGTGATCTTGGCGTTAAGTTGCGCACCGGTGTCGCGCACCATCATAACATCGGTCAGAAACGAAATCAGCTCGTGGCATTTGCCGGAAAAGGCCTTGGCACGTTCTTCCCAGGCCGCATCGCCTTCGAACAGGCCGGGATAGTGTTTTTTCAGCATCGAGGCACAGGATCCCGAAGGCGCGACGATGAAGTCAAACTCCTCGAAGGCTTCAATCACCTGTTCGGCGATCTCCCGCGTATCGGCCCGGTCGCCGGTGTTGTAGGCAGGTTGGCCGCAACAGGTCTGTGCTACAGGCACATGCACCTCGCAACCGGCGTCCTGCAACAGCTTGGCGCTGGCAAATCCGACTGATGGCCGGAACAGATCGACCAGGCAGGTCGCAAAAAGCCCGACACGTGGTTGCCTGGCAGGTTTCGTTTCACTCGACGTCACTCTGCCGCCTCCGTTTGTGTTTGATTGGATGTCTTGTTGTTGTCCGACAGGTCGGGGGCGCGCTGTTGCAGCCGCAGTTTTGAAACGCGCTCCCAGTCGCCCGACCTTTCGGCATCTTTCATAGCTCTTGAGACGAAATCGATGTGCGCCTGCGCGGCACGCCGGGCTGCGTCAGGATTGGCAGCCATCACTGCATCGTAAATGGCGACATGTTGCGCCAGCAGCTGATCTCGTGCGCCTGGCAGATTGTAGACCATGGCTCGATTGTAGAACACGCCTTCGGCGAGCAACCGGTAACAGGACCTCAGCGTGTGCAGCAGGATGATGTTGTGTGCGCACTCGCCGATGGCGTTGTGAAACTCGACATCGATTCCGGCTTCTTCCTCAAAATCATCTTTTTGGTGAGCTGCTTTCATCGAGGTGATGATCCGTGTCAGAAGCGCCCGGTCCGCCTCGGTAGCCCGCCGCGCTGCGAATTCGGCGGTAATGCCTTCGACTTCGCGCCGGTATTCGAGGTAATCCAGCGTTGCCTTCTGATGCCGTGCGATCAGCTCCATCACCGGCCGGGTGAACACCTGACCGATCACATCGGCGACAAAGGTTCCCCCGCCATGCTGTGTGTTGAGCAGGCCGCGGCCCTCCAGGACCTTGAGAGCTTCCCGCAGGATCGGCCTGGAAACGTCGAATTGCTTGGCCAGCTCGCGCTCGCCCGGAAGCCGATCGCCAACGCGCAGGATGCCTTCGAGCACCAATACCTCGATCTGATGAACAACTTCATCAGCCGTCCGGCTATGCTCGATACGTGCAAAAATGTCCGTGGCCATTGCCGTTTCCTACTAAGTCCTCGTCCGGAGCGTATCAAGGGTCGGGAAAGGTGGTCAATATTTTTATCCACTTTAGGTCAAGTTTCGTACTGATGAGCCTTGTGAGTTTGAAAGCAAACGCGCCTGTTGCAAGCGCAATTTAGCGATTGAAGCCGCTTCCGGCTGGACGTTTCGCGTGAATTTATCAGGCTGAAAGGGCCGGCTCTGCGCGGTGCCTTTGTTGCTGGTGGCGAGCGTCTTGAGAGGACATGGCTGCGTTATCGACCGCTATCCTCGGTGTCCCAGTAGGGGGTAGGGCCATAGAGCTCAGCCAGATAGTCGATGAACAGGCGAACCTTGGCAGGCAGAAACCTTCGGCTCGCATAGATGGCGTGAATGGCCACATTTCGCGATCCTTCGTAAGCCGGAAGCACCTGTACCAGGCGTCCATCGGAGAGTTCTGCGCCGATGTCCCAGGTTGACCGCAAGGCAATGCCCATGCCGCCGATGACTGCCTCGCGCACCACTTCGCTTGAGTTGGTTTGCAGTGGTCCGATCGGACGGTGGATCACCTCGCCCTGTGGGCCTTCGAGTTTCCAGGAGTCATTGTTGTGAGGCGCCAGGCAGATATGTCCGTCGAGATCGGCGAGAGTGTCCGGTGTTCCATGCCGCTTGATATAATCCGGTGAAGCTACGAGAACCCGGCGAACCGGCGCAAGTTTTCGCGCAACAAGGCTGGAATCACTCAATTCTGCAATGCGAATGGCCAAATCGTAGCCATCTCCAACGATGTCGACGAATTCGTCCCGGAGCATCAGATTGACTCCCAGATCCGGATTGGCCTGCATGAAAGTGTTGATGTGCGGCGCGATGTGCATCCGCCCGAACGACGTCGGGGCGGAGACCTTCAAGACGCCATGGGCCAGCGCCGAGCGCCTTGATACGAATGCTTCGGCCTCCTCGATGCCGGCGAGGATAGCGACGACCCGTTCATAAAAGCCCTGTCCTGCTTCGGTCAGCGATATCTGCCGGGTTGTGCGTTGCATCAGCCGGGTGCCAAGCCTGTCTTCAAGCCGCCGAAGCCGCTTGGATACCACTGCAGGAGACAAGCCAAGTTCGCGCCCGGCCGCCGACATCGAGCCGGCGGACACGACGCGGGCGAAAATTTCAAGGTCTCCCAAATTGTTCATGCTGGGTGGTCGCTCCCTTTGAGGCCTGTCATTATAATCATACGCGTGTGGTGTGGCTGTAGATCATTTACAGGAAATCCGGGCGTAAGGCAGAGCGCATTGAGCTCAATATATGCCGGCCATGAAATCAGATCTGCATTGCCCGAAACTGAATTAAGTGGTAAACAAAAAGTACCAGTTGCGGGCGTCTTGCTGTTTGAGGCCCAGTGCGTGGAAATCTCAGGGAGGAAGCCATGTCTGAATTGATTGCTTTTCGCGAGCCTGACCAGGCTGTCATTCAGCGTCGCCCTGCAATCATTGCCGACCTGGCGGGTTTGCTTCCCGAAAATTGCCTGATCACCGAGGAGCGGGAACTGGTGCCGTTCGACACCGATGCCTTCGTCTCCTATAGGCGTATGCCTCTGGCTGTTGTTCTGCCCGAAACCACCGCTCAGGTCTCTGCCGTTCTCAAATACTGCAATGATAATGCCATTCCTGTCATCCCGCGCGGCGCCGGCACTTCGCTGTCGGGCGGAGCAATCCCGCAGGAAGATGCTGTCGTCATCGGCGTATCCAAGATGAACCGCATCCTCGAGGTTGATTTTCCCAACCGGGCAGCTGTTGTCCAGGCCGGTGTGACCAACATCTCGATCAGCGATGCTGTGGGTGCGGATGGTTTCTTCTATGCGCCAGACCCAAGCTCGCAGCTGGCCTGTACCATTGGCGGCAATATCGGCATGAACTCCGGCGGCGCCCATTGCCTCAAATATGGCGTGACCACAAACAATCTGATGGGCGTCAAGATGGTCATGTTCGACGGCTCCATCGTCGACATTGGCGGCAAGGCGCTTGATGCGGCGGGCTATGATCTGCTCGGCCTGATCTGCGGCTCCGAAGGCCAGCTGGGAATCGTCACCGAGGCAACTGTCAGGTTGCTGGCAAAACCGGAAGGCGCCCGCCCGGTGCTCTTCGGTTTCGAGAGCTCGGTCGCCGCGGGGGCTTGTGTGACCGATATCATCGGCTCGGGCATCATTCCGGTCGCCATCGAGTTTATGGACAAGCCGGCCATCGAAATCTGCGAGGCTTTCGCCCATGCCGGCTACCCGATGGATGTCGAGGCGCTTCTGATTGTTGAGGTCGAAGGATCTGACGCAGAGATGGATGCGATGCTTGAGCGCATCATCGATATTGCCCGCAAGCACAAGGTCAAGACCATCAAGGAAAGCCAGTCGGCGACCGAAGCGGCATTGATCTGGAAGGGCCGGAAGTCGGCCTTTGGCGCCACCGGGCGGATCGCAGACTATATCTGCATGGACGGAACGGTTCCGCTCGGCCAGCTCTCCCATGTTCTGGAGAAAACCAGCGAGATCATCGACCGCTACGGTTTGCGCGTTGCCAATGTGTTTCATGCCGGGGACGGAAACATGCATCCGCTCATTTTGTTTGACGCCAATGACCCCGAGGAAAGCCTGAAAGCCGAGATGGCCGGCAATGACATTCTCAAGCTATGCGTCGATGCCGGTGGCTGCCTGACCGGCGAGCATGGTGTCGGCATCGAAAAACGCGATCTGATGCGGCATCAATATTCCGATGCCGATTTGGCTCAGCAGATGCGGGTGCGCGCCGCCTTCGATCCGCAGTGGATCCTTAATCCCTCCAAGGTGTTTCCTCTTGACGGACGAAACGGCAGCCAGCCCGGCAATCAAAGCGTCGCGCAAGCAGGAAAGACAGCAGCATGAGTGCCGTCGATATTCACTACCCCGAGACCGAGGACGATGTCGCGCGCCTTGTCACCGAGGCAAAGGCTTTCAGCCGGCCGATCGAGGTAAGGGGAGGCGGCACCAAGCTCGGTCTCGGACGGCCTTCGCAGTCGGCCTCTGCGCTCTCGGTGGCGAAATTGTCGGGCATCACCAATTACGACCCGTCGGAACTCGTTATGGCTGCGCGGGCAGGCACTCCGCTGGCCGAAATCGAAGCGGCTCTGGCCGCCAATAACCAGATGCTCACCTTCGAGCCGATGGATCATCGTCCGCTCCTGGGGGCTGCCGGCGAGCCAACCATCGGCGGCGTGTTTGCAGCAAACGCCTCTGGCCCCCGGCGTATTTCAGCCGGGGCTGCGCGTGACAATCTGCTCGGCGTCCGCTTTGTCAACGGCTCAGGGGAGATCGTCAAAAGCGGCGGCCGGGTGATGAAGAATGTCACCGGTCTCGATCTGGTCAAGCTGATGGCCGGTTCCTGGGGCACGCTCGGAGTCATGTGCGAGGTCACCTTCAAGGTGCTGCCAAGGCCCGAAACGGCGGTGACAATTGTTGTCGCCGGGCTCAATGATGCCGAGGCCGCCGAGGCCATGGCGGCAGCGCTTGCCATGTCGGTGGAAGTCTCGGGCGCGGCGCATCTGCCCGAAAGCGTCATCCACAAATTTGCCGGTGGCAGTCTCAAGGGTGGCCCCGCCACCGTGCTCCGTCTCGAAGGTCTCAAGCCATCGGTGGACGTTCGCACCGAGCGTCTGGTGGCGGAAATGAGCCGCCGCGGCACCGTGTCGATTCTGGACGGCCAGCCCTCAGCTGACCTCTGGCGTGATGTTCGCGATGTCGCACCCTTTGCGGATGGAACCATGAAACCCGTCTGGCGGGTGTCGGTGGCGCCTTCCGCCGGGCATCAGTTGGTTGCCGCCTTGCGGCTCAAGACCGGAGTCGATGCCTTCTATGACTGGCAAGGGGGCTTGGTGTGGCTCCGCATGGAAGCTGATCCTGAAGCCGATCTGGTCCGTCAATATATCAAGGCGGTTGGGGGCGGTCATGCAACGCTTGTGCGCGCAGATGTGGCAACGCGCGCATCCGTTCCGGTGTTCGAACCGCAGTCAAAACCGCTGGAGGCCCTGGCGCGCCGCATCAAGGATCAGTTCGATCCGGCCGGTGTGCTCAACCCGGGCCGCATGACAGCTGGAATGTGAATCCATCGCAGAACCCTTTCACGACAAGGAGCAGGCAATGAGTAATCCAGATCAAGCCCCTGAACCCCGCCAGACCGACCGCTGGCTCGAGCCGGGCAAGACCAATCTGCAGGTGATCTATGTCTTGTATCTGGCGAGCTTCGTCATCGGGATCACCGGCATTGTCGGGATCGTGCTGGCCCATCTCAACCGCGGCAAGTCGGAAGCCTGGCTCGAAAGCCACTATACCTGGGCGATCCGCACCTTCTGGCTCGGCCTGCTCGGCGCGTTGCTGAGTGGAATATTGATGTTCGTCCTGATCGGCATGCTGCTGATGCCGCTTGTGGCTCTCTGGGTGATCATCCGCACCATCGTTGGATTGCAGAAACTCGGCCGCAACGAGCCCATCGCCGATCCGCAAAGCTGGTTGCTCTGAGCGCTTCCGGCCCAAGCCGCGCTACCGGTGTGCCGGGGATCTACCCGGTTCACCACTTACCTGAGAATTCCAAGGATACCGCGACATGCAGACCAATTTCACCGCCGAACAGCTCACGGATCCCGGTGTCGCTGAATCGGAAAAGATTCTCAGGAAATGCGTGCATTGCGGCTTCTGCACCGCCACCTGTCCGACCTATGTCACGCTCGGCAATGAACTCGACAGCCCGCGTGGCCGCATCTACCTGATCAAGGACATGCTGGAGAACAACCGTCCGGCCGACAAGCAGGTGGTCACCCATATCGACCGCTGCCTGTCCTGTCTGGCCTGCATGACCACATGTCCTTCCGGCGTCAATTACATGCACCTGGTCGACCACGCCCGCGCCCATATCGAAAAGACCTACAAGCGGCCGTTGATGAACCGCATCACCCGTGGGCTTCTGGCGATGGTCTTGCCTTACCCGGGCCGTTTCCGCGCCTCGCTCTATGCTGCACGGCTTGGCCGGCCCTTCGCGCCGCTGTTCAGGGCCCTGCCGGGGCTGAAGCCGATGGCGGCGATGCTCGAGCTCGCTCCGGCTTCCGTGCCGGAGCCCTCAAAATTCGCCAGGCCCGGCTCCCATCCCGGTGCAGGACACAAACGCGGTCGCGTTGCCATCCTGACCGGATGCGCCCAGCCGGTGCTCAAGCCCGGCATCAACGAGGCGACAATCCGGTTGCTCAACCGCATCGGCGTCGAGGTGGTGGTGCCCGAAGGCGAGGGTTGCTGCGGCGCGCTGGTGCATCACATGGGCCGCGAGCACGATGCGCTCGACGCCGCGCGCAACAATGTCGACGCCTGGACCCGGGCAATCGGCAATGGCGGACTTGATGCCATCATCATCACCGCCTCGGGCTGCGGCACGACCATCAAGGACTATGGCTACATGCTGCGCGAGGACCCGGCCTATGCGGAAAAAGCGGCGCGGGTGTCGGAACTGGCCAAGGACATCACCGAGTATCTCGCAAGCATCGAACTGCCGGCACCGGTGAATGGTGCTGATCTGGTCGTGGCCTATCATTCGGCCTGTTCAATGCAGCATGGCCAGAAGATCACCGTGCAGCCCAAGGCGCTGCTCAAGGCGGCCGGCTTCACCGTCAAGGATCCGCCCGAGGGCCATCTGTGCTGCGGCTCGGCAGGCACCTACAACATCATGCAGCCGGAGATCGCCCGCACTCTGCGTGACCGCAAGGTCAAGAACATCGAACGCACCAGACCAGACCTGATCGCCACCGGCAACATCGGCTGCATGACCCAGATCGCCGGCGGCACCGATATTCCGATCATCCACACGGTGGAATTGCTCGACTGGGTCTATGGTGGCGAAAAACCTGCGGGGCTTCCCGCAGCCAAAGCCGTGAAGCTTGAAGCGGCCGAGTAACGGCTGATATGCCGACAGCAAAAAGGCAGCGCCTGAAAACGCTGCCTTTTGATATTCTCCGGGAATTCCGGCAACAAGCCGCCTGCTCAGCCGCCGCCGAACAGCGTGCCGAAGAAGTCCATGCCGCGATCGGTATAGAGCTGCGAAGCTCCCCTGCCGTTGGGTCCGATCACGATGACCTTGGTGCCGATATCCGCGCGTTTGTAGAGATGCTCGACGTCCTCGTTCATCATCCGGATACATCCCGACGACATGTTCAGACCGATCGTCCAGGGCTGATTGGTGCCATGAATGCGGAAGATGGTGTCGCGTCCGCCTTTATAGAGATACATGGCCCGCGCACCGAGCGGGTTGTTGATCCCGCCCTTCACATATGAAGGAATATTGCGGCCCTTTCTGCGTTCACGCGCGATCATGGTCGCGGGCGGGCGCCAGTCCGGCCATTCGGCCTTGCGGCCGATTTTCACGGTGCCCGACCAGCCGAACCCTTCACGTCCCACACCAACGCCATAGCGTGTGGCGCGGTCTTTTCCCTCGACATAATAGAGGTACTTGCTGCTGGTATCGATGATGATGGTTCCGGGTTTCTCATCCGTGAGGAGCCGCACTTTCTTGCGCATGAATTCCGGTTTTGGCTTTTTCGATTGCGCAACCTGAACAACCGGCAATGCGGCTTCCGATGCTGCCGGCGCCGCCGAACGCGGCATTGCGGATGCATCGGGCAGCGTCGGTGCAATCAGCAGCGCCAGTGCGCCGGCCGCGATGATGGCCAGCCGGGTTGAAATCTGTGGCAGAGTCATGGTGTCCCCTCGTTTTTAATTCGGCCCTTGAATGCAAAGGTACCATCGATTGCGCAGTGATCAACCTTTAGCAACGGATAAAATGAAGGTTGATTTTACAGATACTGCCCGCAATTTTCCGGTGCAGACATACGGTCAGCAACCAGAGTGAATCAAATCAGAGTCTTACGCTGTTGTGTAAGCATGTCTGCCTTGTGACGTGAAACTACGCTGACGAAAAACCCGGCGCAGGTGAGGTTCCCGGCCGGGTTTGCTGTATGTGTCAAAGATCAACCTTCAGTTACATCACGATGACCTTGGCGCCCACCTTGACCTGCTCGTAGAGTTCGGTGACATCTTCATTGCGCATCCGGATGCAGCCGGATGAGACGGCCTGGCCGATGGTCCAAGGCTGATTGGTGCCGTGGATCCGGTACAGCGTCGAGCCCAGATAAAGCGCCCGCGCGCCCAGCGGATTTGCCGGGCCGCCAGCCATGTGCACCGGCAGGATCCGGCCTTCCTTTTCTCGCACCCGCTTGATCATCTCGGCAGGAGGACGCCAGTCCGGCCATTCCGCCTTGCGTGAAATCCTCTCGGTTCCGCTCCAGGCATGGCCTTCCTTGCCGACCCCGACGCCGTAGCGGCGGGCCTGACCGTCGCCCATCACATGATAAAGGTAGCGTTCGCTGGTATTGATGATGATCGTACCTGGTGCCTGATTGCCGGTGTAAGAGACAGTTTGCGGCAAAAACCGCTGATCAATCTGGTTGGTGGGTTTCGCTTTCACGCGCGGTGCCGCGAGTGAGACATTGGTCACCTGACGTCGCTCAGTACGCAGCGTGCGCGGTTTTGCAGCGGCCGGACGCACGGCTCTCGGCTGGCTTCTATACACAACGCCGCCGCGGGGCGCTGCCTGGCCGCTGAGCTGCAACACCCAGGGGGCGGTCAGGTCAGGGCTCAACACAACGGGCGGACGCTGGCCGTACCGGTCACCGGCATTGGCCGGAGTGGAAATTGCGGCAAGGCTCATCGCCACGCCGGACATGAGAAGGAGAGCAAGTTGTTTCATCGGACGCACCAAATACCTTTCGTCTGAACACGACAGTCGGCCATCTTGCGAAATGCGCGGATGGGTCTGTCTTCCGGGTTCCATGCTGCGGCACCGGTGGAATCAATTGGTGAATCCGCGTCCGTAAAAAGCCGGTTTTGCCGGAAAGCTCTTCTTAGGGTTATCGCCGCCTTGCCAAACGCGGTGAACGACCGCTTAATTGCCTCCGATTCCCGATTAACCATGACGAAGAGCAGCACAATGGCGCATGAGAACGGCCTGATCACAGGTGAGGACGGTCGCACCCGCTGCTTCTGGCCGGGCAATTTACCCGACTATCTGGCCTATCATGATGCTGAGTGGGGCCGGCCGGTGACCGATGACAACCGGCTGTTCGAGAAGATCTGCCTGGAAGGTTTTCAGGCAGGACTGTCCTGGCTGACAATTCTGCGCAAGCGCGAAAATTTCCGAGCCGGGTTTGCCGGTTTTGACTTTCGCAAGGTCGCACTCTTCGGTGAGGCCGACATTGAGAGGCTGGTTGCCGACAAGGGCATCATCCGCCATCGTGGCAAGATCGTCTCGACCATCAACAACGCCAATCGGGCAATTGAAATGGCCGACGAGTTCGGTTCGCTTGCCGCCTATTTCTGGAGCCATGAGCCCGGTCCCGATGAACGTCCGGCAATTGTGGATTACGCCACTTTGACCGCCAACCCGACGACAGCGGTGTCGACCCGTATCTCCAGGGATCTCAAGAAGCGCGGCTGGAGTTTTGTCGGCCCGACAACGGTCTACGCATTCATGCAGGCGATGGGATTGGTCAATGATCATCTTGAAGGCTGCTGTTGCCGGCAGGAGGTTGAGACCATGCGCAAGCACTTGGTCCGCCCGAAATGACACCCGGTCAACTCAGGGCCCTGATCTATCAGACGGCGGCCGACAGGCCTGAGATCGGCCCGCTGGAAGAGAGCCTGAAGTGGGGCGAGCAGAGCTTCACTCCGGTCAAACGCAATACCGGAAGTTCTGTGAGAATTCAGGCGCGCGCGAATGGCGGTGCAGCATTGATGTTCATTTGCCATACCAATCTGGTCGAAGAGTTCCGCGGGCTCTACCCCGATGCGCTGACCTATGAAGGAAATCGCGCCATCGTGCTGAGCGGCGAGAACGAGCCTGACCGCGAGGCGCTGTCTCATTGCATCGCTCTGGCGCTCACCTACAAGCTCCGCAAGAAGCGCTAACGGGCCAGCCTTTGCGTGCGGCGTTGCTTGGCGATGATCGCCACGGCAACCCCGCCCAGGATCAGCAGCGAAGAGGCCACCAGCCGCAAGGTCCAGGCTTCGCCCAGAAACAGGCTGCCGCCAATGGTGGCAATCACCGGAACCGTCAATTGCACGATCGCGCCCTGGGTTGCGCCGATCTGCCTGAGCACGCGGTACCACAAGGCATAGCCAACACCTGACGTTACCGCGCCGGAAACAATGGCCAGCAACACTCCGCGGCCACTGGCTTGAAGGCCGTGGCCGGCCAGCACAACAATCACGCCCAGCGGAATCAGGAATGCGAGCGATCGCATGAAGTTGTCAGCCGTCGCCTTGAGTGGATCCGGCAGGCCACGGCCCCGCAACGAATAGACGCCCCAGGCAGCGCCAGAGAGAGCCATCAGGGCTGCTGCCCACGGGTCCGGTGCTGACAGGCCTGGCGACACCAGCCAGATGAAAGCGCCGAAGGCGGTGGCAAGACCGGCCCATTCAAGTCCGGATGGCCTGTCGCCTTCCTTCAGGGCCCAGCCGATCATCGTCGCCTGCACACAGGCAAACAGGATCAGCGCGCCGATGCCGGCCTCGAGCGCCACATAGGCATAAGAAAACGCCACGGCATAGGCGAACAGTGCAAACGCGGAAATCCACGAGCCGGATTGAAACCGTGGTGAGCGCTCGCCGTTCGATCCGGTCAGGAGCACCAGGACCGCCAGCACAAGCGCCCCGCTGATCAGCCGCATGGCCGAATAGCCTGCCGGATCAATCAGCGCAGTGTCGCCGGATCCTATTGCCATGCGTCCGATCACCGAATTGGCGGCGAAGGCGATCATGGTCAGGGCGGTGAGCAGGACGAGTTTCATGCGGCAGCCAACTTTCGTGAAGGGTCTGGGAACCTATTCCTGTTTTGATGCCCCGTGTCGACAACAATGCGGATCAGTGCTGCTCACGTTTGCGCGACACCGGCCCCTTTTCTGAATGCTGCATGAACTGGCCGATGTTGGATTATCGCGCAAGACGCCGTATGATGCTCCAGACTTTACACGCAGGCGCGGAACCATCGACCGTGCACCGCGTTTTAAGAATGAAGGGACATTCTTGGTTCAACGCGAGGAATTTCACATGCTCAAAACACTCATGAAGACTTTGGTGTCGGCATCCTTTTGCCTGGCAGTCATCTCACCAGCTGCCGCCGCGCCGTTGATGATGCAAAAACCCGCAATCCAGATGTCCGGCGTCACCGACATTATTCCGGTCAGGCACAACAGTCGCGGGTTTTACCGCTACAACAACCGCGGCTACTACAACGGCCATCGCGGCCATCGCCACAGACGTCCTGGCTATCGCCACTTCAACGGTTTCTGGTTTCCACCTTCAGCCTTTTCGTTTGGAATCATCATCGAAGAGCCGCGCCGGGGCCGCTATATCCGGCCGGGATACACCAACCCGCAGCATGTGCGTTGGTGTTACCGCAAGTATCGCTCCTATGACCGGAGGAGCAATACGTTCCAGCCCTACCATGGGCCGCGCCGGGAATGCCGTTCGCCTTACTATTAAGGCGGGCAAACCAGCATAGGTTCGGCTGAGAGATCTGTCTGAACCTCAGCCAAGCCTTGCAGCAAAAGGGCCTGTCGGTTAGGAGAAGCGCAACAAACCGTTTCTCCTTTCGCAGGCCCTTTTTCATGTCCGACAAGAAGCAAAAGAAGCCCCAGAAGCTCAAGGCCCGTCTGGCGCGTGGTTTCCCCGACCGCTCCTCGGCTGATATCCGTGCCACCGACCAGATGATGGCCAAGATCAGAACCGTCTATGAGCGCTTCGGCTTCGAGCCGGTGGAAACGCCCTTTGTCGAGTATACCGACGCGCTGGGCAAGTTCCTGCCCGATCAGGACCGGCCCAATGAGGGCGTGTTCTCGTTCCAGGATGATGACGATCAGTGGCTGAGCCTGCGCTATGACCTGACAGCACCTTTGGCCCGCCATGTGGCCGAGAATTTCAACGACATTCAGCTGCCCTACCGCACCTATCGCGCCGGCTGGGTGTTCCGCAACGAAAAGCCCGGTCCCGGCCGTTTCCGCCAGTTCATGCAGTTCGACGCCGACATCGTCGGCGCCCCCGGTGTCCAGGCCGACGCCGAAATGTGCATGATGATGGCCGATACCATGGAAGCCCTCGGCATCGCTCGCGGCGACTACGTTATCCGGGTGAACAACCGCAAGGTGCTCGACGGGGTGATGGAGGCCATTGGCCTTGGCGGGGACGAACATGCGGCGCGCCGCCTCACCGTGCTCCGCGCCATCGACAAGCTCGACAAGTTCGGCATTGAAGGCGTCAAGCTGCTGCTCGGCAAGGGTCGCTGGGATGGCGGCAAGGAAGGTGAGGGGGATTTCACGCCGGGGGCGGGGCTCTCCGATAATTCAATTTCAGAAATCTTGATGTTTCTGTTTGCTGTCCGAGCCACCGACCCAGGTCGAACCGAAAATGTCGAGCAAGATATGTTTGGCAGCCAATTCCATGAGATGATCTTGAGCTCAGGTGCCTACAACGACTTGAGCGAGTTTGCCGCTGATGATGACGCGTTCTCGTTACTTGGCGTGCTAATGTCACCTTTTAAAGTCAACGAGAAATTTGCTTTTGGTGCAAGTGAGCTGTTACAAATATTTCTAACCGCGAAGATGTCCGGCTACGGCCCCGACCGCATCAAGATCGACCCCTCCGTTGTCCGCGGCCTCGAATACTACACCGGTCCGGTCTTCGAAGCTGAGCTTCTGTTCGACGTCACCAACGAGAAGGGCCAGACCGTGCAGTTCGGCTCCGTCGGCGGCGGCGGCCGCTACGATGGTCTGGTGTCGCGCTTCATGGGTCAGCCGGTTCCGGCCACCGGCTTTTCCATCGGCGTCTCGCGGCTGATGACGGCGCTGAAAAACCTCGGCAAGCTCTCTGGCGACGTGACCAGCGGACCGATCCTCGTCACCATCATGGATCGCGACCGCATCGGTGATTACGCCCGGATGGCGCAGGAGCTCCGCACCGAACTCAATCCTTTGGGTGATGACGGCCAGCCGCTCGGACCGACCATTCCGGTCGAGCTGTTCCAGGGCAATCCCAAGGATTTCCCAAAACAGCTGCGCTATGCCGACCGCCGCGGCGCGCCGATTGCCATCATCCAGGGTGGCAACGAGAAGGCCGAGGGCAAGCTCATCGTCAAGGACCTGATCGAGGGCAAGCGCATCGCCGAAACCATCACCGACAACGCCGAATGGCGTGAAGCCAAGGCCGGTGAGCATCTGGTAGACGAGGGTGACCTCGTCATCACTGTCAAACGCATCCTGGCCGAACAGGACTCCGATGCAGCCATCGACGCCGCCAACGGGCAGGGCTGAGACACCATGCCTCAAGCAGGTCTTCCCGATTTCGCCACAGATCTCGCCCGCGCGCTTGACGGGCTTGATGCCATTCGTGTCGACATACCGGTCATTCAGCCGGCCGAGCCGTTTCTCGATATGGCCGGAGAGGATCTGCGGCGCCGCATTTTCCTCACCGAAAGCGAGACTGGAGAGAGCCTCTGCCTCAGGCCGGAATTCACCATTCCGGTGTGCCGTGCCCATATAGGCTTGAACGTCGCCACCCCGCGCCGCTACTCCTATCTCGGCCAGGTGTTCCGCCAGCGCCGGGAAGGCGGCAACGAATTTTTCCAGGCCGGTGTCGAGGATCTCGGTGAACCTGATGAAGCCCGCGCCGATGCCCGCGCCCTGTCGGAAGCCCGCGCCCTGATTGCTCAATTTGTACCTGCACAGCACCTCTCGATCATCCTTGGCGACCAGTCGGTATTCGAGGCCGTTGTTGCTGGCCTTGGCCTGCCGTCAGGCTGGCAGAAACGTCTTGTTCACGCCTTCGGCAACGAACAGGCGCTCGACGCCATGATTGCCAAGCTTGCCAACCCGGAAGGGGCGGCACTGCCGGATGCATCGGTGGCTGGCTTTGTCGCCAGCGGCGATCTCGATGCGCTTGAAGCCTACATCGAAAAGGTCATGCAAGAGACTGGCTACTCCACCAATGCCAGCCGCTCGCCCGCCGAAATCGCTGCCCGCTTGATCAGCAAGCAGACGCTTGACGCTACACGGCTGTCCACCGGATCACTCGATGCGCTAAAGGCGTTTCTGGCGCTTGACGTGCCGCTTGATCAGGCGGCTTCCGCGCTGTCAGGTTTTGCCCGCGATGCGGGGCTTGATATCAAGGTTGCGCAGCAGGCTTTCGAAGCCCGTCTCGCCGCCCTTTCAGAGCGCGGCGAGGATCTCGGCGCTATTCACTGGCGCGCCGCCTTTGGCCGGCCGCTGGATTACTATACGGGCCTGGTTTTCGAAATTTCTGCCGGAAGCGACAATCTGGTGCTCGCCGGCGGTGGCCGCTATGACCGGATGATGACGCTTCTGGGCGCGCAGGATCCGATCCCCGCCGTCGGCTTTTCGCTGTGGCTGGACCGGATCGAAACCGTGAGGGCAGGCCAATGACCTTGACTGTTGCGCTGCCATCCAAGGGCCGCATGAAGGATGACGCCATAGCCATCTTCGCCCGGGCCGGTCTGACCGTTTCAGCCATCGGCAATGACCGCAGCTATCGTGGCCGGATTGACGGTATCGACGACGTTGAAGTGGCGTTCCTGTCGGCATCGGAGATCGCACGGGAGCTCGGCGCGGGGGCTGTGGATTTCGGTGTGACCGGCGAGGATCTGGTGCGCGAAAGCCTGGCGCGGGCCGATGAGCGTGTGGAAATCACAGCCCGCCTTGGTTTCGGCAATGCCGATGTGGTGGTCGCCGTGCCCGACATCTGGAAGGATGTCGACAGCATGGCCGATCTTGGCGATGTGGCAGCTGATTTCCGCACACGCCACGGCCGCCGCCTGACCATCGCCACCAAGTACTGGCGGCTGACCCAGAGTTTCTTTTCCACCCGCCACGGCATCCAGCTCTACCGTATCGTTGAAAGTCTCGGCGCCACCGAGGGCGCCCCGGCATCTGGAGCGGCCGATATCATCGTGGATATCACCACCACCGGTTCAACCCTTAAAGCCAATCATCTGCGCATCCTCTCGGATGGTGTCATCCTCAGGTCCGAGGCCTGCCTTGTCCGCGCCCGTAAGGCTGAGCATGACGCCGATCCGCGTGTCGCTGAACTGATCAGCGCGGTCCGATCCGCAAGCTGATCCCGCTGGCACAGCCGGAGATAAAAAAGCCGCCTCACGAGGAGGCGGCCAGGCCGATGGGGGATCGGGAACCCCATCGGCCAAGTTAGCCGCGGGAGTGTCAGATCGGGGCGACGTCCCTGCGGCATGAAAACTTTACGCTGGCCTGCCCAATCTGGATCACCGGCGTCCCGAACATTCCAAAACTGGACTATTTTTGCACTGAGGCCACTCACCCCACTTGCGTTTTTCCTGAACTGAGCCAAATCTGGGGTACCCGGGAAAGACCCGGCCTGCACGCGTCCTTTGCGCCTCCTGGCTTCTGATTCACCAGGTCATGGCGCAGAATGGCTCCGCCAACCACAAAGCCGCTTCTCCACCGGTTCAGCCTCGTCCCAGGCACCGGGATGATTTTGGATTGTGGGGTTTATCATGGAATTCACCATCGGATCGATTGTGTTCCTGTCGTCAATGCTGCTGCTGGCGGTCCTGAGCCGTCATTCGTCCGCAAATCCGGACACAGCCATTTTGCGCGGCGACATCATGCCTGCCATGCTTGCCGTTCTCATTTCTACCGGCCTTACAATCGGACCGTTGATGATGGCGCTTGGCGGGGAAGGGTACTTTCCTTCGCGCACCATAGAGTTTGCGGCAATCGCTGCGTTCACCGTCGCATCGATCTGGATCATCGGCAAAATTGTTGGCCGCGCTCCGCGAGGCGTGCCGGTCTGATCTGTGATCTGCTGGCGCGTGTTGGGCATAGAAAAACCCGGCGCCTGAGGCGCCGGGTCCGTCTGTGTTCGGTGTCGTCGAGGTGGACCGGAATTAGCTGCGGCGTGCGTCGATCGAAAGGCTGCCGGCGCCGGTTGTTGCCAGCACCAGAAATCCGCCCGCCATGGCGAGGTTCTTCATGAAGCTGATCATCTGCATCTGGTCTTCAGGCTGAAAGTGGCCGAGATAGCCCGACGCCACGCAGAATGCGGCCAGTGCCCAGGCGGCATAGCGGGTGAAGAAGCCAAGCAGAATGGCAACGCCGCCGAGAAGTTCGAGCGCGATCACCAGCCAGACGGTGATATTGGGCAGCGGAATGCCCATGCTGGCCATATAGCCCGCGGTTCCGGCGACAGCGCCGAGCTTGCTGATGCCTGCCATGATGAAGATGATGCTCATCAGCACGCGGCCGATGAGAAGCTGAAGGTTTGTCGACATGGGTTTCTCCTGTTCGTAATGTGGAGAGACCTGTACACGCGAAAGTGCGTTTCGCAAAGCTGAACAATGTTGAACATATCGTTCACTGTATTGAGCCGCGAATGCCACTCGAATTGTTCGTTATTGGGTGTTTATTGGCGCTTTGTTGAGCAACTTGAACTTCGGAAATACGAAGACACCGTTGATCGCACCATTTCCGTCATCGGTAAAATTCGATGATTCTCCGATGCACATCACCGGAACCTGACTGCCATCTGATTGAACGATCGTTGTGGAGAAGCAGAACGAGGACGGTCTCATCGCCGCGAGTTCATAAAGCTCGAGGACATGGTTACGGTATTCGTTATCATAACATTTGATCAGGTTATAAAGCCCGAACTCGCCCTGTTCGGGAAGTTGATGATGGTGTCTGGCCGCCGGCCCGAGCTGGAATGCGCCTGTCGCGAGATTGGCTTCAAAGGCTTCGATGCGACAATAATGCGAAATAACGTCGAGATCAGGCACTTCAAAGCCATGCGGCTGCGCGCCAATCCCTGAAATGTTGTCCGCCCTAGCTATCTTGAACAATTTACACCTCGGCAGTACCCAATAAAGTCCAGCATGTGGCTCGACCGCTTGGGTCGGGTTGCACACCATGCAGGTCCCATGGAGGTGCTGCGACAAGATCTTTCAACTAGACCATTAGTCAGGCCCGGAAATTTCCACTGATCAGTCTTTGTCACCGGCATAGGATAATGAAAATCGAGGGCAAAGCATTCCCTCAATGAAACACCATACCCCCTTTGGCAAAACACCCGTTTCCGGTTGGTTCGCTTGCTGCGCGATACTAGGCCACGAACGGTACATTTTGCAACACACGCAATCAGCAAAACTGCGGCATGTAATTTGTGTTGTTCAAAACACCAAAAAGGGCGACCCGAAGGCCGCCCTCTGTAACGTCACGCGGGGTGCGTGAGGCGTCAATCGTAACAGGCTGACGCCTTATTACATCATGCCGCCCATGCCGCCCATACCGCCCATGTCAGGCATGCCGCCGCCAGCGCCAGCACCTTCCTTCTTAGGAAGTTCGGCAATCATGGCTTCGGTGGTGATCAGCAGCGAGGCAACCGAAGCTGCATTCTGCAGAGCAGTACGAACGACCTTGACCGGATCAACGATACCCATGGCGATCATGTCGCCATATTCGGAAGTCTGGGCATTGTAACCCCAGTTTTCCTGGTTCTTTTCGAGGATCTTGCCAACAACGATCGAAGCTTCGTCACCCGCATTGGTCGCAATCTGGCGAACCAGCGACTGAAGGGCACGACGAACGATGTTGATGCCGGCTTCCTGGTCCTGATTGGCACCCTTGGAGGTGATCTTCACGGACGAGCGCAGCAGCGCGGTGCCGCCACCGGCAACAATGCCTTCCTGAACGGCGGCGCGGGTTGCGTTGAGCGCGTCGTCGACGCGGTCCTTGCGTTCCTTGACTTCCGTTTCAGTTGCACCGCCGACGCGGATGATGGCAACGCCACCAGCCAGCTTGGCCAGACGTTCCTGCAGCTTTTCACGATCGTAATCGGAAGAAGTTTCTTCGATCTGAGCCTTGATCTGTGTAATCCGGCCTTCGATTTCCTTCTTCTTGCCAGCGCCATCAACGATGGTGGTGGTTTCCTTGGTGATCGACACCTTCTTGGCGCGGCCCAGCATTTCCAGGGTCACGTTTTCGAGCTTGATGCCGATGTCTTCGGAAATCACCTGACCGCCGGTCAGGATTGCGATGTCTTCGAGCATTGCCTTGCGGCGGTCGCCGAAGCCAGGAGCCTTGACGGCTGCAATCTTCAGGCCGCCACGCAGCTTGTTGACCACGAGCGTAGCAAGTGCTTCGCCTTCAACGTCTTCCGAGATGATGAGCAGCGGCTTGGAAGTCTGCACAACAGCTTCAAGCACAGGCAGCATGGCCTGCAGGTTCGAAAGCTTCTTTTCGTGAAGAAGGATGTAGACGTCTTCGAGATCGGCAACCATCTTGTCGGGGTTGGTGACGAAGTAAGGCGACAGGTAGCCGCGGTCGAACTGCATGCCTTCAACGACTTCGAGTTCGCTTTCAGCGGTTTTGGCTTCTTCGACGGTGATAACACCTTCGTTGCCGACCTTCTGCATGGCTTCAGCAATGTCCTTGCCGATCTGTACTTCGCCGTTAGCCGAGATCGTACCGACCTGTTCGACTTCAGCCGAGGTCTTGATCTTCTTGGCCTTCTTCTGAAGGTCAGCGATGACTTCAGTCACGGCCATGTCGATGCCGCGCTTCAAGTCCATCGGGTTCATGCCGGCAGCAACAGCCTTGCCGCCTTCGCGGACGATTGCCTGGGCCAGAACTGTTGCAGTGGTGGTGCCGTCGCCGGCAATGTCGTTGGTCTTCGACGCAACTTCACGCACCATCTGGGCGCCCATGTTTTCGAACTTGTCTTCGAGTTCGATTTCCTTGGCGACGGTGACGCCGTCCTTGGTGATGCGCGGTGCGCCGAACGACTTGTCGATGATGACGTTACGGCCCTTGGGGCCCAGCGTTACCTTGACGGCATCAGCCAGGATGTCGACGCCGCGGAGCATTTTCTCGCGGGCGTTACGACCGAATTTTACTTCTTTAGCAGCCATTTAACTTAACTCCCGGGCCTGAGGCCCATCGTGTTGAGGCGGATTGGATTATTTAACGGGACGAAAATCTTGGCTTAGCCGAGAACGCCCATGACGTCGCTTTCCTTCATGATCAGAAGGTCTTCGCCATCAAGCTTGATTTCTGTGCCGGACCATTTGCCGAACAGCACGCGGTCGCCAGCCTTGACGTCGAGCGGCACAAGCTTGCCGGCTTCGTCGCGGTTGCCGGAGCCGACAGCGATGATTTCGCCTTCCTGCGGCTTTTCCTTGGCGGTATCCGGAATGATGATCCCGCCTTTTGTTTTTTCTTCGGACTCAACACGACGAACGACAACGCGGTCGTGGAGCGGACGGAACTTGGTTTTTGCCATTGTCTATAGTCCTTGATCGAATGACAGAAGCGGCTGAGAACCCCGAATGGGCCCCATGAAGATGTCGTTAGCACTCACCTCTGCAGAGTGCTAACAGCGCCGAGATAGGGGTGCGAGGCAGAAGAGTCAAGATATTGGGAGGCAATCCAACCGGATGTTTTTTGCCTGGCCGCCATTTTTACAGCGGGGTCTTGTAATCAAGGGCCAGCTGGGCGACATCGTTGGGCCGAAAGGAACCACTCACTCATGGCCCGCAAGATTACCGATCTCGATCAGTTGACCGGCAGCGCCGACATCTTGTTGTGCGACGTATGGGGCGTCATCCACAACGGCGTCAACCCCTTTCCGCTTTCTGTTGAAGCGTTGAAGGCAGCTCGGCAGCGCGGACAGACTGTCATCCTCATCACCAATTCACCGCGCCCGGCTGACGGCGTCATCCGCCAGTTCGACACAATCGGTGTCGATCCCGGCTGCTGGGACGACATCGTGACATCCGGAGATGTGACACGGCAGTTGGTCAAGGATGCACCTCGATCTTTGTATTTTCTCGGACCGGAACGCGATCTGGTGCTGGTCGAAGGGCTTGATGTGGATCTGGTGGAGCCGGATTCAGCGGCGGCGGTGCTGTGTACCGGACTTTTCGATGATGAGAGCGAGACCGCTGAAGACTACCGCAGCCTGCTCACCGGATTGTGTGCGCGCGGTCTTCCTCTCATCTGCGCGAACCCTGACCGTATGGTCGAGCGTGGCGATCGTCTCGTGCCCTGCGCAGGCGCGCTGGCGGATCTTTATGTCGAACTTGGCGGTGAAACCAGGATTGCGGGCAAGCCGCATGCGCCGATCTACCGCGAGGCGATGGCCCGGGCCCGGGCCATCCGCGGAGATGCGGATAAGGCGCGCGCGCTGGCCATCGGGGACGGTGTGCAAACCGACATTCGGGGTGCTTTGGACAATGGGATAGATGCGGTTTTCATCGCGCGCGGAATTCATGCCAACCAGTATCTCGATGGTCGGGTGACCGATGAAGCCCGGCTGCAGGCATTCCTGGACGCAGAAGGCGTGGCGCCGGCTTACTGGATGGAATGGCTTGCCTGAGACCGGCGGAAAAAGGACTGACATGGCGCGGCGTTTTCACAGTGCCGAGGCGTTCGCGGCCCAGCTGAAGGGCGGCGTTGTGGCGATCGGCAATTTTGACGGCGTCCATCGCGGTCATCAGGCCGTGCTGGCGCGCGCCACCGAGATTTCCCAATCGGCCGGCGTGTCCTCCGTCGTGCTGAGTTTCGAGCCGCATCCACGAACCGTGTTTCGCCCCGACCAGCCGGTTTTCCGGCTGACACCGGCGCCTATGAAGGCGATGATCTTGGGGCAACTCGGCTTTGATGCGATTGTCGAGCAGACCTTTGACAAGGCATTCTCATCCCAAAGCGCGGAAGAATTTGTCACCGGCATCCTGTGCGGACGGCTTGGGGTTCACCATGTGGTGACGGGCTACGATTTCCATTTCGGCAAGGGACGGGAAGGCAATCCGGAGTATCTTATGCGGGCAGGCGTCAGACATGGCTTTGGCGTGACCCTGGTTGAGCAGTTTCAGAATGAAAATGCCGAGGTTGTGTCGTCCAGCCGGATCCGCGATGCCTTGGCCGGCGGTGATGTGGTGGAGGCAAACAGCCTGCTCGGTTATCGCTATGCGGTATCGAGCCAGGTGCTTCATGGCAAGAAACTGGGACGCACTCTGGGCTACCCGACAGCAAATATGGCGCTGCCACCCGAAACCGGATTGATGCCGGGTATATATGCGGTCCGCTTCCGTCGCGCCGACGGAACAGTGTATGACGGGGTGGCGAGTTTTGGCCGGCGGCCAACGGTCGCCGAGGATGGCGCAGAATTACTGCTGGAGACCTACCTGTTCGATTTCTCCGGCGATCTCTATGGCGAAGACTGCACGGTTTCGTTCGTGTCGAGACTTCGCGGTGAAGAAAAATTTGATGGTCTCGATGAGCTGGTGGCGCAAATGAAGACAGACGAAGCCGAGGCGAGGGCCGTGCTGGGGTCGCTGCAGCCCCTGTCGCCGCTCGATGCCATGCTGACTTTCGGATCTGCTGGATGATTGGCGCGAAGTCGCGTCGCATCCTGATCACCGGCGGCAACGCAGGTCTGGGCCTGGCACTCGCCAAAAAACTTGCCCGGCGCCACAAGCTGCTGCTCTCCGGGCGTAAATCTCAAGACGAAGTTGCCGGAAAGCTGCCGCCTGGTGCGGGTTATGTTGTTGCCGATCAAAGCGATCCGGAAGGCTCCGCCCAGGCGCTCGTCCGTGGCATCAGCGAGTTCGGTTGGGATGGTCTCGATAACGCAGTGCTCAACGCCGGTACCGGAACCGCGCCGGCGGACGGCGTCGACAGCACGGAAGCAATTCGCCGGAGCCTGGATGTAAACCTGCTTGCCGCCCTGTTACAGGCCCATGCATTGTATCCGATGCTGGAGAAATCCAGGGGGACTCTGACACTGATCGGGTCAGTGGCGCACAAGGGGTCCGCGGCCATTCCCGCCTATGCCGCATCCAAGGCCGGACTGCACGGACTGGCGCGCGCGCTCAGGTCCGAATGGAAGGGTGCCGTGTCGGTTCAGGTGCTGCATCCCGGCCCGGCCAAAACCGGTATCCATGACAAGGCGGGATATGATCCCGGTTTGATGCGATCCCTGTTTCTGGCGCCGGACGATGTGGCGTCGATGATGGCGTCGGCGATCGCTGCACGGCGTTCACCTGTGACGCTGTCCTGGGTCAGATACCTCAATGGCGGTGCCTATACCGGCAGGCGGCTGTGATGCAGACCCGCAAACGCGCGCTCGTCACCGGCGGCAGCGCCGGCCTCGGCGCCGCAGCCGTGAGCTGGCTCCAGGCCAATAATCATGACGTTGTTGTTCTCGACAGGGAGCACCCGGCGCCCGGCAAAGTACCGGTTGACCATATCGGCTGCGACCTGTCGAGCCGTACCGAGCTTGACAATGTGATGCCGGAATTGATCGCCGCCGGTCCCTATGATGTGGTTTTTCTCAATGCCGGCATCAATGCGACAGGGCGTTTCGAACGCATCGATGCCCAGGCCCATATGAATGTGATCCGCATCAACGCCGAAGCGCCGATGGTCATCACGGCGCGCCTGTTTGAAGCCAACGCCTTTACACACGGTGCGGCAATGGTTTTTGTCTCCTCGCTGTCTCACTTCACCGGCTATCCTGGCGCTGCGAGCTACGCAGCCTCGAAAGATGCGCTGGCGGTGTATGCCAAAAGCATGCGCAGATACGCGAAAACGGCCGGCGTAACCCTGACTGTCGCGTTTCCCGGTCCGCTCAACACCGGGCATGCCGAGCAACATGCACCCGAAGGCGCCGATGCCAGCAAGCGCATGGATGCGGACGAAGCGGCGAAGCTGATCCTCGCCGATGCGCTCGCCGGCCGGAAGACGTCGATTCCCGGTTCGGCCAACCGTCTCTTCGCAATCATCGGCAGGATCGCCCCCAAACCGGTCACCGCTCTGATGCGAAAGCTTATCTATCTGCGGCTTAAGAAGTAGCGGCAACGTCTCATCCCGGTCGATACTTGGCATCAGGTCAAGTTAGGAAGCGTGGATCGAACGGTTGTGTTTCTGCAGAGACGATTGCAAGTTTTGAATGATCGGCGTGACGCGGATTGATAAGAAAATTTCGGCAATGCGGCATGATGATGCTGGGGACGCTCAAGACCGGAGCGGCGCCCCGATCGCAAAAGGCATCAAACGCATCGCGTGAAATCGTCGGATCATCTTTCCAATCGGATGGAACTTCAACTATCTCGGTAGCGAGATCATCGGGAAAATAGATCTCAAGCAATTGATACGTGTCGGGCAGGTTTTCGGGATCGAAATGCACCAGCAGTTCCAGCATCGCCAGCGCCGGATGCTCAGCGCAATAGACAATGCGCCGGCCGAGGTGATTCCAACGCCCGGCGGTGTGTGTGCCGCCGATGCCGGACAGGTCGGCGTAGTTCGATATCCGCCAGATCCGCATTGTCAGGCAAACATGCCGTGATCAATTGCATGAAGTTCCGATTCAACGATATGTGCGCCGGTTTCAGATGCCAGCAGGTCCAGTGGTATAGCTCCGTCGAGGGCGCGGCAGGGCTTGCGCAGCCACCGATGTGCTTTTTCTTTTGAGCCAAATACGCGCACTGCATGCTCATAAATGCTTGCCAAACGGAATGCTCTCTCGGTTTCGGCTTCGTTAAGTTGCTCTTTACTTTGATCGATTCGCGAAAATGATTGCCTTGATAAAACAATCTTGAAGAAATCGGCCGGTCTGAAGCCGATCTTATGAAGTACATTTTTGGCATAGGTTTTATTTATTCTGCGTTTTTGCCCCGTATTTTCTTTCCAAAGAGAAAACGTTTCGTTTTCTTCAAGCAAAAAATCTGAGCTCGAATTTACGACAGGTGCGGTGTCGTATGTGATGGGATTTCGATTGATTCTTTGGTCGCAAAAAATTCTTCTTACTGGTTCAGGGAATGATGCTGGTGGCCTGAGTGCCTGATCTCGTTTTAGTCTACGAGTGCTGGGACCTCGAGATGTCCTTCTGGTTGCGTGAGCCACTTTTTTGTTACTTTGAGCCATTTTGACCTCACCAGTTGCAAACAAAAGTATGCGCAACTGAAGGAGTTGACAAGGTTACACTTTGCGCTTCCCTGAAATTGCAGAGCTTGATAAAAGCCCCTCCATGACCACGGTCGTCCCGATCATAGGCTCTCCGCCGATACGAATTATGGTCCCGGTTTCCCGCTGAGCTGCGCTCGCTGGAGACCGGGCATTTTGGCGTGATCACGCGCTCCGCTTCCGTATAATCCGATACACTGTCCACCACGGGCCATCGGCCCAAAAGATTGTGACACCATGACCGACACCAACGACACTTTCGACTACTCCAAAACGCTCAACCTGCCGGAAACCGATTTTCCCATGCGCGGCGGCCTTCCCAAGATGGAGCCTGAGCTTGTGGCGCGCTGGCAGGAAATGCGGCTTTACGACAAGCTGCGCTCAACCTCCGTTGGCCGGCCCAAATATGTGCTGCATGACGGCCCGCCCTATGCCAATGGCAACATCCATATCGGCCATGCGCTCAACAAGATCCTTAAAGATGTGATCACCCGCTCGTTCCAGATGCGCGGCTTTGATTCCAACTACGTGCCGGGCTGGGATTGCCACGGCCTGCCGATCGAATGGAAGATCGAAGAAGAGAACTACCGCTCCAAGGGCAAGGAGAAGCCCGATCTGAAGAATCCGGCGGCGATGATCGAGTTCCGTCAGGAATGCCGCAATTGGGCGCAGCACTGGGTCGATGTTCAGTCCGAGGAGTTCAAGCGCCTCGGCATCGAGGGCGATTTCGACAAGCCCTACAAGACCATGGATTTCAAATCCGAAGCCCGTATCGCCGGCGAATTGCTGAAGATCGCCAGATCCGGCCAGCTCTACCGCGGCTCCAAGCCGATCATGTGGTCGGTGGTCGAACGCACCGCGCTGGCAGAAGCCGAGGTCGAGTACCAGACTTATGAGAGCGACACGATCTGGGTGAAGTTTCCGTTGGCAGGCGGTTCAGAGGAACTGCGAGGCGCGTCCGTCGTCATCTGGACCACCACGCCGTGGACCATCCCCGGCAACCGTGCGGTCTCGTTCTCGACCCGCATTGCCTACGGGCTCTACGAAGTCACGGCAGCAGAAAATGACTTCGGCCCGCAGGCCGGCGAGAAACTGATTTTCGCCGACGCACTGGCCGAAGAATGCTTCGCGAAGGCCAAGCTCGCCTTCAAGCGCCTGTCTGACGTCAAGGCAAGCGATCTCGAAGGCATGGTCGTGTCGCACCCACTGCGCGGCCTCGGCGGCGGCTATGATTTCGCCGTGCCCCTGATCGCTGGTGATCACGTCACCGACGACGCCGGTACCGGTTTTGTCCACACAGCACCCGGCCATGGCCGCGAAGACTTTGATGCCTGGATGGACGCCGCCCGCGAGATTGAGGCGCGCGGCATCTCGTCCGCCATCCCGTTCACCGTCGACGACGCCGGCTTCTACACCAAGGATGCGCCCGGCCTCGGACCGGATCGCGAGGGTGGGGCAGCCCGTGTGATCGACGACAAGGGCAAGAAGGGCGACGCCAACCAGGCTGTGATCAGCGCATTGATCGAGGCGGGGAATCTCTTCGCCCGTGGCCGTCTTAAGCATGACTATCCGCATTCCTGGCGCTCGAAAAAGCCGATCATTTTCCGCAACACGCCGCAGTGGTTTGTCTACATGGACAAGGATTTCGGTGACGGCACCACGCTGCGTTCGCGCGCGCTCAAGGGCATCGAGGACACCCGCTTTGTGCCGTCTGCAGGCCAGAATCGTCTGCGCGGCATGATCGAGGATCGCCCTGACTGGGTGCTGTCGCGTCAGCGCGCCTGGGGTGTGCCGATCTGCGTCTTCGCCGATGTCGATGGCAATGTGCTGCTGGACGAGGCCGTTGATGCCCGCATTCTCGAGGCTTTCGAGGCCGAGGGCGCGGACGCCTGGTTCGCCGAAGGCGCACGCGAGCGTTTCCTTGGCGATCTGGCTAGCGACCCGAAGTGGGTCCAGGTCACCGACATTCTCGATGTCTGGTTCGATTCAGGCTGCACTCATGTCTTCACGCTGGAAGACCGCCCGGATCTCAAATGGCCGGCCGATGTCTATCTTGAAGGCTCCGACCAGCATCGCGGCTGGTTCCACTCGTCGCTGCTTGAAAGCTGCGCCACCCGCGGCCGCGCGCCCTACGATGCCGTCATCACCCATGGCTTCACCATGGCCGAAGATGGCCGCAAGATGTCGAAATCGCTGAACAACCAGGTATTCCCGCAGGACATCATGAAGGAATCGGGCGCCGACATCCTGCGCCTGTGGGTGATGAATACCGATTACTGGGAAGATCAGCGCCTCGGCAAGACCGTGATCAAGACCAACATCGATGCCTACCGCAAGCTGCGCAACACCATCCGCTGGATGCTCGGCACGCTGGCCCATGATACAGGCGAAACCGTTGCCGTGTCCGAAATGCCGGAACTGGAGCGGCTGATGCTGCACCGGCTCTGCGAACTCGATCAGCTGGTGCGCACCGGCTATGACAATTTCGATTTCAAGCGCATTTCGCGTGCGCTGACCGATTTTGCCAATATCGAGCTCTCGGCCTTCTACTTCGACGTCCGCAAGGATGTGCTCTATTGCGACGCCCCTTCGAGCCAGCGCCGCAAGGCCTCGCTCCAGGTCATCCGCACCATCTTTGATTGTCTCGTGACATGGCTGGCGCCGATGCTGCCCTTCACCATGGAAGAGGCGTGGCTGTCGCACCATCCGGATGCCGAATCGGTCCATCTTGAGCAGTTCCCTGAGGTGTCCGCTGCCTGGCGCGACGATGCCCTTGCGGCGAAGTGGAAAAAGATCCGCACCGTACGGCGTGTCGTCACCGGCGCACTGGAAATCGAGCGCCGCGAAAAGCGGATAGGCTCGTCGCTGGAGGCTGCACCCGTCGTCTACATCACCGATCCGGCACTGGTCGAAGCGGTCGGCGATAGCGATTTCGCTGAAATCTGCATCACCTCGGGCTTGAAGATCGAGACGGTGGCCGGACCTGAGGATGCGTTCCGGATTGACGAAGTTGGTGCTGTCGCCGTTGTGCCCGAGCTTGCCGAAGGGGTGAAATGCGCCCGCTCATGGCGGATCACCGACGATGTCGGATCCGACCCGGAATTCCCCGATGTTTCGGCGCGTGACGCTGCCGCCCTGCATGAACTTAAGGCGCTGGGACGGCTATGATTTTTTGCCAGACCCCGGATATCCGGGGTCTGGCGAGCACGAAAGCCGGTTCAAGGGCAAAATTAACGAGGTCAATTGCCCTTGCTGTCCCAATCCGGTAAAACCCTGCCTGAAAAAGGCCGGATTGTACGGCGACAAGCTGTGTAAACTCCAAGTGACTGTCGAGACTGGATCCTGTGCATGACAATGAAGACCGAGTACCGCGCTGGCGTGACGATAGGCGCAATCATTGCTGCAAGCCTGACGGTGTCGGGTTGTCTTGGCCCGACCTATGGCACTGGAACGCCAGCGACCACTCAGCTGATTGATGACCTTGGCAGTATTGCCTCAGTTGGGTCGCCCCGAAAGGGAGCGGACATCGAATACAAGCCGCGTCCTGCTATTGTGAAGCCGTCCGATACAGCAAGCCTGCCAGCGCCTCAGCAAAACGTGGCTGAAAACAATCCTGAATGGGTGGAATCACCTGAAGAAACGCGTGCCCGGCTTGTTGCTGAAGCTGATGCCAATGCCGGCAATGCTGCTTACAGGTCGCCACTGGCGCGACGAAGTGGAACATCCGGTTCCTACAACCCCATTCCGAGAAACAAGGGTGAACAAGCAGCACCCGAAAAATTTGGTGTGAACAACACTGCAAGTCAGGGGGCTGAATTCAGGAGACGCCGGCAAATCGAGAAAGGCGCTTATTCAGATCGCCGCAGATTTTTGTCCGATCCTCCATTGACCTACCGGCAGCCATCCGAAACTGCCCCGGTTGGTGACTTGGGAGAGCCTGAACGTGCCAAGGAACGGCGCCGGATTTCAGAAGCCAAGAAGGCTGGAACCGGAAAAAGAAAATGGTGGCCCTGGTAAGTGGGTGGCCATCGGCACCGGCTTTAGCCAGTTTTGACGGAAACTGGCCTTTCTCATTCCCTCATCGTGCTGGTTCGTTCAACGGCGACCCTTGAAGAAGTTTTTCAGCAACTGTGTGGCGTGCTCTGAGGCGATGTCGGGATAGATTTCGGGCTGATGATGACATGTCGGCTGGTTGAAAAACCGCACGCCGCTTGTCACCGCGCCGCCTTTCTCGTCTTCTGCTCCAAAATAGAGCCGTCTCAATCGGGCAAACGAAATTGCTGCCGCACACATGGTGCAGGGCTCAAGGGTGACGTAAAGATCGGCATCAGTCAGCCGCTCGCTTCCAAGTGCTTCTGCCGCCTGCCTGATTGCCAGAATTTCCGCATGGGCAGTTATGTCGTTGAGTTCGCGGGTGCGGTTGCCTGCGCGCGCCAGCACAATTCCATCGCGCACGATCACGGCTCCCACCGGAACTTCGCCGCGGCCTGCCGCATCGCGCGCTTCTTCGAGCGCCAAATCCATATAGCCGTTGTTGATCATCAATCGTCCTGCCGCAGTAATACCATGCATGAAACCCCTTAACCCCGCACGTCCAACCTGATAGACAGCGAATTAAGCGGCCATACCCCATGACAACAGAACCGATCTGTCGAACGACGTATCGCCAAACCAAACATGTTACAGTGCACTTGCGATCTTCAAGGAACGCAGCACGCGCTGTAGAGGCAGGCAAACAACAAATGACAGAACAAGACAAGCCCAAACGCGGCACCCCGAAACCATCCAAAGCCCCGGAAGCGACCACAGACGGTGCTGTCGAGAGCGGCCGCATAGCCAAAATCCTGGCGCGCGTCGGGGTGGCATCGCGCCGCGATGTCGAGCGGATGGTCGCCGAGGGGCGGATCAAGGTCAATGGCAAGATCCTGGAATCGCCAGCCGTTGTTGTCTCCCTGTCCGACCGGATCGAGGTCGATAACGAGGTGATTGGCGGGATAGAGCGCACCCGGCTTTGGGTGTACCACAAGCCTGCAGGCCTTGTGACCACCAACAAGGATCCCGAGGGCCGCGAAACAGTTTTCGACAGGCTGCCCAAGCATCTGCCGCGCGTGCTGACCGTCGGCCGGCTCGACATCAACACCGAAGGCCTCCTGCTGCTGACCAATGACGGCGGCCTCGCCCGGACGCTGGAATTGCCGCAGACCGGCTGGCTGAGGCGCTACCGCGTTCGCGCCTATGGCGATATCGACCAGGCCCGGCTTGACGAGTTGAAAGACGGCATTGCGGTCGAGGGCGTCCTCTATGGCGCTATCGAGGCCACACTTGACCGCAAGCAGGGGCACAATGTCTGGATCACCATGGGCTTGCGCGAAGGCAAGAACCGCGAGATCAAGAATGTGCTTGGAGCACTCGGTCTCGACGTGAACCGGTTGATCCGCATTTCCTTCGGGCCTTTCCAGCTTGGTGATATCCGTGAAGGCGATGTTGTTGAGATCAAGAGCCGGACACTGCGCGAGCAGCTCGGCGAACGCATGATCGAGGAATCCGGCGCCAATTTCGAAGCGCCGCTGAGCGAGCACCTCGCTCCGCCAAAGCCGGAAGCCAAACCCAAGGCAGCTGTCAAACCGGCGCAACGCGAATGGATCTCGGCTTCGGAAAAAACCGAGCGCGCCCGCGCCCGGCTGGACACCAAGCCGGGTCGCCCCGAGCGGGATGGAAAATCGTTCGGCAAGGATCGTGACCGTGATCGTGACAGGGGACCGGACCGCGACCGCGGCGAGCGCAAGCCGTTTGGCGCTCCCAGAGGCGAAGAGCCCGGTGGTGGCCGCAACGAGGAGCCCGGCGGCAAGCCCGCCAAGCGCAGCTTTGTGCAACGCAGCCGTGCAACCAATGTCTGGATGGCGCCGGGAGCGCGCCCGGTCAACGAAAACAAGAAGGACGCTGCCGAGCGCGGTGGAGAAAAATCCGAGCGCAAGCCGGCCCGCGCCGATCAGCGCGCGGACACCCGCCGCGGCAGCTTTCCCAAAGGCCGGTCAAAGCCGCGTCCTGCGCCTGAGGGTGAAGAGAGCAGACCGGCACGGGACTTCAAGAAGCCCGCGGCCAAGCCGGGCGTGAAGCCATTCAGCAAGCCCGGTGGCGCAAAGCCGTATGATGGCGCTTCAAAGGGGGCGGGAAAACCGGCGGGCGGCAGCAAGCCTTCGGGCGATAACCGAGGCGGCAAGCCGGCTTCAGGCAAGGGACGTGGACCTGGTGCGGATCGTCGGCGGTGAATTCCGCGGCAGGGGGCTCGCCGCACCAAAGACGCTGACCATCCGGCCAACAACTGACCGGAGCCGGGAAAGTCTGTTCAACATCCTGAGCCATGCCTATCCGGAAGCGCTCGCCGGAACGCGCGTGCTTGATCTTTTCGCCGGCACCGGGGCTGTGGGGATCGAGGCCCTGTCGCGGGGCGCGCGCTCGGCGCTGTTCGTCGAAAGCGGCGTCGAGGGCAGGGGTATCATTCAGAAAAACATCGAGACTTTCGGACTGCAGGGCCGGGCCCGGCTGTTCCGCCGCGATGCCACCAAGCTCGGCATGTCCGGCACGATGGGGGCTTTCGATCTGGTCTTTGCCGATCCGCCCTATGGCAAGGGGTTGGGCGACAGCGCATTGGCCTCGGCGGCCCGCGGCGGATGGATTGCACAAGGTGCCCTGGTGGTGCTTGAGGAGGAAACCGCAGCTGAGCCGGATCCGGGGAAAGGCTTTGACCTTCTCGACAGCCGTGCATTTGGCGACACAAAAATGCGCTTTTTTCGCTATACTGACGAGGACCCATCCGCTGATCGCGTAGTGGTGGTGCAAGCCACGGAAAGCAGTATCGACAATGAGTGATGTCAGCACAGTATTGCCGGAAAAACCGGTTCGGCGTTCCGACCCGACTGTGGCAGTCGCCTTTGGCGGCGGCGGCGCGCGGGGTATAGCCCATATCCACATCATCGAGACCCTGGACGCAATGGGCATCAAGCCCGTGGCTATTGCCGGATCATCGATCGGAGCAATCATGGGCGCGTCAATGGGCTCTGGCCTGTCGGGCGAGGAGATCCGCGCCCATACGCTGGAGACGATCGGAAAGCCGGGCAACGCCATCAGCCGGATCTGGAAGGCACGCCCGCGGGGAATGAAGGACGCCATGGAAGGCGGCCTTCGTCTTGGCCAGTTCAACGTCGAGCGTATTCTCGAGGCGTTTTTGCCTGATACCGTCGCGCGAACATTCGAAGATCTGAAGATCCCCACCAAGATCATGGTCACCGACTATTATGGCCATTGCGAAGTGGTCTGCACCAAGGGCGACTTGCGAACAGCGATAGCGGCGTCGGCGGCGATACCGGCCGTCTTCCGTCCCGTGGTGATTGATGACAGGATCATGATCGATGGCGGCATCTTCAATCCGGTGCCATTCGATCAGCTGTCCGGCCTGGCCGACATCATCATCGGTGTGGATGTGGTGGGCTTGCCATCGGGAATCCCCGGGGAGCCGCCGTCGACTGTCGACATGATGTTCGGTGCGAGCCAGTTGATGATGCAGTCGATCATTGAAATGAAACGCCAGGCCCATCCGCCGCACATTCTTCTCAGACCCGAAGTGCACCAGTTCCGTGTCCTCGATTTTCTCAAGGCAAAAGACATTCTGGCGGGGTCAAAAGATGTTGCCGAGCAGCTCAAACGCGATCTCGACGCCGCATTTGCCTTTTTCAAATAGGTCCTAAAGCGTAGACGCTTTGCCGCTGGTAAAGGCGGACTGCCCTGCCGGCGGTGGTCTCACCACAAGCTCGCCTGGGTCGCCGCCATCTCTGTCTTCTATCTTGGTAATGACCCGGAAACAGACGATGATCGAGGCGAGGCCGAACACCACCGCACCCAGACCATAACCGGCCAGCGCACCTTGTGCGCCGTACCACAACGACCCGAGCCAGACGAAGGGGATCACGCCGAGCGTGGACCGGCTCCAGTTGAACACCGTCGAGTAAAGCGCATAGCCAAGATTGTTGAATGCCGCATTGGCAACAAACAACATGCCGTTGAACACGAAACTTCCCGCCACGAACAGGCAGAAGAAGACGATGACCTCCCGGGCCTCGCCGGTCGCACCGAAGATATCGGCAATCTGGTTCCTGAACAGCGCCAGCACTGCCCAGGTAACAAGCGTGTAGATGGTGATGAACAACAGGCTGTCGCGCATGGTCGAAATCAGGCGGTCATAGCGCCTGGCGCCGTAGTTTTGTCCAAGAATGGGGCCGACGGCACCCGACAGTGCGAACAGCGCGCCGAAAGCCACAGGAATCAATCGTCCGACGACTGCCCAACCCGCTACGGCGGCATCGCCGTGCTCGGCCATGGTGGTTGTGACAAAGGTATTGCCCACCGGAGTGGCAATCTGCGTCATCAATGCGGGCAGGCCAATCGCAAGAAATGGCCGGATCTCGCGCCTGATGATCGTCAGCGAGGGCATCGCAACAAGATTGTGAATCCGGAGCAGGGAATACAGCCCGATGCCAACCAGCGCGAAACGCGAAATCACGGTCGCAATGGCTGCCCCGTGAATACCGAGATCGAAACCGAAGATGAAAACCGGATCCAGCACGGCAGTCAGAGCTCCGGCGCCCAGCGTCACATACATTGCCCGTTTGGCATCGCCGACAGCGCGGAGCAGAGCCGACAAACACATTCCGATCCCCAGAACCGGCAGGGAAGGCAGGACGATCTGCATGAACTCAGTTGCAAGCATCGCAGTCTCCCCTTTTGCGCCCATCATCAGAATCAGCTCACCGAGAAATGGATAGGACAGCGCCACGGTAGCCGTCATGATGAGGATCATGTAGGCAATTGAAGCGCCAGCAATTTCGCGCGCCTCGCCACGGTTTCCGCGGCCCAATGCCCGCGCCGTCAGAGCTGTTGCGGCAATTGACAGCCCGATGGCAACGGAGGTGCTGAAAAACAGCAAGGTGCCGGCATAGCCAATGGCTGCGGCAAGCTCCTGCTGCCCGAGCAAGGATATGTAGAAGAGATTGAGAGCGTCGACGATGAAGACGGCTACCAGTCCGATCGAACCGGTTGCTGTCATAACGACGACATGCCGCATGGTCGAACCGGTGACGAATTTTGCCTGTTCGCCGGGCCGTGTTTGGCGCCCGGCTGTCACAGGCCGGTCACCGCTCACGAAGCAAAGACCTGGCTCAGGTCAGCAAAGCCCTTGAACTCGAGTGCGTTGCCGGAAGGATCGCGCAAAAAAAGCGTTGCCTGCTCGCCGGGTTGGCCCTCGAACCGCAGCGTCGGTTTCATGATCCAGTCGATTCCGTCCGCCGCCTCAAGCTTGTCTGCAAGCGCTTTCCAGTCTTTCATCTCGAGCACCGCGCCGAAATGCGGGATCGGAACCGAGTGCCCGTCAACAGTTCCGGAGGCAGCGCCAGTACCTGCGTCCGCGCGAACGTGCCCGGACATCTGATGGCCGAAGAGATCGAAATCGATCCAGCTGTCGGTGAAGCGCCCCATCGGACAGCCCATCACGTCGCCATAGAACCGGCGCGTCTCTTCAATGTCGCGAATCGGGAACGCAAGATGAAATGGAGTCATGACCTGTCTTTCCGGATTAAAGTAGTTTGAGATCAAGCGTGATATCCGGTTTGAGCATTTTGTCCAGTTCGAAGCAAAGTCGAGGTCCCGGCTTTGGAAGTAGTCAAACTGGCTTGGCTCGACGGGACAGTGACGGGTGTAGCCCAACGGTGAATTGCGAAAGGCAATCACTCAAACAAACGAAAGCAGGCCATGAACAATGTCGCTCATGGCCTGCAATGAAAATCAATGATGATCGAGGGTTAGTTAGACGGTGCAGCGGGTGCAATCTCGTCGGGAACATCAATGGAGACATTGATGTCGCTGCCGCCGTTCAACGCACCGGAATTATACATGTAGAAACCGCCAAATGCGATCACGGCGAGAAGCACGATGGCAACGAACCAACCGGCCCCTCCGGAGCTGGTGGTAACAACAGTGGTCTCGCGGTCCTGATGAGCCATGAAAAGTCTCCTTTTTCAAATATCAGGAGACAAACGCGATTGGCCGGATTTGGTTCCGTTGGTGCGTATTTGCTCTTCGGGCGTGCCTGTCGCATCGAGGCAGGCAAGGCAGGCTCTGCTTGAGGCCGCCCTGCAACCTCATGCCGGATCGGTGAGGGAAGTACTTTCCTGCAGTGGTTTGTCCAATCGCTCGGATTCCCGTTTCGGCTTGATCAGCGGTTCCGGCGTGACCGGGCGGGTATGCAGCTTCTCCCGTCCGGCCAGAAGACCCTCCACGGCCTGGATTGCGAGCCGCTCCTCGTCGCGGTGACGGACATCTTCACTGATGGCCGCCGCCTGATCTTCCGAGGTGCCGAGGGCTTCAAGCGTCTTGCGCCCGAAAAGCATTCCGGATTCGAATGTTTCACGCGCTTCGTAGTCCACGCCACGGGCGCGCAACGACAAGGTATGGGTTCTGTCGTAAGCGCGGGCGAAAATCCGCGCCGTGGGGAATTCGGCCTGGATCATGTCGACAATCTTGTCGGTGATGTCCTGTTTGTGGGTGCAGACAGCCACGATCTTGGCGCGCTGTATTCCCGCCGCCACGAGCACATCCTTGCGGGTGCCGTCGCCGAAATAGATCTTGAAACCGAATTTTGAAGCCGACCGGATTCGATCTGCGGACTGATCAATGATGGTGACATCCGATCCGCCCGCCAGCAAAATCTGCGACGCGATCTGCCCGAAACGCGAAAACCCGATCATCAACACGTCGGAGCCCGCGCCTGCGAAATCCTCGTCCATCTGCTCGTCCGTTGACTCGCGCATCAGCCGGTTTGCCAGCAGCGCTGCCAGCGGTGTCAGCGCCATGGAGATCGTGACGATCGCCACCAGCAGCGAGGCTGTTGACTGGGAGAAGACGCCCGCAGCAGCCGCAGCGCTGAAGATGACAAAACCGAATTCACCGCCCTGAGGTAAAAGTCCGGCGATCTGTACGCTGTTGTTGTGACTGGAACCGAAAGCCCGGCATGCGCCGTAAATCACCAGCGCCTTGATGACCATCAGCACCGGCACTGCAATCAGAATAAGGACAATGTTGTCGGCAATCACCGCGAGATCGAGCGACAGGCCCACGGCCATGAAGAACAAACCGAGCAGGATGCCGCGAAACGGCTCGATATCGGCCTCAAGTTCATGCCGGTAGGAGGATTCAGCCAGCATCACGCCTGCGATAAAGGCGCCAAGCGCCATGGAAAGCCCGGCAAATTGCATCAGCGAGCCGGAGGCGAGCACGACAAAAAGCGCAGCCGCAATCATGGCTTCCTTGGCTCCGGTTCCGGCGATCACCTGAAAGAGCGGATTGAGCAGGTATCTTCCCGCAACCAGCAAAGCGGCAATTGCCCCGACGGTGATGGCGATATCCAGAATAATCGACCCGCCGCCATCGCTCGTCACCGGTGCAACGAGGGGAACCAAGGCCAGAATCGGTACGATCGCCAGATCCTGAAACAGCAGGATCGAAAAGGATTGCTGTCCGTACCTTGTGTTGAGATCGCCGCGCTCTTCCAGAATCTGGATGCCGAAGGCAGTCGAGGACAAGGCCAGTCCGAAACCGATCACCACGGCGGCGGTCCATGGCTGTGCGCCCAACACAGCAGCAGCCGCTACCAATGCCAGCGCGGAGACCAGTACCTGCACAAGCCCGAGGCCAAAGATATCGCGCCGCAACTGCCAGAGCCGTGATGGTTTGAGCTCAAGCCCGATGATAAACAACAGCAGCACAACGCCGAATTCTGCAAAATGCAGGATCTCTTCGCCGTCGGTGATGATCCTCAGCAATGGCCCAATCACGATACCCGCAGCCAGGTAGCCCAGAACGGTTCCAAGCCCGATCTTCTTGAACAACGGAGCTGCAACCACTGCTCCGCAAAGCAGAACCAGGCCTTGGGTATAAAGGTTGGCTTCGTCTCCAGCCATTCGGTGCGCTCCATTGTCGTTTAAAGGGCCGGGATGGACCATGTTGGGCTTGATGCTTGACGGTCGGGACAATACATGAGAGCCAAGCGAAAGGCCAAACAACATGAGTGATACACAACAATCCGAAGACTTGCTGGCAAAAGCCGAGCGACTAATCGGGCGGGCCCGGTCTGCAGGTGCCGATCAGGCCGATGCGCTGGTGGTTCGCAGCCGCTCCCGTTCAGCTTCGGTACGCAATGGCCAGGTCGAAAATACCCAGTCTGCCGAATCAGACGACTTCAGCCTTCGGGTGTTTGTCGGCCAGAAAGTCGCGACCGTGACGGCCGGTCAGGGCGCGGATGTGGATGCACTCGCCGAACGCGCTGTCGCCATGGCGCGCGTTTCTCCCGAAGATCCGCATGCCTGTCTCGCCGATGCCGGGATGCTTGCCGAAACCTGGCCGGATCTCGATTTGTACGATCCGACCGAACCGTCTGCCGAGAGTCTGATTGAAGCGGCGACGGCAGCCGAGGCGGCGGCTCTGGCGGTCCCCGGCGTCGCGAGCTCCATTGGCGCTGGCGCCGGTACCGGGCTTTTCGGCATGGTGCTGGCGACCTCACACGGCTTTTCCGGCGCCTTCGAGCGCTCCGGTTTTTCCCGGTCCGTCAGTGTGATCGCCGGCGAAGGCGTCAAGATGGAACGTGATTACGATTTCGACAGCCGCGTCTTCTTTGCCGACCTTGATGATGCCGAAGCGATTGGCCGGAGCGCCGGGGAGCGTGCTGCCGCCCGGGTCAATCCGCGCAAGGTCAAGACCGGCTCCAACGTCACCGTTGTCTTCGACCCCCGTGCTTCTCGTGGCCTGATCGGCCATCTGGTGTCCGCGATCAATGGCGCATCGGTTGCCCGCAAAACCTCCTTCCTCAAGGATATGATGGGCAAGAAGGTCGCGATTGACGGGCTGACGCTGGTCGACAATCCGTTTGTACGCCGCGGCCCCGGATCTCGCCCGTTCGATGGCGAAGGCGTTTCTGTGGGGCCGCTGACAATGGTCGAGGACGGCGTGTTGCAGCAATGGTATCTGACCACAGCTGTGGCGCGAGAACTTGGATTGAAAAGCAATGGGCGCGCAAGCCGTGGCGGTGGCGTGTCTCCGTCTTCGACCAATGTCATTGTCAATCCTGGCCAGCAGACTGCTGAAGAGCTGATTGCCTCTGTAGGTACCGGGTTTTACGTCACCGAATTGATAGGGCAGGGCGTCAACGGTGTTACCGGCGAATACAGCCGCGGCGCATCCGGGTTCTGGATCGAAAATGGCAAGCTAAGTTTTGCTGTGTCGGAAGTAACCATTGCATCGAACCTCAAGGACATGTTCAAGCGCATGACCTTCGCCAATGACATTGACACCAAGTTTTCCATCGCGGCGCCGACCATTGCCATCGAAGGCATGACCCTTGCAGGCGAGTGATGGAGCCTGACATCGAGCCCTATGCGGAAGATCTTGCCCTTATGGTCGCAGCATCCCGTATGGCAGCTGATATAGGTATGTCCCATTTCCGCCAGGATCCGGAGGTCTGGTACAAGAATGAGGGCCGTTCTCCGGTAAGCGAAGCTGACATCGCCATCGACGTGCTTCTCAAGAAAATGCTGCTTGCAGCACGCCCGGATTATGGTTGGCTCTCGGAAGAGGCTGAAGATACCGAGCACCGGCTTGCATGCCGCCGCGTTTTCATTGTTGACCCGATCGACGGTACCCGCGCCTATGTCGGCGGTCGTCCGGATTGGTGCGTCAGTGTTGGCCTTGTTGAGGACGGCAAGCCGGTGGCTGGCGTTCTTGCAGCGCCGGCCAAGGGTGAAGTCTGGCACGCATATGCCGGCGGCGGCGCTTTCCTCAATGATGTTCAGCTCACGTCGGGTGAACCGGAAATAGAGGATGCGCGGTTGCGCGTCGCCGTTCCGGATGTGGTTGCCAAGCACATGCGGCCCGGGGCAATGGCCGGTCTCGACAAGGTTGCCGGCGGCCCGTCGCTGGCGCTCAGGGTTGCGGCGGTGGCCAATAGCGAGCTGGACGGGGTCTATGTTCGCCCTCAAGCCAGCGAGTGGGACCTAGCTGCCGCTGATGTGTTGCTTGCCGAAACCGGACATATTCTCGTCGATGGGTCAGGCCGGCGCATGCTATACAATCAACCAGACCCGGCTCGTGGTCTGCTGCTTGCAGCGTCTCACCGGCAGGTGACGGGTCTGCTGGGCTTGCTGCTCTCATCCGAGAGCCATTGACCTTTTAATCGAATTGCCGCAAACCCCGCTTTGATCAATGACACCGTTTCTTGGAGTGATCCCATGGCTGATGGCAACAACAAACAGCTTTTGCATCTGGTATTCGGCGGCGAGCTTGAGAGCCTGGAGTCAATGAACTTCAGGGATCTGGATGCATTGGACATTGTCGGCATCTATCCGAATTATGCCACTGCACACGCTGCCTGGAAGTCAAAGGCGCAAATGACCGTGGACAACGCTCATATGCGTTACTTCATTGTGCACATGCACCGGATGCTTGATCCGCATCATGAAAGCAAAACCGCGTCATAAGGCGTGGAGCGAAAGACGAGATGATCAAACCGGACGCCGACAGCGCGCCGAAGCTCAGGCAGCTTGGCGAGACTTTCAGCAGGCGGCGTCTGGGCAAGAGGCTGTTGCAGTCGGAACTGGTCCAGCGGACCGGGTCTGCGCTGATCGGCTGGGCGCTTGCTTCGATCTGGCGCAGCAACCGCGACAATGGCACGTCGACCGATTGGGACACGATGCTGGATGGCGAATGGCCCGCGATCTTTGCGCTGTGGCATGGTCAGCATTTGCTGGTTCCCTATGCCAGCCCCTCAGACCGAAAATTCACCTCACTGGTATCGCGCAGCACAGATGCGGAAATCAATGCACGTGTTCTCGCGCGGGCCGGCATTGATGTGATCCGGGGATCAGGCGGCCGTGAAGATTCCCGCGCAGATACGGGCAAGGGCGGCGTCAGAGCCCTGTTGGCGATGCGCAATGCGCTTAAAGGTGGCGTCAACGTGGTCATGATCGCCGATATCTCCAAGGGTCAGCCGCGTCAGGCCGGTGAGGGCATCGTCACATTGGCAAAAATCTCCGGCCGCCCCATCGTGCCGGTGGCCCTGGCAACCAGCCGCCGCCGGGTGCTGGAAAAGTCCTGGGACAAGACAACGATCAACCTGCCGTTCGGCACGCGCAGCGTGCGGCTCGCCCCGCCCATTTATATTGGGCCGAAGGCGAATGAAAAGGAAATGGCGGATGCCCGTTTGAAGGTGACTGCGGAACTCAATCGTGTAACGGACGAAGCGATGCGTGCCGTCGAGGAGAGCACATGAGCCGCGGCTGGGCACGAGCGGCGCTTGTCGGTTACCGCTGGTTCGGCGCGGGTATCTATCCGTTGCTTGGCCCTTATCTCGCCATTCGCGCTGCCAAGGGCAAGGAAGAACGCACCCGCCGCAACGAACGTTATGGCCGTTCAAAGATCGACCGGCCGGACGGGCCACTGGTCTGGTTCCATGCCGCCAGTGTGGGTGAAACCACGGCTGTGGTTCCCCTGATACGTGAAGTGCGCCGTCGTGGCATTGCCGTCGTGCTGACCACCGGGACTGTCACATCGGCAGGGGTCGCGCGCGAGCGTCTTGGCGACAATGTCATTCATCAATATGTACCGCTGGATTTGAAGCCGGCGGTCTCGCGGTTCCTCGATCACTGGAAACCCGATCTCGCCATTATCGCTGAATCCGAAATCTGGCCGATGACCATCCTGGAGCTGGGTGTGCGGCGAACGCCGCAGGTTCTGGTCAATGGCCGCCTCTCTGACCGTTCTTTTGCGCGTTGGAGCAAGCGCCTGAGCCTTGCCGACGCCTTGTTTGAAAACCTCTCCCATGTGGTCGCCCAATCGGATCTCGACGCGGAGCGTTTCCTGGCGCTGGGAGCGCGTCCTGTGTCTGTATCGGGCAACCTCAAGGTGGACACGACCGCTCCGCCCTGGGATGCAAAGGAACTCGACAGACTCAAGGGACAGATCAGGGATCGGCCGACATGGGCGGCAATTTCGACATTCGAGGGTGAGGACGAAATTGCCGCAGCGGTGCACAAGACATTGTCGCCGCGCCACAAGCAACTGACCATCCTGGTTCCGCGTCACCCCGACCGCGCCGATGCCATTGAAGCCATGCTGACCGAGAGAGGCCTTAAGGTTGCACGCCGGTCCCGGAGTGACGTGATCGAACCTTCTACGGATGTCTATCTCGGAGACACCATTGGCGAGATGGGACTTTACCTCAATCTCACTGAAATCGCTTTCGTCGGGAAATCACTGAAGGGCGGTGGCGGACAGAACCCGCTTGAACCCGCCATGCTCGGTTGCGCCGTCTTGTCTGGCAGCAATGTTGAGAATTTCAGGGAGAGCTATGCCCGGCTGCTCAAGAACGGCGGTGCGCGTTATGTGCGTGATGGCGAGATGCTGGCAAAGGCCGTGCATTTTCTGTTGTCGAATCCGCAGGCCCGGAAGACCATGGCGGAAGGTGGCGACAAGACCCTTCGTGATATGCGCGGCGCATTGAAAGCCACCATCCGTGCGCTTGAACCCTACATCAACCCGTTGACCGTCAAGGCCCGGCTTCTGCCGCGCGACAACGAGAATTCGGAGAGCCGCGGAGGTGGGCAATGGTGAGCGAAGCCCCTCCGTTCTGGTGGCAATCTTCCGGCATACAGTCCGCGATACTCTCTCCCTTCGGATGGATCTACGGGCGCGTTGCGCGCCGCATCATGGACCGCCGGGTTCGCAAGGCCGTGGCCGTTCCGGTCATATGCGTCGGTAATTTCACCGTCGGCGGTTCCGGCAAGACGCCGACGGCACTGGCGCTCGCCAGTGCTGCGATTGACCGGGGTTTGAAACCAGGGTTTTTGTCCCGCGGCTATGGCGGCGGCGTCCATCACGCAACGGTCGTTGATCTGGCGAAAGATACGGCCAGGCTCGTTGGTGACGAACCAATGCTGCTCGCCGCCAAGGCGACTACGGTGGTCTCTCCCGACCGGGCGGAAGGCGCAGATCTGCTGCTGCGCGAGGGCGTTGATCTCATCATCATGGATGACGGTTTTCAAAGCGCGCGGCTGGTGTTTGACCAGGCTCTGCTGGTGGTGGATGCCCGCCGCGGCATTGGCAATGGCTGCGTGTTTCCAGCCGGTCCGGTGCGGGCGCCGGTGATTGATCAGGTTCGCCATGCCGATGCGCTGATTGTGGTGGGTGAAGGAGATGGCGCAGATCCGATGATCAGATTGGCTGCGCGCGCTGCAAAGCCGATCCATCTGGCGCGTTTCCAGCCTCGAAATGGTGCACAATTCAGAGACCGGAATTGTCTGGCATTTGCCGCGATCGGCGATCCGGAGAAATTCTTCAAGACGCTCGAGGACGCCCATGTCCGGTTGGCGCAACGCAAGAGCTTTCCCGACCATCATCCGTTTACGGACGACGAAGCCAAGGAGCTGTTGGCGGAAGCTGAGCTATATGGTCTCGATCTGATCACCACATCCAAGGACTATGTCCGCTTGCAAGCGGGACATGGCAGGGCGCTTGAGCTGGTGGAAAAAACGTCTGTTCTGGAGATTGATCTGGCCTTTGACAGCCCGGAAGTCCCGAATGTGATTATTGAAAACGCATTGACAGCATTCCAGCGCCGCCGCGCGTAGCTGGCGCTTCCGTGTTTCACTTTTCAGGCAGCAGTCCCGCGCGCTGGTCGGCTTTCACGGAGGCGTTGACGTCGAAATAGGGCTCCTGCCGCTCCACGCTCCAGTATTTCAGTTCCTCAATCGGGATGACCTTGCCGGTAACCGCGCAAACCACATGATTGCCTGGCATCACGATCTGAAAATCGCCGTCGAGATAGCGAATTTTCGCCGGACGCTCGCCCGGGCCTTCAAAACGGTTCATGAGGACTGCTCCCGGTTTTCCTAACGCACGATGCAATGAATCGTAGTCATGCAATGTGCTCTAGGTTCTTGCTCTTGCGCGTGTTTTACTCCGAAAACCGGATCCCACTTTTCGGAACACGCTTCAGTGGCTGTTCTATGCCGTCTCGGCGGCCGAATTGCAAGATTCAGCGATCAGTTGGCGCTTTGTAAATCAGCGGCGCGAGAACAGTTTTTCAATGTCTGTGAGCTTCAGTTCTATATAGGTCGGTCTGCCATGATTGCACTGGCCTGAACCGGGCGTGCGTTCCATTTCGCGGAGCAAAGCGTTCATTTCTTCTGTGACCAGCCGCCGTCCTGACCTGACGGAGCCATGACAGGCCATCGTCGAGGCCACCGCCTCAAGGCGGTCGCGCAAGCCGGTTGAGCTGTCCCACTCGGCAATTTCATCAGCCATGTCCCGGACAAGGCCGGCGACATCGGCCTCGCCCAGCATGGATGGGGTTTCCCTTACGGCAATTGCGCCAGGCCCAAAACGCTCGAGCACCAGGCCGAACTCGGCCAGATCTTCCGCGCGCTCCGCCAGCCGGTCGCAATCGTCCTCCGGCAAGTCGATGATTTCGGGCAGCAGCAGGATTTGGGATGCTACCTTTCCCGCCTTCAGCGCCGTCTTGAAGCGCTCGAAGACCAGCCGTTCATGGGCGGCATGCTGATCGACGATCACCAGCCCGTCGCGGGTCTGCGCCACGATGTAGTTTTCATGGATCTGGGTACGCGCTGCACCAAGCGGGTTTTCGACAGTGGAGAGATCAGCCGAGCTGTCGTCCGACCGCGCCGAGGGCATGGCGGTTTCGGCGATCTCCGTCTGTGCTTGTTCCGAGAAACCTGTTGCAAAACCATTCAGCGGCCGTGATGGCGATGTGGTGGCGTGCCAACCGCCGGCAGGCGCTGCAGTTGCGAGACCACCCGGCTGACCATACCCGAACCGGCTGGCAGGCTGCGCCTGCCGGAAAGTTTCGGGTGACCTGAAGGCCTGTGCAAGCCCGGTGCTGGCAGACGGGGAAGCACGGTCCCCATCCGATATCAGTGCTTGGCGGATCGCCCCGATGATAAGCCCGCGCACAAGACCCGGATCGCGAAACCTGACGTCTGATTTGGCCGGATGCACATTGACATCCACCAGTGCCGGATCAAGCGTGATCCACAAAACGGCCACCGGATAGCGTCCGCGCGGCAGCGTATCGGAATAGGCCGCGCGAATGGCGGTCAGGATCTGTTTGTCCTGGACCGGGCGGCCATTGACGAAAGCATATTGCGACAGCGAATTCGCCTTGTTCCACGTTGGCAGTCCGATGTGACCGGCAAGCCCCACCTCTTCGCGAGCGGCATTAACCGCAATCGTGTTGGCGGCAAATTCATCACCCAGAACCTGGGCAATGCGTGCCAGCCGGTCCTCGCCGGTTGCAGGAAGATCCAGTGTCGAGCGATCAGGACCCGAAAGCGTAAAGCGGACGGCAGGGAAGGCGATGGCTATACGCCTTACGATCTCGGTAATAGCTGCTGTTTCGGCGCGATCGGATTTGAGGAATTTCAGCCGCGCCGGAGTAGCAAAGAACAGATCGCGGACCTCGACCGTGGTCCCCTGGTTGGCCGCTGCCGGCCGAAGCGGAGCCGGTACTCCGCCTGCCAAAGACACTTCATTGGCGTGCGGCATGTCCTTCGGCCGGGACCTGATGGTCAATCGCGCCACAGAGCCGATGGAGGGCAGGGCCTCGCCGCGAAAGCCGAGAGTGGAGATGTCATCAAGCCGCTGATCGAGCTTCGAGGTGCAGTGGCGGCGAACTGCCAGCGTCAGGTCCTCGGCGTCCATTCCCAGGCCATCATCGATGACCCTGATCAGCGCCTTGCCGCCGGCGGCAGTCGCGATCTCGATACGGCGTGCGCCGGCATCGATCGCATTCTCGACAAGTTCCTTCACAACGCTTGCCGGCCGCTCGATGACTTCACCGGCGGCGATCTGGTTGATCAGGGTTTCTGGCAGTTGATGGACGCGCATGGTCTCATGTTCAGGGATTCGGGCTCAAGCGCAATGTGTGTCAGGAAATTGAAGCAGGAAAAAGGTTTTTCCCGGGACTTTCTGTTCGTCAGGTCCGTTACTCTTCGGCATCGATTTCCATGGATCTGCAAACTTGGTTAAGCGGGGCTTAACCCTCCGCTGCCATAGTCGTGAGACGTTTCTGGCAGCATTCGCTCCCTCGTCGGACGGTTGCTCGAAGGTCGTGGAAAGGGTCGCGCAGTGCGGCCTTTAGCGTGATCCCGTTCATCAGACCGGGTATCGGATTGAAGTAAATGGCGTTGAACGAAACCGGCACCCGAAGACCTGTTGATGACGTTAAAAGGATCGAAGCTCTCGCTTCCGTGCTCGATGTCGGGATCATGATCTATGATCGCAATGATACGCTGATTGCTGCAAGTACCCAATTCCTGAACTTCTTTGATGTTGACCCGGATTTGCTCAAACCCGGGGCGAGGTTGCGTGATCTGTTCAATGCGACATACGACACCGATGCCCGCGTGCTGGGGTCATTGAATGGAGAGACGCGCCAGATCTCGCGGGAGGACTGGGTTGCCGAGCGGATCGCCATTCACTGGCGCGAACGCTATGAAAGCGTTGAAAAGCTCAGCGATGGGCGTTGGATAAGGTTGCGCAAGCGGCGGATGCCGGACGGCCTTCTGATATCCATCTCCGAGGACATTACGGATCAAAAGACCACTCAGGAAGAGGTAGCCGGGCTTCTCAGAAAGGCAGATCTCGTCAAAGTCATTCTCGACGATCTGAGCATCCAGGTGTTGGTCAAGGATTCCGAGCTTCGCTATGTCATGGTCAATGAGGCGTTTTGCCGGGTTTTCGGATTGCCGCGCAAATACATTCTGGGAAGAAAATCCGCGGATTTCGTGGGGCCCGAACTTGCCGCGCGGTTTGAGAAGCTTGAAAAAAGCGTGCTTGAAACCGGCAACCCGTATGATGCAATTGAAGACCTTCACAGTGCGGATGGCAGGGTAATGAAGGTCATCACCCGCATGAGACGCACAGGAGCACCCGGTGCCTATACAGTAACGATCGCCTTCGACGACCTTAGCGAGTTGTGGCCCGGTCACAATTCAGTCTCAGCTCAGCAACAAACCCCTGGTCCAATAGCGTCGGAACCCGGAATTCAAGCTGCCTCAGTCGTGCCGGAACCGGTGTCAAAAGGCCGGGTTCTGATCGTTGATGAGAATCTTCGGCGCTCCATGGATCATGTGGGTGCCTTGAAAGCCGCGGGATTTGACGCTGTTGCAACCGCCAACACGACTGAAGCCCTGGCATTTCTGGATGCGGCAAAAGCGATGGATCTAACCGTCCACGAGGTCGAGTTGTCTGCTCACATGGCAAGGGTCTTGTCGGCTGAGGCGAAGGCCGGTTGGCCCGTGCTGCTCAGGCAGGCCATCGAAAAGAAACTCGCCAGCGAACCAAAGGCCCTACCGGAAGCAGCGCCAGTTCCGACGCCGGCACGGGTTGAAAAATCACCGGTCCTGTCTGTGGTCGAATCCACGTCGGCACTTCAACCTGAAGCGAAGGTTGTTTCCCGAGCTGAGCCGGTTGGCCCTGCGCCTTCAGAGCCTGCGGCGAAGACCATCAAGACCGGACAGGCACGCGATCGGGTGAGGGTACTCGTTGCAGAAGACAATGATGTCAACCAGATCGTCTTCGAGCAAATCCTTGAGGGGATCGGTGCAGACTTCCGGATCGTCAACAATGGCGAGGAAGCGGTCGCTGCATGGCGTGCCGCAGCGCCTGATCTCATTTTGATGGATGTTTCCATGCCGGTGATGAATGGCCTCCAGGCTGTCCGGGCCATAAGAAATGCAGAAGCAAGCGAAGCTCACATGGCGGTCCGCGTACCGGTTATAGCGGTAACGGCTCATGCAATGGGCGGCGATCGTGAGCGCTGCCTGGCTGCAGGAATGGACGACTATCTGTCCAAACCGGTCAGTCCGGAAAAGCTGGAGGCGATCATTCAGAAATGGGTCGACAGATCCGAGCGGTTTCAAGCCGCCGGGTAAGCGTTCGGGGCCGGTAAATTTGAAAGCCAATTGGCTCGTCTCGCAATAGGACAATGTTAAGACATCTGACGCATTTTGTTTTTTACGAATTACTTTCATTTGTGCGGATCCATTTTTCTTGATGACCCCCGAAGATGCGAACCAGGACGCTTTGTCCCCGAACCCGAATGCAGTTGCCTACACTGATCCTCTGACCGGGCTGGGAAATCGTCGCCGTTTGATGGACAAGATCCGCAAACTGGCTTCTGAGCGCGCTGACGATCCAGCTCCATTCACCATCGGAATTGCCAATATTGACGGGTTCAAACCGATCAATGATCTCTTCGGTCATGCAGCCGGCGACGAAATTCTGTGTCAGGTGGCGCATCGGCTGCGGGCATGTTTGCCTGACGGAGGGTTTGTCGCCCGTATCGAAAGCGATGAGTTTGCCTTCGTTCTTCCATTGGTTTTCGAAAAGAAGGGCGCCGAGAAGATCGGCCGGATGTTCAAGGATGTCTTGTCGGCACCCTACGACCTGGGTGACCGTAATGTCCGTCTTTCGGCGTCTTTCGGCTTCGCTGTCTATCCGTTCGCCGGTGAGCAGTTTGCCGAATTGCTCAAGAGTGCCGATACTGCACTGTATCGGTCCAAGCGCCGCGGCCGCGGCCAGATAACAGTCTATTCAGAGGAAATCGCTGAAGAGATGCGCCGCGGCACACAGGTCGAACAGGCGCTTCGCAGAGCCATCATTGCCGACGAAGTGGCCGTCCACTTTCAACCCATCGTCGATCTGTCAGACGGATCCATTCAGGGTTTTGAAGCACTGGCCCGCTGGACCGACAAGGAGCTGGGCTTTGTTTCCCCCGGCCTTTTCATTCCGCTCGCTGAAGAGCGCGGTTTTATCGACTCCCTGACCGAGACCTTGCTCAAAAAGGCATCAGAAACTGCCAGGCATTGGCCGGACAAGCTGTTCTTGTCATTCAACCTGTCTTCAGCGCAGTTGATTGATCCGGCCACGGCTTTCAACGTGTTGGCCGTCATAAACCGCGTGGGACTCGACCCTCGCCGTCTGGAGCTGGAAATCACCGAAACCGCGATGATGAGTGATCCGGAGGTGGCAGCCAAGGTGGTAGACGAGCTCCACGGCGTCGGAATTCGGGTTTCGCTTGATGATTTTGGTACCGGACAGTCCAGTCTGGGGCGCTTGCGGGATTTCACTTTCAACAAGGTCAAGATCGACCGCAGCTTTGTCAGTGAAATCACAATCGACAAATCCGCCGAGCATATCGTGAGAGCCATTCTGGCGATGTGCGAAGGGCTGAACCTGAAAGTCATCGCCGAAGGCATCGAAACCGAAGAGCAGGCCGCCAAACTCAGGGAACTGGGTTGCAAGTCGGGGCAGGGCTGGCTCTATGGCAAGGCGGTCGATGCTGCAGCGACCTTTGCGCTGATCGAAGCCGAGGAACTGGCTCGCGCAAGCGCATCAAGAACCAGCCTCCTCATCCGCTGACTCACGCCCTTCTTTGGCCAGCCAGTTCAGAACGAGCTCGGTCTGGGAGGAAAGTGCGCGGCCTTTTGGCCAGATGACATGGTATGCGGCACCGGTTGTCAGCCGGTGACTGGTGACCTTCTTCAGCAAGCCCGATGTGACCAGCCGTTCGGTGAGGTGTTGCCACCCAAGCGCCACGCCCTGACCTTCCATCACAGCCTGGATGACGAGCACATAGTCATTGATTGCCAGCCCACGATTGGCCACCACGGCGTCGAGACCTGCGCTTTTGAACCACTGTTGCCAGTCGCAGGCACGACGGAACGGCTCTTCGAGGTGAATCAGCTTGTGCTGGGTTAGGTGGGCGACGCTTTCAGGCGTACCGTGTTTTTCCAGGTAGGCGGCACTCGCGACCGCGACGATGACTTCCGGTGCGATCAAGGCGCTGTCATAATCGGGCCAGTCCTCCGGCCGTCCGCCGCGGACACCAAGTTCGATGTTCTCATTGCGAATATCGAGATCGCGGTCAGCGGTTTGAATGCGCAGGTCAATGTCCGGCAACTCGTCACGCAGCCTGTGCAGCCGTGGCAGCATCCACAAAGAGGCAAACGCGGTCGAGCCAGCGAGGGTAACGGTGTTCGCCCGGCCGCGCCCCCTGATATCCTCTGCAGACCTTCGAATATGGCTCAGGCCAAGGGTGACGTCCGAGTGGAAACGCCGACCGGCTTCCGTCAGCGACACAGCCCTGTGAGCACGATGAAACAGCGCAGCGCCAAGCTGGCTTTCAAGAGAGCGGATTGCATAGCTCACCGCTGCCTGGGTCATGCCCAGTTCGTGAGCGGCCTTGGTAAAGCTGAGCTGCCGCCCGGCCGCTTCAAAGACGATGAGATTGCCGGCAGACGGCAGCAGGTGACGCAGATTATCCATAAGCCCACCTTATCCAACACAATGGAATTTTCCAGCATTACATCTGTTCGCGATGCTCCTAGACTTTTGTTTTGGAGGACACCTCATGGAAGCTGTCGAGATCACCGAACCAAGGACTTCACAAGGACGCAGACGCGAGCGGGCCGGTGGGCGCGACGCCCGGCGATCCGGTCAGAGCGACGCGCCGCCGCACCGGGCCACGCCCTATGTCATCCGCAATATCCCCACCTATGACATCTTGGGTGAGGAAAGCCTGCTCAGGATTGAGGCCGCCGCCGATCAGATACTGGCAGAAATCGGTATCGAGTTCCGCGACGATCCTGTTGCCCTGCAACACTGGAAATCTGCGGGTGCCGATGTTGATGGACTTCTGGTGAAGTTCGAGCCGGGAATGCTGCGCGAGATCCTGAAATCGGCGCCCGCGAGCTTCACCCAGCACGCCCGCAATCCGGCCAACAGCGTCGAGATTGGCGGCAAGAGCGTGGTCTTTGCGCCGGCTTACGGTTCGCCCTTTGTGATGGATCTGGACAAGGGCCGCCGCTACGGCACGATCGAGGATTTCCGCAATTTCATCAAGCTTGCGCAATCAAGCCCCTGGCTGCATCATTCCGGCGGCACGATCTGCGAACCCGTTGATGTGCCGGTCAACAAGCGCCATCTCGATATGGTCTACAGCCACCTGAAATACTCCGACCGCTGTTTCATGGGATCGGTGACGGCGGAAAGTCGCGCCGAGGACAATATCGAAATGGCCCGGATCGTCTTCGGCCGGGATTTTGTTGACCGGAATTGCGTCATCCTCGGCAATGTCAACGTCAACTCGCCGCTGGTCTGGGATGGCACCATGACCAATGTGCTGCGCGCCTATGCCCGCGCCAATCAGGCAGCCGTGATTGTGCCGTTTATTCTCGGCGGCGCTATGGGGCCGGTGACCAATGCCGGCGCGATCGCGCAATCGCTGGCCGAAACCATGGCCGGCTGTGCGCTGACCCAGCTGGAACGAAAGGGCGCGCCGGTGATATTCGGCAATTTCCTCTCGTCAATGTCACTCAGATCAGGCTCGCCGACTTTTGGAACACCTGAACCTGCCATCGGTTCGATGGTGATCGGGCAACTGGCGCGCCGGCTCAATCTGCCGCTGCGCTGCGCCGGAAACTTCTCCAATTCGAAGCTTCCCGATGCGCAGGCCATGAACGAAGGCACCATGTCGATGCTCTCGGCGGTCCATTGCGGCGCAAACTTCATCCTGCATTCAGCCGGCTTCCTCGATGGGCTGTTGTCGATGTCGTACGAGAAATTCGTCATGGACGCTGATTTCTGCGGAGCGTTGCACTCCTATCTGGCCGGCGTCGTGGTTGATGACAATTCACTGGCGCTCGACGCGTTTCGGGAAGTCGGAGTCGGAAAGCATTTTCTCGGATGCGCCCACACGATGGACAATTATCAGACAGCGTTCTGGGATTCCGCAGTCGCGGACAACGAGCCATTCGAGAAATGGGATGTGGCTGGACGGACTGATGCCGCCATGCGGGCAAACGGCCGTTGGAAGCAAACGCTTGCCGAGTACCAGCCGCCAGAGATGGATGTCGCGACAGACGAGGCGCTTGTCGAATTTGTCGACCGGGCCAAAGCCAAACTTGCGGACGCATGGTACTGAGAATCGGGAACCCAACCGGAGTCGTTTGATGCTGAAGTGTCTTGTCCTGGTGTCTGTCTTTGTCCTTCCCGCAGCCCCGGTCTTTGCCGGCGATGCGTCGCTGGCAGTGCAGTATTTCTATGACAATCTCGGTGCGGAATCCGGGCTTGAAAACCGTGACCGGTTCGCCGGTCCGGCTCTCGAATTTCTCAATGCCGCCGATGCAGCCTGGAACCGGGATGAGACCCTCTGTCTTGGGTTCGGTTTCCCGGTCGACGCCCAGGATTTCGATGATGCGGAAATCGCCAGGACACTGAAGCTTGACGAGACCGTCGACGGAGACACCGCCAGGGTCGTGGCGCGTTTCAACAATTTTGGTGAACCTTCAGAAGTGGAATGGACGCTTGAGCAAACCACTGCCGGATGGCAGGTTTCAGACGTCGCCTCCACGGCCAATGACTGGCGTCTGTCGACGCTAAGTTGCGAATAAACCGACAAACGCCCGGGGATGGGACATGCCATCCCCGGATACTCCAATCCCGAGGAGCCGCCGCCGATGGTACAAGTCAATGATCCGTTGTTGCAGCCCTATCAGCTCAAACATCTGACGCTGAAAAACCGCATCATGACCACCAGCCATGAACCGGCCTATCCGGAAGACGGCATGCCCAAGCACCGCTACCGCGCCTATCACGTCGAGCGGGCGAAGGCCGGGATTGCGATGACCATGACCGCAGGCTCCGCAGCTGTCTCGAAAGACAGCCCGCCGGTGTTCAACAATGTGCTGGCCTACAAGGATGAAGTGGTGGGCTGGATGAGACAACTCACCGACGAATGCCACGATTATGGCTGTGCCGTCATGATCCAGCTCACCCATCTGGGTCGCCGCACCCACTGGAACAAGGGCGATTGGCTGCCGGCACTCTCGACCAGCCACCAGCGCGAACCGGCGCACCGCGCATTTCCCAAGAAAATGGAAGACTGGGACATTGCCCGGGTGATCACGGACTATGCCGATGCCGCCGAGCGGATGGCCGAAGCCGGCCTCGATGGTGTGGAACTTGAATGCTACGGCCACCTCATGGACCAGTTCATGTCGCCGCTGACCAATGAGCTCGATGCTCCTTACGGCGGCAGCCTCGAGAACCGCGCCCGCTTCGCGCTTGAAGTTGTTGCGGCAATCAAGGCGCGGGTGGGTGACAAGTTGCTGGTCGGGGTGCGCTATACCGCGGACGAGACCGCCGCAGGCGGCATTACCGAAGACGAAGGCGTTGCCATCGGCCATATGTTCAAGGCTTCCGGGCATGTCGACTTTCTCAACGTCATTCGCGGCCAGATCCATACCGATCCGGCAATGACCGACGTCATCCCGGTGCAGGGCATGAAATCCGCGCCGCATCTCGATTTTGCCGGCCGCATTCGCGCCGAGGTCGGTATGCCGACCTTTCATGCGGCTCGCATCCCCGATGTTGCCACCGCGCGGCATGCCATCGCCGATGGCAAGCTCGACATGGTCGGCATGACCCGGGCGCACATGGCTGATCCGCATCTGGTCAAGAAGATCATGGAGGGCCGTGAGCATGATATCCGCCCCTGCGTCGGCGCCACCTATTGCCTCGACCGGATTTACCAGGCGGGCGACGCGCTGTGCATTCACAATCCCGCAACCGGCCGCGAGCTCACCATGCCGCACACAATTGAGCTGGCGGCTGTGAAAAAACGCGTGGTCATCATCGGGGCGGGCCCTGCAGGACTTGAGGCTGCGCGCGTCGCCGCTGAACGCGGCCACCAGGTTACGGTGTTTGAGGCGCAACCGGATCCCGGCGGGCAGATCAGGCTCACCGCGCAAAACAAGCGCCGCAAGGAGATGATCGGTATCATCGAATGGCGCATGGCCCAATGCGCCGCCCGCGACGTTGAATTCCGCTTCAACAGTTGGGCTGAAGCCGATGACGTCATCGCTGAAAACCCGGATGTCGTGATCATCGCCACCGGCGGTCTGCCGCACACGGATGTGCTTGAAGCGGGCAATGATCTTGTGGTCTCAAGCTGGGATCTGATTTCCGGTGATGTGAAACCGGGAAAATCGGTGCTGATCTATGATGACGCGGGTGACCATGCCGGGCTGCAGGCAGCGGAAGTGGCAGCGATGGCAGGGGCCTCGGTCGAGATCATGACGCCTGACCGCAGTTTCGCGCCCGACGTGATGGCGATGAACCTGGTGCCCTATATGCGCTCGCTGCAGGACAAGGATGTCACCTTCACCGTGACCTACCGGCTGACCTCGGTCGAGCGTGACGGCAATCGCCTCAAGGCCACCATTGGCAGTGATTACATGCCGCTCGCCAAGGAGCGTCACTACGACCAGGTGGTGATCAACCACGGCACGCTGCCCTTGGAAGAGCTCTATTTCGACCTCAAGCCCCTGTCGAGCAATTTGGGGCAGGTCGATTACGAGGCATTTATCTCCGGTAAACCGCAAATCCTGAATGGCGGTCCGGCGCCGCTGTCCGAAGAGCGATGTTCAGGCGGTTTCCAGCTATTCCGCATCGGCGACGCGGTGGCGGCAAGGAATACCCATGCTGCGATCTATGATGCCTTGAGGCTGATGAAGGACATATAATCCACGGCAGATTATCTGTTGGCCATCAAGTCTAAGCGCCGGAAAACGGCATGCAGCCGGTCAAAATCATAGGAGCCGCGTTTGGGTTCCAACTGTGCCCAGGCAAATCTGCCAGTGCAGTCATGAGTGAGCCCCGGATTTGCCGTCAGCGCAAGGCCTCTGCTCCCTGCGCCTCATCTGATAAAAATCGTATCCGGTTAGAGGAGGTAATCCGGCTCGAACCGGCCCTTGACCGGGTGGTCGAGCAGGAACGTGCAGCCGGCGCCGGGATCAGCCGCGAGCTCATCTTCAGACAGGCCTTCGCGGGCCGATGTCACGATCAGCCGGTCGGCGTTTTCTCCGACAAAGGCGGGACAGGTGGTCTTGCCAGCCGGCACTTTCAGCGTTTTCAGCCGTGTGCCATCCGGCGCGTAGACGTCGACGCAGCCTCCACCCCAGCGGGCGTTCCAGATGCCGCCGTCCAGATCACACACAGCGCCGTCGAGCCCGCCAACGTCACTACTGTGATCATGCAAGACTTCCGGCGAGCCGGTTGGCAGTCCCGTCGCAGGATCAGTCGCCACCCGCATCAGCTTTGCTGTTGCTGTATCTGTAAAATAGGCGATCGCCCCATCCGGGGAAAAGCAGATCCCGTTGGGAATGGTGATGTTGGGGAAAAGAACCGTGACCACGCCACGCGCCACATGATAAATCGCCCCGGCGCCTTTCTCGGCATTCTTGCCCATGGTTCCGATCCACAGCGCACCGCTCGGGTGGACGCGCCCGTCATTGGAGCGGGTCACATCATTGTCCGCCTCGAGCGGCGTGACCAGTTCCAGCTCGCCAGTGAAAACATGCCGGATATGCAGGCCTGCTTCGGTGGCGACCATTTGCCGTTTGTCGTCAATCCGGGCCAGAACGCTGCCCATCACCGGCAGATCATGAACCGTGGCCGTGTCGGAGGCAAGGTGGTACTCAATCAGCTTCCGTCCGACGATGTCGAACCACCAGGCCGTCCCGGTATGCGGATCATAGGTAGGCCCTTCGCCGAGCATGCTCGCGGGCGCGTCGAGTTTCCGGCCGGAAAATGCAAACATCTCGCTGCTCATAGCCCGTCCTCGCTCAGCGCATCGAAGGCTGCAATGGCGGCAGAGCCGCGGAGCGCAACTTCGTCCGCCGTCATGCCAGCCTTGTAGAGGCTGGAACCGAGCCCGAAGATGCGGATGCCGATTTTAGCGTAGGCGGCGAAATCTTCGTTTGCAACACCGCCGACCGCGCCCACCGGAACATCCTTGGGCAGGATCGCCTGGATGGCGTTGATGCCTGCAGGTCCAAGCACGCTGGCTGGAAAAAACTTCAGCGCCGACGCCCCTGCCGCACAGGCTGCCAGCGCCTCGGTCGGGGTGAACACGCCCGGCATCGTCACCATTCCGTGCGAAGCAGCCTGGGCGATGACCTCGCGTTCGACATTGGGGCTGACCATCAGCCGGCCGCCGACGCTGTCGAGTCTGTCGACGTCTTCCACGCTCAACACGGTCCCGGCACCAATAAGCACGTTTTTGGGTGCGCGCTTCGCGGCAATCTCGATCGAGCGGAACGGATCAGGCGAATTGAGCGGGATCTCGATTGCCGTAAACCCGGCCTCGATCAGGGCATCAATGATCTCGGCGGTTTCTTCAGGTTTGATGCCGCGCAGGATCGCCACAAGGCTGCGCTTCATCGCTGGAAATTTGATCCGTATCATGGGTACTTCTTATCTTTGCTGGTGTTGGAAAAACGCTGCCAGGATTCCATAAGGCCGCGCCGAACGGCCACATCGGCATCAATGTCGCGCACCTTGACCCCGCAGGCCAGTAGTGCGGCATGATAAAGCCGCTGCAGGGCGCCGCTCGAAACAAGGCCGATCTGCTCGCCGCCACGTATACCGGCGCCGGCAAATTCCGCGCCGATCAGCAGACCGGAGAGCCGGGCGCGATTTTCTTCCTCGGCGTGATTATGCAGCAATTGCCCGGCGCGGATCGAAAAAAGCTGATGCGTGATTCTCTCAGGCCGTGCCCAGCCGTCACGAATGCCGGTGAGAAAGGCCGGGTCGTTGGCGTCCACCTTTGCCTCGCCACCGGTGGAATGCACCAGAATGGTCTTGGTGCTCAGTACGGAGAACAGCTCGCCGGTCATAAAGGTCTCGAATCCGGTCACGCTGGCACCGTTCATGCTGACCCATTTCGAATGGGTGCCGGGCATGCAGTAGCGTTCGCCGCCGGGCATTTCCAGATAGGCCCCAAGCAGCTGTGTTTCCTCGCCGCGCATCACGTCGGGCTCGCTTTCTGAGCGCACGGCAAGCCCGGGGATGATGATGGTCCGGCGTGCGGTACCCGGCACAATCGTGGCGCTCTCGCCGAGGGTTGTGACATCGGCCGGGGTGTCGATATATCCCGCTTCCACCCAGCCTTGCCGCGCCCCGGCCATGCCGCAAATCACCACCGGCAGCGTGGCGGGTGCAGACAGCGCCTGCAGGTGGCCTTCCAGAACAGCTTCAAAACCGCGGTCTGCTACCTCGCTCATGCCCTCGTGACTGCGATGCTCGGCCAACACAGTTCCATCACGCGACATCAACCAGAGACGGAAGCTTGAGGTGCCCCAATCAACAGCAACGATGGCAGGAGATGTGCTCACAGCATGCCTCCATCGGCAATCAGAACCTGTGCGGTGATCATCGCAGATGCCTTGGAGGCCAGGAACAGGCATGGCCCGACCATGTCCTCGGGTTCAATCGGTCGCTTCAGGCATTGACGGTCGACCATTGCCGCAAGCCCTTCCTCGGTAACCCAGAGCTGCTTCTGCCGCTCCGTCATCACCCAGCCTGGGGCAATGGCATTCACCCGGATTCCTTCAGGACCAAGCCGTCCTGCAAGCCCTTTGGTCAGGCCGACGATGCCGGCCTTGGCCGCTGTATAGGACGGCATCGCGCCGATATTGAGCATGTAGGATGTCGAGGTGAAATTGACAATCGCGCCGCCGCCGGCCGCGATCATTCCGGGGGCAACGGCTTGCGCGGTAAACGCCACCGGCCTGAGATTGATCGCCTGGTTGGCGTCCCAGTACTCACCACTCATCTCCAGAAGTTCATGCCGGTCATCGAATGCTGCATTGTTGACCAGCACTGTGGCGGCGCCATGCGCGCTTTCTGCACGCGCGACGGCCTGTTTGATGGCGCCGAGATCTGTCAGATCCGCGTGAATGAACAACGGCGCGTGCCTGCTGCCTGTTGCAAGCCGTTCGGCGAGCTCCTGGCTTGGTGCATCGGCGATATCGATGAACGCGACCTTGGCGCCCTGGCCTGCAAACCCTTCGGTCAGAGCAGCACCGATACCAGTGCCGCCGCCGGTGATAAGCACCACCGCATCCATCAGGTCGGGAAATGCTGCTGTCTGATCGCTCATCAATTGTCCTTTGCTGCGACTCTTCGCCTTCAATAACCGTAATGGAAGCTGGAACGGCATTGGGCAAGCAAAAGCCGTGCTTCATAAAAATGCGTCCGGCAGTCCCGGGGTCAAGTCCCGCCGCACGCAGTGGCCGCCGGAAACTCTGTGATGGAGTACCCGCCGGTTCTGCAAACAGGATAGACCTGTACGCTTGCGGATCAACTGTCATATCGGCAAACACCCCGACGTCATCGCTTTCAGCCGGTGCATACACTGGAGAAAAAGAAAGTCCCGGAAATCCTTACTCCATCCGGCAACGGTTCTGAGTGTCTGGAATTGCTCAGATGTCAAATCGCGCAGCTCTGTTTCGAAGCCCGTGTGGCGCAGGGCTGCCAACATCTCTTGCCTCATAATGACCAGGCTCCGGACGCGTACGCATCCGGTCTTTGGTCGTATGAACTTGCAGTGCCTCAGGTGGTCGGGAACTGATAATCCTTGAGTGTCTGGCGCAAGGTGGTTTTCTGGATCTTGCCTGTTGCCGTGTGCGGTATCTCGTCAATGAACAGCACATCGTCCGGCATCCACCATTTGGCAATCTTGCCTTCCAGGAAGTCGAGGATGGACTGCTTGTCCGGTGTCCGGCCTTCCTTGACCACGATCACCAGCAGCGGCCGCTCGTCCCATTTCGGATGTGCGACGCCGATCACGGCGGCTTCGGCAACGTCGGGATGGCCGACCGCCAGATTCTCGATCTCGATCGAGGAAATCCATTCGCCGCCGGACTTGATCACGTCCTTGGCCCGGTCGGTGATCTGCATGTAGCCGTAAGGATCGATATGCGCGACATCGCCGGTATCAAACCAGCCGTCTGCATCGAATTGCTCGGCGCCACGGTCCTTGTAATATGACGACGAAACTGCCGGACCCCGAACCTTGAGCCGGCCGAAGGTTTTGGCATCCCAGGGCAACTCGTTGTTCTCGTCGTCCGTGATCTTCATCTCAACCGTGAATGGCGGATGTCCCTGCTTGGCCTGAAGGTCAAGTTTCTCCTGTCCCTGAAGATGGCTGTATTCCGGTTTGATGGAGCACAGGGTTCCCAGCGGACTCATTTCGGTCATGCCCCAGGCGTGAATGACATCAACACCGTAATCGTCCTGGAAGGCCTTGGTGATCGCCGGCGGACAGGCTGAGCCGCCGATCACCACACGCGAAAGGTCGGGCAGCTTACCGCCGTGTTTTTCCATGTGCTGGAGCAGCATCAACCACACGGTCGGCACTGCCGCGGTGATCGTCACCTTCTCCTGCGTCAGGATTTCATAGATCGAAGCGCCGTCCATTCCGGCGCCGGGCATGATCATTGCGCAGCCGGACATCGGACCGGAAAATGCGGTTGACCAGCCATTGGCATGAAACAGCGGAACCACCGGCATCAGACGATCGCGTGATGCCAGACTAAGCATGTCGGGCTGAATCGCAGCCATGGCATGCAGTACATTGGAGCGGTGCGAATAGACGACACCCTTTGGATCGCCAGTGGTGCCCGATGTGTAACACATCCCGGCCGCGGTTCGTTCGTCAAATTCCGCCCAGACGAAATCGCCATCGGCCTCGGCGATGTAGCTCTCATAGGATACCGCGTTCGGGAGAGATGTTTCCGGCATGTGTGCATCGTCGGTGAGGATCACAATGCGCTCGAGGCTTGGCACTTTCGGTGCAATCATTTCGGCCAGCTTGACGAATGTAAGATCGACAAACAGCATCTTGTCCTGGGCATCATTCATGATCCAGGCGATCTGGTCGGGAAACAGACGGGGATTGAGCGTGTGGTAAACTGCCCCGATTCCAAGAATGCCATACCAGGTTTCAAGGTGGCGCCATGTGTTCCAGGCCATTGTTGCGATGCGATCACCAACGTGGCAGCCATCCCGGTCCAGGCGCTGTGCGAGTTTGAGTGAGCGGGCGCGAATCTCTGCGTAGTTGGTCCGGTGGAATGATCCTTCGACAGAACGGGACACGACCTCTCGCTCGCCGTGATAGATTGCCGCATGATCAATGACCTTGTGGCACAGCAGCGGCCAGTCCTGCATCATTCCAAGCATATGATCCCCCTTGATTTTATCCTCTTCCAGCTTCGGACAGTACCGCTACAGAGGGGGCGGAGACAACATTGGATTATCGCCAAATTGAGGTTTTGCATCTGTAAGAATTTAGTATAGTCTTAAATAAAGCATAGCCGAAACTTGATCCATGGAGTTTGGTTTCTGTTTTCGGGGTTGTTTCAAAGTGTGTTTGTTTGCGACGTGTTAAGGATTGGATTGGTGGTTTGACGTTCAGCGGTTTGATAAGCGGTCATCGATCCGAGTTAAATCCAGCGCCTTCGACAACGCGGAAACGCGCGGATTATCCGGTGCGCTCATGAGTGTGCAGAGTCAGCAACAGCAAATACATCCAAACCTCTGTGAACAGATACAAAATTGTGAGACCCAGTTTGATGTTCTCAGATTGTTGCGTTCGCTCACATCTGCCTTTGGCTACCAGTATTTTTTTGTCGCCAACGGAGCGACGCCTGAAGAAAAGTCTTTCTCGGAAGCTATTATCATCACTTCCGCACCCTCCGAGCTGGTTCAGAACCAGGAGGCAATGCAGCCTGTTTCAAGCAACCCGGTAATTGGTATTCTGGGGCAGACCGGCGCACCTTTCGAATTCCGGTTGGATGGCACGGCAGCGCCTGCACCAGCTGACTTCAGGTCCTTCCTAGAGGGCGTTTCCAGCGCCTTTGATCTTGATTGCTCGTTTGTTGTCCCTGTTCATCATCCCGATCACGGCCAATCGGTGGTCTTCTTTGTTGGCAAGCGGGCTCCCATGAACATCAGTGAAACCGCTGAGCTGGCTCTGTATGCGCATCTGGTGCATCAGCGTTTGAGACAGGTTTCCGCAAGGCCTTCAAAACCGGATTCACCGCTGACCGAGCGGGAGCGTGAGTGTCTGATCTGGACCTCGGTGGGCAAGACATCGATCGAAATTGCCCAAATCCTGAGCCTGTCCGAGCACACCGTCAATCACTACCTGAACAACGCCGCCCGGAAATTTGATGCGGTCAACCGCACGCAAGCCGTGGCGCATGGCTTGCGTTTCGGCTTTATCGACTGATCAAGCTTCCGCTGGCACTGAAGGTCAACCAGGCAGCCGCCGGGCTATTCATTGTGCAACGGGATACCAGTAGCGGGCATTGGCTTCTCCGCGAATGATCCGGACGTGTTGGTTGGCAAAAACCCGGTAGGGATGGCTCCATTCGCCATCGGGCCATTGCACACGGATGGTCGCACGCTCGGAGACGCCGAGGCCCAGATGGACAAACCCGGTCTGGCCTGAGGCGTGACCGCCGCCGATCTGTATCCTGCGGGTCTGGGTGCGTGTGCCGGTCCGGACAGAAATCAACGAGCCCACAGCCGATGGATTGATCTTGCCGTTGTCGAGTTCGATCTTCACCCAGTTGCCGAGCGGCCTATGTCCCCATTCCGTCGCCGCGCCGAGGTTGCGGAAGAGGCTTGCGGGATGTTCGCGATTGACGACCAGCAGGTCGAGCATGCCGTCCATGTTGAAATCTTCGACGATCGCTCCGCGCCCTCGCGTTTTGAGAGCGATGCCGGCCTCCATGCCTTTTTCATGAAACGTGTCATCGAAGCCGCCGAGCAGCAGGTTGTCGGGGTCGAAACTCGCAAAATCCGGCATCGCCTGCACATTGCCTTTGGCAATGAACAGGTCCGTCTTGGTGTCATTGTTGAAGTCGGCGAATTCACTGTGCCACCCTGTGGAAGGTTTGGAATCGCCTCCCGTATAGGGCCTGTGAGCAGTGGCGCCTCTCTCGAAGGCAATGTCTCGGTAGGTCGGCCGGTCTTCGCCGGCTTCGTCATCGAGCTTCTGCAACTTGGTATCGCCCATCGATGTCAGGGCATATTCGGGCAAGCCGTCGGCATCGAAATCGGTTTCGGCTATCCCCATGCCCCATACTGTCAGCCTCTGCCAGCCCTGCGACGAGGTGTAGAGCCGTGGCGGCCGTCCTTCGGACATTTCCCACAATTGCTCTTCTCCGCCGCGATAATACTGCCGGTCATTGGTAATCCTCAGATCCGGCTGGCCGGACCTGTTCCAGTCGGTAAACAGCAACGACAGGGCACAATAGCCGGGTTCGAGTTTCAGCGGCTCCGAGTAATCAGGTGTTTCTCCGGCACGGGAGCGGAGCAACTGGTTTGGCTCGCAGGTGCCGAACGGAGTCCCCGGCGCAGACCGGTCAACATAATTGCCGATAGCGATGGTCGGGAACCGGTTGCCCTTTTCCCATATCGCCGACATTCCGGTGGTCCAGGCACGGCCACCGTCAATAGCGAAGCTGCGATTGGCTTTCTCGAAATGGCAGTTCGGGCCGCCCTTGAGCACGAGATTTCGTCCAAGCCGCAACAGCACAAGGTCCATATGCCGGTCGTTGTCGATATCCAGCGGATAGGCGCCCAGCACGCGGTCGAGATCTTCTTCCTTCAGTCCGGTGTCCATCGGCTTGAAGGCCAGCGCACCGCCGGTCAGGCTCTCATTGACGAAAAACTTTGCCGGCCCGGAGCCGCCTGCAATCACCAGATCAGGAAGCCGGTCGCCGTTGCAGTCAAAACTTGCCGCACCGCCACCAACGAAAAATTCCCATCCGCCAGTGTAGCTCTGTTCAATGCCGGCACTTGCAGCTTCTTCATGGAGGACTGGCACATCCGCTGTGAACGTGGATTGTGCGCTCGCGGAATGGCTCTGGCTGGTGAGCCAGATGGCAGCCATTGCGAAGAGGGGAATCAATCTCATCATGGGACAATCACCAGGGTCTTGAGAAATGCGATCAGATCAGACTTTTCCGCTTTTGCTGCTGCGTCATAGGCATCACGCGCCTGACGCCCGTTCCCGCCGTGGGCAAGAATGATCTCGTTGAGACTGCTGAAATCGTTGCGGTGCCCGTAAGGCTGGGTCGATCCCACGCCCCAGAGTTCCGCGGTCTGGAAGATGTTGCGGTCGACAAAGCGTTGAGACAACAATTCATTGCCCAGCGCATCGATCTGGTTGTCGGTCATTACATGCCGCTTGAGATCGCCGAACAGCGGAACAAGTATCCGCCCCTGCTCATCGCGGGGCAGGCTCTTTGCCCAATCCAGCAGCGCGATATCATAGACCGCAGCCGCGCCGACCTGTCTGTCATTGAGTGTACCGGCAAGGTCAAATGGCCCGGGGTCCGCAAATGACAGGCTCTCAAGTGGAAGGGCAGGGCGATGACATGTGGTGCACCCGAAGTCTGTAAAATGTGTTTCGCCGCGCGCAGCCGCTTCGGCCCAGCCGTCAATTTCTGGAACCATGCGAACCGGCGCCGGCAGGGTCGCCTGCCAGGCCACCATGGCTGAGACATCGCCGGACGTGATTTCTCCCGTCTTGCCATCGCCATCAAAATCGTCAGACCCGGTCCAGCGAGCGCCAAACCGTTCGTCGGCCTGCATGCCATGATGCTGGTTGAGCGCATTGACAGTGAATTGCCTCAGCGATGTCATCACGCCTTTCTGTGTGAACGGACGGATCACCAGATCGGTATCAACGCCGTCCAGTTCATCGAGATTGACCGAACCGTCCGACTCTGCAGAAATATATCCGAAGTCAATTCCCTTTGCGGTGAGGTTCAGGCGCACCGCTTCACCGGTTTTACGGGCCTGGGCCAGGGCCTCGGTGCGAACGGCCTGAAGCTCAAGGCTCATCTCGCGGGCCAGCAATTCGACAAGGCCCGCACCGAAGAGGTGGTTTGTGCCCCGTTCACTGGAAAACTGCGGGTCCAGTGAATCGAAGTCGGCGCTCTCAAATCCTTCCGACGCAAACACGTTGGCGACAAAATCACCGGCGCCCCCGGTTGCGGGCTGATTGTGGCAGGCAGCACAGGATCCGGCATCCGGGCCTGCGGTTCTGAAAAAGGCCTGTTCGCGCGGGTGCTTGCGCCGGGTAGGATCAATGGCTTGCGTTGCCTCCGGCCGGCCAACGCCATCGAGCGTGGTGAAACTGGCTTCAAACAGCGCCTTGCCGGTTTCGGTCAGCGTCTCGAGCTTGTCCTTGGACAAAACACCCGTGGGCATTTCTGCAATGGCACCCAAAGCCCGGGTCCGTTCCGACCATGGCTCATCTGCCAGGGCAACTCCTGTGATCAGAAATTGCAACGCCAGCGCGGATGCAAGGCAGCGTCCCAATCCTAGCCTTCCGGTCGAGTTTTTCATGCGGCTCCTCCTTACCCGAAAATCTTGGGCGCGATGACGTCGCGGTCAATCGCTGACATGGTGTGGTTGAGATGGCCTTCGAAAACAAGGCGCTCTTCGTCCAGCGAAGCTGACATCTCGGGCGGTCCCTCGATCTGGACTCCGAGCGAAGCCGAGAGGCCGTCATCGATACCGGGCCGCATAAGATCAAAGAAGCGTACACCCGGGCCCGTAAAGATCACCGGCATCTTGCCGTGAAGACTGATCAGACGTGCCAGTCCGTTGCCGATGGCGGTGCCGGCCTCGCGAAAGGCTGACTTGGCCACGCCGTCGCCGCGCCTGGCCTGATCAGCGATTTTCTCGATCTGCATAAACGGGACGAAGTTTGCTGGAGTTGTGCTGGGCGGAACTTTGAAGGCCGCCCGAAGAATGGCGTATGAACCTGCGTAAGCTTCAATGCAGCCCCGGGATCCGCAACGGCAAAGCGCACCTCCGTGGCTATGGATCATGTGGCCAAAACCCGGCGCGCGTGCGCGGGGAGACTCATAGCTGTCGGCATGCACCACCCCAAGTCCGATTGAATGACCCAGAGATAGGGCCGCCAGACGTGGAATCGGCTTGCCCAGGTTCTGGCTCAGCGAGCTGTGCAGCGCACTGGCGACCAGCAGGCTCTCATGGTTGAGCGTAACCTTTGCCTGCCAGTCCGGAGCAAGCGTCTTGCGCATGTCGATCTGCTGGCTTCCCAGTACGGATGACCACAGCAATGTGGTGTTGTCATCCGCGACAAGGCCTTTGGATGAGATCGATATGGCCTTCAGGTCGTTGCGGGAGATCCGGGATTTTTCCGCCAGCTTGAAAAGCGCGGCGCGAATATCTGCGGCGAATGCCTCGACCTTTTGCCCGGCATTGTCGCGCTTTTCCTCGATGCGGTAGATCAGCGTGCCCGAATAATCGACCATGGAGTATTGAAGGACGTCCGACGAAATACGGATAAAGGCGGCATAGGCGGCAGTCCTGCGCTGCTTGAACATTACGCGTGGACGACCCCGGCCGCCAGCAGCTGGTGCCAAGGTGCGTTCGATGATGTTTTCGGATTCAAGCCCCTGGGTAATCGCTGTTACTGTCGCCGAAGCGAGCCCGGTCTCTCTTGCGAGATCGGTGTGTGACTGGCCAGTCCGGCGCCGTAGTGCTTCGAGCACGAGCGCACGGTTCTGCTGGCGAATAAGCTCTGTGCTGGACTTCATCAGCATTGTCGCCGCCGCCAGTTCATCGCCGCAATTTAACTCCCGTTCCTCGCTGCATGACGGGTCGGCTCTTGCGACCGTTCCCTCCCATGCTCTCTCCCTGCACCGGGCCGGAGTACATGTTATCTCCATGCGGTGGCTCTGTCTTCAGGCTAGTGGCTTTTTCCCCGTGCTTGCCGCTGGACGAAAAAACGTCATGCGGCAACGGTGCTTTCGTCTGAGTTGACAGCATGCAGCAAGCCTGACATTAATTTTCTCGACTGTCGAGAAAAAGCTCGCGCATTGTCTGCGGGTCTTGCAGTTGGACATTGGCCGGACTGGAAAGCCCGTTCGGCAGCAAAAATTCCTTGGGAGGACTACATGAAATCGATTATCCATCTTCTGGCCGGATCGGCCATTGCGCTCACCATGTCGACGGCAGCTTTTGCCAAGGACATGAAGATCGGCGTGTCCTGGTCGAACTTTCAGGAAGAACGCTGGAAGACTGACGAAGCCGCAATGAAGGCAGCGATCGAAGCAGCCGGCGACACTTATGTCTCGACTGACGCGCAGTCGTCCGCCGCCAAGCAGCTTTCCGACATCGAGAGCCTGATGGCTCAGGGCGTCAATGCGCTGATCGTTCTGGCTCAGGACACGCAGGCCATCATTCCTGCTGTTCAGGCCGCTGCTGACGAAAACGTGCCGGTCATCGCATACGACCGTCTGATCGAAGACAGCCGCGCCTTCTATCTCACCTTTGACAACGTTGAAGTGGGTCGTATGCAGGCCCGTGCCGTGCTGGCCGCTGCGCCGAAGGGCAACTACGTCATGATCAAGGGATCGCCAACCGATCCGAACGCGGACTTTCTCCGTGGTGGTCAGCAGGAAGTCCTGCAGTCGGCCATTGATGCCGGCGACATCACCATTGTCGGCGAAGCCTACACCGACGGCTGGCTGCCGGCCAACGCTCAGCGCAACATGGAACAGATCCTGACGGCTCAAGACAACAAGGTCGATGCGGTCGTGGCGTCGAATGACGGCACCGCGGGCGGCGCTGTTGCCGCTCTGACTGCACAGGGCATGGAAGGTATTCCTGTCTCGGGTCAGGATGGCGACCACGCTGCTCTCAACCGGGTTGCCAAGGGCACTCAGACCGTCAGCGTCTGGAAGGATGCTCGCGCGCTCGGCAAGGCTGCCGGTGAAATCGCTGCCCAGCTGGCAGGCGGCACAGCCATGGCTGATATCGACGGCACCATCGAATGGACTTCGCCTTCAGGCACCACGATGACTGCGATGTTCCTGGCGCCTGTTCCGATCACCAAGGACAATCTGGAAACAGTTGTTGATGCAGGTTGGATCAGCAAGGAAGACCTGTGCCAGGGCGTTTCCGGCGGTCCGGCTCCCTGTAACTAAGACGTCACCTTCGTTGCAAATCAAGTAAATGGTGTCCCCAGTCTTCACGATTGGGGACACATCTTTGCTTCAGATCCGGAAGACGGTCATGACCGATACGCCCACTCCTGCGAGCGCGCCGCCGAAGCCGCGAAATTTCTTCTCCGCTCTCGAACTTGACACACGCCTGCTTGGCATGATCGGCGCTTTTGTCGTGATCTGCCTGATTTTCAATTTCCTGACAGACGGGCGTTTCATGACGCCTCGAAATCTCTTCAACCTGACAATTCAGACCGCGTCCGTTGCAATTATGGCGACCGGCATGGTGTTCGTGATTGTCACGCGCAACATCGACCTTTCCGTCGGATCACTGCTGGCGACCTGCTCGGCCATGATGGCGATGACACAGACCTGGTTTATCCCCGACCTGATGGGATTTGGCCTCAATCATCCGGCGACGATGCCGATCGCGATTGTCGTCGGCATCTTCGCCGGCCTGATCATTGGCGCGTTCCAGGGATGGCTGATTGGCTACCTGACCATCCCTGCCTTCATCGTAACGCTGGGCGGATACCTGGTGTGGCGAAATGTTGCCTGGCACTTGACCAAGGGGCAGACGATCGGTCCGCTGGATGAGAACTTTCAGTTGTTCGGCGGCATCAACGGCACGCTCGGCGAAACCTGGAGCTGGGTCTTCGCAGCTGTCGCCATCATCGGTTCAATCTACGCATTGGTCCAGACACGCCGCACTCGGATGGCGCACGAATTCCCGGTCAAACCTCTGTGGGCCGAAGTCCTCATCGGCGCGATCATATCGGCGACCATCGTCGGTTTTGTTGCGGTTCTGAACGCTTACGAGATTCCGACAGCACGACTGGCGCGGATTTACGAGGCGCGGGGTGAAGTACTGCCGGAAGGCGTTGTAGAGGGATATGGTATCCCGATCTCGGTCCTGCTGCTGATTGTAATCGTCATCATGATGACCATCATTGCGCGGCGCACACGGGTCGGGCGATACATTTTTGCAACCGGAGGCAATCCCGAAGCGGCAGCACTGGCTGGTATCAACACGCGGCTGCTGACAGTCAAGGTCTTTGCCATAATGGGCGTTTTGTGCGCCATCGCGGCTCTCGTGGCATCATCGCGCCAGACCTTCCACTCAAATGACATCGGAACGCTGGATGAATTGCGGGTGATTGCTGCGGCCGTCATCGGCGGAACAGCGCTTGCCGGTGGCATGGGCACAATCTACGGTGCGGTTCTTGGCGCATTGATCATGCAAAGCCTGCAATCGGGCATGGCAATGGTTGGTGTTGACGCGCCTTACCAGAACATGGTCGTTGGTTCAGTGCTTGTTCTCGCCGTCTTCATCGATATCCTCTACCGCCGTCGGACGGGAGACAAGACATGACCGCACCGCTTGTTGAAATGCGCGATATGGTGAAATCGTTCGGAGGCATCAAAGCCGTCGACCATGTCACGATTGATCTTTATCCGGGTGAAGTGGTCGGCGTGCTTGGCCACAACGGAGCCGGCAAGTCCGTATTGATGAAGATGCTGTCAGGCGCGTTGCGGCGCGATGGCGGAGAGATCTACATCAATGGTGAAAAGGCAGAGATCAATAATCCGCGTGATGCGCGGGATTATCAGATCGAGACCATTTACCAGTATCTCGCGCTTGCCGACAATCTCGACGCTGCGTCCAACCTGTTTCTCGGGCGTGAGCTGATGAACGCGACCGGTTTCCTTGACGATGCCCAGATGGAAGCCGAGACCCGCAAGATCCTTGCCCGTCTCAATCCGAATTTCCGGCGCTTCCATACGCCGGTGTCGGGGCTGTCGGGCGGTCAGCGCCAATCGGTTGCGATTGCGCGTGCCGTCTACTTTAATGCCAAGATCCTGATCATGGATGAACCGACCGCCGCTCTTGGTGTGCAGGAAACCCGAATGGTTGCCGAACTCATTGAACAGCTGAAATCGGAAGGCATCGGCATCCTGCTGATCGATCACGACATTCATCAGGTGAAGATGTTGTGCGATCGGGCAAATGTCATGAAGAACGGCCAGCTTGTCGGAACGGTCAAGGTTGATGAGGTCACCGAGGATGACATGCTCGGTATGATCATCGCCGGCAAGTGCCCGCCTAACGCGATACCGGGGCCGGGGGCTCTGCAGAACGCCTGAGACAGAATCAAACCGGGGCTTTTGGCCCCGGTTTTTTGTTGCGACGCCGCATAAGTTTTGAGGCAATGCATCAGGCAAGAGTCGGAAAATTAGAAAAATCTATATATTACAAATAGTTAAGTAAGTTTACCGGATGATAAACTTTTTCTATTTTTCCTATTGCAATGCAGCATAAACTGTTCCATATATTATTCAACGCCACGCCGAACTCCTCCTCCTCCCAATTCGGCATGGCAGTAGTCAGGGCGACAAGGCCGGGATCCTCCTCCCAAGCACCGGTCAAGACGTCATGACGAAGTACAAGCGCCTGCCTGGCTCTGCCCGGCAGGCGTTTTGTTTTTCAGGTGATGTTTTCAGACATTTGTTTGGCGGTTGCCTGGCTGGCCGCCTACGCCGCAGTGCGGCAGCCGGGTGCGCGAAGTCTCACGTCTGTTCGGGAAAGAACTGCGCCTTGTGCTCCTGCGCGACCGCGGAGATGTGATCTGCCACGGTGCGGACCCGCGCCAGGTCACGCGCCGATTCATGATAGACCATGAAGTATGAGCGTCCGATGCGATGTTGCGGCAGCACCCTGATCAGCTCGGGGTCGAGGCTGGCGATGTAATCATGCAGGACGGCAATGCCAGCTCCCGAACGCACGGCTTCAGTCTGCCCGGTGGCGCTGGAGATCTCGAACTGCGCCGTCCAGTTGCGCAGGATCTCGCGGGTGAACTGCAGCGAGGGCGAAAAGATCAGATCCTCGACGTAGCTGATCAAACGATGCTGCTTGAGATCGTCTGTGGCCTGCGGCACGCCATACTCTTCGAGATAGGACCGTGAGGCGTAGAGCGACAGCGAGTAATCCACCAGCTTGCGTGCCACCAGCCGGCCTTCCACAGGGCGTTCCACGGTGATGGCGATGTCTGCTTCACGTTGCGGCAGCGAAAAACTGCGCGGCACCGGCACCAGTTGCAGGCGCAAGTCCGGATGCCTGGCAATCAGGGCTCCGAGCCTGGGCGCCAGAAAGGACACGCCGAAGCCGTCCGGCGCTCCAATCCGGACTGTGCCAGAAATGGCGCTGTCGGTGCGGCCCAGATTGGCCTGGGCTGCCAGCATCTCGGCTTCCATGCGTTCGGCATGCGCCAGAAAGGCTTCGCCTTCGCCGGTTAGCCCGCAGCCATTGGTGCGGCGGACCACCAGTTGCGCGCCAAGTGCTGTCTCCAGCGATGTTATGCGCCGCGCGGCGGTGGCGTGGTTGATCCCCAGCCGCCGTGCGGCGGCCAGGATTTGTCCTGAGCGGGCGACAGCAAGAAAAACCCTGATGTCATCCCAGTTCATAGTTCTTACCCGAACACGACTGTCTTGTGGCCGTTGAGCATGACCCGCGATTCAACATGCATCTTTACAGCGCGCGCCAGCACGCGGGCTTCGATATCGCGGCCGGCAGCAACGAAATCATCTGCTGTCATGGCATGGGTCACACGTTCGGTTTCCTGCTCGACAATCGGGCCTTCATCGAGATCTGCAGTGACATAATGTGCGGTGGCGCCGATCAGCTTGACGCCGCGTTCATGCGCCTGATGGTAGGGCTTGGCGCCCTTGAAGCTGGGCAGGAACGAGTGGTGAATATTGATCACCTTGCCGAACAGGCGGCGCGACAGCTTGTCGGACAAAACCTGCATGTAGCGCGCCAGGATGACCAGGTCCGCGCCGCTCTTGGTGGCCAGCTCCAGCAATTTCTCTTCCTGCTCCGCCTTGGTGTCCTTGGTCACCGGCAGGTAGTGATAGGGAATGCCTTCAAGCTCGGCGATCTTGCGGCTGTCCTCGTGATTGGAGACAATCGCCACCACTTCGGCATCGAGCCAGCCAACGCGGATCTGGTAGATCAGATGCAGCATGGCATGATCGAATTTCGACACCATGATGATGATCTTCGGGCGCTTCGAGAGATCGTTGATATCGAGCCGCATTTCAAACCGCGCGATCGGAGCCTGCAGCGCCCGCTTGACTGCCTGGGCGTCGACACCATCCGGTGTTTCAATCGCGATCCGCATAAAAAAACGGTTGGTCTGGCGATCCCAGAACTGGCTGGATTCAGCGATATTGGCGCCAATCGCGGCAAGTTCCGTGGTGATCGCAGCGACAATGCCTGGCTGATCAGCGCAGGCGATGGTGATAACAAAGTGCGGATGCGCCATGACTGTCTCCGATTCAAAATGGTTTCGATCGTCGACCATCACAGCGGATTTGCAGCATCCATCCGGGACGGTCAACCCCGCCCCGGAATTGGTGTGAGACCAGTCTAGCCGTGGGCGATCATTACATGCCGCACGGCGGTATAGTCCTCAAGGGCGTAAAGCGACATGTCCTTGCCATAGCCCGACTGCTTGATGCCGCCATGCGGCATTTCGTTGACCAGCATGAAGTGCGTGTTGATCCAGGTGCAGCCATATTGCAGCCGCGAGGCACAGCTCATCGCCTTGGATATGTCCTTGGTCCACACCGAGGAGGCCAGTCCGTACTCGGAATCATTGGCCCAGGTGACAGCTTCCTCAGCGTCCGAGAAACGGGTCACGGAGACAACCGGGCCGAACACTTCGCGGCGGACGATTTCATCCGATTGCAGGGCACCCGCGATCAGCGTCGGCTGATAGTAGAATCCATTTCCCTCGCCGGATTTGCCGCCAGTGGCGACTTCGATGTGCTTCATCTCGGTGGCGCGTTCGACGAAACTTGCCACCCGGTCCCGTTGCCGTTTGGAGATCAGTGGGCCAATCTCGTTCTCGGCATCATCGGCCTGGTCATACTTGATGCTGGACACTGCGCTCGCCAGGTTGGCGACGAGCTTGTCGTAAATCTTCGGTCCGGCGTAGATCCGGCAGGCGGCGGTGCAGTCCTGTCCGGCATTGTAGTAGCCGAAAGCGCGCAACCCATCGACCACCGCATCGAGATCGGCGTCGTCAAAGACAATGACCGGCGCCTTGCCGCCCAGTTCCAGATGCGTCCGCTTGACCGACTTGGCGGCCGCCTGCAGCACCTTTTTGCCGGTGGCGACATCGCCGGTGATCGACACCATGCTGATCTTGGGATGATTGATCAGCGCATTGCCGACGCTCTCGCCACGGCCGAGAATGACGTTGACCACGCCTTCGGGCAGAATGTCGGCCAGGATCTTCGCGAATTTCAGCGCCGTCAGCGGTGTCTGTTCGGACGGCTTGAACACCACGGTGTTGCCGCCGCCGATCGCCGGCGCCAGTTTCCAGGCCATCATCATCAGCGGATAGTTCCACGGCGCGATCGAGGCAATGATCCCGATCGGATCACGGCGCACCATCGAGGTGTGACCTTCCATATATTCACCCGCTGCCTGACCAGGCATGCAGCGAACGGCGCCTGCGAAGAAGCGGTAGCAATCGACAATGGCCGGAATCTCGTCGTTTTTCACCGCATTGATCGGCTTGCCGCAGTTGAGTGCTTCAAGTGCTGCAAACCCGTCGGCTTCCGCCTCGATGCGGTCGGCGATTTTCAGCAGATAGGCCGAGCGCTGCGCCGGTGTGGTCCGCGACCATGTGGCAAAAGCCTTCTCGGCCGCATCGACCGCTGCCTCGATCTGGATGGATGAGGCCTCCGGCAGGTTGAGGATCGTCTCACCCGTGCGCGGGTTGAAGATTTTCTCTTCCGCTTCCGTCCCGGCCTCGAAGCGGTTGCCGATCAGCATTTGGGTGTCCATGGTGTTTCTCCCGTGTGTTATTTGCCCTGTCCGGAGATCTGGTCTCCATCCCGGGTGAGGTAATAGGCAACAAGAATGGGCAGGAAGGTAACCAGCACCACCACCATCGCCACCACATTGGTGACCGGGCGTTGGCGGGGCCTGACAAGCTCTTCAAGCATCCAGATTGGCAGCGTGGCCTGCTGGCCGGCGGTGAAGGTGGTGACGATCACCTCGTCGAACGACAGCGCGAAAGCCAGCATGCCGCCGGCGAGCAGCGCCGTGCCGATATTGGGCAGGATCACATGGCGGAAGGTCTGGAACCCGTCGGCGCCAAGATCCATCGACGCCTCGATCAGCGAGCCCGACATCCGCCGGAAGCGGGCCACCGCATTGTTGTAGACGACAACGACGCAGAAGGTGGCGTGGCCAAGCACGATGGTCCAGAACGAGAAGGGAATTTCCGCCAGATTGAAGGCTGAGCGCAGCGAAATACCGGTGATGATACCGGGCAGGGCAATCGGCAGGATGACCAGCAGGGAAATCGCTTCGCGCCCGAAAAACTTGGTCTGCGAGATCGCCGCGGCACACAGCGTTCCGAGCGTCAGCGCCACCACCGTCGAGATCGAGGCGACGCGGACCGAGAGGCCAAGCGCTTCCCAGACATCAGGCCGGTTCCAGGTCACCGCAAACCATTTCAGCGTCAGGCCGGGAGGAGGGAACTGATAGCTCTTCTCCTCGGTCGTGAACGCATAGAGAAAGATCAGCAGGATCGGCAGATGCAGGAAGGCAAGACCGGCACCGGCCGCGATCTTGAGGCTCATCGGTGTTGTGTTTTGTTTGTCAGAGCGCATTGAATGCCCCCGCACGTTTGGCCAGCCACAGATAGATGCCCATGATCACCACCGGCACCACGGTGAAGGCTGCGGCCAGCGGGATGTTGCCGGCTGTGCCTTGATGCGCATAGACCGCCATGCCGATGAACAAATGCGACGTCCCGATGATCTGCGGGATGATGTAATCCCCGAGCGTCAGAGAGAAGGTGAAGATCGACCCGGCAATGACGCCGGGCAGCGCCAGAGGCAGCAACACATTGCGGAAGGTCTGCCCCGGTGAAGCGCCAAGATCGGCAGAGGCTTCCAGAAGATTGCCGGGAACCCGCTCAAGCGCTGCCTGCATCGGCAGGATCATGAAAGGCAGCCAGACATAGACAAACACAAGAAACGTGCCCGTCGTGCTCAGCGACAGCGAATTGCCACCGACGACCGGAAGGGCCAGCCATCCGTCGATGAGAAAGGTCAGGTGCAGCTTGTCGAACACCCAGGTGAGAATGCCTTCCTTGGCCAGGATCAGTTTCCAGGCATAAACCTTGACCAGATAGCTCGACCACAAGGGCAGCATCACGCCGAGATAAAACACCGCTTTCCAGCGCCCCTTCGCGTAGCGGGCGGCGTAATAGGCAATCGGAAAGGCAATGATTGCCGAGGCAATGGTCACCATCCCCGCCATGGTGACGGTCCGGATGATGATGTCGAGATTGGAGGGCCGCAGCAACTCGCCATAGGTCTTCAACGTGAACTCGCGCACCACCATGCCTGAGAATTCGTCGATCGAAAAAAAGCTCTGGATCAGAAGCGCGAACAGGCTCCCCAGATAGATCACCCCGAGCCACAGCAAGGGCGGCGTCAGCATCAGGAACAGCAACAGCCCCGGCTTGCGCCAGAAGGCATCCGACAGCGCACCGCCCAGGCCGCCGCGGCCGGGCAGGATAGCGCCGGGTGCAACTGTCGCCGTGGTGCTCATGCCTCGGTTCCCATCAGGTGCAGGGCATCGCTGCCCCACGAAAAATGCACACTCTCACCCTGATGCGGCACCGGCGCGCCAGAGGGAAGCAGCACATTGATCTTCTCGCCCGCCACGTCCAGCGTTAGGCGGGTCGCGCTGCCCAGAAAGCTCGTGGCGGCGACCCTGGCCTCATGACCGCCGTCAGATCCAAGCCGGATGTCTTCCGGCCTGAGGCTGGCCCATTCGGCGGGGCCGCCCAGACGCTGGGTGATATCGGGCGGGAGCACATTGGATGAGCCGACAAAATCGGCGACAAAGCGGGTCTTGGGGCGGCGGTAAATATCTTCGGGCGTGCCGGTCTGCATGATCCGGCCTTCGTTGAACACGGCAATCCGGTCAGCCATCGACAGCGCTTCGCCCTGGTCGTGGGTGACAAAGACGAAGGTGATGCCGAGTGCCTTCTGCAGGACTTTCAGTTCTTCCTGCATCTGCTCGCGCAGCTTCAGGTCCAGCGCGCCGAGCGGCTCGTCCAGCAACAGCACCTTCGGTTTGTTGACCAAGGCGCGAGCGAGTGCCACCCGTTGCCGCTGGCCGCCGGAGAGTTGTCCGGGCTTGCGTGCGCCATATCCCGGCAGCTTGACCATCTCGAGTGCTGCCTCGGCGTCGCGCAGGCGCTCGGTTTTGCCGACGCCGCGGATCATCTGCCCGTAAGCCACATTGTCTGCCACATTGAGGTGCGGAAACAGCGCGTAATCCTGAAACACGGTATTGACGTTGCGCCGGTAGGGCGGAACGCCTTCTGCTGTCTCACCAAAAATCTCGATATGCCCGGCAGTCGGCTGCTCGAACCCGGCGATCAGTCTCAAACAGGTGGTTTTTCCGGATCCCGACGGCCCGAGCATGGCAAAGAACTCGCCCGGTTCGATCTCCAGGTCGACGGCGTCGACAGCGCGAACAGACCCGAAGTGGCGCGAGACCTGTTGAAATGAGACAGCATATGTCATGGAGAGTCCAGATCAGTCCTGATGGCCCGGCAACAGGGCGCGCGGGCAGTTGTACATCAGGCTATTGCGGTTGAGCGCCAGTCTCCCTCCCCAATCGAGGGGAGGGAAGCAGGCACAAGTGGTGGGGGCTTAGCGGCCGCCGATCACGCCGATATAGTCAGAGACCCAACGATAGTAAGGCACGCACTCGCCCTGGCTTTCGCACTTCGACACCGGTGTGGTCCAGAAGTTGATCTTGTCGAAATCATCCAGTCCGTTGGCGGTGCAGCCTTCGGCGGTCTGCATGCCGCGGCCATCGGTGCAGGCGGCCGGAACAGCCGGGTTGGCGCCGAACCAGACCGAGAGATCGGACTGCAGGTTGGACGCCAGCGAGTGCTCCATCCACATATAGGCGCAGTTGGGGTTGGCGGCATCCGCATGCATCATGGTGGTGTCGGCCCAACCGGTTGCACCTTCCTGTGGGATCACCGATGCCACCGGCACATTGTCGCCCTTGAGCAGGTTGACCTGGAACGGCCAGGAACCGGATGCGACAACACCCTCGTTCTTGAAATCATCGATCTGGATGAACGCGTCATGCCAGTAGCGGCCGACGAGAGTGCGCTGCACGCGCAGCAGATCCAGTGCTTCCTTGTACTGGTCTTCATTGAGCTCGTAGGGGCTCTTGATGCCAAGTTCCGGCTTGTGGAACATCAGGTACTGCGCAGCGTCTGCAATATGGATCGGACCGTCATAAGCCTGAACCCGGCCCTTGTTGGTCTTGCCGTCGGGCAGGTCCATCTCTTCGAACACCACATTCCACGATGTGGGCGGCGAATCCTTGAAGGCTTCGGTGTTGTACATCAGCACATTCGGGCCCCACATATAGGGCGTTCCGTAATGCACGCCGTCGACGGTGTGCCAGGGCGCATCCTTGAGGCGGTCATCGACCGTCGACCAGGACGGAATGAGATCAGTATTGATCGGCTGCACCCGCTTGCCGGCGATCAGCCGCAGCGAGGCATCACCCGACGCGGTGACCAGATCGAAGCCGCCTTCATTCATCAGCGCCACCATCTCGTCGGAGGTGTTGGCTGTCTTGACGTTGACCTTGCAGCCCGAGGCTTCCTCGAATTTGGTGACCCAGTCAAAAGCCTTGTCGGTTTCGCCGCGTTCAAGGTAGCCGGCCCAGGCGACAATGTTGACCTGGCCTTCGCCGGGTCCAACTTCAGTCATCATATCCGCCGAGGCAATTCCCGGGGTCATGACCGAAAGCGCCATCGCCATGGCCGTACATGTGTTCAACATCTTTTTCATCTGCTTGAGCTCCCACCGTTGGTGGCCGCCAAAATAGCGACCAGCGTCGGGAGCCAAGAGTGATACGACCCGTCTGAGTGCGCAAATACTTTTATCAGAATTGTGATATCGGAAAAACCGATACGAAGCGTGAAGTGACTGCCGGATTGCTTTGCAGTGTTCGAATCCCCGCAAACCGGTTCAAATCGGGTGTCAGGCCGCGCCGTTGAGATCCGTTGTCCGGCCAATTGAATCCAGCCGGTCCTGCAATGCGAGCCGGTCGATGCTCTTCAAGGGGAGGCTGGTGAAAATTGAGATCCGGGCATTGAGCATGCGGTAGGCTTCGGAGAAAGCAAGCCGTTTTTCTGCGTCGGTACCTGTAGCGCTGGCGGGATCGGGAATTCCCCAATGCGCGGACATCGGTTGCCCGGGCCAGGCCGGGCAGCTTTCGTTTGCCGCATTGTCACAGACTGTAAAAACGAAATCCATATTCGGAGCGCCGGGCGCGGCGAACTCGTCCCAGTTCTTTGATCGTGCGAAGCCGGTATCGAAATTCATCTGCTTCAATAGATCCAGGGTGAACGGATGAACCTCGCCCTTGGCTTGAGACCCTGCCGAATAGGCCTTGAACCGGCCCTGACCGGCGCGGTTCATAATGGCTTCCGCAAGGATCGAGCGGGCGGAGTTGCCAGTGCAGAGGAACAGAACGTTGTAGACGTTGTCTGCCATGATTTTCTCGCGTGTCTGATAACCGTGATATTGAAGTGCAATCTTGGCGCGGGTTGATGAATGCGTACACCAAATCTATATATCAAGAATACTAGATAAAATGGTTTTGGCAAGGCCGCAGTTCGACGCAACAGGTTCGAAGCCAGCCGGGACAAGGAAACCCGTGCACCTGGGCCATCGTCTGTTCAGTCACCGAGCCAAGTCGAAACCGAATCCGTGATCACACGGCAGTCGCCGGAGATGTTCATTACCTTCTGTGCGAACTCTGGCAGTGACATCTTGACCGATCCGGTGTTCCGGATCTCCGTCTCCGAGACCAGTTCCATGGTCAGCCGCACATCCGTTTTCTGTGCCCCTTCAGCACCGTAATCGACACCTTGCGTGAAGATCGATGCGGTCCAGCGGTTGTCGCCCGCAGCACTCCAGCTGTGGCCCGGATTGAAATCCCGCGGCAGCTTGTTGGGATCGAACGGCTTGGGGAAGCTGACGCGCCGGGTTGTTGTCTGTTGCCCCTTGTTTTGAGCTGCCATCGCGCTTGCCAGCATCTCCGGACACCCTTCCATGCGCGTGGCCTTGACCACCGTGCGCCAGTTCCCGTCGCGCGGCTGCAAGCCACCGGGAAACAGTTCAATCTCGTCCTGGCCATCTCCGCCACAATCCCTGTCGATCTGTTTGCGCCCCGCGAACGACCAGTAGGGTTTTTCGCCGACTCCGATGATCAGGACACCATCAGGGCTCGAAGGTACATTTGTGCCAGCGGATACCGAAGCCTCGCTGACGGTCAGATCCGAAAGGAAGAACCGTGCACCGCTGCCGGTACACTCGGCGACCAGCGCCTTTTGTTCAGCCAGTGCGGGGGATGCGACAGCGCACACGGCAGCCGTCATCAGGAGTGGAATCATACGCATGGTCTTGTCCTCAATTGGCTGGTTTGCGGCCGGGAACAAGCCGGTCGAGCAGATCGGCCACGCCTTCCTCGGTCAAGGGGCCGCCGGGATCCGACGCGGGTTCAGGCGCCAACCCGAACTCGAATAGATTCGGGCCTTCCGCGGTGATGTCGACATCGCCAAGAAACTGCATGTCGCCCGCGTCTCCGGTCACCCGGTAACGCCCGGGAAGAAAGAAGCCGCTCATGCTGGGCGCATAGTCGCTCGGCGCCCAGGCATCGAGCGGCAGGTTTTCATCAAGCGGAACCGCCGACCATTGGATCTGAAGGCTCTGGAATGCCTCTGCGACTCTGAATGTCGCCTCGACCTCGTTTTTGACCTCGCCCTGGGACGAGCTTTGCGGCAGGTCTTGTGCGTCTGTCTTCTCCACCAGTTGGGCAGCTGGAGTGCCGGCTTGACTGACCTGAAACGAGACCCGGGCTTTTTCCACGCGCGCATCGCCCAATTCATAGACGAGGTCGTAGCTTCCCTCCGCTTCCGGTGCGACGAGCGGATTGCCTTCGGCGATGCTTACCAGCGTTTTTGACCATCCGACGTCGGCACCGTCCTTCTGGATCTTGACCAGATCATTCGAGCCTTGGCCACCGAAGCTTTCGAACGCGATTTCCGTACCTGTAGTTACGACTGACGGCACGACGAGACGAACCGCGGGATCGGCCTGGCTTTCAATGCGGGTCGAGCCGACGGTCGTTCCGTCGCCGCGTTCCAGCGTGACAATGAATTCATCCGGTTCGGAGGGCAGGGCCAGGGCGTTCGCCTTCCGTCCGGCGTTGCCGCTGACATAGGACCAGGTGATCGCCGCACCGTCGGGGTCACCATTAGGCTTCGCCTTGTAAAGCGTCAGCTGAAAATCGGCGCCACCGACATTCAGGCCCTCCCGGTTGATGGTGAGGTCAAACAGGGCGTTGTGTCCGGCAAGATAGGGACCGCGATTGACCAGCGTGATGTCGGGAAGATCACCCGCCAGTGCCGCTTCGATGGATTTCGGTTCGGAGTCCCTGATCTCGAAACTGGTTTCCCCCGAACCGTTCGCGGTTGAAAGCAGAGCCGTGTAACGGCCCTCGTCGAGATTGAGAGGAAAGGGAGAATAGCGCGCATCGCCGGTCATCTCCGCGAGTTCGGTCACGGTGCCGGTATCATCGTTGCGAAGCGCCCACGAATAGCGCTCAGGCATGCCATTGTTTCCAAGCCGAATTAGCAGATTGACTTCCGCTGATAGCGCCGGAATTTCGGGTGGTGCCTGCGTTTCTGTCTGCCTCAGCGCTTCTGCGAGTTCCTGTCCGGTGCCAGGCCGCAGCAGCTTGCCTCCGGTCCGCTCCGGGATGCAGGCAAGCGTGTCAGCTTCGGCCTCCGATAACCCGAAGCCAACGACGTGGGCCCGTATCTTGATGCCGGATTCCGCCAGTTCATCGGCAATAGTGCAGACGTCAGGGACGCAGGTTTCAATTCCGTCGGTGATCAGGATTATGTCTGCTTCCTCGGCCGTGCGCGGTACTTGTCTTGCCGCTTCCCGCAGTGCATCGCTGATAGGGGTCTTGCCTTTCGGGTTAAGCGAATTAACTTGGCTTGATACGTCCGGCGCGTTGTAAACGCCTGAGGGAAACAGGATTTCTATGTCGGCGCAATCGCCGCGGCGCCGGTGGCCGTAGGCGATCACGCCGAGTGGCCGGCTCATGTCCCGTCCGTTCAGATATTCGGAGAGCACGTCGCGTGCGACTTCGATGCGTGTGCGGCCTTCAAGCTCGGCCCACATGGATCCTGATCCGTCAAAGACAAGGATCGTGGCACTGTCGCCGGCGGCGCTGGCCGGCGAATTCAGTAACAGCAGAATGGCAGCGGTCAAGCCGAAGCGATTTTGAAATACCTGATTAAATATCATGACAGTATCCGGCTCCGTTAACTGCTGCGGATGGTTGCCAAGCTTCGCCGTCTTCGCAATATATGGATATCCTTAGGTTCACCACCGGGCTGCCCGTATCAGCAGGAGCGTTGAATGAAAGCGAACGCCGTCGAAGATCTGCTGACGTCATTTCAGAGCGCGAAAGGGCCGTCGGCGATCTGGGACTCCGCGGCCAGTTTTTTTGGATCTTACGGTTTTGACCGGATCATTTATCTGGACGTGGGGCCGGTTCATGAGCGGGTGATGACAACCATGCCGGATTCGTGGACGACCCATTACACCCAGTGCAATCATGCCCGGATCGACCCGTTCATGCGCTATTGCGCAGAAACCCTGGAGCCGGTTGGTACCGGAATCGATTTTCTTGACGATCACACCTACCTGAACTCGCGGGAGCGTGGATTTATCCTGGAAGCGGCTGAGACCGGATTTCGCGCGGGCATGACCTGCATGATCCGCGTTAAGGGGCCTCTGGGCGCCGCGGGCTGGAACCTGGGCTCCACCATGCCTCGAGACCAGCTCGAGGTTGTCTTCGCCGAGCATGGCCATCTGCTCAGGCTCGCAGCGCATTTCAGTCATGAAAAACTATCCCGATCGGCGACAGGTGTTGAACCAGCTACGCGGGCACTCTCCGTTCGCGAGACCGAGTGTCTTCAGTGGCTCGCAGGTGGTTTGCGCACTAAGGAAATTGCAGACCGGATGGGGATAAAGCCGATCACGGTTGAGTTGCATCTGCGCAATGCGCGAGGCAAGCTCGGTGCCAGAACACGCGAACATGCCCTGGCCCGCGCGCTCGCCGATGGTGTCCTGAATCTCTGACTTCTTGATCAGCGTTGCCGTATAGCCCTCTGAGCCTGGGACAGATCGATGAAGTCGCGCGCGGCTTGCGTCATCTGGCTGCCGCGCCGCCAGGCCACCCCGACCTGCACCATCGGCAGGCTGCCGGATACGTCGCGGCTTTCGATCCGGTCGCCTTCCAGCGACCAGGGCCGGTAGACCAGATCCGGCAGCAGCGCCACACCGGCCCCGGTGGCAACCAGGCTGCGCACCGCTTCCACCGAACGGGTTCTGAAGGCAATTTTCGGGCGTGAGCCGATGGCGCTGAGCAGTTTTCCGGTGCTTTCCTCGATTTCATCGATGGTCAGCATGATCACCGGTTCTTCCGCCACATCGGCCACCGTAATGCTTTCAGCCGATGCCAGCCTGTGGCCGAGCGGCAACCACAGCCGGTAGGGCGAAACCTCCAGGATTTCGGTTTGCAGCGCCATGCGGTTGCGAAGGTTGGAAATCACGATAACGGCGACATCCAGCTCGCCACCGATCAGCAAATGTTCGAGATAATCGCCATTGTCCTCGATTGCCGAAACCGTCACCCCCGGAAAGGCCCGCCGGTAGCGCGCCAGGAGATCCGACAGCACATAGCCCGCAACCAGCGAGGTCACGCCGAGATTGAGTGTGCCCGTGAGGCTTTCCTTGTCGTCCGAGAAAGTCCGCCTTGCATCGGACACGTCGGAGAGGATCTTGGTCGCGTGACGCAGGAACTGGTGACCCTTGTGGGTAATTGTCAGTCCGCGCGAATGCCGGTCGAACAGGTCCACGCCCAGATCGCCTTCGAGCTCCTTGATCGCCTCCGTGACCGCCGACTGCGAGATCGACAGGTTCTGCGCCGCCCCCGAGACAGTGCCCTGGGCGGCGACGGCGACAAAATACTGCAATTGACGAAGTGTGAAGGCCATGCCGCATAACAACCAGCAATCGGCCTGGCTGACAACCATTGTCGGAGTCTGGATGCGCTGCACCGCGCGTTTGAATGGAATGCGGTCGCTTAAGTTCTGATCCAGCCTGCCTGCTATTGCGAATGGTCAGTCATCTTCCAACGTGATTCAAAGACCCGCCGTCTCGACTCGTTTCAGGCATTCGGCCGGATAATACGGCCAGTTTGCAGCGTCGCATGAATTGACCGATGCGCCCTTGGACGTGACCAGGCGAACGTCGTGTTCATTCTGGTGCCGGGAGACCCGGTCGCCTCGGTATGTGCGATCATCATCTGACGTGGGAACTGGTACGGCAAACGACATCAAAGCCGTCTGGGTTTCGCCATTCAGCATGGACACACCGTCCGCGTCGGCCGCAATCGAGGCGGCACCCAGGGCGAGGACAGATGCGGAGATGAGCATAATCTTTTTCATGCCATACTAACGCCGCAGAACCGCCTTGGTTCCCCGCGAGCCGCGTTATGTTGGCTCTGGCGCAGCGCCTGGCTGAATACGGCGATGCAAGGTGGGGTGCCGAATTCTGCAATGCCGGGTTATATTGCGCCGCCTCCAAGAGCTGTTTGTGACCGGCTTATGCATCTGTTTTCATGGCGTTCACGGGTTTGATTGCTAAACACCAGGCTGCCATCGGTGAAAACCGGCAGGCAACACGCCATTCTTTGCCAAAATCGCGCCGAAGCAACTTTCTTGCTTGGCCCCGTTTCTTCTTGCTCAATTGTGCTTTATGAGAGGCGCAAAGCTGTTGCCGGATGAACACCCCGCACAGCGCCCGTTGCAACGGGCCTAAACACAAAGTCCGAAAGATCCGAAATGACAGACCTTGAGACCATCCAGCCGGCGATAGCCCGGGCTCTGGAAAAACGCGGCTATGAAAAGCTCACCCCGGTTCAGCAGGCCGTGCTCGCGCCCGAGCTGCGCGATGCCGACCTTCTGGTGTCGGCCCAGACCGGATCGGGCAAGACGGTGGCCTTCGGGATCTCGCTTGCGCCGACGCTGATGGGCGACGAGGAAACCTTGCCGCGTGCCGAAGCCCCGCTGGCGCTGTGCATCGCGCCGACGCGTGAACTGGCGCTGCAGGTCGAGCGCGAACTGGCCTGGCTCTACGGTGAAGCCGGTGCGCGCATCGCCACCTGCGTTGGCGGCATGAACATGTCGGTCGAGCGCCAGACACTGAAGCGCGGTGCGCACATTGTGGTGGGTACGCCGGGCCGCTTGCGCGATCACATCGATCGCGGGTCACTCGATCTGTCGGCAATGCGGGCCGTGGTGCTTGATGAAGCCGACGAAATGCTTGATCTCGGATTCCGCGATGATCTGCAGTTCATTCTTGATGCCGCTCCCGATCAACGTCGCACATTGATGTTTTCGGCAACCGTGCCGTCCGGAATCGCCAATCTGGCAAAGCGCTATCAGAACAAGGCCGTCCGGGTCTCCACCGCCGGTGAGCAGAAGCAGCATCTCGATATTGAATACCGGGCGTTGACCGTTGCTCCCAATGACCGCGAAAATGCTGTCATCAACGTTCTGCGCTATTACGACGCCAAGAACGCCATCGTGTTCTGCAGCACCCGTGCCACCGTCAACCATCTGACCGCGCGCTTTTCCAACCGTGGTTTTTCGGTCGTCGCGCTGTCCGGCGAATTGAGCCAGAACGAACGCACACACGCCCTTCAGGCCTTGCGCGATGGCCGGGCCAAGGTCTGCGTGGCGACCGATGTTGCCGCCCGCGGGCTCGATCTGCCCGATCTGGAACTGGTCATTCATGCAGATCTTCCGAAGAACCAGGAAGGCTTGCTGCACCGCTCCGGCCGTACCGGCCGCGCCGGACGCAAGGGCGTCTCTGCTCTGATCGTGCCTTACAATGCCCGCCGCCGGACCGAACGGCTGCTGGGTGACGCGCGCATCACCGCCACCTGGGCCCGCCCGCCATCGGCTGACGAGATCCTGGCCCGTGATGACGAACGCCTGATGGCTGATCCTTCGTTTGAAGCGGATGTGGCTGAAGATGAAACAGCAATGGTCGCGGCTCTTTTGGAAAAGCATGGCGCTGAGAAAGTTGCCGCAGCCCTGATGCGCCTGCATCGTGCCGGCCGTTCGTCTCCTGAGGAACTCAATGACGCCGGACCTGTCTCTGCACCCGGTGGAACCTATGCCGAACGCGCGCCACGCGGCGAGCATGTGCCGATCAAGAATGCGGTCTGGTTCTCTTTGTCGCTGGGCCGCAAGCAATCGGCGGAGCCACGCTGGCTGCTGCCGATGATCTGCCGTGCCGGCGATATCACCAAGACCGATATCGGGTCGATCAAGATCCACGATCTGGAAACCCATGTCGAGATTTCCGGCGCTGCCGCCAACAAGTTCGAGGCGGCCATCGGTCCGACCGGCAAGATTGAAAAGAATGTCATGGTGACACGTCTCGACGGCGTTCCGGACATGCCGGTCCGCACGCCGCGTCCGCCAAGAGCGCGCGATGGTGATTTCTCTTCCGCTCCGTCCGGCGCAAAGAATTCTGATTGGCCGTCCGATGATGCCCGTCCGCGGGAAAAGGCCAAGCCGGATTATGCCAAGAAGCGACCTTTCACCGGTGGCAAGAAACGCGATGATCGTCCGCCGCGCGACAACGCCTATGCGGATCGCAAACCCGCGGCCCGTGACGATCTTCCGGCAAACGCGACTCCTGGTGCCTGGCCCTATGACGATGTGGCTCCGGCCCCCAAGGCTGCTGCACCCCGGCCGGAAGCCGGAAAGCCATCCAGGCCTGGCAAGCCGGCCGCTCGCTCTGACGCGGCAGCAGACCGGCCATTTGCCAAGGATAAGAAGCCAAAGCGCGACAAGCCCGGTTTCAAGGCAGCAGGCAAGCCTCACCGCAAGGGCCCGCCGGCGGACGCTGCCGGGTCCGGTCCGGCATCCGAGGGTGGCAAGGGCGGCCTGAAGCGCAAGCCCAAGTCCTGATCCATGCCGCGGTCATAGGACTTGAATGACCGCCTTGAACTCACATTCCGGCGTTGGTGCTGTCAGGGACGGTACCAACGCCGTTTGCATTCCGCAGCATAGCGCGGATCACCGGCTGTCTTCCGTGGTTGATCACGCGGACGGCCCGAGATGCTCGGTTCCTGCGGCGCTCTGCTTGGGTTGCTCTATGGTCTTGGCGGATTAAGCAGAGAAAAAGCCAATTTCCGGCGTTTTTTCTGTCCTGACCGCTGTATCCTGCCACAGTTTGTTTTCGCATTCTTAACGAAAGCATGTTTAAGGTTCTGCTTGGGAAGGGGTATTGCCCCAAGCATGATGCGTTTCCCGCAGCGGCATGGTTCCGCAAACGGCACATGCAAGCTTTTCCAAAAGTGCCGCATTTCAAACTATTCAACCGGTTCTGCCGGGACCGCAGACTGAAGGCGTTGATCCGCCCTGTCGCGGGAAGGCTAACTTGACGCGAGGACAAGATGAACGAGACGCAAACCGGCAATAAGACTTCAGGTCTTGAAATTATTTCGTTTTTCCTCGGCGAGCAGGTGTTCAGCGTGAACATCATGTCAGTCAGGGAAATCCGCGGCTGGGCGCCCGCCACCCCGCTGGCTCATGCCCCGAAGCATGTTCTGGGTGTCATCAATCTGCGCGGAACCGTGATCCCTGTCATCGACATGGCGCTGCGCCTCGGCCTTGAAGCCATTGATCCGACTGAGCGGTCTGCGATCATCGTCGCAAGCATTCGCGGACAGCTCGTCGGCCTTCTGGTCGACAATGTTTCCGACATGGTCACGGTCAGCGAAGATGAAATCCAGTCGGTCCCGGAAGTTGGCGCCACTGAAGTGCAGCGGATGACGACATCGATCATCGCCAAGGACAAGCAGATGATTTCGCATCTTGATCTTGATTCCCTGCTTGATGAAGAAGGCGAACTCGCCGCCTGACAACAGTCAGACAGCCGACGGTAGATATTTTCAGACGAATTCGCCACTGATGGGCGCTCGGGTCAAACCGCAGCGCCCTTTTTGGCGTTTTGCAAGGCAGCCTTGGCACAATCCGGCTGCCGGGTCAGAGATCAGCATATTATGATTGGATTTTAGATGCGCTGCATCATGACCAGTGGACATGGTCGGTCAGGCCATGCATGCTGGTCCGTGCCGAAAGGCCGCCCGATCAACGGATACCTCACATGTCGATTCTGGCAAGCGTTCACCATCTGACCCATTACAAATACGACCGTCCGGTTACACTCGGGCCACAGGTCATCCGTCTCAGACCGGCGCCGCACAGCCGCACCCGGGTGGTTTCGCACTCGCTGAAGATCAGTCCGGAAAAGCATTTCGTCAATTACCAGCAAGACCCCTATGGCAACTGGCTGGCGCGCTATGTGTTTCCCGACCCGGTGATGGAATTCAAGATCGAGGTGGACCTGGTCGCAGACATGACCGTCTACAATCCGTTCGATTTCTTTGTCGAGGAATCGGCGGAAAAGTGGCCTTTCAGCTATCCTGAGGAGATCGCTCCCGATCTGGTGATTTATCAGACCCCCGAGCCTGCCGGGCCCAGGTTGCAGGCGTTTATGGATAGCGTTCCGCGCGACGAAACCGGAACCGTGGATTTCGTTGTAGGGCTCAATGCGCGGCTGGCCAATGAAATCGGCTATGTCATCCGTATGGAGCCCGGCGTCCAGACGCCGGAAGAAACATTCAACACGGGCAAGGGATCGTGCCGTGACACCAGCTGGCTGCTGGTTCAGGTGCTCAGACATCTGGGCTTCGCCGCGCGCTTCGTGTCGGGCTATCTGATCCAGCTCAAGCCGGATCTGGTTGCCCTTGACGGCCCGGCCGGCACGGATCACGATTTCACCGATCTGCACGCCTGGGCTGAAGTCTATCTTCCCGGCGCTGGCTGGATCGGTCTTGATCCAACGTCAGGACTGTTGACCGGTGAAAGCCACATTCCGCTGGCTGCAACGCCGCATTACCGCAACGCGGCGCCCATTTCGGGGCTCGCCAGCTATGCCGAGGTCGACTTCGCTTTCGATATGCGGGTCGACCGTATGGCTGAGCATCCGCGCATCACCAAACCTTTCAATGAGGAATCCTGGGCGGCCCTCGATGCGCTCGGCAAGGATATTGACGCCAAACTCAAGGCTGGCGATGTCCGGCTGACCATGGGCGGCGAACCGACCTTTGTGTCAATCGACGACTTCGAGAGCGAGGAATGGAACACTGCAGCGGTCGGGCCGCAAAAACGCGAAGCTGCCGACAAGCTGATCCGCCGGTTGCGCAACCGTTTCGCGCCAGGCGGTTTCCTGCATTACGGTCAGGGCAAATGGTATCCTGGTGAAACCTTGCCGCGCTGGACTTTTTCACTGTACTGGCGCCGCGACGGCAAGCCGATCTGGAACAATCCCGAACTTATCGCCGATGAAGGCAAGGACACCGGGCAGGCCACGCCCGAAACCGCCAAGGAATTGCTGGCGGGCATCGCTGACAATCTTGGTATTGCCGAAGATCATGTCGTCCCGGCCTACGAGGACCCGGCGGAATGGATCGTCAAGGAAGGCAATCTTCCTGACAACGTCACACCCGAAAACTCGAAGCTTGAAGACGCCGAGGAGCGCCACCGCATAGCCACCGTGTTTTCTCGTGGTCTTGCCACGCCTTCAGGATTCGTGCTGCCGGTGCAGCGCTGGCAGTCGAAAGCTGCCGGGCACGGCTGGCGGTCTGAAAAATGGAAGACACGCCGCGGTCACGTGTTTCTGGTTCCAGGCGACAGCCCGGTCGGTTACCGGCTGCCTCTGGGGTCGCTGCCGCATGTGCCGGCCTCATCCTATCCCTTCGTCAATCCGTCAGACCCGACAGAACCCAAGGGTGACCTGCCGGATCCGGCCAGCAAGGCTCTCAATGACGCCTTGGCCGATTCCCGGGCGGCAGACGCCGCATCCCAGGCGCGCGCCCAGTTTACAGCCGCCGAGCCCACGCAACGGCAGGTCGAACAGACCATCGGCGACCTCGATGGTGCAGTTCGTACGGCGATCTCCGTCGAGCCGCGCGAGGGGCGGCTGTGCGTGTTCATGCCACCGGTCGAAAAGGTGGAGGACTATCTCGAACTGGTGTCTGCAGCCGAGGTTGCCGCTGACCGTCTTGGCCTGAAGGTTCATATCGAGGGCTACGGGCCTCCGCATGACCCGCGCCTCAACGTCATCAGGGTTGCGCCTGATCCGGGCGTGGTCGAAGTCAATGTGCACCCCGCCACCGACTGGGACGAGTGCAAGGCAATCACCGAAGGCGTTTACGAAGAAGCCCGGCAGACCCGGCTTGGCGCCGACAAGTTCATGATCGACGGGCGCCACACCGGCACCGGCGGCGGCAATCATGTTGTCGTTGGCGGCGCGACGCCGCTTGATAGCCCGTTCCTTCGGCGTCCGGACCTGCTTGCAAGCCTGATCCTTCACTGGCAGCGTCATCCAAGCCTGTCTTACCTGTTTTCGGGCATGTTCATCGGCCCGACAAGCCAGGCGCCGCGCATTGATGAAGCCCGCCATGACGGCCTTTACGAACTCGAGATGGCGCTCGACCAGATCCCGGCTCCCGATGCCGGCAACCCGCCCTTGCCATGGCTGGTTGACCGCTTGCTGCGCAATCTCCTGACCGACGTGACCGGCAACACCCACCGGGCCGAGATCTGCATCGACAAGCTCTATTCGCCCGATGGCCCGACCGGCCGTCTCGGCCTGGTCGAGTTCCGGGGCTTTGAAATGCCGCCTGAACCGCGCATGAGCCTGGCCCAGCAGGTGCTGATCCGGGCACTGATTGCCCGGTTCTGGCAGAGCCCGGCCAAGGGCCGCTTCACCCGCTGGGGCACAACGCTGAGCGACCGGTTCATGCTGCCGCATTTCATCTGGGAGGATTTCCTCGATGTGCTGCGCGACCTGCGCGACCACGGATTTGACCTGCGTTCGGAATGGTACGAAGCCCAGGCCGAGTTCCGCTTTCCGTTCTGCGGCGAAGTTGAGTATGAGGGCGTCAAGCTGGAATTGCGCCAGGCGCTGGAACCCTGGCACGTTCTGGGTGAAACAGGCGCGATCGGTGGAACCGTGCGCTACACCGACAGCTCGGTCGAGCGGCTACAGGTCAAGCTCGAAACCGCGGATCCGTCGCGCTACATGGTGACATGCAATGGCCGTCCGGTGCCGCTGGCTGCTGCAGGCAAGGCCGGAACCTCGGTTGGCGGTGTCCGCTACAAGGCCTGGCAACCGGCCTTGGCGCTGCATCCCGTATTGCCTGTCGATGCCCCGCTGACCTTCGATATATTCGACACTTGGTCCGGCAAGCCACTGGGTGGTTGCGTCTATCATGTCGCCCATCCCGGCGGCCGCAGCTATGACACGTTCCCGGTCAACGGCAACGAGGCGGAAGCCCGCAGGCTTGCCCGCTTCGAGCATCGTGGCCACACACCCGGAGCCAGCACACCGGTTCCGGAAACGCCGCACCCCGAGTTTCCCTTCACGCTCGATTTGCGCCGCAAGCCGGGTATCTGACCGTGCCCAGTTCAGCCACGATCCACAATCCGGATCGTCCCTCTATCCTGGCGGGTTACACCACTCTGCCGGATGTTCCCGACGAGTTGATGCGCGAAGACGGCAGCATCAAGCCGGAATGGCTCAGCCTGATCGCGCATCTCGACGGCTTGCATCCCGATGAGCGGGAGCGGGCGTTTGCCCGTGGTGCGCAATATCTGCGGGATGCCGGGGTTTTTGTGCGCCATTACGGCGAAGATCAAAACCCCCGGGATTGGCCGTTGAGTCCGGTGCCGGTCATTCAACCGGCCACGGAATGGAAGGCTTTGGGCGAGGGACTGGCGGAGCGGGCCGATTTGCTCGAAGCCATCGTGGCCGACCTGTATGGCGAAAACCGGCTTGTCAGCGAGGGGCATCTTCCAGCCTCTATCGTGGCATCCAATCCCGAATGGCTGCGCCCGTTGATCGGGGTGAAACCGGCATCAGGTCATTTTCTGCATTTTGTGGGATTTGAAATCGGCCGCGGTTCCGACGGAAGATGGTGGGTGCTGGGCGACCGCACCCAGGCCCCTTCGGGCGCCGGCTATGCGCTGGAAAACCGGGTCGCCTCGGTCCGCGCCTTCCCCGGGTTCTACAGTGGCTCGCATGTCGAGCGCCTGGTCGGTTTCTTTCGCGGTTTCCGCGATGGCATCAATGCCATGCGCCGCGAGGAGGGCAGCAGGGCAGGGATCCTGACGCCGGGGCCGATGAACGAGACTTATTTCGAACACGCCTATATCGCGCGCTACCTCGGAATGATGCTGCTTGAGGGTGACGACCTGGTGGTCGAGGGTGGCAAACTGATGGTGCGCACCATCTCCGGCCCCAAGCCGATAAGCGTGCTATGGCGGAGAATGGACGCAGCCTGGTCTGATCCGCTGGAGCTTGCGGCAGATTCACGTTTGGGAACGCCTGGAATGCTTGGAGCGATCCGCTCGCAGGGTGTCACCATGATCAACGCGCTTGGATCCGGCCTTCTCGAAAGCCGGTCATTCCTGGCCTTCATGCCGCGCCTGTCTGAAGTCTTGCATGGCAAGCCGCTATCCGTTCCCAACATCGCAACGTGGTGGTGCGGCGGCGAGAGGGAGCGGGCGCATGTTCGCGACAATGCGCATGATATGTTGATTGGCCCGGCCAACTCCACACGCCTGCCGCTTGAACTCGAATCCGGCGCTGTGCTGCGGGGAGATACATCAGAAATCGGGTTCGACCTTGCCTCATGGATGGCCCGCGAAGGCCGCAATCTGGTGGGACAGGAACTGGTGTCCCTGTCGACAACACCGGCATGGGAAAATGGTGGTTTGAAGCCCAAGCCAATGCGCATTCGCGTCTTCATGGCGCGCACGCGCGATGGCTGGCAGTTGATGCCGGGTGGCTTTGCCCGGCTTGCCGCCACCAGTGATGATCCGTCCGCGGTTTCGCTGCGCAGCGGGGGGACGGTTGCGGATGTCTGGGTCGTGTCGGACAAGCCGGTGCCTGAAGACACCATGCTCAGCCACACCGAGGAAGTGTTTGTGCGGACATCTCCCGGCTTGCTGCCAAGCCGGGCCGCAGACAATCTGTTCTGGCTTGGCCGCTATGTCGAACGGGCCGAGGGACAGATGCGCCTGACCAGGGCCTATATGAGCCGTCTGCCGGAAACCCCCTCCGGTGGGACGCCGCTTATGAGCAGGCTTGATGATTATCTGGAGAAACACAATCTGGACATGGCTGAGGGGCTTCCCGCTGCTGTCGAGCAAACCATCTCAGCCGCAGTCAATGCTGCCAGCCAGGTCCGGGACAGATTTTCAGTCGATGCCTGGGCATCGCTCGCCGATCTTGAGCGGACTGTTGGCAATATGCGTAAAACGGTTGATCCCGGTGATGACGCAGCGTCTGCAATGGGTGTGCTGCTGCGCAAGATAACCGGGTTTTCCGGTCTGGTGCATGAAAACATGTACCGCTTCAGCGGCTGGCGGTTCCTGACCATCGGACGGTCGCTCGAGCGCGCCATTGCGATGGCAGATCTGCTCGGCACCTTCGCCGAATGGTCTGGCCCGCATGGCGGCTTTGAGCTGTGTGTCGAAGTCGGCGACAGCGTCATGAGCCACCGCAGGCGCTATCCGGTGACAGCAAGCCGCGAAACGGTTGTCGATCTGCTGGCGCTGGATCCTCTCAATCCGCGGTCCATCGCGTTTCATATTGATGAGATCCGGGAGCAGGTGAGCCTGTTGCCCGGAGCCGATGTGAACGGCCAATTGTCTGATTTGTCCAAGGCTGTGCTGCGCATCCAGTCCGATCTGTCTGTCAGTTCGCCACAGAACCTCGATCAGGCCAGGCTGGTCGAACTGGGACAGACCATCGGGCTGCTGACCAATGACCTGCATGCCCAGTTTCTGGATTGAGGGTGATGCTTTACGATATCAAGCTGGTTATCGACTACGCATTTCAAGCGCCCGCTGCCGGTGCCCGCCAGATCCTGCATGCCATGCCAATGACCATTCCCGGGCGTCAGCGTTTGATCGCCGGCAGTGTCGACATCGACCCGGAACCGTCAACGCGCCGGGACCGGGACGATTTCTTTGGCAACCGGCTGACCGAGCTGGCCTTTTCCGAACCACACAGCACAATCGAAATTGCGCTCAAGGCCAGGGTGGAAGTGACGGGCAACGGCGCACCCGCATCGATATCGGGGGACCTCGCGGCGCTGCTTGAAGCGCTGGAGGCCGAAACCGATCTGGGGCCGCGCTCGCCGCTGCATTTTCTCTCTGCGTCACCCTATGCCAGACCTGATCATGCGATTGCCCAATGGGCCCAAGGCCAGAGCAAGGCCGGCCGGCCCTGTTCGGACACCGTCGCGGATCTGGGATTGGCGCTTCACCGTGAAATGCGCTTTGACGCCGAGGCGACCACGGTCGACACGCCCGCCGCCGAGGCTTTCTCCGCCCGCCACGGGGTCTGTCAGGATTTCACCCACATCATGATCATTGCACTGAGAAGCCTTGGCATTCCGGCGGGCTATGTTAGCGGCTACCTGCGAACCCTGCCGCCCCCCGGACGGGAGCGGCTGGAAGGTGCGGACGCAATGCATGCCTGGGTGTCTGCATGGTGCGGACCAGGCGTCGGCTGGGTCGAATACGATCCGACCAATGCAGTGTTTGCCGGAACCGATCATATCGTGGTCGCCTATGGCCGCGACTATGCCGACGTCGCACCGGTGCGCGGCGCGATGCGCACCGCAGGCGGGCAGACCAGCAATCAGTCGGTCGATGTGGTCCCTGTCAACGCAGAAGCCGGCGAGTAAGTCAGCGAACAGCTCTGCGGCCGGTCCGGCACGCCCGGATCAGCGTCCCCGGATGCGCGGATCAAGCGCGTCACGCAGGCCGTCACCAATATAGTTGACGCTCAGCACGGTCAGCGAAATCGCCAGCCCTGGCCAGAACACCCGCTCAGGGTATTGCTGCAGGTAATCGATTGCGTCGAACAGCAAACGGCCCCAGGTCGGAAAGTCCGGCGGGAAGCCAAGCCCGAGGAACGACAACGCCGATTCGGTGATGATTGCCGTTGCAATTCCCAGCGTTGCCGAGACCATGATCGGCGAGAGCACATTGGGAAGAATATGGCGCAGGATCATGCGCCGCGACGGTGTGCCGATTGACCGGGCTGCCAGCACGAACTCACGTTCCTTGAGCGCCAGCACTTCGCCACGCACAATACGGGCTGTCTGCATCCAGCTGGTGATGCCGATTGCAGACACGATCAGGATGAAGGTTCCCATTTCCGGTCCGAAGCTGCGCGACAGGGTTTCACGAAACAGCATCACCATGACCAGCAAAAGCGGCAGCAGCGGCAGGGCCAGAAATAGGTCGGTCAGACCCATCAGAATCCCGTCAAGTTTGCGGAAGAACCCTGAAACAACGCCGATCAATGTTCCCAGCAGAACGCTGATCGCCATGGCTGTCAGGCCGACGGCGATCGAAACCTGCCCACCGGCCATCATTCGCGCCAGAATGTCGCGTCCCAGCTGATCTGTTCCAAACGGATGCGCCAATGAGGGGCCGGAGTTTCGTGCCCGGATGTCGATGAAGGTCGGCTCCAGGGTCCATATGAAGGGGCCAAGCGTCACTGCAAGAACGATGAACAGGAACACGGCAGCGCCAAACAGCGCGCCCTTGTGGGTCTTGAACTGATCCCAGACATCCCACCACTGCGACCGGGCGGACGTGTCCTTGATGACGGGCTCGAGAGGCGTATCAGTCATAGCGGATCCTCGGATCAAGCAGGCCGTACAGCACGTCGGCAATGAGATTGCACAGCACGATCAGCACCGCGAAGATGAAGGCCAGCGTCTGCACCATCGGCAGGTCGTTGGCGTAAATGGCGGTGATCAGCAATTGACCAAGGCCATTCACCTTGAAGATCTGCTCGGTGATGATGGCGCCGCCGAAAATCGAGGGAATGCCGAGCGCAATCACGGTCACCACCGGGATCATCGAGTTGCGCAGCACATGCACCAGTAGCACCACCTTCTCGGTCATGCCCTTGGCGCGGGCCGTGCGGACATAATCGTGGTTGAGATTGTCGAGCATCGAGGCGCGCATGAAGCGTGACAGCTGAGCTGTCGTCTGCAGCGCCAGCACCATGACCGGCAGCGTCATCTGCCGTACCTGCTGGCCGAAACTCTCGAAGTCGTTGACCACCAGCGTGGTGTCATAGATCGATGGAAACCAGGGCAGCATGATTGCGAAGAACACGATCATCAGAACACCCGAGAAGAAAGGCGGAACAGAGAAGCCGATCATCGAGACGAATGTACCGATCTGGTCGAACCATGAATATTGCTTGTAGGCCGAGATGATGCCGATCGGCAGCGCAATCATCACGCCAACCACATAGGCCAGGCCAACCACCCACAGCGTTTGCGGAATGCGCTGAATGATGATGTCGAATACCGGTGAGCGGAACTGCCACGAGACGATGCGTTGCATGCCTTCGGAGAAGTTCGTTCCCACCACCCAGTCGACAAACACCAGCGGCTCGACCCAGAAGAATTGCTTGGCCCAGAGCAGGTAGCGAATATAGGCGGGCGCATCGAGGCCCAGCGCGTCACGCATTTTCTGCCGGACTTCCGGGGGAATGCTCAGCGGCTGGTTGGCGAGGGGGTCACCCGGCGCCAGATCCAGCAGCAGGAAGATGATCAGACTGATGAGCACAAGCGTCGGTATGGCCAACAACAATCGTCGGAATGTAAAAGTCAGCATAGGCGACGCCTCGGTTCAGCAGTATGGCGAGGGAAAAAAGCGGAGGTGGAGAATGGCCCCGCCGGAGCGGGACCATTCCATGTCTGCCTTACTTGATGCGGTACCAGTCCGCAGCATTCCAGATTTCGGAATCCCAGGTGTTGAGCACAACACCGCCGAGGCTGTTGGAATGAGCCGAAACGCGGCCACGATCAACCAGAGGCACGATTGTCATCGATTCCTTGGTGATCATCTCGTTCAGCTTCTTGGCGATTTCCGCGCGCTTGGAGATTTCGCCGGTCTTGCCGAGTTCGGCAACCAGTTCGTCATAGGCTGGATCGCAGTAACGGTTGATGTTCTCGCCCTGCCATTGTGATTCCGGCTTTGGAGCCTTCTCGCAGGTGTACTGGCCGAGATACTGTTCAGGATCTGTGCCGTCGAAGTTGTTGGCGTACATTTCCACGTCCGCATAGAACTTCTGGAACGTGTCCGGGGATGCCGGGTCTCCGCCGAAGAACACGGAACCGTCGATGTTCTTGAGTTCGGTTTCAACACCGATATCAGCCCACCACTGCTTGATCAGGGCCTGGAAGTCCTGACGAACGGCGTTGGTCGAGGTCTGGAACAGAAGCTTGAACTTCTTGCCATCTTTCTCACGAATGCCATCAGCGCCAACTGTCCAGCCGGCGGCATCGAGCAGCGCCTTGGCGCCTTCGACATCCTGGGGAATACACTCTGTGTTCGGCGAAGCGAACAGTTCCGGAGCAGGAACCAGGTTGCAGGTTGGGCGGCCGGCCTGGCCGTAACCGATCTCAACCAGCAGCGTGCGGTCGATCGCCATCGAAAGAGCCTTGCGCACATTCATGTCCGACAGGATCGGGTGCGGATGCTTGGCGGTTGCACGCTCGCCTTCCGGCAGATCCGGCGACGGATCCGTCATGTTCATTTCGATACGCTCAACCAGCGTGCCGAAACCCGAAACCGGGGTGCCCTTGCCGCCTTCGGCCATCTTGGCGATGACTTCCGGTGCGAGCTGCAGGTTCCAAGCATAATCGAATTCGCCGGTTTCAAGAACCGCACGGCCAGCCGATGCCGCGTCGCCGCCGCCCTTGAAGGTCAAGGTCGCAAATGCGGGCTTTGCCGGATCGCGATAGTTGTCATTGGCCTTCATGGTGATCACGTCGTTCGGCTTGAAGTCGGTGACCACGAATGGGCCGGTGCCGATCGGGCCGAAATTGGCCGAGGTGCATTCCTGCGCTTTGGCGCCAAGGCAATCCTTGAACTGCGCCGCCTGGATGAGCGGCGACTGTGCGCCGACGAAGGCTGCGTAGGGAACAGGCTTCGGTCCGGTGAAGTTGACCACGATGGTGCGCTCATCCGGTGTTTCGACGCTTTTCACGCCATCGAACTTGGCGCTCTGGGCGCAGCCGCCGTCAGGTGCCATGCAATAGTCGGCAGTGAACTTGGCGTCTGCCGAAGTCACCGGTGTGCCGTCGGACCAAAGAAGGCCTTCTTTCAGCTTCCAGGTGATCGATGTCAGGTCGGCTGCAACGCCACCGTTCTCGACTGTCGGAATCTCATCGACGAGGTAGGGAACCAGAGCACCCTTTTCGTTGAAGCGTGCGAGCGGTTCGACAACGAGCGACGACGCTTCGATGTCCTTTGTGCCGCCGGACAGATACGGGTTCATGATCGATGGCGCCTGCCAGTAGATGATCTTGACCTCACCATCCGAGCCGCGCTCGGCATGTGCGACAGGTGCGATTGCCATCGCGGCAACGGCGCCCATCAGAAGAGCTTTCAGTTTCATGGCTGTCTCCTTGTTGTTTTTAGTTTGTAACTTCGCCGGCGGTTGGTTCCGCGGTCGTTTGCATGCTTTCTGAATACAGATGGCAAGCCACCTGTCTTCCGTCTCCGAAGTCATGGACAACGGGCTCAAGCTGCCTGCATATGTCCATGACCTTGGGGCATCGGGTTGAAAAGTTGCAACCCTTTGGAGGGTTGGCGGGCGAGGGCACATCGCCCTGCAGCACGATGGGTTTGCGGTGCCGCTCGGACTCCGGGTCCGGTTCCGGAACAGCTGACAGCAGGGCCTGTGTGTAGGGATGAAGCGGGTCGGCAAACAGCGTTTCCCGCGACGCAACCTCGACGATCCGGCCCAGATACATCACCGCCACGCGGTCTGCGATATGGCGCACCATCGACAGGTCATGGCTGATGAACAGGTAGGTCAGGTTCAGCCGTTCCTGCAGTTCCTCCAGCAGATTGACCACCTGCGCCTGGATTGACACGTCGAGCGCGGCAATCGGCTCGTCGCAGACGATGAATTTCGGGTTCAGCGCCAATGCCCGGGCAATGCCGATGCGCTGGCGTTGTCCGCCTGAAAATTCATGCGGATAGCGTTTTGCGAATGACCGGTTGAGGCCGACCCAGTCCATCAGTTCATAGATCCGGGCAAGCCTTTCATCCGAGGACAGCTTCATATGCTCGTCAAGCGGTTCGCCGATGATGCTCGCCACCGTCATCCGTGGATTGAGGCTTGCCTGAGGGTCCTGAAAGATCATCTGCATCATCGGGCGTTTCGAGCGCAGGCTGTCGCGATCGACGTGAGCGATTTCGAAACCATTGATCTCAACGGTACCACTGGTCACGTCATACAGGCGCAGAATGGACCGTCCGACCGTCGACTTGCCGCAGCCCGATTCCCCCACCAGCCCGAGTGTTTCCCCTGGGAGGATGTTAAAGCTGATGCCATCCACAGCCTTGATGTCGCCGACATGCGTTCTGAACAGCCCCGAATGGATCGGGAAATACATCTTAAGATCCCGCACCTTGACGAGCGGCTTAACTGCTTCGGCTTCAGCCATTTATGGCCTCCGGCGCTTGTGTTGAGGCCCTGTCCAGCAGGAAACAGGCAGCGCGGTGACCCGGTGCCGATACATCGGTGAGAGCAGGGTTTTCCTGTGCGCAGCGATCAAACGCATACTGGCACCGGTTGCGGAATGAGCACGCGACAGGTGCGTCATGCAGAATCGGCGGCTGGCCCTCGATCACCTGAAGCTTTTCCTCGCGGGGACCGCGAACGGCCGGCACGGTCTTGAGAAGAGCCTGGGTGTAGGGATGCTGCGGATCCTGGAAAATCTCGTTGACCGGACCTTCTTCAACAACCTGGCCGGCATACATCACCATCACCCTGTCGGCGATGCCGGCGATGACGCCGAGATCGTGGGTGATCCAGATGATTGCCATGCCGAGTTTCTGGCGCAGTTCTTTGACGAGTTCGATGATCTGCGCCTGAATGGTGACGTCCAGTGCAGTCGTCGGCTCGTCGGCGATCAGCACCTGCGGATCGCAGGCAAGCGCAATGGCAATCATCACGCGCTGTCGCATGCCGCCTGAAAACTGGTGAGGATAATCCTTGAGCCGCCGTTCCGGATCGGGAATGCCGACAAGCTGCAAAAGCTCGACCGACCGTGCCCGGGCCTGGGACTTCGACATGCCCAGATGCGCGCGCAGAGGCTCCGCCAACTGGAAGCCGATCGTGTAGACCGGATTGAGTGATGTCATCGGGTCCTGAAAGATGAAGCCGATCTTGGAGCCGCGCACTTTTCGCAGTTCCTCCGGGCTGATCTTGAGCAGGTCCTGACCATCAAACATCACTGTTCCGTCCCGCATCTCCGCAGGCGGAGACGGCAGAAGCCGAAGCAGCGACATCATGGTCACCGATTTCCCTGACCCGCTTTCTCCGACCACGCCCAGCAATTCGCCAGGGCGCAGATCGAAATCGACGGAGTTGACCGCGTGCACTTCACCGCCGCGGGTGCGGAAAACCGTTTTAAGCCCTTTAACATCCAGAATTGGCATGGCCGTGTCTGGCATACTGTACCCCTCGGGAGATGTTTTCCCGTAATTTTTGTTGCCGGTCTGATCTTGCGATGCCGGTGGTGCGTACTATTGACCAATTTCCTTCTGGTTGACCAGTGGGGTTTTTGAAATTGAGCGATTGCTGTTCAAACGGTTCATAAGCCGACAGAAAATTTCCTGCGAAACCGGCTATGGACAAAGCTGCCCGCCACCAACAAAAGTGTGGAAATCGAAACGCGCATTGACGATTCGAACCTGTTTGGAACTCTTTGATGGAAAATTTTTCTACCCCACGTGAAATTTTGGCGAAATTGGTCTCCTTCCCAACGGTCAGCTGTGACACCAATTTGCCGCTGGTTGAGTGGGTTGAGACTTATCTGGATAGTTATGGAATCCGGTCACAACGGATCATGAGCCCCTGTGGCACGAAGGCACACCTGTATGCCCAGACCGGTCCTGATGACGATGGCGGTGTCATATTGTCAGGGCACACCGACGTGGTTCCGGTCGATGGCCAGGCCTGGACCACTGACCCCTGGACCCTGACCGAGCGCGACGGAAAACTTTACGGCCGCGGATCGTGCGATATGAAAGGTTTCGATGCGCTGGCGCTCTTCGCCATGGCGCGGGCGTCGGCACTACCGATCAAGCGTCCCTTGCAACTGGCTTTGTCGTTTGACGAAGAGGTTGGGTGTGTCGCCGTTGTGGATTTGGTTGAAACCATGCTGGGCGCTTTGCCACGTGCCCGTGAAGTCATTGTCGGCGAGCCGACGATGATGAAGGTGGTTACCGGCCACAAGGGCGGCCTTGGATATCATGTTCATGTCCGTGGGCACGAAGTGCATTCATCACTGCTGCCTTACGGGGTCAGCGCCATCATGCAGGCGGCCAAGCTGATCGACTGGGCCAACCAGCGCAACGTGGAGAACGCGGCGCAAGCGCCTTCCGAACTTGCGGCACCTTTTGTGCCGCCCTTTACCACCCTCCATGTCGGCGAGATCGAAGGCGGCACCGCGCATAATATCACGGCCAAGGATTGCCGGTTCTTTATCGAGTTCCGCTTCGTGCCGGGCGAAAGCCCTGAGGATTGGGCCAGCCTCTTCGAAGCAAAGGCGGCCGAACTGTCAGCTGAAATGCAGAAAATCCACCCGGACACGGGGTTTGATCTGAAGCGCGGATTTGCGCTTCCCGCGCTTGCGCCTGAAACCGATGGCCCCGCAGAAACGCTGGCACGCCGCCTGACCGGCGACAACGGCCAGCATGTGGTGAGCTACGGCACCGAAGGCAGCCAGTTTCAGGTGCGCGGATATTCCACTGTGATCTGCGGGCCGGGAGACATCGCCCAGGCGCATCAGCCCGACGAGTTTCTTGCGCTCGAGCAGCTTGCCGCCGGCGAAGCATTTGTCGACAGGCTTCTCGACTCCTTGTGCGCCTGAAGTCTGCGCCCCCCCCGTTGACGCCTGACCGAAGTCAGCTGGCAGCGGGGACGAGATATTCGATCAGGCAGGGCCGGGGCAGGTCTTTCAGCGCCGAAATCAGCTCTTCCCGGGTTTGCACCCGGCGCGATGGCAATCCATAGGCTGCAGCCACCGCCGAAAAATCCGGCGCGGATGGTGTAACCCCGACCGGGGTGATGCCGGCCGACGTCATCGATGTCTCGATTTCCATGTAGCCGGAATTGTTCCACACCAGAAACGCCACGTCTGCATCGCAGTCCCGGGCGCTGCCGAGTTCTGCGAGGGTGAACTGGAAGCCGCCATCGCCGAGCAGAGCGACCGCTGGCCGCCCGGGATGTCCAAGCGCTGAACCGACTGCCGCCGGCGCCGCATAGCCCAGCGTGCCAAATCCGGTGGCGGAATTGAACCAGGAGGCAGGGCAGGGGGCGTCGACATACATGTTGCCGGCATAAACCAGCTGGGTCGAATCTCCGACCAGAGTGGCGTCAGGCAGGGCTTGCCAGATCTCCTGCAGCAGCTCGATATGCCCGACATAGGTCGTACCCAACTCGGACTTGGCCTGCTCCCGTGCAGCGCTACAGCGGTTGGCGCCGGCGCCTGGCTGGGTTTCCGCCCAGGTTGCAGCGCCAGCCAACATGTCATCGACAAAGGCACCCAGATCCGCATGGATCGCCAGTGCCGCTCTGGCGCCACGCGCCAGCTGGTCTTCGGCAATATCGACCCGGATCAGGTTTGCCGGAAGCGTGAAGCCGCCATCCTCATACATGTCGCAATCGGTCGGCCCCAGTTCGGTTCCAAGGGCCAGTACCAGATCGGACTGGTTCAGCAAGGTGCGCACACAACCAAGACTCGGGCTTGCCGGAACATCAAGCGGATGGCCGGCCATGATGCCGCGGGCATTGGTGGTGCTGATCACCGGTGCATCGAGCGCTTCGGCGAACCGGCGGATTGCCGCGGCATGGCGGACTGCACCGCCGCCAATGAGGATCGCCGGTGTGCGGGCGTCAGCACAAAGCCTGGCAGCGGCGTCAATGTCGGAGGCGTGCGGATGCCGTGGCCGGGTTTGGGGCATGACAAAGCTGGCAGCATCCGCCGGGAGCTTCATCACATCTGTTGGAATCTCGATGTGGACAGGTCCGGGCCGCGCGCTGGTCATGACCGAGAAGGCGCGTGCCAGAACGTCACCGAGATCCGCCGGGTCGGTCAAACTGTGCGACCACAGCGCCACAGTGGCCGCCAGGGCGGCCTGATCGGGCAATTCATGCAGATGCCCGCGCCCCTGACCGAGGGTGGGCGTGGCATTGACGCCGGAAATCACCAGCATGGGGATGCTGTCGGCACGCGCCTGCGCCATGGCCGTGAGCGTGTTGGTCAGTCCCGGTCCGGTGATGACGAAGCAGACGCCGGGCCTTCCTGAGACCCGAGCGTACCCGTCGGCCATGAATCCTGCGCCCTGTTCGTGACGCGGGGTGATGTGCCGGATCGAGCTTGCCGCAAGGCCGCGGTAAAGCTCGATGGTATGGACTCCGGGAATTCCGAAGACAGTATCGACGCCCGCTTGCTCCAGCATTTTGACCAGCGCTTCGCCGACAGTGAGTGTCTCTGTTGTCATCAGATGTGTTCCACAAAGTTGGAGATGCGGCTGCACGCTTCTACCACGGATTCGTCGGGGACAGTCAGGCTAAGCCGGATCAGCTTGCCCGCATTTTCGCCGAATGACGAGCCGGGCATGACCGCGACCCCGGCTTCCAGCAGGCGCCAGGCGAATGTCTCGCCATCAAGCCCGGTGCCCGAGACATCGAAGACGATGAACATTCCGGCCTGAGGACGGAACGGCACAATCGAGCCGAGCGTCTCCAGAGTATCGGCAAACATTGCCGAACGCCGTTTGTAGGATGCCCGCATCCGGGTTGATGTTGTCAGATCGCTGTTGAGCGCAAAGGCCGTCATGTCGGCGATGAACGGCTGATTTCCGAACAGCATGGTTTCCGACAGCGGCAGCAGTTTCTCGCAGAAGTCGTGCGGCCCCACCGCCCAGCCGCTGCGGAACCCCGGGGCGGCATGCGACTTGGAGATCGACGAGACCGCGATCACCCGGCCGGCAAGTTCGGGAATGTCGAATGGCGAGGCGAATTCACCGTCAAACACCAGCTCCTCATAGACTTCATCGGCAACGATCCACAGATCGTGGGCTTTGCAGACCGCGCTGATTTCGGCCACTTCTTCTGAGCTCAACACCGCACCGGTCGGGTTATGCGGAGAATTGAGCAGCAGCACCCGCGATTGAGGTGTGATCGCAGCCTCCAGATCGCTGGCGGTAAGCCGGAACCCGTTCTCTGCTTTCAGCGGCACGGATTGGCGATGCGCGCCGCTGGCCGTGATGACGCCTTCATAGGTGGCATAGAAAGGATCCCCGACAAGAACCCCGTCACCGGGGCCTGTCAGCCCCATCATGGTGGCGAACAAGGCGGTCTGCGTTCCGGGAAAGCAAAGCACATTGTTGGTGTCGACGCCGGCACGCCGCCGCGCATAGCGGGCGGCGATCGCTTCGAGCAGTTCCGGCTCGCCGCGGCCGCTCGAGTAACCGGTACGCCCGGCCAGCATCGATTGATGGCAGATCTCGAACAGTTTGGGGTCAGGCGGCAGGTCAGGCTCGCCGATGGTCAGTTCGATGATGTCGGCACCCTTAGCCTTCATCTCGCGGCTGCGTTGGTGTATGGCCCATTTTGCACCGCCGGTGTGTGCCAGGCGCTCTGTGATTGCCGCATATTTCATATTCAGGATTCCTTGAATTCGGCCGGGTCGATGCCGAGCAGTGCAGCCGTTGAGTTGAGTGCGATCCGCACCACATCGAAGCGGGAGAAGTCGTCGCCGCCCATCGATATTTCGATCCACAACCCGTCCAGCAGCGCGTTGAGCACAATCGCATGCTGGCGAATTGTTACGGGGGAGGCCGGAGTGCCGCGCTCGGCTATGATGTCTCCGACCAGCCTCTCGATCAGATCCCGGAACGCCTGATAGCCTTCACGATGGACCTCTGCCATGACAGGATCTGAGTGCACCATTCCGATGAATGCAGCCCAGATCGACAGCGTCCGCCCGTCAGCCACGGGCGCTGTGACGCTGGCGCGGATCAAGCCGGCCAGACGCGTGTGTGCCGAACCTTCACCGCAGCCGGCTTCAGCGGCAGCGATCAAATCTGAAATGAAAGTCCGGTAGGCCGCCGCGACAAGGCGTTCCTTGTTGTCGAAATAACGCCGGATCAATCCTGGGGTAACACCGGCGCGCGCGGCGACTTCGCGCACGGTGGCGCCGGCCAGGCCCAGCTCGGCGATACTGTCGAGCGTTGCGGCAATCAGATCGTTTTGCCGCACCGCCTCGGGTTCATGATGGAACGTCCGCCGTGTCATTCCCGCCACACGGGACGCGTCAGGCAGGTCGGCCCGCCTTCGCAGGGAATGCACAGCGCATCGGCGGCAAAGGCCGTCACCTTGCAGCCTGCTTTTTCCATCAGGGCGCGGGTTTTGGGAAACCCTTCGACCATGATCACCTCGCCCGGCGACAGCGCCAGTACATTGAGATTGAGCCCGTTGGACGCGGCAAACTCGTCATCTGGAGCTTCAACCAGCGTGTAGCCTCGGTCCTTGAGCAATTGCCAGAACGCCACCGGCAGCATTGGAGCATAAACCAGCGCCAGCTTCTCATCGAGCGGCGACATCACCGACATCAGGTGCAGGCAAGCCTCGGCGCCATTGCCCAGAGGCAGGTCGAAGCCGAGAACACTCACACCAAGCGGGGCAAGAATCTCGCCCAGCTGTTCAATCCCGGCCTGGTTGGTGCGGACGCCACGGCCAACCGCAAGTGTCGAATTGTCGACCCAGATGCAGTCGCCGCCTTCAACCACACCAGGCGCCTCGATCCGGCCCAGGATCGGAATCCCTACGGCCTCGTAGGCGCTAGCGTGAAGGTCCGGTTCGCCCATGCGTCCGGCCTTGCCCATGCGCAAAACAACCGCGCCCTTGTCGGTCACCAGCGAGGGATCGTGGGTGAACATGGCGTCAGCCAGGCCGTCGCCGGTATCCTCAATCCAGATGATCTCCGCACCACTGGCGGACACGAGACCAGCGAAGACGCCGAATTGCTCGATGGCACGATTGCCGTCAAAGCCCGGACCGTAATGCCAGTCCTCAGCCTTGGCCTGACGAAGGCTGTCACCGGGGGTGCGCATGATGACCCGCTTGAGTGGCGGGGTCATGGATTGAGATCCGTATGTCATGGATGGTCCGTTCATGTGATATGTAATTTCTGAAATTATACACTTGATTAATTGCTGCGCAAGGGTCACGATTGCACAACTTCGCTCCAGCCGGAGCCTCAGAGGAGCCGTATGAGCAATTCACAACCCGGCGCGAAAGCCGGTGCCGCATCTCTCCCTCCAGCCGTGGAAATTGCCGACCTTCGCAAGAGGTTTGGCGAGCTTGAAGTGCTCAAGGGGGTGTCTCTCACAGCCGGCAACGGTGATGTGGTCGCGATCATTGGCGGATCCGGATCCGGCAAGTCGACCTTGCTCCGATGCATCAATATGCTGGAGCTTCCGACCAGCGGCGCGATCAGCATCCAGGGTGAAACCATTCAGATGAAGCCGGACGGCCACGACGGCCTGCGGCCCGCCAATGCGGCCCAGCTTCGCCGTATCCGCACCCGGCTTGCCATGGTGTTTCAGAGCTTCAATCTCTGGCAGCACATGACCGTGCTCGGCAATGTCATCGAGGCGCCGGTCCAGGTCATGGGCGTTTCGCGCGACGAAGCGATTGCGCGCGCGGAAAAACTGCTGGATCGCGTCGGTTTGTCCGACAAACGCGATGTCTATCCGGCGTTCCTGTCCGGCGGCCAGCAACAGCGCGCAGCCATTGCCCGGGCACTGGCCGTTGAACCCGAAGTCATGCTGTTTGATGAGCCGACTTCCGCGCTTGATCCCGAACTGGTCGGCGAAGTGCTGGCCGTGATCGCCGATCTGGCGCGTGAGGGCCGCACCATGCTTCTGGTGACGCACGAAATGAAGTTCGCCCGCGAGGTCGCCAATCATGTGGTGTTTCTGGCCGACGGGGTGATTGAGGAGGAAGGTCCGCCGGACCTCGTCTACAGCGCTCCCAAGTCGGAGCGCCTGCAAAAATTCCTTGCGACGGTTCAATAGTCCAAGGGTCCATGGGCAAAGCCCGAACTCTTTAACAGGGGAAAAACATGAAAAACAAAATTATCACCACGATCGCCGCATTAGGCCTGTCACTTGCCGCCAATGCCGCCTCCGCGGAAACCGTGCGCGTCGGCGTTGCTGCCGAGCCTTATCCGCCTTTCACCGAGCCTGATGCTGCCGGCAACTGGACCGGTTGGGAAATCGATTTCATGAAGGCGGTCTGCGCGGAAGCCAAGCTCGATTGCGTGGTTACTCCAGTGGCATGGGACGGCATTATTCCAGCGCTGACATCCAACAAGATCGACGCCATTGTCGGCTCGATGTCGATCACCGAAGAACGCATGAAAACGATCGACTTTTCCGACAAATATTACAACACACCAGCAGTGATCGCGGCAAGCAAGGGGTCTGGCATCACGCCCGATGCCGCTGGCCTCAAGGACAAGATCATCGGTGTTCAGGTCTCGACGATCCATCAGGATTACGCCCGGACTCATTTCGGTGATGTGGCAGCCGAGATCAAGGAATACCAGACCCAGGACGAAGCCAACCAGGATCTGGCGGCCGGCCGGGTTGACGCCATCTTGGCGGATTCGCTGGCGCTCGACGCCTTCGTCAAATCCGACGCTTGCTGCGAAATCGCCGGTGCTGTCGAAGATGATCCGGCAATCCTTGGTGCCGGTGTTGGCGTTGGTCTGCGCAAGGGTGACGATGAGTTGCGCGAAAAATTCAACAAGGCCATCGCCGCCATTCGCGAAAACGGCACCTATGCCGAATTCTCGAAGGCCTATTTCGACTTCGACATCTACGGCCAGTAATATGTTTGAACTGGCGCATTGCGCCGTGACCTGCCCGGTGGTTTCAACCCGCCGGGCAGGGGAAGCCGTTTCATATGTTTGACTGGTTTGCCGGACTTGCTGCCTGGGAACTTCTGGTGCTGGAGCCGCCTGGTTGGGGCGGTGTGCTGCTCCGGGGGCTTGCTGTCTCGTTGCAGGTCGCCGTCGGAGGCTATCTTCTGGGCTTCCTGATTGGCGTCGGCGGCGCAACCGGAAAGCTTTATGGCGGTCCGGTCCTGCGCGACATCCTCGATGTCTACACCACGCTGGTGCGCGCCGTACCGGAACTGGTGCTCATTCTGCTGCTCTATTACGCCGGCACCGACGCGCTCAATCAGCTGATGATCCTGATCGGCGCCGAGCGGGTTGATATCAGCGGACTGGCTGCCGGCATCTTTGTCATCGGAGTGGTGCAGGGTGCCTATCAGACCGAAGTTCTGCGCGGCGCCTTCAAGGCTGTGCCGCATGGCGAAACCGAAGCCGCGCGGGCCTATGGCATGTCGCCACTGCAGGTTCTGCGCCGGATCACGCTGCCGGGCATGCTGCCGCATGCAGTGCCCGGCCTTTCCAACCTCTGGCTGATCGCCACCAAGGATACAGCCCTTCTGGCAGTGGTCGGTGTCTCGGAGCTCACACTGGTGACGCGTCAGGCCGGCGGCACCACAAAATCCTACTTCCTGTTTTTCTGCGCCGCAGGCCTGCTCTATCTGATGGTGACCTTGCTCTCCAATGCCGGCATCCGCCGGATCGAACGTTATGCCCGCCGTGGCATGCCGGCGGTGCGCTGATGACCCCGGAAGCAAGACGCTGGAATGAACCGCACCGTCTCGTGCTGATGGCAATAGCCGTCGGTATCGTGTTGTTTGCAGCCTACAATATGCGCTGGGACTGGCTGCCGCGCTATTCCGGCAAACTGGTGTCGGGGGTTGGCACGACGCTGTGGCTGCTGTTTCTCACCTCCGTGCTGGGCTTTCTGCTCGCCGTCCCGCTGGGACTGGCGCAGGCCGCAGGCCCGGTGTGGCTGTCAGCGCCGGCCCGCGCCTTCTGTACCGTCATCCGCGGAACGCCATTGTTGTTGCAACTGTGGTTGCTCTATTACGGGCTGGGTTCACTATTTGCCTACTGGCCGGAGATCCGCCAGTCCTGGGCCTGGCCCTATCTGAGATCTGCCTGGCCCTATGGCGTGCTGGCGTTGACCATGTCTTTCGCCGGGTATGAGGGCGAGGTCATGCGCGGCGCCTTTGCCGGCGTGCCAAAGGGGGAACTTGAGGCCGCGCGGGCCTATGGCATGTCGCCCTGGACGTCGTTCCGCCGCATCTGGCTGCCCCGCGCCATTCACCGGGCGCTGCCGACACTGGCCGGTGAAACGGTGCTGCAGCTCAAGGCCACGCCGCTGGTTGCCACAATTACCGTGGTTGATGTCTACGCCATCATTTCGCGGGTTCGCCAGGACACCTATCTGACCTATGAGCCGCTGCTGCTGCTGGCGCTGATCTACATGTTGCTGACCGGCGTGCTGGTGCTGGCCTTCCGCTGGCTCGAAGCCAAGGTTCCGGTCAAGGGCGGCTGACCGCCGCCACGGCCTGCGTGGCTGACGGCTGTTTCCGGCTTGCGCTCGGCGGCAGGCCGAACTGACGGCTGAAGGCGCGCGAGAAGGATGATTCCGAAGAGAATCCGGTCCTCGAGGCAATATCGGTCATGCTCAGCCGTGTGTCATTGACCAGCCGCCGTGCCGCAGCCAGCCGCAGGGACAGGAAATAAGCTCCCGGCGTCTGGCCCAGTTGCCGTTCGAACAGTTGCTCAAGCCCGCGCGTCGACATCGACACCCGCTTGGCGATGGCTGCAATGCTCACCGGCGCATCGACATGGGTTTCCATGATCCGGATCGAGCGCACCAGGCGCGGGTCATGGTTGGCATCGCCCAGGGTGACGTTGACCTGCGGATCACCTGCGGCGCGCAGATCGTCATGGACGAAGCTGCTTGCAACATCGAGCGCTGCCGGGTGGCCCAGCACCCGCCGCACCAGGTCTACCATCAGGTCAAAGGTCGGCGAGGAGCCCGAGGTGGTGATATAGCGCCCGTCGATGATGTAGCGGTCTGGCCGCAGATTGACATTCGGGAACGCGGCGGCGAAGTCTTCAAAATCTTCCCAGTGGGTCGCGGCTCTGTGCTCGTCAAGCAGTCCGGCGCGCGCCAGCAGCCATGCACCGGACTCGATCGCAATGGCGAGGGTTGCGTTTCGCGCCGCCCGATAGATATGGGCAATCAGCTTGCGGTCGGTCATCTGCGCCGCGCCAAAGCCGGCGACAAGGGCGAATACATCGCAACGGGAAGAGGCTTCATGTTTGGCCGTAACCGGCCATGCAATGCCCGACGAGGTGAGCGGCGGTAGCCCGTCTATCGAGACACAACGCCAGTTGAACACGATCCGGCCTGCTTGCCGGTTGGCGGCCCTGAGCGGTTCGACTGCGCTTGCCAGAGTGAGCAGGGAGCAGCCCGGAACAATCAGAAAATCGACGCCAATGGGCCGTTGAAGCTCGCAGATCGTCAACAGTGCTTTGCTTTGTGTCATGTTTTCTTCGTAAATTGGATGGCGTGCGCCTGCAAGCCCGTCATCATTGTGCAACCATCACACGGAGGATTGACCGCATGCCCTTGACCATGAATCGCGAGGTTTTCATCACCTGCGCCGTCACCGGATCCGGCGCCACCCAGGATCGCAGCCCGCATGTGCCGCGCTCACCAAAGCAGATTGCTGATTCCGCAATAGATGCGGCCAAGGCCGGCGCCGCGATTGTCCATTGTCATGTCCGCGATCCCGAGACCGGCAGCCCGCGCCGCGATGTGGCGTTGTACCGGGAAGTCACCGAGCGCATTCGCGAGGCGGAAGTCGATGTGGTCCTGAACCTGACCGCCGGCATGGGCGGCGACATCACCTTCGGCCCAACTGAAAGGCCATTGCCGCTCAACCCGGTAGGCACAGACATGGTTGGTGCATCCGAACGCATGAAGCACATTCTCGAATGCCTGCCGGAAATGTGCACGCTTGATTGCGGCACGATGAATTTTGCCGAAGCCGATTACGTCATGACCAACACGCCGGGCATGCTTCGCGCCATGGGCGCCATGATGACCGAGCTTGGCGTCAAGCCGGAAATCGAGGCCTTCGACACCGGTCATCTCTGGTTTGCCAAGGAGCTGGTCAAGGAGGGCGTGCTCAAGCCCGATGCGCTGGTGCAGCTCTGCATGGGCGTGCCCTGGGGCGCGCCGGATGATCTCAACACCTTCATGGCCATGGTCAACAATGTGCCCGCCGACTGGAACTGGTCTGCCTTCGCGCTCGGCCGCAACCAGATGGCCTATGTCGCGGCCTCCGTGCTGGCCGGCGGCAATGTCCGCGTTGGCCTCGAAGACAATCTCTGGCTCGGCAAGGGCCAGCTCGCCACCAATGCCCAGCTGGTCGAGCGCGCCGTGACAATCGTCGAGAACATGGGCGCGCGGGTCATCGGCCCGCAGGAGGTCCGCGAACGGCTCAACCTGACCAAGCGCGCCCCGTCGGCCGCCTGAAGCTCTCGGGGGAGGATGTCATGGAGAAGGTCAAGTTTACCGCGATGAAGGATGGCGACCGGGAGGACTACGAGTTCCTCACCCGCCACGAAATCGACTATGCCTCAAAGACGGCCTCACGGCTTCTGGATGCGATGGTCGATCTCGATGAAAGCATGTCGGGCTACCAAATCACGCGGCTCGGTCATTCGCTGCAGGCAGCCACCCGCGCCTGGCGCGATGGCGCCGATGCCGACTGGGTCGTGTCCGCTTTGCTGCATGACATCGGCGACATCTACGCGCCCTACAATCATGATGGATATGCCGCTGCCATCCTCAAGCCCTTCGTGCGCGAGCAATGCGCCTGGGTGGTGGAAAAGCACGGCGATTTCCAAAAACTCTATTATGCCCACCATGTCGGTGGCAATCCGCATGCGCGCGATGCCTATAAGGGGCACGCCTATTATGAGGATTGCGCCACCTTCTGCGAGCGCTGGGACCAGAACAGTTTCGATCCGGATTATCCGCATGAAGGAATCGAGTTCTTCCGCGCCATGGTCGAGCAGGTCTTTGCCCGCAAAGCCTACGATCCCGCTGTGATCCGCGCCGGCGAGCGGGTTCCCCTCACTATTTCCACTGTTGCTGGAGAGCGAAACGCATGAGCAAGAATATGAAGGCAGCCATCATCGGCGGTGGCGTCATCGGTGGCGGCTGGGCCGCCCGGTTCCTTCTGAACGGCTGGGACGTGGTCGTCTCCGATCCAGATCCGGAAGTTGAACGCAAGGTCGGTGAAGTGCTGGCCAATGCCCGCCGCTCGCTGCCGGCACTGTCAGATGTGGTCGTGCCCAAGGAGGGCAAGCTCAGCTATGCAGGGTCCATAGCCGAGGCGGTCGCGGACGCCGACTGGATCCAGGAAAGCGCGCCCGAGCGTCTCGACATCAAGCACACAATTTTTGCTCAGATCCAGACCCATTGCCGCAAGGATGCGCTGATCGGCTCGTCCACCTCCGGCTTCAAACCCTCCGAGCTGCAGCAAGGCGCGGCACGCCCCGGGCAGATCTTCGTCGCTCATCCGTTCAACCCGGTCTACCTGCTTCCGGTGATTGAGCTTGTCGGTGTCCTAGCGACACTCGAACGCGCCGCCGCGGTGCTCGAAGAAATCGGCATGAAGCCGCTGATCGTGCGCAAGGAAATCGACGCCCACATCGCCGACCGCTTTCTGGAAGCCGTCTGGCGCGAGGCGCTGTGGCTGGTCAAGGACGGCATCGCCACCACCCAGGAAATCGACGACGTTATCCGCTATGGCTTCGGCATGCGCTGGGCTCAGATGGGCCTCTTCGAGACCTACCGCATCGCCGGCGGCGAAGCCGGCATGCGCCATTTCATCGCCCAGTTCGGCCCCTGCCTCTCCTGGCCCTGGACCAAGCTGATGGACGTGCCGGAGCTGACCGAAGAACTCACCAACATGATCGCCGATCAGTCCGACGCCCAGTCGGGCATGCATTCGATCCGCGAGCTCGAACGCATCCGCGACGACAATCTGGTCGCCATGATGCGGGCCCTGAAGGGCCGCAACTGGGGCGCCGGCGAGCTGCTCAATACCCAGGACGCGCGCATGAAGCCGCCGGCGCCGGTGGAGATCGACAAGCCGCTGACAACGCTCAACCGTGTCATTCCAATCGACTGGATGGATTACAACGGCCACATGAACGAAAGCCGCTACGGCCAGGTGTTCTCCGATGCGGGCGATGTGGTGATGTCGATGGTTGGCGCTGATCAGGCCTATATCGCCGGCGGCCTGTCCTATTTCACCGTCTCCAATGAAATCGGCTATCTCAGCGAGACCCATCTGGGAGACGTCATCCATGTCCGCACCCAGGTGCTCGAAGCCCGCGGCAAGAAGCTGCGGCTCTATCACGAGATGATCCGCACCGCGGACGACGAATTGCTGGCGACCTGCAACCAGCTGCTGCTCCATGTCTCGCTCGAAACCCGCCGCACCTGCGAGCCGGAAGGCGAGGTTCTGGCAAAGATCACGGCACTCGGCGAAGCCCAGTCGCAACTGCCCAAGCCTGCCAGCATGCGGGACTAGGAAATGAGCAAGCGGGTTCTCATCACCGGTGGCGGATCGGGCATCGGCAAGGCCATGGCCGAGAGTTTTGCCGCCGGTGGCGCCCGGGTCCTGGTCACCGACATGGACGAGCGCGCCTTGGCGCAGTGCCCTGGCAGCTGGCTGAAAATACAAGGCGACGCCAGCGATCCTGACCACATGCAGGCGGTCTTCGCCCGCATCGCAAGCGAATGGGGCAGCATCGACGTGGTCTGCGCGAATGCCGGCATCGCCGGTCCCACTGCGCTGGTCGAGGACGTCGAGATCGAGGATTTCCGCCGCTGCCTCGCGGTCAATCTGGAAGGCGCCTTCCTCGCCGCCAAATACGCAGCACCGATGATGAAGGCACAGAAATCCGGCGTGATCCTGATCACGTCCTCGAATGCCGGCATCAACGGATTTCCCAACCGCGCCCCCTATGCATCGGCCAAGTGGGCCGAGATCGGGCTGATGAAGACGCTCGCCATGGAACTCGGCCCCTACGGCATCCGCGCCAACGCGATTGCGCCGGGCTGTGTCGAGGGACAGCGGATCGACGCCGTCATCGAGCGCGAGGCCAAGGCCAAGGGCACGACACCCGAGATCATCCGGGCAGGCTACGAGGCGGGTGTGTCGATGCGCTCCTTCGTCACCGCCCAGGACATTGCCAACATGGCAGTCTTTCTTGCCTCCGACAGCGCACGGCTGGTCTCCGGCCAGGTGATCCCCGTCGACGGCCATACTGAAAACCCCGACCCCAAGGTGTGAGACAATGGATTTTGGACTGACCCAGGAACAGGAGATGATCGTCGAGACCACGCGGGCCTTCGTCGAAAACGAACTCTACCCGCACGAGGCCGAGGTCGAACGCACTGGCCATCTCGACATGGATCTGGTGCGCGAGATCCAGCAGAAAGCGATTGCCGCCGGTCTCTATGCCGCCAATATCCCCGAGGAATTCGGCGGCGCCGGACTCGATACCCCGACCTGGCTGCTCTACGAAAAGGAGCTCGGCCGCGCCAATTACGCGCTGCACTGGACCTGCGTCGCACGCCCTTCCAACATTCTCTGCGCCGGAACGCCGGAGCAGCGCGCCCGCTATCTCGACCCTTGCGTGGCCGGCGAGAAATGGGATTGCCTGGCGATGACCGAGCCGGGCGCCGGCTCCGACCTGCGCGGCATGAAGGCCAGCGCCAGGCAGGACGGCACCGACTGGGTCTTGAACGGCACCAAGCATTTCATCTCCCATGCCGACATCGCCGATTTTACGATTTGCTTCATGGCCACCGGCGAGGAAGACACGCCGCGGGGCAAGAAGAAGCTGATCACCGCCTTCTTTGTCGACAAGGGAACGCCCGGCTACGCGGTACGCGACGGCTACCGCAATGTCTCGCACCGCGGCTACACCAACGCCATTCTCGAATTCGACAATTGCCGCATCCCGGCCGAAAATGTACTGGGCGAAGTTCACAAGGGCTTCGAGGTTGCCAACACTTGGCTCGGCGCAACCCGGCTGCAGGTCGGCGCCACCTGCCTCGGCCGCGCTGACCGCGCTTTCAAGCACTCGGTCGAATGGGCGGCGACGCGCGAACAGTTCGGCCAGCCGATCGGCAAGTTCCAGGGCGTCTCTTTCAAGCTTGCCGACATGGCGATGGAAATGAAGGCCGCCGAGCTGATGATCATGGAAGCCGGCTGGAAATTCGACCAGGGCACGGTGTCCGACGCCGACATGGCGCTGGCAAAGCTCAAGGCCACGGAAATGCTGGCCATGGTCGCCGACGAGGCGATCCAGATCCATGGCGGCATGGGGCTGATGGACGAGCTGCCGCTCGAACGCATCTGGCGCGATGCCCGCATCGAACGCATCTGGGAGGGCACCTCGGAAATCCAGCGCCACATCATTTCGCGGTCGTTGCTGCGGCCGTTCGGAGCATAGTCAACCATCGCACAACAATGGAGTGCCACAGGCATGAAACCGTCCATCATCATCACCTATTGCCGCCAGTGCAATTGGATGCTGCGCGCCGGCTGGATGGCTCAGGAGCTGCTCTCGACCTTCTCGGAAGAACTCGGCTCGGTGACGCTGGTGCCGGGGACCGGCGGCATCTTCACCATAGAAGTCGACGGCGACTTGATCTGGGAGAGAAAGCGCGATGGCGGCTTTCCTGACGTGAAGGCGCTCAAGGGCCGGGTCCGCGACCGGATTGATCCCGATCGCGATCTGGGCCACCTTGAATCCGCGAAAACCGACGAATGACCCGGGATCTTTCCCGCCTCTTGAGGCCCAGATCCATTGCCCTGTTCGGCGGCGGCTGGGCCGTCAATGTTGTCGCGCAGCTGAAGAAATCCGGCTTTGACGGTGAGATCTGGCCGGTCAATCCGAAGCGTTCTGATATTCTTGGCGTGCCTTGCCTGGCCTCAATCGAGGATCTGCCTGGGGCGCCCGATGCGAGCTTCGTCGGCGTCAATCGCGATGCGACCATCGAGGTGGTCGAACGGCTCAGCGCCATGGGGGCAGGGGGCGCGACCTGTTTCGCCTCCGGCTTTCTCGAAAGCGAGAGTGAAACCGCAGGCGGCGCCGACCTTCAGGCAAGACTGATTGAAGCGGCCGGCGACATGCCGATTCTCGGCCCCAATTGCTACGGGCTTCTCAACTATCTCGACACTGTCACGCTGTGGCCGGACCAGCACGGCGGAGTTCCGGTCGACAGCGGCGTGGCCATCGTCGCGCAGTCCTCCAACATCGCCATCAACATGACCATGCAGGCGCGCGGCCTGCCGGTTGCCTATGTCGTTGCCGCCGGCAATCAGGCCCAGATCGGCGCCAGCGATATCGCGTCGGCGCTGCTTGATGATGATCGTGTCACGGCAATAGGGCTCTATCTCGAAGGCTTCGGCGATATCCGCGCGCTGGAAGCCTTTGCCGCCAAAGCGCGGGCCAGGGGCAAGCCGGTGGTCGCCATCAAGATCGGCCGCTCAGACAAGGCCCGCGCAGCAACCATGACCCACACCGCTTCTCTGGCCGGCAATGCCGCGGCGGGGTCGGCGCTGCTCAGACGACTCGGGATCATCGAGGTCGAGACCATCGCGGTCTTCCTCGAGACGCTCAAGCTGTTGCACATGATCGGCCCGCTGCCGGGCGCATCGGTGTGTTCGGTCAGTTGTTCCGGCGGCGAAGCCAGCCTGATGGCCGATCTGAGCGGCGGAACGAGCCTCGAGTTTAGCGAATTCGCCGCCACCCAACGCGCAGCCTTGAAAGCCGAACTCGGACCCATCGTCACCATTGCCAATCCGCTCGATTATCACACCTTCATCTGGGGTGACGTGCCGCGCATGACACGGGTGTTCTCGATTGTTGCGGCGCAATCTTTTGACTTGACCGTCTTCATTCTGGATATGCCGCGCGCTGATCGTTGTGACCCGTCGGGCTATCAGTGCGCAGTTGACGCCATTATCGCGGCCAAAGGCGAAACCGGTGCCCGTGTTGCGGTATTGGCCAGCCTTCCGGAAAACATGTCGGACGCCTTCACACGGCAATTCCTGGCGGGTGGCGTTGCGGTTCTCCACGGGATGAGCGAAGGCATCGCCGCCATTGCTGCGGCAATCGCGGCGGGGCGGATGCACAGCGTCGCCCCGGAGCCTCTGATGCTTGCTTACGGCACTGCCGGCACATCCTCGATACTGAGCGAGGCCGCGTCGAAACATGCCTTGTCCGGCTACGGGCTGCGGATACCGCGTTCGGTTCAGGCGCAGTCGATTGATGCGCTGATCGAGGAAACCGCAGCCTTGTCCTTCCCGGTCGTCCTCAAGGGCGTCGGGCTGGCACACAAGAGCGAAGCCGGCCTGGTGGCGCTCGACATCCGCGATCAACCCGGCCTCGGTGCCGCAGCCCGGCAGATGCAAGCCGTCACGACGGAATTTCTGGTCGAGGAAATGGCGGTTGGCGGGCTTGCGGAACTGCTCGTCGGCATCACCCGCGATCCGACCGGCACGTTCCTGCTGACGCTCGGTGCCGGCGGCGTGCTGACTGAACTGCTCGCCGATACCGCAAGCCTTTTGCTGCCCGCCAGCCGACCCGATATTGAGACCGCGCTGAAAGGTCTCAAGACCGGCCGCCTGCTCGAGGGCTACCGCGGCAAACCCGCAGCCGACATCGGCGCACTGACCGATGCGGTACTGGCGATTTGCGCCTATGCTCAGGCCCATGCGGACCGGCTGGTCGAGCTCGAAGTCAATCCGCTCATCGCCCGCGCAGGGGATGCCATCGCAGTCGATGCGCTGATCCGCCTCAATGATATTTGAATGAACAAAGGAAGCCACCCCATGACCGGACCTGTCAGAACCAGAATCGTTGGCCACGTTCTCGAGGTCACGCTCGACCGGCCCAAGGCCAATGCCGTCGATCTGGCAACCAGCCGGATCCTTGGCGAGGTGTTCCGCGATTTTCGCGACAACCCGGATTTGCGCGTGGCGATCCTGACTGGTGCCGGTGAAAAGTTCTTCTGCCCCGGCTGGGATCTCAAGGCAGCCGCCGATGGCGATGCGGTTGACGGCGATTACGGTGTCGGCGGCTTTGGCGGGCTGCAGGAGCTGCCGCACATGAACAAGCCGGTGATCTGTGCGGTCAACGGCATCTGCTGCGGCGGCGGGCTGGAGATTGCGCTGTCCTGCGACATCATCCTGGCCGCCGAACACGCCAGTTTCGCGCTGCCCGAAATCCGCTCCGGCACAGTCGCCGACGCCGCCTCGATCAAGCTGCCCAAGCGCATTCCCTATCACATCGCCATGGAGATGCTGTTCACCGGCCGCTGGCTTGATGCCCAGGAAGCCCATCGCTGGGGCTTCGTCAATCACATTCACAGTGCCGACCGCTTGATGGTCGAGGCCTGGAAAATGGCCGAGCTGCTCGCGTCCGGCCCGCCGCTGGTCTTCGCCGCCATCAAGGAAGTGGTGCGCGAGGCCGAGGGCGAGAAATTCCAGGACACCATGAACAAGGTGACCAGACGCCAACTGCGCACCGTCGACACGCTCTACGGCTCCGAGGACAATATGGAAGGCTTCCGCGCCTTCTCGGAAAAGCGCGATCCGGTCTGGAAGGGCAAGTAGAGCCGGTCAGATCTTGGTGTGCATCTGGTAGCCCGGCGCGAAGGTCAGCCGCACCGAGGTGATCACCAGCCCCTTGTTCCAGGTGCTGCGGTCAATCACGAACAGGCCTTCGCCCTCCCTGCAGGCAAGGATTTCCGCTTCGCGCGGTCCGGCGGTCATTGCCGAGAACGAGAAGTCGCCGCCCTCGAACGGGATGTTGGCCACCAGCCATTCATTGGCGCTCTTGACGCTGAGATCGGCGGCCTCGATGCCGGGCACGGCTTTCGGGTTGATCCAGCGGTCGCCAAAGACATAGGGCTTGCCGTCGGCCAGGTGGAGCGTCACCAGATGCACCAGCTTGACGCCCGGTTCGATCTGCATGCGGGCGCGGATGCCCGACGGCGGCACGGCGCGCTCCTGGGACAGCACGATGTGGCGATAGGTCTGGCCCTTGCCCTCGATTTCATAGCGGATCACCGGAATGTCGAGCGTGGCCTTGCGCACCGGATTGAGCGCCACCCGGGTTCCGGCCTTGCGGCGGCGGTCGAGCAGCCCGGAATCGGCCAGTGATCTCAACGCCCGGTTGACGGTTGCCCTGGCGCAGCCGAACTCGACCGCCAGTTCGGCCTCATTCGGAATGAACTCGCCCGGCTGCCATTCGCGGGCGTTGATGCGGCGCAGAACTTCTGCCTGCACCGATTGCCAGCTGTTGAATTCTCCTCCGCTCAAATGGCCTCTCCAAGCTCCTTCATCGTCTTCCTATAGGCCGAGACGATGGTCTCCCGTTTCACGTGTTTGCCGCCGGTCACCATGTGGCGGCCCGCCGACCAGACATCTTCTACCATGCGATCGTCGCCGGCAAACATATAGCAATCGAGAATGGTGTCGCCGGTTCTGCCGGTTAGATCCACAGCATCGGCATCCAGCGCCATCATGTCGGCGAGCTTGCCCACCGCCAGCGCACCATTGTTGCGCGCCGAGACACTGGCCCCCCCTGTGTTGATCGCATCAAACAGACGGCGTCCCGTGGATTTGCCGGGCGTCGCTAGCGCGGCGCGGGAATGATCGCGCAGCCGCTGCGAATAATCCAGCGTCCGCAGTTCCTCCGACAGCGAGATGCGGATGTTGGAATCGGAGCCGATGGCTATCGCGCCGCCATTCTCGACCCAGCGAACGCCGTCAAAGATACCGTCGCCGAGACTTGATTCGGTGATCGGGCAAAGCCCGGCGACAGCGCCGCTTCGCGCCAGGCCTTCGGTTTCGTGGGGCAGCATCTGCGTGCAATGAATGAAGCAGTGCCGCGCATCAAGCTCCATCGTGTCGAGCACCAGCTCCACCGGGCGCTTGCCATGGGCCGCCTCTATCTCCTCGACCTCGGCAATCTGTTCGGCCAGATGCATGTGCAGCGGATTGTCGCCCGCCAGCTTTGCGTGATGGGCCAGATCTTCGGGCGCAATCGCACGCAGGCTGTGCGGTGCGACGCCGATGCGGCTGTCGGCGGGCAGGTGAGCGAGAGCTTCTGCGGATTTTGAATGAAGCGCGGCGTAGCGGTCGAGCGTATTGCCGAAGCGGATCTGTCCCGGACCCAGCGGCCGCTTGTCGCAGCCGCCATACTGATAATGCACCGGCAGCAGCGTCAGCCCCATGCCGGTGGTGGCGCTGGCAGCGGCGATCCGCTCGGCCATTTCGGCAATGTTGTCGTAAGGCACGCCGCCGGGCTTGTGATGCAGATAGTGAAATTCGACATTCGCCGAATAGCCGGCCTCGAGCATTTCCATCTGCACGAAGGCGGCGATCGCCTCGACATGCTCCGGTGTCAGCCGGTCCAGAAAGCGGAACATCAGTTGCCGCCAGGTCCAGAACGAATCCGAGGCATCGGGACCGCGTCTCTCGGTCAGGCCGGCCATGGCCCGCTGAAACGCATGGCTGTGGCAGTTGGCCGGTGCCGGCAGCAGCACGCCGGTGCGGTGACCTTCGGAGGGCTTGTCGGGTTCGATGGATTGGATCAGGCCGTCGGGGCTGATGCCGATCCGCACATTTTCCGCCCAGCCGCTTTCCAGCAGCGCTTTCTCAGCCCAGACAATCGTCATTGTGTCACGCCTCTTGACAGATTATTATGTATATACTTATAACTTAATAACACGGACATAACAACGGCGAAATCATGCTTCTTCTTAACGCGACAGTGGCGGCCATGGACGGTGCGCCAGCTTACGGGCTGGTTGGCAAGGGCGCTGTTGCGATCAGGGCAGGGCGCATCGCCTGGGCCGGCCCGGCAAGCGAACTGTCCGGCGAATTCAAGCTGGATGAAAGCCTTGATCTCGAAGGCCGCCTGGTGACGCCGGCGCTGATCGATTGCCACACCCATGTCGTTCACGGCGGCAACCGCGCCCGCGAATTCGAGATGCGGCTTGAAGGCGCAACTTACGAGCAAGTGGCCAGGGCCGGCGGCGGCATCGTCTCCACCGTCGCCGCCACACGCGCCGCTTCCGAGAGCGACCTGATCGCCGGCGCGCTGACCCGTGTCGACGCGATGATTGCCGAGGGTGTGACGACTATCGAGATCAAGTCCGGTTATGGGCTCGACATTGAAAACGAGTTGAAAATGCTGCGCGCCGCCAAGGCGGTTGCAACGCAGCGCCCTGTCCGGGTCCGGACCAGCTATCTCGGCGCCCATGCGGTGCCGCCCGAATACAAGGGCCGTCCCGACGCCTATATCGACGAGGTCTGCATCCCGGCACTCGAGGCAGCGCATGCCGAAGGGCTGGTCGATGCCGTCGACGGATTCTGCGAGGGCATCGCCTTTTCGCCCGAGCAAATTGCACGCGTCTTCGACAAGGCCAAGGCGCTCGGCATTCCGGTCAAGCTGCATGCGGAACAGCTTTCCAATCTCGGCGGCGCAAGGCTTGCGTCAAGCTATGGTGCGCTGTCTGCCGACCATCTCGAATATGCGAGCGCCGCGGATGCCGAAGCCATGGCCAAAGCCGGCAGCGTCGCGGTGATCCTGCCCGGCGCCTTCTACACTTTGCGCGAAACCCAGGCCCCGCCGATCGAGGCCTTCCGCATCCACGGTGTGGCGATGGCCGTGGCCACCGATTGCAATCCCGGCTCGTCGCCCATGTCGTCGCTGCTGTTGAGCATGAACATGGCCTGCACCCTGTTCCGGATGACGCCGGAAGAGGCGCTTGCTGGCGTGACCCGCAATGCCGCCCGCGCCCTTGGCCTTGAGGATGCCGGCCAGATCAAGCCCGGCCTGCGCGCCGATCTTGCCATATGGGATGTCGAGCACCCGGCAGAACTTGCCTACCGCATTGGATTCAACCCGCTCTGGAAGCGGATTTTTGGAGGCGCATTGTGACGCTGACTCTACTGCCCGGTCAGGCAACGCTTGACCAGCTCGAACAGATCTGGCGCACCGGCGTTGCCGTGGTTCTCGATGACAGCGCACTGCCGGGCATCGAGGCAGCCGCCGAGCTGGTGCGCCAGGCAGCCGCCGGCGACGAGGCGGTCTATGGCGTCAACACCGGTTTCGGCAAGCTTGCCAGCGTCCGCATCAAGCCCGGCGATACCGCGCAATTGCAGCGCAACCTAATCCTGTCGCATTGCTGCGGTGTCGGTGAACCGCTCGATGTCGCCACCACAAGGCTGATGATGGCGCTGAAGCTGCTGTCGGCCGGGCGCGGCGCTTCCGGCATCACTTGGAAGACGCTCTCGGTGATTCAGGACATGCTGGCGGCTGGCGTCACCCCGGTGATCCCGAGCCAGGGCTCGGTCGGCGCCTCCGGTGACCTCGCGCCGCTGGCCCATATGGCGGCTGCGATGATCGGCGAGGGCGAAGCCATCCTTGAGGGCCAGCGCATGCCTGCATCCGAAGCGCTGAAGAAAGCCGGTGTCGAGCCTGCGGTGCTGGCGCCCAAGGAAGGCCTCGGCCTGATCAACGGCACGCAATTCTCCACCGCCTGCGCGCTGGTCGGCTATTTCGGCGCCCTCCGCAATCTTCAGGCCAGCGTGGTCTCGTCGTGTCTTTCGACCGACGCGATCATGGGCTCGACCGCGCCGCTCGAAGCCGGCATTCATGCCTTCCGCGGCCACCGCGGCCAGATTGATGTCGCCCGCGCCATGCGCGCGGTGATGCAGGGCTCGGAGATCCGTGAAAGCCACCGTGACGGCGATACAAGGGTGCAGGATCCCTATTGCATCCGCTGCCAGCCGCAGGTGGCGGGCGCCACTCTCGACCTGCTGCGCTATGCCGGCCAGACGCTGGAAATCGAGGCCAATGCGGTGTCGGACAATCCGTTGGTGCTGGTCGCGGAAGGCAAGATCGTCTCAGGCGGCAATTTTCACGCCGAGCCGGTGGCTTTCGCCGCCGACCAGATCGCCATCGCCATCGCCGAGATCGGCGCCATCGCCCAGCGCCGCGTGGCGCTGATGGTTGATCCGACCCTGTCCTTCGACCTGCCGCCATTCCTGACGCCCGCGCCGGGACTGAACTCCGGTCTGATGATCGCCGAAGTGACGACGGCGGCCTTGATGAGCGAGAACAAGCATCTGGCCAATCCCTGCTCGACCGATTCCACCCCGACATCGGCGAACCAGGAAGACCATGTCTCGATGGCGGCCCATGGCGCGCGGCGGCTGTTGCGGATGAACGACAATCTCAACGTCATCATCGGCGTCGAGCTGATGTGCGCCGCCCAGGGCGTCGAGTTCCGCGCCCCGCTGACAACCAGCCCGGTGCTTCAGGACGCCATAGATCTGATCCGCTCCGAGATTGCCACGCTGACCGATGACCGCTTCATGGCCGGCGACATCGCCAAGGCCGCAGCGCTGGTGGCCGAGGGCAGGGTGCAGAGCAAATGCGATGTGGCGGATCTGCTGGCGGGAGAGGCGGCATGATTCCGGTTGACGTCAGGCGCGGCACCAGCCCTGTCGTGCTCGGACTGCCGCACACCGGCACCTTTGTCCCCGATGATATCTTCGCCCGTCTGACACCGCTCGGCCAGACGCTCGGCGACACCGACTGGCATGTCAACCGGCTCTATGATGGCCTGCTCGACGGCGTCACCACGGTGCGCGCCAATTTCCACCGCTACGTCATCGACGCCAACCGCGACCCCTCCGGCGCAAGCCTCTATCCCGGCCAGAACACCACCGGGCTGGTGCCGATGACCGATTTCGACGGTGAACCGCTGTGGCTGGAAGAACCTGATGCCGCCGGGATCGAGGCCCGCCGCCTGGCCTGGCACGCGCCCTATCACGCGGCCCTGGAAGCCGAGCTTGCGCGCGTTCGCGACATCCACGGCGTCGCCATCCTCTATGACTGCCATTCGATCCGCTCCAACATTCCGTTCCTGTTCGAGGGCACGCTGCCCGATTTCAACATCGGCACCAACAATGGCGAGACCTGTGCGTCTATGGTCGAGGCGGTTGTCAGCGGCATATGCGCCGGGGCCGAAGGCTATTCGAGCGTGCTCAACGGACGCTTCAAGGGCGGCTGGACCACGCGCCATTACGGGCGCCCGGCTGACAATATCCACGCCATCCAGATGGAACTGGCGCAAAGCACCCATCTCGCCACCGAGGAGCTGCCCTTCGCCTATGATCAGGCCAAGGCGGAGAAGCTGCGCGTGCACCTCAAGACAATTCTGAACTCACTTGCCGATCTGGCAGCTTCATTGGGAGGCCAATCATGACCAATCCGAGACACAACCAGCGCGATGTCTATCCGCCCACCGGCACCGAGATCACCGCCAAGAGCTGGCTCACCGAAGCGCCGATGCGGATGCTGATGAACAATCTGCACCCCGATGTCGCCGAGAACCCGCATGAGCTGGTGGTCTATGGCGGTATCGGCCGCGCCGCGCGCACCTGGAAAGATTTCGACCAGATCGTCGCGTCGCTGAAAGAGCTCAACGACGACGAGACGCTGGTCGTCCAATCTGGCAAGCCGGTGGCCGTGGTCCGCACCCATGTTGATGCGCCGCGCGTGCTGATCGCCAATTCCAACCTGGTGCCGCACTGGGCCAATTGGGACCATTTCAACGAACTCGACAAGCGCGGACTGGCCATGTACGGCCAGATGACCGCCGGCTCGTGGATCTATATCGGCACGCAGGGCATCGTCCAGGGCACTTTCGAAACCTTCGCCGAGGCCGGCCGCCAGCATTATGGCGGCAACCTCAAAGGCAAGTGGATCCTCACCGGGGGCCTTGGCGGCATGGGCGGCGCCCAGCCGCTGGCGGCCGTCATGGCCGGCGCCTGCTGCCTGGCCGTCGAATGCGACGAGACCCGCATCGATTTCCGCCTGCGCACCCGCTATGTCGATGCCAAGGCGCGTGACCTCGATGAGGCGCTGGCCATGATCGAGGAATGGACCAAGGCCGGCGAGGCCAAGTCGGTCGGCCTGCTCGGCAATGCGGCGGACGTCTTCATCGAGCTCGCAGCCCGGATGAAAGCTGGCGGCCCGCGCCCCGACATCGTCACCGACCAGACCTCGGCGCATGACCCGCTGCATGGCTACCTGCCGCAGGGCTGGACCGTCGCCGAATGGCGCGAGAAGCAGGAGAGCGATCCCAAGGCGGTCGAAACCGCTGCCCGCGCCTCGATGAAGGCCCATGTCAGCGCCATGGTGGATTTCTGGAACGCCGGCGTGCCGACGCTCGATTACGGCAACAACATCCGCCAGGTGGCCCAGGACGAGGGGCTGGAAAACGCTTTCGCCTTTCCGGGCTTCGTGCCCGCCTATATCCGCCCGCTGTTTTGCCGCGGCATCGGTCCGTTCCGCTGGGCGGCGCTGTCGGGCGATCCCGAAGACATCTACAAGACCGATGCCAAGATGAAGGAATTGTTCCCGGAGAACACCCATCTGCACGCCTGGCTCGACATGGCCCGCGAGCGCATCGCCTTCCAGGGCCTGCCGGCGCGGATCTGCTGGATCGGGCTCGGCGACCGCCACCGCGCCGGCCTCGCCTTCAACGAGATGGTCGCCTCGGGCGAACTCAAGGCGCCGATCGTCATTGGCCGCGATCACCTCGATTCCGGCTCCGTCGCCTCGCCCAACCGCGAGACCGAAGCCATGAAGGACGGCTCCGACGCTGTCAGCGACTGGCCGCTCCTGAATGCGCTGGTCAACACCGCATCAGGCGCCACCTGGGTCTCGATCCACCATGGCGGCGGCGTCGGCATGGGATTCAGCCAGCATTCTGGCATGGTCGTCGTCGCCGACGGCACCGAGTCCGCTGCCAAGCGCCTTGAGCGCGTGCTCTGGAACGATCCCGCGTCAGGCGTCTGGCGTCACGCCGACGCGGGCTATGAGATCGCCATCGACTGCGCGCGCGAACACGGATTGAAATTGCCGGGTATTTTGGGATAGGGCGCGTCGCGGTTGGTCTTTCCGGCCGCGGCATCAACACCCGAGGCCAGTTTGAGTCTCACAGATCCTCCTTATGGAGGGGCCGCTGCGCCGGCTGCGGTTTATGGCTGTGACGTGAAAAAGGAACACATCACTCCGCCGTCCATCCGCCATCAATCATCAGCGATGCACCGGTCATCAGCGCGGAGGCATCGCTCGCCAGGAAGACGATAGGCCCCATCAGGTCCTCCACTTTTCCGATCCTGCCGAGCTTGATCCGGGACAGAACCTCGGCCTTGAATGATGCGTCCTCGAAATAGGGCCTGGTCAGCGCCGTTTCGATGAAGGTCGGGCACAGCGTATTGACCCGGATCCCATGGGCGGCGAGTTCGATCGCCATGGATTTGCTAAAACCCTCCATAGCCCATTTCGTCGCGCAATAAAGCGACCGGTCTGCGCTGCCGACATGGCCCAACTGCGAGGACATGTTGATGATCGAGCCCGGAATACCTGCCGCTATCATCCGCTTGGCGACCGACTGAGCGGTAAAATAGGCTGCACGCACATTAAGGCCCATCATCAGATCAAAATTCTCCGGTGTCGCCTCCACAAAGGGGCCGGGCCTGTTGGTGCCAGCATTGTTGACCAGAATGTCGAAGGGATCTGCAGCCTCGATGGCCGCCTTCATGGTGTCGAAGTCCGTCACGTCCGCGACCAGCGTGTCCGCTTTCCAGCCCTTGTCCCGGAGCGCCTCCGCCAGATCGTCAAGCTTTTCGGCTGTGCGGCCGCACAATGTGACCAAGGCGCCCTGGGCAGCCAATGCTGTTGCAGCGCCGATACCAATGCCTCCCGCAGCACCGGTGATCAACGCCCGGCGTCCATCAAGTCGTTGGGGCGGCAGGGACGGCAAGGCAATCGGCATCGGAATTCCTTAGCTTGTGACGGGAGGCTGAGGTTGCAGCGTGCGCCGCAAGAGCTGGTCACATCTCTCCCCTCGGCAATTTGCACGATGCCAGCCGGTCTCCATGATGGTGGTGGCAGTGGATCATTAATATTTTCCAATTGTAGGATGATAGCGTCAAATTCGTGGAAGTGAAGAGCGGTAATACGGTAAGAATTGCCAATTGACTAATTTGCGGCAGATAGCTAGTTTTTAATTGTCCTACAAATAAGAGGGCGGCCGTCAGTGATGTCCAGAGTAATTCCGGGAGAGGAGCCCGCGAAAGGGCTAAGACAGATATGATCGTGCAGCATCCGGATAGCCATTCCGCACCTTCGTCTACGGTGAGCGGAAAGGTTGATCATAGTCACATCGATATCCAATGGATGCCGGTGCCCGGATTGCTTGTCAGTACAGAGTGGGGACTCATCTGATTGCAGGCTTTCGGCATTTTCAAGTCTGAAGAATTGTTGCGCAAGACCAGGCATGGAGGCTGTCCTTGCGCAGCCAGGGAGATGATTGCCACACGCGGTGGCATCAGGGAGGGTGCGAAACGCACCGAAGGAGGAGAAAAACATGAAACTGGGAACCGTAATTTCATCAGCAGTATTGGGTGCGGCATCAGTGGCGCTGATAGCTGCAGCTTCAACCACTGCGCTTTCACAGGAATTCAATCTGCGCATGCAGACGCATTACGCACCTGAAACTGTTTCGGGCAAATTGGCGCAGGGTTTTATCGACAATGTCGAGAAAATGTCTGGTGGCCGCGTCAAGATTGAGATGTTCTGGTCATCCGCCGTGGTCGCCACCGTTGAAGGTTTTGATGCCGCTGCAACCGGTATTCTCGACGGTGAGATGCATGGTGGCGCTTATCAGACCGGCAAGAACCCGGCGTTCCAGTTTGTTGGAGATCCGATGGGTGGATATGACAACCCCTATCAGCTCTACAGCTTCTTTTATAATGGCGGCGGTCGCGAAGCGGCCAATGATTTATACGAAAACTACAACATGCACCTTGTTGGCTGGTGGGCTGGTGGCCAGGAGGCCATGTCCTCATCCAAGCCATTGCGTGGTCCAGAGGACCTCAAGGACTGGAAATTCCGTTCACCTCCCGGCCTTGAGACCGAGATCTTCGCCGAGCTAGGCGCATCTCCGATCGTGATGGATTTCACCGAAATTTTCACCGCGCTGGAAACCGGCATCATTGACGGCGCGGACGCATCAAGCCTGGCCAATAATGTTGGACTTGGTCTTTACGACATCGTCAAGCATGCCACATTTCCTGGTTTCCACTCGATGCCGGTCGATCATGTGACCTTCAATCTCGATGTTTGGAACAGCTTCCCCGACGACATCAAGGCAATCATTGAAACTGCAACTCAGGCTCTGGCCCTGCAAACAACAATGACCTTTGATATCGCCAACCTTGAAGCTGCCGCCAAGCTCCAGAGTGAAGGTGTGACCCTTTATGACTGGAGCCCGGAAGACCGCGCTGAATTTCGCGCCGGCGCTATGCGTGCCTGGGAAGGCTGGGCTGAGAAGACACCCGAAGCCAAGGCTTTGGTTGAAGCCCATCACGCCTTCCTGCGGCGCACCGGCAAAATCAAGTAAGCTCGCGCAGGGCGATCCTGAATTGACAAGAGGCGGGCCCCACCGGGGCTCGCCGGCTTTCCTGTGATATCAAAGTAACAGCTGAGGGTTTAAAGGATGGCAGAACTCGGGGAGAGCGTATGGTTGGGGCGGCTGCGCCAACCAATGCGCAAGCTGATGATCTACAGTACGATTGCCACTGCGGCTCTGGCGCTCTTTTTGATTGCCGGAAGCTTGTTTTTTGGCACTGGTATCGGTCTGAAACAATTTCTGTCTCCCAGCGAAACAATGTCGGTTGCCATAACCATGATCGCGGGCACCGTGTCGCTGCTGTCCGCCAGCATCTACCTGTCAGACACGCGTGGCATGATCGAGGCTAAATCCGACGGTTTCTTTGATTTTGTCAGCCTGATTTGTTCGCGCCTTGCCATGATTGCAACGGCTGCAATTGTGCTTGTGATGTTCTACGAAGTTGTTTCGCGCTACGTCTTCACAAAGCCTACTCTGTGGGCCAACGAGCTTTCACTCTGGATCGCGGGATTTGTGTTTTTGCTTGCCGGGCTCTACGCCATGCAACAGCGAAGTCACATCCGGATTTATGTTGTCTACGATCTGTTTCCGCGCTGGCTGCAGAAAACGTCCGACGTCGTTTCGGTGTTGTTGATCTGGGCATTCACTTTCATGCTGATTTGGGGCGGCTACAACGAATCCCGTGACAAGATATTGCGCTGGGAAACGTTCGGCACGGCCTGGGATCCTCCGATCCCCGCCACCATCAAACCAGCCATTTTGTTCATCATTCTGTTGGTCGCCGTACAAGCCATTTCCAACCTGATTGCGGACTGGAACAAGGTGGCCGAACACCATTCGCCACTGGACGAGATTGACGAGAGCGAAATCGAGATCATTCGCCGAAGCATCAAGGACTAGTATGATGGATATTGGTACACTTTCGCTTCTGCTTCTGGTCGGTCTTTTCGTGCTCCTGGCAATGGGCATGCCGCTCGGCTTCGCTTCCGCTTCGCTTGCGGGCGCAGTGCTGCTGATGAAGTTTGGTCCAGATCTGCTGTTCCGGGACTTCGGACGCGGACCCTTCGCGGTCCTTGGCCAGGCGATTTATCGGCAGATGACCAACTACGTGCTGATTTCCGTGCCTCTTTTCATCTTCATGGCAGCCTTGTTGGAACGAAGTGGCATTGCCAGGGACATGTATTCGTCACTCAATGTCTGGCTGTCCCGCACCCGCGGCGGCATCGCCATTGTGACCTCGGTTATGGCGGTCATCATGGCTGCCATGTCCGGCATCATTGGCGGCGAAGTCGTCTTGCTCGGGCTCATTGCCCTGCCGCAAATGTTGCGTCTGGGTTACAATCAGGATCTTGCTATCGGCACTATCTGTGCCAGCGGATCGCTGGGAACCATGATCCCGCCCTCGATCGTTCTTATTTTTTACGGCCTGATTACCGAGACCTCGATCAAGGCACTGTTCACCGCCTCGTTCCTGCCTGGATTGATGCTGGCATCGTTCTTCATCATCTACATCGTCGTGCGCACACGCCTGAACCCCGAACAAGCGCCGCTTCCCGAACCCGACCCCGATGATCCGCAGGGCCGGGAGAAATTGCTTCTATTCGGTGCCTTTGCCACAATCATGATGATAGGCATTACGTCTTTGCTGCTTGCTCGGGCGTTGTTCCAGACCATTACGGGCGGCAATGCGGTCCTTGAAGGTGTTGATCCCATACCGCTCGGCATGGTGGCCGATCTTCCCTATTTGATTGGAGTGCTGGTTTGTGCGGCCGCGCTACTGCAGTTCGGGTTTGGTCGTGAACGGGCTTTGACCGGATGGGCCATGGGTAAAGGGCTTGTCGCGCCGATCATCGTGATCGGTGTTGTGCTCGGCTCGATCTATGGCGGTATTACCGGTATCACCGAGGCCGCCGCGATGGGTGTCGTCGCGGTGTTTGTGATCACCCTTGTGCGCGGTGAAATGAGCTTTGACGTGGTGTGGGATTCGTTGATGCGGACCATGAAGTCGACAGGCACGATCATCTGGGTAACGGTTGGCGCGGCAGCGCTGGCCGCTGCCTACACTCTGGTCGGCGGTCCGACTTACGTCGCCAATATGATTATCGGCGCTGAATTGCCGACGATGGGCGTCATCCTGTTGATGATGCTGATCTTCCTGATCATGGGGATGTTCATGGACTGGGTCGGGATCGTGTTGTTGATAATGCCGGTGTTCCTGCCCATCGTGCAGCGCTTGCCTGTAGAGGAGATCGGATTTCTCGGTTCAATCGACCCCAAATATGTGGCGATCTGGTTTGGCGTGGTTTTCTGCATGAACATGCAGGTGTCGTTCCTGTCGCCACCGTTCGGACCGGCAGCATTTTACCTCAAGTCGGTGGCTCCGCCGCACATCTCATTGACCGCTATTTTCCGCGGTTTCCTTCCATTCATCGGGCTGCAACTCCTGGCATTGTCAATGTTGCTGATTTTTCCTCAGATCGTGACAGTTTTTCTCGGTGGATAAATCAAAAGCGCCTCCCGTTTAAAAGGGAGGCGCCTGGAGTTTTCGGGCCGACGCTCTGTTTCAGCGCCGCGTCCTGCGATCAGATGCCGCCGAGGCAGATGTATTTGATCTCCAGATAGTCATCGATGCCGTATTTCGAGCCTTCACGGCCCTGGCCCGATTGCTTGACGCCGCCGAACGGCGCCACCTCGGTCGAGATCAGCCCGGTGTTGACGCCGACCATGCCGTATTCCAGCGCTTCGGCCACGCGCCAGACCTTGGTCAGGTCATTAGCGTAGAAATAGGACGCCAGGCCGAAGATCGTGTCATTGGCCTGTTCGATGACGTCTTCCACCGTGTCGAACTTGAACAGCGGAGCCACAGGACCGAAGGTCTCGTCGCCGGCCACCTGCATGTCGCGGGTCACGCCGGTGAGGATCGTCGGCTCGAAGAAGGTGCCGCCGAGCGCGTGGCGATTGCCGCCGGTGAGCACCTTGGCGCCCTTCGACTTGGCGTCCTCGATGTGCTCGACAACCTTGGTCACCGCATCTTCGCTGATCAGCGGACCGGTGGTCACGCCATCGCCGAAGCCATCGCCGATCTTCATCTTGCTCACGGCCACGGCCAGCTTTTCCGCAAACGCGTCATAGACGCCGGCCTGCACATAGATCCGGTTGGCGCAGACGCAGGTCTGGCCGTTGTTGCGGTATTTCGAGATCATCGCCCCTTCGACCGCGGCATCAAGATCGGCGTCGTCAAATACGATGAACGGCGCGTTGCCGCCAAGCTCCATCGAGGTCTTCTTGATCTGGTCGGCCGACTGGCGCATCAGGATGCGGCCGACTTCGGTCGAGCCGGTAAAGGTGATCTTGCGCACCTTGTCGTTGGAGCAGAACTCCTGGCCGATGGCAGCGCTCGATCTCGAGGTGATCACGCTCAGCAGTCCCTTGGGCAGACCGGCATCTTCGGCAAGCTTGGCCATCACCAGCGCCGACAGCGGCGTCTCGCCGGCGGGCTTGGCCACGAATGCGCAGCCGACGGCCAGTGCCGGTCCGAGCTTGCGGGCGATCATGGCGTTGGGAAAGTTCCAGGGCGTGATCGAGGCAACGACGCCAACCGGCTGCTTGAGCACGACGATGCGCTTGTCGGGCTGATGGCCCGGAATGACGTCGCCATAGACGCGCTTGGCTTCCTCGGCAAACCATTCGATGAAGCTGGCGCCATAGAGGATTTCGCCCTTGGCTTCGGCCAGCGGCTTGCCCATTTCAGCCGTCAGGATCGCGCCCAGATCGTCGGCATTGGCGACCATCAGGTCATAGAGCTTGCGCAGCACGGCACTGCGTTCCTTGCCGGTCTTTTTGGCCCAGTCCTTTTGCGCCACATAGGCTGCGTCAATCGCAGCTTTGGCCTCTTCCACACCGAGATCCGGCAGAGCGGTGATGACTTCGCCGGTGGAGGGATTGAGAACATCGAAGGTCTTGCCGCTCGGGGCGGTTTTCATCCAGGAGCCGCCGACATAGGCCGAGGTAACAAGAAGACTTGGATCTTTCAGCATCTCTGCGAGGGGTTTGCTGGTCATCAGGCTGTCGCTCCAATTTCTGAATGTACTTCACGGATGGACGCTTCGAGAAGGTCCAGCGCTTCCTGGAAAACCGGATCCTGAATGGTCACGGGAGACAGAAAGCGAATGACATTGGCGTAAACGCCGCAGGTAAGCAGGATCAAGCCCTTTTCCAGCGCCCGGGCTTTCACCGCATTGGTGAAATCCGGGCTCGGCTTGCCGGTTTTGACGTCGTTGAACTCGATGGCGTTCATGAAGCCGGGACCGCGGATGTCGACGATCTCCGGCACATCTTCGCGGATCGCCTGCAGCCGCTGCTTGAGCCGGTTGCCAAGCTGCATGGCGCGATCGCAAAGCTGTTCTTCCTCGATCACGTCGAGCACGGCATGCGCAGCGGCGATACCGATCGGGTTGCCGCCATAAGTGCCGCCGAGACCGCCCGGGTTGGCTGCATCCATGATGCTCGCCCGCCCGGTGACCGCTGCCAGCGGGAAGCCGCCGGCCAGGCCCTTGGCCATCGTTGTCAGGTCCGGCGCAACACCATGATGCTCCATGGCAAACATCTTGCCGGTTCTGGCAAAGCCGGTCTGGATCTCGTCGGCGATCAGCAAAATGCCGTGCTTGTCGCAGATCTCGCGCAGCTGCTTGAAGAAGCCTGCCGGCACTTCGTAGAAGCCGCCTTCGCCCTGAACCGGTTCCAGAATGATCGCCGCCACCCGCGCCGGATCGACATCGGCCTTGAACAGGGTCTCCAGTGCTGCCAGCGACTGCTCGACGGAGACGCCGTGCAGCTCGGCCGGGAAGGGGGCGTGGTACACATCGCCCGGCATCGCGCCAAAACCTGCCTTGTAAGGAAATACCTTGCCGGTCAGCGCCATGCCCATGAAGGTGCGGCCATGAAAACCGCCAGAGAAAGCCACGACGGCAGGACGGCCGGTGGCGGCGCGGGCGATCTTGATGGCATTCTCGACGGCTTCTGCGCCGGTGGTTACGAACACGGTCTTCTTCTCGAAGTCGCCCGGCACCAGCGCGTTCAGCCGCTCGGCCAGATGTACGTAGTTCTCGTAGGGCACGACCTGATGGCAAGTGTGGGTGAAGCGGTCGAGTTGCGCCTTGACCGCTTCGATCACCTTGGGATGACGATGACCGGTATTGACCACCGCGATTCCCGCGGCAAAGTCGATATAGCGGTTGCCCTCGACGTCCCAGATTTCGGCATTCTCGGCGCGATCCGCATAGATCTGCGTCATCATTCCGACGCCTCTGGCGATGGCGTCTGTCTTGCGGTTCTGAATGGCGGTATTCTTGCCCATTTCTCGACTTTCTTCATGTTGCGGGGCGCTGCCGGCGAGAAAACCACTTGCTGCCGCGCCCAAAATGACCGGATTGGTCAATTTGTCTACGTCCGGGGAGGAGATTCCATGCCCGGTATATCGCTTTCCCGGCATCTCGCAAAGCCGTCGTGGTCAGTCAAACGTCTGCGTTTTCGGCGGGCACCGGTTTTCAACAGCTACAGATGCCGGATCCTGGCATCGCCATGCACTCCGCCACGGGCGCGGCTGCGGTGCACCAGCTTGGGGATGCCCGGCAGCAGGGTGAAGCCGTTGTCCGACCAGATGTCCGAGCCGCCGTGATCAAGCGTGACGAAAAACGCGGGCAGGTCACTAGTCAGTGTGATGCTGTCACCGTCGTCCTCGACATGAATATCCGGTTCGGCGAAGCGGTACTCTTTCGGGCGGCGTGGCAGGTAATCATTCTCGCCAATGTGAGCCCCGTCGGGGGACTGCCAGCTGAAGTTCAGGAACTCGTCATCGCCGAGCGCGCTAAGCGGAATGCGCGCAATCTCGACCGCGCCGTTGGTGGGGCAGGGGCATGCCCATACACCGGCTTCCGTTATATGCCCTGCCAGTGAAACCTGGCATGCGGTCACATGCAGGTTCACGGTATCTGGCGTGTCGTTGATCGCCCAAAGCACGATCTCTCCGGTATCAACGTCCGGCTGAGCCGTGACCAGCACCGGAGCATTGAATTTGCGCGCCAGATACTGGGTGAGTTTCCAGCCGCCGCCATATTCGAGCGACGCCCAGCTCGCCACCGGCCAGGTGTCATTGAGCTGCCAGTAGAGTGTGCCCATGCAGCGCGGCTTGGACGCCCGCCAGAACTCGATTGCCGTCTTCATCGCCATTGCCTGACTCACCTGGCTGAGCCATGTCATGTCCTCGAATTTCTCGGGAAACCGGAAATAGCGCGCCAGCGTCTCGACAATGCGGCTGTTGCCGCCGCGATTGCGCTGGTGAACATCCATCACCCTGGAGGAGACATTCCGGTCGTCGTCCTCTGTGAAACTCTCGATGACACGATTGGAAGGAAACGACTGGAAGCCGAACTCCGAGCAGAAGCGTGGCTGCACGCTGCTGTAATGCTCGAAATCCTTCGACGAATGCCACACATCCCAGAAATGCATGTCGCCGGAGCTGTCATCATGCCAGCCATCGCCGAAATTGAGCGGTCCGACCGAAGGCGAGGACGGCCAGAAGGCAATGTCGGGCTTGTCTTCCGCCACCGCTTCCTCCAGCGCCGCATTGAGACGGGCATAGACCGCGAGATACCGGTCGCGATTGCTGCGGCTTTCCTCGAACCAGGTCAGCGCCCCGATAACTTCATTGTCTCCGCACCACAGCGCCATGCAGGGATGAGACGAGAGCCGCCGGATCTGCTGGCGGGCCTCGCGCCGCACGCTGTCGAGCCAGGCATGGTCGTGCGCCGGGTAGAGACTGCAGGCGAACATGAAATCCTGCCATACCATCAGTCCGAGTTCGGAGCAGAGCTCATAGAACCAGTCCGGCTCATATTGACCGCCGCCCCAGATGCGGATCATGTTCATGTTGGCTTCTACCGCCGAGGTCAGGCGGTCACGAACCGCGTCCGGTGTCGCGCGTGCCGGCAATGCGTCGGCGGGAATCCAGTTTGCACCGCGCATGAAGATTTCGCGTCCATTGACCTTGAAGGCGAAGCGGCTACCGATGTCATCCGCATCGGTGACGAGTTCAACGGTGCGCATCCCGATGCGGCGCGTGGCGGTGTCTTCACCCAGACTGAGCTCAAGATCATAGAGCGGCTGCGATCCGTGTCCCGCAGGCCACCACAATTGCGGCTTGTCGAGGGTGAGGCTGAGCCGGGTCCGGCCCGATCCGGGCCAGACCTGGACGGTTTGCGAAGCGGATTGCCCGTCGCACAGTGCGCCGGTTGCGAGGGTGCCTGCCGCAAAGGCTGTGTAATGCAGGTCGATTTCCAGCGTGACCCCACCATTATGATGGGTCTGCCGGACCATGACATCATCAAGCCGCGCCAGCTGGTTGCGGCGCAGGGTGACCGGGCCGCACAGTCCCAGCGGCGAGAGCGCGATGTTCCAGTCCCATCCGGCATCGCATTGCGGTTTGCGCAGAAAATTGTAATGCGGCAGGCGGTTGTTGTCTGTCGAATAGGGGACCGGGTAGGGCGAAGCGGCGGCTTTGCGAACCGCCTCTGCGGAACTGGAGCGGAAGTGAATTTCCAGGCAATTCTCGCCGGCAGTCAGGATGTGGCCGACTTCGAAGTCGTGGCGGAGAAACCGGTTCTCCACGCGCCCCAGCAGGGTGCCGTTCAGGCTTATGTCGGCGACACAGTCAATGCCGTCAAACGACAGCGTCCAATGTTCGCCTTCGATTTCCGCCAGATCAAAGTGTTTCGTCGCAGTCCATTCGCTTTCGTGAATCCAGTCGAGCGACGTTTCCGTGTCGCGCCAATAGGGATCGGCAATCAGCCCGGCATCAAGAAGCGCCGAATGCACATCACCGGGAATCGGCAATGACACGCTGTGGGATCCATCACTTACGGTCCATCCCTGTGACAGATCGCGTGTACCTGCCGTTGCCTCCGAGCTGTCCCTCATATCCATCCTGTCCCCGATGATCATCGCTGGCGAAGGGGATCGATGCCACGTCGAGACGCTGTCGGCAAGCTCTCGCCGGGCCTCATCGTCGCGACTGTGCTGCGCCATGGACTGGCGGTATGTGCAGAACGTTCGTTTCGGAACCGGTGTCGGGGTTTTCGGCCCCGTCAACAAAATCGGGGCCCGAAGGCCCCGATCGTAATTCTGTCGTCACGGTCTTACCCGATCAGACTTACTGCCAGCTCTTGACCAGTTCGTCATAGTTGACGGTCATCGGCTGTTCTTTTTCGTTTTCGATCTTCAGCTGTGGAGCGAGGTTGCCCTTGGCGACGGCATCCGCGTTCCAGTAGGCCAGATCATGCTCTTCGGCCATCTTCGGGCCGATGTCGCCCTGTACGCCTGCGCGTTCAAGGCGTTCCATCACCTTTTCCTGCTCTGCGCACAGCGAGTCCATGGCTTCCTGGGCAGTCTTGGCGCCCGACGAGGCGTCACCGATTGCCTGCCACCAGAGCTGTGCCAGCTTCGGGTAGTCGGGCACGTTGGTGCCAGTCGGCGACCACTGCAGGCGGGCCGGCGAGCGGTAGAACTCGATCAATCCGCCTAGTTTCGGTGCCCGCTCGGTGAAGGACGGGTGATCGAGCGTCGATTGACGGATGAAGGTCAGGCCGACATGGCTCTTCTTCACGTCAACGGTCATCGACGTGACGAACTGCGCGTAGAGCCATGCGGCCTTGGCGCGATCTTCCGGGGTCGACTTCATCAACGTCCACGAACCGGCGTCCTGGTAACCGAGCTTCATGCCTTCCTTCCAGTAAACGCCATGTGGCGATGGAGCGAAGCGCCATTTCGGTGTGCCGTCGTCATTGACGACCGGCAGGCCTTCCTTGACGAAATCGGCAGTGAAGGCCGTGTAGGTGAACATCTGCTGTGCAATCTCGCCCTGCGACGGGACAGGTCCCGATTCGCCGAAGGTCATGCCCTGGGCAGACGCAGGCGCGTATTTGCTCATCCACTCGAGATATTTCTCGATCGAATAGACCGCTGCGGGTCCGTTGGTGTCGCCGCCGCGTGCAACGCAGGAGCCGACCGGACGCGAGTTCTCGTCGACCTTGATGCCCCATTCATCAACGGGCAGGCCGTTCGGGATGCCGCGGTCGCCATTGCCGGCCATCGACAGCCAGGCGTCGGTGAAGCGCCAGCCGAGCGACGGATCCTTCTTGCCGTAGTCCATGTGGCCATAGACCTTCTTGCCGTCGATCTCGCGGCCGGTGAAGAACTCCGCAATATCCTCATAGGCCGACCAGTTTACCGGTACGCCAAGATCGTAACCATACTTGGCCTTGAAATCGGCCTTGTTGGTTTCGTCGTTAAACCAGTCGTAGCGGAAGAAGTAGAGGTTGGCGAACTGCTGCGTCGGCAACTGATAGAGCTTGCCGTCAGGCGCAGTGGTGAAGGATTTGCCGATGAAATCATCGACATTGAGCGTCGGGCTGGTGACGTCAGCGCCTTCGTTGGCCATCCAGTCGGTCAGGTTGCGCACCTGCTGGTAGCGCCAGTGAGTGCCGATCAGATCGGAATCGTTGACATAGGCGTCATAGATGTTCTCGCCCGACTGCATCTGTGTCTGCAGCTTCTCGACCACATCGCCTTCGCCGATCAGGTCGTGGGTGATCTTGATGCCGGTGATCGCGGTAAACGCCGGCGCCAGCACCTTCGACTCATATTCGTGTGTGGTGATGGTTTCCGATACCACCTTGATATCCATCCCCGCAAAGGGTTGTGCGGCATCGATGAACCATTGCATTTCGGCTTCCTGGGCCGAGCGATCGATCGCTGACAAGTCGCCGATTTCGGCGTCAAGGAAACTCTTGGCGGCGTCCATGTCGGCAAAGGCCGCGCCGGTCATTGCCAAAAGCATTGCTGCACTCGTAGTCATAAGGTGCTTTCGCATAATAATCCTCCCTAAAGGTTGCGATTGCGGTTTCTATCCAGTCCTGGATGGCGACCTCCCGCCATCCTTGCTTGCTCTAAACGTAGCGGAAGACGCCAATAGCGTAGACCACACACAGAGCCAGAGCCCACCACAGGTTCGGACCGACAAGTCCGAGCCAGGCGAGATTGATGAACGCCGAACCGAGCAGCGAGACAAACAGTCTGTCGCCCCGCGTGGTTTCAAAGCGCAGAATTCCGACCCGGGGCGAACCGCCGGGCACAAAATATTCCCATACGCCCATGCCCATGAGCAGCAGGAGTATGACGATGAAGAATGTTGCAGTCGGCCCCGTCCAGGCCATCCATGAAAGATCCATCATGTAACCTCCTCAGACCCGGCCCAGGGCAAAGCCCTTGGCGATGTAGTTGCGGACAAACCAGATCACCAGCGCGCCTGGAATGATGGTCAGCACCCCGGCCGCGGCAAGCACGCCCCAGTCGAGCCCCGAAGCCGAGACGGTTCGGGTCATGGTGGCGGCGATCGGCTTGGCGTCGGTCACGGTCAGTGTGCGGGCGATCAGCAGCTCGACCCAGGAGAACATGAAGCAGAAGAACGCCGCCACACCGATGCCGCTCGCAATCAGCGGCATGAAAATCTTGACGAAGAATTTCGGGAACGAATAGCCATCGATATAGGCGGTTTCGTCGATCTCCTTGGGCACGCCCGACATGAAGCCCTCGAGGATCCAGACCGCCAGAGGCACGTTGAACAGGCAGTGCGCGATCGCCACCGCGATGTGGGTGTCGATCATCCCGAAGGCGGAATAGAGCTGGAAGAAGGGGAGCGCGAAGACTGCCGGCGGCGCCATGCGGTTGGTCAGCAACCAGAAGAACAGATGCTTGTCGCCCAGAAACCGGTAGCGCGAGAATGCGTAGGCCGCAGGCAGCGCCACCGCCACCGCGATCACCATGTTCATCACCACATAGATGATCGAATTGATGTAGCCATTGTACCAGGAGGGGTCGGTGAAGATGACCATATAATTGGCGATTGTCGGGTCTTTCGGCCATAGCGAGAAGGCGCCGAGGATTTCGGCGTTGGTCTTGAAACTCATGTTCACGAGCCAGTAGATCGGCAACATCAGCAGAAAGATGTAGATCACGGGAACAAGAAACGAGAAGCGCGCGATTGCATTGGACCGCCGCGTCCGCCGTGCCATCGCTGCCGTGGCGTCGAGACTGGTCTGTGCGGTGGCATTGTCGGTCATGGTCATAGTGCGCGCTCCCTCAGCCTTTGGCATCGTTGGTGATCATCACGGTGTAGAACACCCATGACAGCAACAGGATGATGAGGAAGTAGATCAGGCTCATCGCGGCTGCCGGGCCGACATCGAACTGGCCGATGGCGGTCTTGACCAGATCGATCGACAGGAAAGTCGTGGCGTTGCCCGGACCGCCGCCGGTGACGACGAAGGGTTCGGTGTAGATCATGAAACTATCCATGAACCTGAGCAGCACGGCGATCAGCAGCACCCGGTTCATCTTCGGCAGCTGGATAAAGCGGAACACTGACCAGCGCGAAGCGCCGTCGATCTTGGCCGCCTGGTAATAGGCGTCGGGGATCGACACCAGTCCTGCATAGCACAGAAGCACAACCAGACTGGTCCAGTGCCAGACATCCATGATGATCACCGTCACCCAGGCGGCGAACGGATCACTGACGTAATTGTAGTCAAAGCCCATCGCGTTGAGCGTGTAGCCGAGCAGGCCGATGTCGACGCGGCCGAACACCTGCCAGATGGTGCCGACGACGTTCCACGGAATCAGCAGCGGCAATGACATGAACACCAGGCAGAACGGCACACCCAACCCCTTGCGTGGCATGTTGAGCGCGATGAAGATGCCGAGCGGCACCTCGATCAACAGGATGATGCCGGAGAACAGCAGGTTGCGCAAAAGAGCGTCATGGAAGCGGGCCGAAGACAGCACGTCGGAAAACCAGTCGGTGCCGGCCCAGAAAAACTGATTGTTGCCGAAGGTGTCCTGCACTGAATAATTGACCACCGTCATCAGCGGAATCACGGCCGAGAATGCCACCAGCAGCAGCATCGGCAGCACCATGAACCAGGCCTTGTTGTTCCAGGTCTTGTCCATCTCAGGCTCCCAGCTTTACGCGCCAGTCGTCGGCGTAAATGTTGATTCCGGCGGCATCGAAAGTGACATGTGGATCGGCTGGCACCGACGCGTCTTCATTGAGAACAATTGCCAGTTCGTGGCCTTCGATCATGGCGCGGACTATTTTTTGTCTGCCGATGTCCTCGACCGTGCGGACACTGACCGGCATGCCGGATGTTCCCAGTTGCACGAATTCGGGGCGGATGCCGAGCTCGGTGCGCCTGCCGTCCGGCAGGCTTGCCGCGCCGGGCAGCGTGATCGATTGCTGGCCCAGCTGCGCCCGCGCGCCGTCAAGGGTGACCGGCAGCACATTCATGCCCGGCGACCCGATGAAATAGCCGACAAAGGTGTGGCTCGGGCGCTCGAACAGTTCTTGCGGCGTACCGATCTGGACGATCTCGCCGCCATACATCACCACCACCTTGTCGGCGAAGGTCAATGCCTCGGTCTGGTCGTGGGTGACATAGACCATGGTGTGGCCGAAACGGCGATGCAGCAGCTTGAGCTGCGAGCGCAACTGCCATTTCATGTGCGGATCGATCACCGTCAGCGGCTCGTCGAAGAGGATGGCATTGACGTCGGCACGCACAAGGCCGCGCCCGAGGGAGATCTTCTGTTTGAGGTCCGCCGTCAGACCGCGTGCCTTGCGGTTTGCGATGTCGACGAGATCGATCATCTCCAGAACTTCAGCCACGCGGGCCTGTACATCGGCTTCCGCCATGCCGCGGTTTCTCAGCGGGAAGGCGAGATTGTCGGCCACCGTCATGGTGTCGTAGACGACCGGGAACTGGAACACCTGGGCAATGTTGCGCTCTTCCGGCTGCAGACCGGTGACGTCCTTGCCGTCGAACAGGATCTTGCCTTCGGATGGCGTCAGCAGCCCGGAAATGATGTTGAGCAGCGTGGTCTTGCCGCAGCCCGAGGGGCCGAGCAGCGCATAGGCGCCGCCATCATCCCAGGAGTGATGCACCTCGCGAAGCGCATAGTCTTCGTCGCGGGACGGGTTTGCCATATAGGCGTGGCGGATATGGTCGAGATCAATGCGGGCCATGGTTTTTCCTCATGCCTCCGCTTTTTGGGCGCGAACGGTGCGTCCGTTTCGGTCGAACACCATCAGGTGAGCCGTATCGAGATGCACGTCCAGCATCTTGCCGGCGTCAATGTCGTGAATGCCTTTGGTCAGCATCACCCAGCGCTGGTCTTCATGAATGAGATGCACATAGCTTTCCGAGCCGGTGATTTCGGTCACCATGACTTCGGCAGACAGTGGCGTTGTGCCCGGTCCGGCCGTCAGCGACAGGTTGTGTGGCCGGAAGCCAAGGGTGCAGGGTCCTTCTGCAAGATGCGAAAGTGAGGCCGGAACCGGGATGTTTTGCACACCCTGCTTGACGAAGTTGCCCTGTTTTCTCTCCATCGGCAGCAGGTTCATCGGCGGATCGGAGAATGTCTGCGCCGTCACCAGATCGACCGGATTGCGGAAGACATCAACCGTGGGGCCGAATTGGGTGATGCGGCCTTCGCTAAGTGTTGCGGTTGAGCCGCCGAGCAGCAGCGCTTCGGATGGTTCGGTTGTGGCGTAAACGAAAATGGCGCCGGATTCAGAGAAGATTTTCGGTAGCTCGGCGCGCAGTTCCTCGCGCAATTTGTAATCGAGATTGGCCAGCGGCTCGTCAAGCAACACCAGTCCGGCCTTCTTGACGATGGCGCGGGCCAGCGCCGTGCGCTGCTGTTGGCCGCCGGACAGATTGAGCGGCGTGCGCTGCAGATAGGGGCCAAGCCTGAGCAGTTCGGCGGCGCGCTCCACTTCGCGCTCTATGGTCGCCTTGTCCGCGCCGGAGATCCGCAGCGGTGAGGCGATATTCTCATAGACGGTCATCGCCGGATAATTGATGAATTGCTGGTAGACCATGGCGACATTGCGCTTCTGCACAGCCAGTCCGGTGACATCCTGGCCGTCACTCAAAACGCGCCCGTGAGTGGGGCGGTCGAGACCTGCCATGATCCGCATCAGGCTTGTCTTACCTGACAAAGTCGGCCCCAAAAGCACGTTCAGCGAACCGCTTTCCAGCCGCAACGAAACGTCACCAATGTGCGTTTCCCCGTTGGAAATCTTGGAGACTTTTTCCAATTCCAGCATGTAGAAGAAGCCCTCCCAAGCCCCGCCTCCAGATTGCAGTTGGGACGTATCTTAATACCGCCGCCGGTGCTCGCCACAAGTGAGTTCGCTGCCTGCATTCCCTAATGAAGTCAGGATAAAAGGAACCATAAGCGAATGTCAAACGAAAAAAACCGAAACAAAATGACTCACGGCTAAAGTTGGTGTGCGCGCGTCATCGGGCCGACGAAGAGCCAGTAAATTCCAAGGCTGCGCTTGAGGATCAAGACGGTTGATGAGTGTTACGCCGTCCGTTGCGATTCTGGCGGCACGAGGCTGAGCCCGAAGGATGGATCTGCGTTGCTTATCGGTGCAATTATCTGCAAACAACCATGCTTCAACAAAAGGACATATCGAATCGAGGGGAATGATAATGGATGCAGACGACGTAAGGCATTTTCTGGAAGGACGTACGATTTACTGCTTCCAACCGGAGACCCGGTCTCTGGTTGCGGTCATCGATTACGGACCGGATGGCCGCTGCGCCGCACGGTTTTCATCAGGAGAGGCTGACACCGGCGTTTACGGGTTTGACGGAGCGAGCTACTGGACCCGCTACAAGACGTTCAGGGACGGGCAGACCCATGCGTTTCATCTCAGGGAGCTGGGGCCGGGCATTGCGCAGGCCTATTTTGCAGATGGCACCAAAGCGTTTATCCAGTCTCAAAGCTCTGACTTGACCGGACTTGCCGAAACCTAGGCCGTCAAAGCCGAGGTCTCAGCGGCGCGCCAGCAAAGCAAGCTGGACACGTGTGATTGAGAGGAGGGCGGCAGGAACACCCGCCGCCCCAGAGTTCTTATTCGATTGTGACGCCGAGCTTTCCGCCGATGGTTGCATTCCATGCGGAGACACATTCGGCGCCGCAGCGTTCGGCGAATGCGGGGAGAATTGCGACCTTAACCGCTTCGGCGCGCAGCGCTTCGTCAGCTTCCGTAAGCGGAACCAGGGTCATGCCCGCAGGTTCACCTTCGGAGCATGGGCCGGTGGTGTTGCAGGCAAGCCCTGTTTCGGTTTCCGTGGCCGCCAGTTCGAAGATCGAGGTTTCGAGCCCGCGCAGGCCAGTTGTCAGGTAGTCCTGAACCGACGCATCGAGACCATTCCACCAATCCAGATTGGCAAGCTGGGCCGCAAGGCCGAAATTGACCGGCATCGGCGAGATGAACTTGGCGCTCTCATGCCATTTAGCCTTGTAGCCTGACAGCGCACCGGTGATGGCGCAATCCACCACGCCGCTGGCCAGCGAAGGCTGCACTTCGGCGAAGGCGATGGACAGGGGCGAGCCGCCGAGATGGCTGACGAAGGCCTGCTGGGAAGCCCCGGATGCGCGCACCTTGCGGCCCGCCAGATCGGCGAGCGAGGTGAATTCATCGCGGCAATAGATCACCTGAGCCTGGTAGGTACCAAAGCCCAGGAGCTTGATGTTGTGTTCTTTTTCCAGAAATTCGGAATAGGACGGCCGCCATGCCTCGACCACTTCGGCCAGCTGCTCGACGCTGTCGAGCACGCCGACCAGGTCGGTCGCCTCGTTGCGCGGCACTTCTCCGGAATTGTAGGCCAGCACGGTGGTTGCGATCTGCAAGGTGCCATTGCTGACCAGCCGGAAGATCTCGCCACCCTTGAAGCCGAGTTCGGTGAAGGGTTTGACATTCGCGGTGATCTTGCCGCCGGTTTCGGCAGGCACTTGTTCAGACCAGAACGGCAGTTCCTTGTCGGTGTACATCGACAGGCTGCCGATGGAGCCAACCACGTTGAATTCGGTGGCAGGCATGTCCTGAGCCAGGGCGGGTAGGGCCACAAGCGCAGCAAGCGTCGTTGTCATCAGAAGTTTCATCGTAGTCTCCTTGGGTTGAAACGGCTTTATCCACCGGTTTTCGGATTGACGATTGTGGGCAGCCAGAGGGCCAGCTGCGGGAAGGCAATCAACAGGCCGATCATGATCAGCATGGCGACAAGAAACGGGGCTGCGCCCTTGAACAGATCGGTAAACGCGCCGCCGCCCTTGCGCACCGCCTGCACCACGTAAAGGTTCATGCCGACCGGCGGGGTGATCAGTGCGGCTTCGATCAGGATGACGAAAACAACGCCCCACCAGACCGGGGAATACCCCAGCCCAACCACCACCGGCACGATGATCGGCGTGGTGGCGATCATCATTGAGAGCGTTTCCATGAAGCAGCCCAGCAGCAGGTAGAACACCACGATGGCGAGCAGCATGCCCAAGGGCGGCCAGCCGAGCGACAGCACCGCATCGGTGATCGCACCGACAAGGCCGATGGAAACCATGACGAAGTTCAAGAAGAAGGCCGCGATCACGATCAGCATGATCATGCAGGTGGTTCTGACCGTGCCTTCAAAGGCGGTCAGCAACACCGGCAGAGTCAGCTTGCCGTTCAACGCGACCAGGATCGCCGTGGCGATCAGGCCGAGGGCAGCGGCTTCCGTCGGGGTCGCAAGCCCCGCATAGATGCTGCCCACGACAATTGCGAAAAGGCACAGCGGCGGCAGAAGATGCGGCAGGCCCTTGATCCGCGCGGGCCACAGCGATGCCTCAACCACCTTGGGCCCACCCCAATGCGGCCGCCACAGCACCAGCGCCAGAACGATGCCGGAAAACAGCGCGGCCAGCAGGAAGCCGGGGATAAATCCGGCGGCGTAGAGATCGGCGACCGAGGTGTCGGTCAGCACCGCGTAGATGATCATGTTGATCGACGGCGGAATGAGAATGCCCAAGGTTCCGCCGGCGGCGATGGAGCCTAGAAACAGCGGGCGATTGTAGCCGCCCTTGTCCATATTCGGGATGGCCACGGTGCCGATTGTGGCGGCCGTGGCGATGGACGATCCTGACGTCGCCGCAAAGACCGCACTTGCGGCAATATTGGTGTGCATCAGCCGGCCCGGAAGCCGGGCAAACCACGGGGTCAACGCGTTGAACAACCGCCCCGAGACACCGGAGCGGTGCATCAGTTCGCCCATCATGATGAACATGGGGGCTGCGATCAGGATGAAATCCTCGGACGAATTCCAGGCCAGTTCACCCGCCGCCCCCGTCATCGGGAAAAACGCATAGTTTTCGGAAAGGATGTAGCCGGTCAGCGCTAGAACCGCTGCCACAGGCAGGCTCAGCACCAGCATCACCAGCAGCAGGAGAAACGCCGCGCCGATCATCGCAACTCCTCCACGGCATGCACGGCTTCGTCGATTTCGGCATTCAGATCGGCCGACCCGATCGCCGCTTCAAACCCGGTGCGATCGCCCTTGATCAGCCGGAGCACGGCCTGGATGGGCGCCAGGACGGCCATGCAGGCAAACCAGAACAGCCCGATCCACCACAGGCCCTGAGGGATCACAATGGGAATTTGCAGCTGCGACATCGACCGCGCCCCCATCGCCCAGGACTGGGAAACCGTGCCCCATGCAAACCAGGCCAGCGCCGCCGCCACCACGGCGAGCGCGAAAGCCGCCAGCAGATCGCAAGTGGCGCGCACCGGAAACGGCATCTTGGCGACCACGAAATCGACCCTTATATGGGCCTTGGTGGTCACCGTGAACGCAAGGCCGAGCCCGATGCAGGCGGCAAGGCCGTATCCGGAAATCTCGAAACTCTCCACCAGGCCGCGGTTGAGGAAATACCGCGCGAGAACATCAATGGTGATTGGCACCGCACAGCCGAACAAGATCACCGCCCCTGCCACCCATGCCAGCCAGCGCGACACTCTTTGTGGCAGCGGTTCGATCATTTTCCGTCCCCGATAATACAAAGCCAATCACGCAAGCGCTGACCTCTGTGAAGCTTCGCAGATGTTGCGCCGGATTTACAATCCCTGCGGTGCGCATCAAAACTAGACATAGCCGTCTGCCTTGTCCTCGGCGATCGCCACGGCGTCCCGCAGCGCCGGATCGCCATGCCCGCCGCCGCCCGGCGTTTCCATCCGCACGATGTCACCGGGACGCAGCGCATGACCGATGGTCTTGGCCGCCAGAGGCGTGGTCACACCATCGCGCGTCACGCTCAAGCTGCCGCCCCGTCCGGGCTCGCCGCCTTCCAGCCCGTAAGGCAGGGACTGGAAGGCATCAAAGGCCGAGTTCAGCAAACCGCTTTCGGCGAGAAATTCCCACTCGCGCACGATCCCGAGGCCGCCACGCTTGCGGCCGGCGCCACCCGACCCCGGCACCAGACCGTAGCGGGTGAAGCGAAGCGGAAACAGGGCTTCGATCATTTCGACCGGCGTGTTCTGCCCGTTGTGAAAACCGGCGGCGAGGCCGTTGGGCCCGTCACGTTCGGGATGCGCGCCCCAGCCGCCCAGTTCGGAATCGAAATAGACCTGACGGCGGCCGTCGGCGTGGCGGATGTTGACCGCATGGTTGAAGGTGGTGCCGTAATAGCTGGCCGGAATGCGCGCGGGCAGCACCTGGGAAAAGGCGCGCAGCACGGCGGTGGCGATCTTGTGCCCCGGCAGCATCCGCATCGACACCGGCGCGGGGAAATTGGCGTTGACCAGTGATCCCTCGGGCGCGGTCACGGTGATCGGCCGGTAGCAGCCGGCGTTGACCGTTGCCGTCACGCCGCAGGCGGCGATCACGGCATAATAGACCGCCGAGGTTGTGGTTGCCATGGTGGCGTTGATCGGTCCCTTGGCCTGGCCGGATGTGCCGCTGAAATCCAGCGCGATGTCGCTGCCCTTGATCGTCAGGGCGACCGATATCCGCTTGGCGCCGTCTTCGATCCCGTCGCCATCGACAAAATCCTCGGCGCTGTAGGTGCCGTCGGGCAAGGCTTCCAGCGCGTTGCGCATCTCATGCTCGGCATGGTCAAGAAGGGCTGCCCCTATCTCGTCGAGGGCCTGGACGCCATAGCGGTCAGCCAGCCGAAGCATGGCCCGCGCGCCGACGTCGAGGGCTGCGATCTGGCTCAGAAAATCGCCGCGGAATGTTTCCGGTTCGCGGACATTTTGCAGGATGGTGGCGAACAGATCCTCCTGCATCTTCCCCTCCCGCACGATCCGCACCGGCGGCAGGCGCAAGCCTTCTTGAAACACCTCGACCGCCTTGGCGTTGTAGCCGCCCGCGGCGCCGCCTCCGACATCGACGTGGTGAATCAGGACACAGGTGATGGCGATGCGCTGACCGTCCTTGAACACGGGCTTGAAGGCGATGAAATCCGGCAGGTGCTGGCCACCGCAATAGGGATCGTTGGTCACGATCACTTCGCCGTCGCGCCACTCATCGAGCGGAATGTGGTGGGCGGCGATGTGGTGAAGGCACAATTCCATCGAATTGAGATGCACCGGCATGCGCGCTGCCTGGGCGACGTTGCGGCCCTGACCATCAAACACGGCGGTGGAGTAATCCAGCAACTCGCGCACGGTGGTCGAGCGTGACGTGCGCCAGACGGTCACCGACATTTCCTCGGCCACCGAGACCAGCGCGGCAGAGACGATTTCCAGAAGGACGGGATCGGGGCGCATCATGGCTGTTTCCTTGCTGTCATGTCGCCGGTGGCGGTCATGGTCAGCGACCAGCCGCCGGGGATCAGCAGGGTGGTGTATTCCTGCTCGATGATAGCCGGACCGGTTACGCTGGCGCCGGGTGCGAGCGAAAACTGGCGATGCACCGGGGTGTCAAACCAGCCGCCGTCGACATGGACAGGGCGGTGCGTCACCGTTGCGGCTTCGCTCGGGGCGTAGGGAACGGCGGGCAGATCGGCATCGCCCAGAACGCCGATCGCGGTCAGCCGCAAGGTGACAATTTCGACAGCCTCCTTCGGATCATCGAAGGAAAAGCGCTGGCGATGCTGGTCCTCGAAACGGCTCCGCAACAGGGCAAGCGTGTCCGCGGTCACGGGGCCATCGGGCATGGCGGTCATCAGTTCGAACGCCTGACCGCGATAGCGCAGATCTGCGGTCAGGGTGAGGATCCGCCTGTCCTCAGGCATCTCGTCCTGATCCAGCAGCGCACTGCCGCGCATGCGCAGATCATCAGCCATGGCGGTCAAGGCCGGCAGGCTGGCGGCTGCCAGCGGCAGGATCTCGGTGCGCGAAAGATCGTGCTGGATGTCGGAAAACAGGATGCCATGGGCCGAAAAGGTCGACGGGTCGCGGGGAAAGATCACCTGCGTGATGCCCAGCTCTTCGGCCACCTCTATGGCGTGTAGGCCGCCGGCCCCGCCAAAGCTCATCAGTGCGAAATCGCGGGGATCAAGCCCCTTGGCAAACAGCGAGAATTTGATCGAAGCGGCAAGTTTCGCGTTGACCACGGCAAGGATGCCGGCCGCGGCATGATCCGGCGTCAGCGAAAGCGGCTGCTCGATCCTGTCGCGCAATGCGGCGCGCGCGCCGTCGAGATCAAGCGCAAAGCGGCCACCCAGGAATGTGGCGGCGTCAAGCCGCCCCAGGATCAGGTTCACATCGGTCACCGTGGGTTCGGTGCCGCCGCGGTTGTAGCAGACCGGCCCGGGCACGGCGCCCGCACTGCGCGGCCCCACCTGCAGACGGCCCGACGGGTCGACAAAGGCGATCGAACCGCCGCCCGCTCCGATGGTGTTCATTTCCACCATCGGCACGCGGACCGGCAGGCCGTCGATTTCGCCCTGGGTGACAACCGTGCGGTCACCGCCTGCCACCACCGCCACGTCATAGCTGGTGCCGCCCATATCGACGCCGACGACATCGGGTGTCTTGAGCGTGTTGGCCAGCTTCTGCGCGGCCAGAACGCCGCCTGAAGGACCTGACAGCAGCAGTTTGACCGGTGCCTGCACGGCCGTATCAAGGCTGATCGCACCACCATTGGACTGGATCAGATAGACCGGAGCCGCGATCTGCGCGTCCTTCAGCCGCGTCCGCAGGGCGGTGACATAGCGGGCGATGACGGGAACGAGCAGAGCATTGAGAACAGTTGTTGCCGTGCGCTCGAATTCGCGGATTTCCGGGGACACTTCGTGGCTGCAGGACACGGCCATCTCGGGGCAACGGGCCAGCAAGCGGTCGCGGATGGCGATTTCCTGGGCCGGGTTGGCATAGGCATTGAGCAGACAGATGGCCGTCGCCTTGGCGCCGGAGACAGCCACGCGCTCAATCATCGCGTCCAGCGCCGGGCCGTCGATCTCGCGCACGACCTCGCCTGATGCACCGATGCGGCCGGGTGCGCCGAAGCGATGACGGCGGGGGACCAGGATGCTGCGGTCGGGACCGCGCAAGGCATAGATATCGGTGCGGGCATGACGCCCGATTTCGAGCACGTCCTCGAAGCCTTCGGTGGTGATCAGCGCGCCGGCGGGCAGGTCGCGGGTCAGAACGGCGTTGGTGGCGATCGTGGTGCCATGCAGGATCAGCGCGATATCGGTAGTGGTGAAACCAAACCGCTCTCCTGCCAGGGCGATGGCATCGGTCAGGCCGCGGGCGGGATTGTCCGGGGTTGTCGGGGATTTCAGGCTGTGCGCCGCACCCGTGCTGGAATCCCGGAACTCGAGATCCGTGAAGGTGCCACCGATGTCGACTGCAATGGTAATACGGGGGGCTGGCATCAGGGTTTACATCTTCCGGCAAGAGGCGTTGTGTCGGAAGCGTCGCAGGCAAAGCCAATCAAATCAAATCGAATTTTCTTGGCTTAAGTGATCATGTTTTTTGATCACCTTGGTCTTGCGCCGTGGCCAGTGCCAGCTGTGCCGCGATTTCCGCGACGTGGCTTTTCGGATCGCCAAGATAGGATGCGGTGAACTGCAGCGGCGACAGCAGCCAGCCCGGATCGAAGATGCGCAGCACACCACGCGCCACCAGGTCGCGCCCCAGAACTTGCGGCAACGCCGCCACACCGAGCCCGGCCTCAACCAGCCTGAAACAGGCCGACAGCGACGAGGATGTGAAGATCTGCGCGCCTGGCCCCACCCTTTCGAACAGGGCGCGCTTGAGCTCGCGGTGGGGCCGGGTGTTGCGGGCGAAGGTGATCACCGGGTGGGACGCGATCAGGCTGGCGTCATCGCCGTCCGGGCTGATGGTGTCGGCGGCCACATACCAGGCCATGTCGAATCCGGGCAGCATGATGTTTGCAATTGTTGCCTCCGATACCGGGCCCAGCAGGATAGCAAGGTCGATTTCGCGGTCGAGCAGCCGTTCGCGCAGATTGGTGGAGACGTCGACATCGATCTCGATCTCGACTTTCGGGAAATGGTGGTGCAGCGCAGAGACAAAATCCGGCAACCAGGATTGCGCCACGGTTTCGGCGACACCGAGGCGCAGCTGTTGCTCGATCGCGTCAGGGGCGATGATATTGGCCGTCACCTGCTCGGACAGATGTTCGAACTGTTCGGCGTAACGGATCAGCATTTCTCCCCGCTTGGTCAGGGTCAGGCCGCCTGAGCTGCGATGGAACAGCTCCACCGCCAGCGTGTCCTCAAGCGATTTGATTCTGGTGCTCACGGCGGGTTGGCTGACGTTCAGGCTTTGCGCTGCCTTGCGCACCCCGCCCAGCCGAACAACCTCAAGAAACGTGTGCAACTGTTCGATATTGAGACGGGACATGGAAGCAGCCCTTGCTTGCTTACGCGGATAACATCGTCAGCGTTTGTAATGACGCTAACCGGACGCGTCGTGATGTAAAAGCGGAAGATCGCCTGATCTGCCGGATTGGCATGATTCATCAGGAATAAAGCCTCGAAAACAACCGCGTAACGGGGATGACCGCCTGGCGCGCCCTGACAGCGGTCCGGATCTGGTGGAAATCGATTGACGATATATGATAGCTTGAAGTCACGATCCGGGAACCAACACCATGCCAAGCTGATTGGGCCAAGCCGTAATGGCAATGCATTATAATTTCTATCTGGTTGCGCTTTCCATCCTAGTTGCCATTCAGGCCAGTTATGTCGGTTTGTATCTGGCGCTGCGTATTCCGGGTGCGTTCGCACTCAACCGTCGCCTTCTTATCGCAGCCTCGGCAATGACCCTGGCTGTCGGCATCTGGGGCATGCACTTCATCGGCATGTTGTCGATGGGCATGGCTGCCGACGTCGATTATCTGGTCTTGCCAACACTGCTGTCATTTCTGCTTTGTGTGCTGGTGACCGGCATTGCCATATTCATGGCAAGCCTGCGGTCCCCGCATTTGCTGGCGATCGCAGCCGGGGTGATGGGGCTGGGCATCGCGACCATGCATTACGTTGGCATGATCGCGCTGAATTCCAGTGCCCGGATGAGCTATGATCCGGCCTATGTCATTGTCAGCTTCGTGATCGCGGTTACAGCCTCGGGCCTGGCGTTGTGGTTGGCCTTTTCGGCTGAGCGGCGCCCGCCGCTTTTTCTCTGCGCCACCTTCCTCGGATGCGCCGTGTCCGGAATGCACTACACCGCGATGGCAGGCACGGCGTTCGATTTTTCACTCGCCGCCCAAAGCCAATCGACCTCATTCATGTCAAGCGACACCCTGGCCGTAATCGTCAGTGTCGTCGCCTTCGCGATCTCCGGGATCTTCATGCTGACACTGGTGCCCAAGCGGCCGGCGGAAAACGGAGACCATGCAGACCAAAAGACAGAAGACGAGAGCGTTGAAGATTTCAATGACGCCGGGTTTGCCGACACTGATGCAGCAAGGCCGGGAGAAGCAACAGCCGGCGCATTGACCAATGGTGTTTCGGCCAATCTCTTGCCGATCGAAAAGAATGGAAACCGGTTTCACATCGCGGCCAGCGAAGTCATATCGGTGCACGCCAACGCCCATTACACCTATGTCTTCAATGGGCGCGACGATCTGTTCTGCACGCTCTCGATCACCGAAATTTTCGAACGCCTGCCAAAAACGGTGTTCTACCGCACCCATCGATCCTACATCGTCAATCTGGCGCATGTCGGCCAGGTGAAGAAATCCGGAGATGCCGCAGTGGCGGAACTGGATTCGCCCGTCCGCCGGACAGTGCCGATCAGCAGGGCTCGGGTCGCCGATCTTCGGCAGGAATTGGCCGCCCATCAGGCGCGCAAATACTCGAGCAGTTCCTGAAACTTAAGTCAGTCTTGTTGACGCAGTTCGTGCGAGCAGGCCGTATTTCGTGAAAATATGCGGTGTTCATGCGTGAATGGCTGTTTCACGCCACCAAAATAGCCTCTCTTCGGTGCACCGTTGAAGACCGGTCAAGTCATCAGCCATCCGGCTCTTGAGGACATCGGACTTCATCTGCCAAGCTTTGGGAGGAGCTAGAATGATACCTGGCGTATTTGATTACCATCGGCCTGCAACCATTGAAGATGCCGTTGGCCTGCTTGCAAAACTGGGCGAGGATGCCAACATTATTGCCGGCGGGCACAGCCTGATACCGCTGATGAAGACCCGGCTGGCTTCGCCGGAGCACCTTGTCGACCTTTCCGGCATCGGCAATCTCAAGGGCATCACGGTCAACAGCGATGAAATTGTCATCGGCGCCATGACCACGCAGTTCGAACTGATCAATTCCGATGAGCTTGAGCGTCATATCCCAATCATCGCCGAAACCTCGCGGCTGATTGCCGACCCGCAGATCCGCTACAAGGGCACCTTCGGGGGCAACGTTGCCAACGGCGATCCCGGCAACGACATGCCGGCTCTAATGATGTGCCTGGGCGCGAGCTATTCGGTCACAGGTCCCGATGGCAGCCGCGATATTGCGGCACGCGACTTCTACCAGGGTGCCTATTTCACGTCGCTGGAGCATGGCGAGATCCTGACCGCGGTCCGCATCCCCATCCCGGCTGGCGGGCATGGCTATGCCTATGAGAAGCTCAAGCGCAAGGTTGGCGACTATGCCACGGCGGCAGCTGCCGTCGTCATCACCATGGCGGATGGCAAATGCACCAGTGCCTCCATCGGGCTGACCAATGTGTCCGAGACTCCGCTCTGGGCTTCCGATGCTGCAGCTTTGCTGGTTGGCACCAGCCTCGACAAGGCGTCGGTCGACGCTGCCGTGGCCGCTGCCGAAGCGATCACCAACCCGGCCTCCGACATGCGCGGGCCTGCGGAATATCGCACGAAAATGGCAGGCGTCATGGTGCGGCGCGCACTCGAGCGGGCTCAGTCCCGCGCCAAAGCTTGAGGGGGAATTCCAATGACAAAATCGCATATCGAACTGACGATCAACGGCAAGAAGGTCGAGGCACTGGTTGAGCCGCGCACCTTGCTGATCCACTTCCTGCGTGAACAGCAGAGCCTGACAGGAGCCCATATCGGCTGCGACACCGGCCATTGCGGCGCTTGCACCGTCGACATGGACGACATGTCGGTCAAGAGCTGCATGACATTCGCAGTGCAGGCCAACGGCGCCAATATCACCACCATCGAAGGCGTGGCCAATGCCGACGGGACACTGAGCGCCCTGCAGGAAGGCTTCCGCATGATGCACGGGTTGCAATGCGGCTTCTGCACACCCGGCATGATCCTGCGGGCGCACCGCCTTCTGCAGGAAACCCCGGCGCCGACCGAGGATGAGATCCGCCATGGCATTTCCGGCAATCTCTGCCGCTGCACCGGCTACGTCAACATCGTCAAGTCCATCCAGTATGCCGCCGCGAAAATCAACGGCACCCCGTTTCAGGAGGCTGCAGAATGAACGACCAGACCAAGATTGACCAGGACCGCGCCGAGCGCACCGAGAAACTCCAGGGCATGGGCTGCAAGCGCAAGCGGGTTGAAGACGTCCGTTTCACGCAAGGCAAGGGCAGCTATGTCGATGATTTGAAACTGCCGGGCATGCTGTTTGGTGATTTTGTCCGCTCACCGCACGCCCATGCGCGCATCAAGAGCATAGACACCAGCCGCGCCAAGGCTCTGCCGGGCGTCGTTGCCGTGCTGACTGCCGCTGATCTCAAGCCGCTGGGTCTGCATTACATGCCGACACTGGCCGGCGACGTGCAGGCGGTTCTGGCCGAGGAAAAGGTGTTGTTCCAGAACCAGGAAGTGGCATTCGTGATTGCCGAGGACCGTTACATCGCGTCCGACGCCACCGAACTGGTCGACGTCGAGTACGAAGCGCTGCCGTGCATTGTCGATCCGTTCAAGTCGATGGACCCCGATGCGCCGATCCTGCGCGAAGACATCCAGGACAAGATGGAAGGCGCACACGGTCCGCGCAAACACCCCAACCACATCTTCGAATGGAAGATCGGCGACAAGGAAGCGACAGACGAGGTCTTCGCCAATGCCGATGTCACCATCAAGGAAATGCTGGTCGATCACCGCACCCATCCCTCGCCGCTGGAAACCTGCCAGTCGGTGGCCTCCTTCGACAAGGTCAAGGGGGAACTGACATTGTGGGGCACCTTCCAGGCGCCGCATGTCATCCGCACCGTGGTCTCGCTGATCTCGGGCCTTCCCGAACACAAGATCCACGTCATCGCACCCGATATCGGCGGCGGCTTCGGCAACAAGGTCGGCGCCTATGCCGGCTATGTCTGCTCGGTTGTCGGCTCCATCGTGCTGGGCGTGCCGGTCAAATGGGTCGAGGACCGGATGGAGAACCTCTCCACCACGTCATTTGCCCGCGACTATCACATGACCACCGAACTCGCCGCCACCAAGGAAGGCAAGATCCTGGGCATGCGCGTGCATGTGCTGGCCGATCACGGCGCCTTTGACGCCTGCGCCGATCCGTCAAAATGGCCGGCCGGTTTCATGAACATCTGCACCGGCTCCTACGACATCCCGACGGCGCATCTGGCCGTTGACGGTGTCTACACCAACAAGGCCTCGGGCGGTGTGGCCTATCGCTGCTCGTTCCGCGTCACCGAAGCGGTGTTTGCCATCGAGCGCGCTGTCGAAGTGCTGGCCCAGAAACTCGGCATGGATGCGGCGGAATTGCGCATCAAGAACTTCATCAAGCCCGAGCAGTTCCCCTATCAGTCAGCCCTTGGCTGGGAATATGACAGCGGCGACTATCACACCGCCATGAAGAAGGCGATGGACACCATCGGCTACAAGGAGTTGCGCGAAGAGCAGGCCAGGAAACGCGAGGCGTTCAAGCGCGGCGAAACCCGCGAATTGATGGGAATCGGCATCTCGTTCTTCACCGAGATCGTCGGTGCAGGCCCGGCCAAGAATTGCGACATTCTCGGCATCGCCATGTTCGATTCGGCCGAAATCCGCATCCACCCCACCGGTTCGGTGATTGCACGCATGGGTACCAAGAGCCAGGGGCAGGGGCACGAGACCACCTACGCCCAGATCATCGCCACCGAAATCGGCATTCCCGCCGACGACATCATGATCGAGGAAGGCAACACCGATACGGCACCCTATGGTCTTGGCACCTACGGCTCACGCTCGACGCCGGTGGCCGGGGCGGCAACTGCCGTCGCAGCCCGCAAGATCAAGGCGAAAGCGCAGATGATCGCCGCCCACATGATGGAAGTGCATGAGGGTGATCTGGAATGGGATGTCGACCGGTTCCGGGTCAAGGGATTGCCGGAAAAGTTCAAGACGATGAAAGAAATCGCCTGGGCAGCCTACAACAGCCCGCCGCCAAACATGGAGCCGGGTCTGGAGGCGGTCAATTACTACGAGCCGCCGAACATGACCTATCCGTTTGGTGCCTATTTCTGCGTCATGGACATCGATGTGGACACCGGTGTCGCCAAGACACGGCGCTTCTATGCGCTCGATGATTGCGGCACCCGCATCAATCCGATGATCATCGAGGGCCAGGTTCACGGCGGCCTCACCGAAGCCTTTGCCTGCGCCATGGGCCAGGAAATCCGCTACGACGAACATGGCAATGTCATGGGGGCGTCCTTCATGGACTTCTTCCTGCCCACCGCGGTGGAGACGCCGCGCTGGGAAACCGACCACACCGTCACCCCGTCGCCGCACCATCCGATCGGTGCCAAGGGCGTGGGTGAAAGCCCGCATGTCGGCGGCGTGCCGTGCTTCTCCAACGCGGTCAACGACGCCTATGCGTTCCTGGGCGCAGGGCACATCCAGATGCCGCATGATGCATGGCGTCTCTGGCAGGTGGGCGAGAAACTCGGCCTGCACACATAGGGTCGGGGACGTTCCGGTGAAAATTCCACAGGAAAAGGTCGCCACGCAACTGGCCGCGGTCGGGTATATCCCCGACCGCGATCTGGCCACGGCTTTGTGGCTGATGGAAAGCCTCAGGCGGCCACTGCTGCTGGAAGGCGAAGCCGGCGTCGGCAAGACCGAAGTGGCCCGCGCCCTGGCGCTCGCCCACGATACCAGGCTGATCCGGCTGCAATGCTATGAGGGTCTCGACCAGAGCGCGGCACTCTATGAATGGAACTACCAGCGGCAGCTGCTGGCGATCAAGGCGCGCGAAGGCACCGATGCCTCCGCGGTAGAGGAACATATCTTCAGCGAGGCCTATCTGCTGGAGCGGCCGCTGCTGGCCGCCATCCGGCAGGAGAAGCCGGCCGTCCTGCTGATCGACGAGGTTGACCGGGCGGACGAGGAATTCGAGGCGTTCCTGCTTGAGCTGCTGTCGGATTTCCAGGTCTCGATTCCGGAGCTGGGGACGATCACGGCGACCACCATTCCGCGTGTCATCCTGACGTCGAACGGAACCCGCGAACTCAGCGACGCGCTGCGCCGCCGCTGTCTCTATCATTATGTCGACTATCCCGATGTCGACCGCGAAGCGCGGATCATCCTGTCGCGCCTGCCCGGCATCGACACAGATCTGGCGCTGCAGATCGCCAACTTGGTCAGCCTCATCCGCAAGGAGGAATTGCGCAAATCGCCGGGCGTTGCGGAAACGCTGGACTGGGCAGCGACGCTCGCCGGTCTGGACATTCGCCATCTGCGTGATGAACCGGAAACGGTTTTCGAGACGCTGATGTGCCTGATCAAGACCGCCGAGGACAAATCCCGCATGACCCGTGAGGTCGCCGACCGGCTGCTGGGCAAGGTGGCCTGAGATGAGCCTGGCGCTGACATCTGAAAATCCGCTGGGCGCGGGGGCCAGGACGAAGCTCAATGGGTTCGCCCAGATCCTGCGCGACAACGGTTTTATCGTGGGCCTGGCCGAGACGCGGGATGCATTGACGATCCTGACCGGCGGTGATGCGGCGCGCCCCTCGCGTTTGCGGCCAAGCCTGAAAACACTGTTCTGCAGCCGGCAATCGGACTGGGAGAAGTTCGATGAGCTGTTCGATGCCTATTGGCTGCAACGCGGGATGAAGTCGGCGACCCGCATTTCCGGCGCGCCGCAAAAATCTCCGGCCGGTCTGCAAACCCAGGCGGCGGGCCGGCGCGGTTTTGGCGAAAGTGATCAGGCAGATCATGTCGAACGCGGGGAGGGGAGCGACGTCTCCGAGACAGGCCAATCCAAGCGTGAAGGCGCGTCACGGACCGAGCTCCTGTCGAAAACAGATTTCCGCCACCTCGCTCAACCCGAGGATCTGGCAGCCGCACACGACCTTGCAGAGCGCCTGGCGAAAAGCATGCGCGCGCGCCTGACACGGCGGATGCATGCGCGGCGCTCCGGTCAACGGCTGGACCTGCGGCGAACCATTCACAAGAGCATTGCCCATGGCGGCATGCCGCTGGAGCTGATCCGCCGCAAGCGCAAGGACAAGCCGTTGCGCCTTGTCGTTCTGCTGGATGCATCAGGCTCGATGAACCTCTATTCGGCCGTGTTCCTGCGCTTCATGCACGGGGTGCTCGACAGCTTTCGCGAAGCCGAGGCCTTCGTGTTCCATACCCGCCTGATCCACATCTCGCCGGCTCTCAAGGAACGCGACCCGCAGCGCGCCATGGAGCGCATGTCATTGCTGGCGCAGGGCACCGGCGGCGGCACCCGGATCGGCGAGAGTCTCGCCACCTTCAATCGCTGGCATGCCAAGCGCTGCATTCACTCGCGCACCTGCGTGATGATCGTCTCGGACGGCTTCGACACCGGCCCGGCGGAGGATCTGGGCGTCGAGATGCAGGCGTTGCGCCGCCGCTGCCGCCGCATTGCCTGGCTCAACCCGATGATCGGCTGGCAGGGCTATGCGCCCGAAGCTGCCGGCATGAAGGCGGCGCTGCCCCATATCGATCTGTTTGCGCCTGCCCACAATCTGGAAAGCCTTCAAGCTCTTGAACCCTATCTGGCGAGGATATGATCATGCCAAAACAGTCCGATATCCTGGATCTGATGAATGATTACAAATCCAAAGGCGAACCCTTCGCACTGGCAACCGTGGTGCGCACGGTATCGGTCACCGCCGCGAAGGCCGGCGCCAAGGCGGTGATCCTTGCCGACGGGACCATCACCGAGGGATGGATCGGCGGCGGATGCGCCCGCGGCGCGGTGCTGAAAGCTGCGCGGGAAGCGCTGGCAGACGGCCAGTCGCGGCTGGTCAGCATCCAGCCCGACGAGCAATTGTCAGAGCATCGGGTCAAACCCGGCGAGGTGCGCGAAGGCGTCGTCTACGCCAAGAACATGTGCCCGAGCCAGGGAACCATGGATGTGTTTGTGGAGCCCATTTTGCCTCGACCGAACCTGTTGATTTGCGGCGCGTCGCCCGTTGCCATCGCGCTGGCCGACCTTGCCCGGCGCATGGGGTTTTTCATCACCATCTGTGCCCCTGCGGCGGATCATGCCAGCTTTGGCGAAACCGATCGCCTGATCGACGGTTACGCAGTGCCGGCCGACGGAAGCGAACGTGACTATGTGGTGATCGCCACACAGGGGCGCGGTGACAGCGCGGCACTCAAGGCAGCGGTGCAGGTGCCTTCCAAATATCTCGCCTTTGTCGGCTCGCGCAAAAAGGCTGCGGCCCTGAAAGCCGACTTGACCGAAACCGGCATTTCACCGGCGCAACTTGAAACTATTCATGCTCCGGCGGGCCTCGATCTCGGCGCCATCACGCCGGACGAAATCGCGTTTTCGATCGTCGCTGAAATGATCGAGATCCGCCGCCGCGGACAACGCACACTCTGATATACACTCTGGCAAGGACATACCAAGATGGAAATGAACGGATCACAGCGCATCGAAGCGTCCCGCGAAGAGGTTTACGCGGCTTTGAATGACGTCGATATCCTGCGCCAATGCATTCCCGGCTGTGAGTCCATCGAGAAGACCTCCGATACCGAGATGAACGCCAAGGTCACCTTGCGCGTCGGGCCAGTCAAGGCGAGCTTCACCGGCAAGGTGACCCTGTCGGATCTCGATCCGCCGAACGGATACACGATCAGCGGCGAAGGCTCGGGCGGCATGGCGGGTTTCGCCAAGGGCGGGGCAAAGGTTGATCTGGTGCCCGATGGCGATGCGACAATGCTCAACTATGCCGTCAAGGCTGAAATCGGCGGCAAGATTGCCCAGCTCGGCAGCCGCCTGATCGATGGAACGGCGAAAAAGCTGGCTGCAGAGTTCTTTTCAAAATTCAGCGAGGTTGTTGGTCCGCAACCGGTTGCGGAAGAGCCCGCGACCGATGAAGCCGTGGCCAAGAAAGGCTGGATCGGCCGCTTGCGCGGGTCTTCCTAGACCGGCGCCAGGCAAAGGCCATTCCCGAGCTCCGCCCGGCGGCGCAGACGCAACCAGAGTGGCAAGGAAGCAACCAATGTATGACACCGCGGCGATTGTTCTTGCGGCGGGCCTGTCCCGCCGGATGGGGGACGTCAACAAGCTGCTGATCGAGATCAACGGCGTCCCGATGATCCGCGCTACAGTGTCTGCCTGCGCTGCGGTCTGCGACGCGCCGGTAACCGTTGTGACCGGCCATCAGGCGCCGGACATCGAACAGGCGCTTGTCGGCCTGCCTGTCCGGTTCGCCCACAATCCGGATTTTGCGTCGGGCCAGGCAAGCTCGGTGGTTGCCGGACTGCAGGCCGTGCCGGAGGCAAAGACAACGCTGGTCGTGCTGGGCGACCAGCCGCTCCTGGATCGCACCGCTCTGGAGTGGCTTCTCGAAATGCACCGGGCCAGTGATCAGACCCGCATCACGATACCGGTAAACGGCGCGGAACGTGGCAATCCTCTGGTTATCCCCCTGGCGTTGAAGGCGGCATTGCTGGCGGACAAGACAAACCCCGGCTGCCGCAATTTCACGCGGGACAATCCGGACAAAGTCCACCGGGTTGAAACTCAGGATCCTGCTTTTTTCAAAGACCTCGATACATTGGAGGATCTGAAGCTGTATCATGCCGGTCGGGCGCGGCACACATGAAAGGTGTTGACGCGTAATTCTCTGCTTCCAGGAAAGAGACCTAACAACATGACGCGCCTTCCCGAATTCTCCATAATCGTGTTTTCCTTCCTGCTCCACTTTGTCTGGGAATTCTGGCAGGCGCCCACCTATGCGGGCATGATCGAGATGAACCATTGGGATGGCATCAAGCTCTGTTCTTCGGCGACATTCGGGGATGTCGGATTCGCCTTGACTGCTTTCTGGATTACCAGTGCCGCTGCACGATCCCGCTTTTGGTTTGAAGCACCCAAAGCTTGGCAATCGATCCTGTTCATTGGGGTCGGCATCGCTCTGACTGTTGGTTTTGAGTATTACTACACCAATATATCGGAGCGCTGGACCTACTCCGATCTCATGCCATTGGTGCCGCCGTTCGGAACAGGGCTGAGCCCGTTATTGCAGTGGATTTTCATCCCGCTTGCTGTGGTGTGGCTTACACAACGGCAGGCCGCGGGGGCCAAAGCTATGGAGGACCGCAAATGATGAACGACACAATGGGAGGCGGGTTTATGGGGCTTGGCGGTGTCTGGATGCTGCTGATTACCATTCTGGTGATTCTGGCCATTGCGGCTCTGGCCAAATACCTCATGAAGTAAGACTACAATCCACTCCGTCGATGACTTGACAGGACGGACGTGCGGTCAAGAGGCTGCATTCCCATCTGCCATCAGGCGGTGCATAGCGTTGAGGCAAGCCACGGACAGCGCATCATTCCGGACGCTGCGCGTGTTTAACTCACTGTGAATTGTCTCATCATGCCGGTATCTTCATGATCCAGAATATCTGCCCAAGCATAGACAGCGCCGGTGGCTGCCAGCGCAGCACCACCTGCAAGCAGGTTCCGTCGTTTCATCATTGATCGTTTCCTTTCGGGATAACCCGTCTGGTTCCGAGGCAATCAGATTGCTGCCGCATCAGACCACATTGAACCAGGTGTTCATGCCCGCTGCCGCGTGTTCAAGCATGTGACAATGGAACAGCCATTTGCCGGGATTGTCGGCCACGAACGCGATCTCGGTTGTCTGATCCTGCCCGATCAGAAAGGTATCCCGCCATGGCTTTCCCTCATCAACAACAGATCCGGATCTGTTGAGGATCTGGAAATGATGACCATGGACATGCATGGCATGAACCCAGGCGGTCCGGTTTACGGTTTCGATCAGAATGGTTTCGCCCTGCCGGGCCTCGAAAAACGGTTCCTCGGCGAGATTGGCCACCCCGTTGAAAGCCCAGGCCTGTCTCGCGGTGAGGAAATCATCTCCCTGAAGTTTCTTTCCCTTGTAGGTGATGTCAATCATGCCTCCCATCGCACCGCCGGTCATTTCCAGGCGGATGCGCCTGGCGTTGGCCAGGTCCGGTTCCGGCAGAACATTAGGTTGCAGCTTGATGCCGGATCCCGGCGCTTCTGCAGTCCCGGCATCGCTGACCGAGAATCCCGCGATAGGGTAGGGCGTGTCCCCCGAGACTTCATCAATGGTAAAATCGCTTTTGGCCACGACCATCAAATCCACGCGTTGGGCTGGCCCGAGCATGAGTGGCGCGTAGTCAAGCTCGGCTGGCTCGGTGAATGATTGGCCATCAAAGCCCAGGAGCGTCGCGCCAAAACGGTTTGGATCTATTTCGAAGATCCGTGCATTGGCCGCGTTGATGAGCCGGAGGCGATAGGTCTGGCCCCGGGCGAGATCGGTCACCGGGCGGCTTTGACCATTGACCGTCAGCCAGTTGCCCAGCCGTCCGCCGTGGGCCCATTCCATCATCGATCCAAGGCTTGCGACATCAAGCACGCCTTCGCCTGCCAGCCGCCAGTCATCAAGAACAAGGGTAATGTCGTTTGAGCGCTCGAAAGCAGGCTCGATCTCATCAATGATGAGAAGACCGTAAAGGCCGCGCGCAACCTGGTTCCAGCTCTTGTTGTGGGCGTGGTACCAGAAGGTGCCTGCATCGGGAGCGACAAAATCATAGACGAATGTGCCGCCCGGCTCGACCGGGTCCTGGGTCAGGCCGGAAACGCCATCCATCGCGTTGTCGATGCGAATGCCATGCCAGTGGACCGATGTCGGCTCGTCAAGCATGTTGGTGAAACGCACTTGGACACGTTCACCCTTTTTGACCCGAATTTCGGGCCCGGGCGCGGATCCGTTGTAGGTCCAAAGATCCGACGTGGGCGCATCGGGCAGGTAAAGCCGCTGCTTCGAAGGCGCGGCAGTGAGTTCAAAGAACCCATCCTGTGTTTTTGCCAGCGACAGGCTCGGCAACTGAGAAGCCAGAACGCCGGAAGAAAACCCGGCAAGGAGTTTACGACGGGAAAATTTCATCAGAAGCCTTTCAGCCCGGAAATCCGGGAGCGGTCTTGGCGATAAACAACAGGTACAAGTGGCGGGAAGCTTTGAATTCCCGCCACTTGTCATTCGGCGGTTACTTCAGTTCTGTGACGGTTAGTTTGCCTTTCACCCGGTCTGCGATGAACTCGATGGTATCACCTGCCTTCATCTTCTCCAGCATAGCCGGATCAGCGGTGCGGAACACCATGGTCATGGCAGGCATGTCGAGATTGGCCAGTTCCTCATGAATGATGGTGACCTTGCCGGCCTTCATGTCGACTTTCTTGACGGTGCCTTTGGTGTATTCGGTTGCAAAAGCTGCAGCGCCGCCGGTGAGGGCGATGACGGCAGCAATCATGAGTGTCGTGAGTTTTCGCATTTGTTTTACCTCTGTTTGTTTCGTGATCGGTCCGTGTGATTAGTGGCCGGTGACGGTGAGCATGCCCTTCATGCCGGAATCATAGTGACCGGGGATCAGGCAGGCGAACTCGAAGGGGCCGGCGTTGGCGAAGCTCCAGATGACTTCGCCATCCATGCCCGGATCGAGACGCACGGAGTTGGGATCGTCATGCTCCATCTCGGGCATCCGCTCCATCAGCTTCTTGTGCTCCATCACGCCGTCATGATCATCGAGCACGAACTCATGCTCCAGTTCGCCCTTGTTGATCACCATGAAGCGGATGGTCTCGCCCTTTTCGACCTTGATTGCCTTGGGTTCGAAGATCATTTCGCCATCGTCGGTTTCCTTCATAACCACTTCGATCGTCCGGCTGACTTCTGATGCCTTGCCGGGGTTGCCGATGGCCATCATGCTGTCATGGCCACCGGAATGGGTTCCAGCCGCACCAGCCAATGCTGTCATCGCGAGGAGGGATGCGGATGCAATCAGGAGAGTTTTCATGGATGTTGTTCCTTTCGTGAACACTTTTCGTGGAAGGGGTTAGCCATTGCTGCCGGGTTTAACCGGCGCTGGTGTGAGTGTTGTTGCTGCGTCTGTTGCCTTGGCGAATTCCGGCAATTCGCCGGTCCATTCATAGGCCTGGGTTCCGGGCGGGTTTTCGTACCAGCCGGGATCGCTGTAATCGCCGGCTGAGATGCCTTCGCGAACCTTGACCACCGAGAACATGCCGCCCATTTCGAGCGGGCCGTAGGGGCCCCAGCCGGCCATCATCGGCACCGTGTTGTCGGGCAGCTCCATCGACATCTCGCCCATGTCTGCCATGCCCGCGGTTCCCATCGGCATGTACTCCGGCTGGACAATCCGCACCTTCTTGGTCAGGTTCGACTTGTCGACGCCGATGAAGGTGGGGACGTCGTGCCCCATGGCGTTCATGGTGTGGTGGGATTTGTGGCAGTGGATGGCCCAGTCGCCCAGATGCTCGGCATCGAACTCGTAGGCCCGCATTGCACCAACCGGGATATCGATCGACACTTCCGGCCAGCGCGCTTCAGGCCGCACCCAGCCGCCATCGGTACAGGTAACCTCGAAATCATAGCCGTGCATGTGGATAGGATGGTTGGTCATGGTCAGGTTGCCGACGCGTACGCGCACGCGGTCATTCCTCGACACAACAAGCGGATCGATGTCGGGGAATATGCGGCTGTTCCATGTCCACAGGTTGAAGTCGGTCATGGTCATGATCTTCGGCACATAGGAGCCGGGATCGATGTCGAAGGCGTTGAGCATGATCAGGAAGTCGCGATCCACCGGCATGAAGGCCGGATCCTTCGGGTGAACGATGAAGAAGCCCATCATGCCCATGGCCATCTGCACCATCTCGTCGGCATGCGGGTGGTACATGAAGGTGCCGGATTTCACCAGGTCGAACTCGTAGATATAGGTTTTGCCGGGCGGGATTGCCGGATGCGAAAGGCCGCCGACGCCGTCCATGCCTGATGGCAGGATCAGGCCGTGCCAGTGCACGGTGGTGTGTTCGGGCAACTTGTTGGTGACATAGATCCGGACGCGGTCGCCTTCGACGGCCTCGATGGTCGGGCCAATGGATTGGCCATTGTAGCCCCACAGATAGGCAGTCATTCCCTCGGCCAGTTCCCGCTCCACCGGCTCGGCCACCAGGTGGAATTCCTTGACTCCGTTGTTCATCCGGAACGGCAAGGTCCAGCCGTTGAGCGTCACAACCGGATTGTAGTCCGGCCCGGTGGATGGCATCAGCGGGGCCTGGGTCAGCGGGCTTTCCATCAGAGCCGCATCAGGCAGTCCCATGTTGGTGGTTTTCGACCAGGCGGTCGAGGAGACAAGGGCCGCTCCGGCAGCACTTGCACCCAACAATTGACGTCTGTTCATCATGGTCTTTTCCTTTCCGGAAAGTTAGTGGCCGCCGCCGCCGGCATCGCCAACGGTCGGTGCTGCAGCCGTGCTGCTTGCACCGGTTCCGCCGCCATAGATCGCAGCGGACAGGTTGACATCGGCCAGCCAGAACTCGCGTTTGGCGTTGATCGCCAGCATCAGGGTTCCGATCTTGGCGCGGGTGTCGGCGAGGAGTTCGAACGTGTTGGAAATCATGCCGTTGTAAGTCAGCAGCGATTCCGCCTCGATCGTGGTGCGCAACGGCACCACGGCATTGAGATAGTGCCGTGCGATCTCGTGGGTCGAACTGTAGGCGGTATGGGCGGATCGCGCCTCTGAGCGGATATTGACAGCTTTCTCCGCAAGCTGGTTTGCCGCCTGCATGTAGGCGAGTTCCGCCTTGCGCAGGCGGGCCTTGCCGCTGTCGAAAATCGGAATCACAAATTCCAGTTCGAGCTGCGGCGTAACAACCGTTTTCCTTGTCTTGGCCTCTTCCAGATTGCCGCCGGCAATCTCGTATTCCGTCTCGATCTCACGTTCGGCTTCAAAGCCGGAAATGATCTCCAGATCCGTGACAAAGCGTGTGGCTTCGGTCAGGCCATAGCTCTTGGCAACCGCTTCGAGTTCGAGTTTCGCAACACGAAGATCGACCCGGTTCTCGAGCGCTTCCTGCTCGATCCGGTTCCTGTTGAGGAGCCCGCGCGGCAGCCGCGGCAGTTTGTCGGGGACATAGTAATCGACCTCGCTTCCCCACAGCCCCATGAGCCGGGTCAGCTCTTCCTTGGCCAGCCGCGACGCCAGCCGGGCTTCCGCCATCTGCCCGGTCAGTTCGGCATAGAAGGCGTGTTCTCTTGCCTGGCCGCCCTTTGCAAGCGCTCCGCTTTCGCCCAGTTTCTGGGCAAGCTCAGATGCTGCGTCGGCTGCAACCCTGGCCTGATTGAGATAAGCCACCGTCTCAAAGGCAGAGACGGCGTTGACCCAGGCCCGACGCGTGTCATTGGCAAGTTTCAAGGTGGCGTCGACCGCCCGCATCTGAGCCTGCCGGAAACGTGTATCTGCGATATCTACCCGTGCCTTGCGGGTCGCGAGCGACAGGATATTGGCAGCAATCATGCCTTCGATGGCGCGATAAGCCCCAAGTTCCGGTGCGCCGATGCCGAGCAGACCGATGGAGACCGTCGGGTTTTCCGGCAAGCTTTGCTGCCAGGCCTCTGCTGCGTTCATGCCTATATCGGCATAGGCTGCCTGCAGGCCCTTGTTGTTCAGAAGCGCCACCTGAACAGCGGTGTCCGCATCGATGGTCTTCGTGTGCACGAGGCCATGGACGCGCTTGGAATTGGCCTTTGCCTGATCCTTGTTCTGCAGCCAAACCGCTTCCTTGCCTTTGGTGCCGATGGAAACAGAGGCTGCAACGACGCCAAACCCGGCCTCTTTGGCGGAGTATCCTGCAAGCTCCTGATCGCTGACGCAGCCTGCCAGAAACAAGGCCGCAGAAGATGCGACAGCGATGGATCCTGACCTTCGGAACACGCTCACGAGCCTGCCTCCGCGCTGGGTGCCTGGCTGTCGTTTTGCTGACGCCAGGGTTTTGGCTCCACGGCGACACGGTGGGTGTATCCATCCAGAACCGAGTGATGATGGGCGTTGCGAATGCCCGCGCCGGGATCCGCCGGCGAGCTGTCCGGCATGAAATCGGCAGGCCTGCCCGCAGCCGTGCAAGCGGCGAGCGCCAGCGGCATTGCAGCCGCAAAGAGAATACGAAACATGATTGTCCTACTGCGATAGAAGTGCATTCAGCCGGTTTGAACGGCCACGGTGCCCGGTGACGGGCGCAGTTGCACTTCAGGCGCGGGGAGGACGTTCCGGCAATGCCATGGTGGTGACGACAAAGCCCGGCAGAGGTGTGATCTCAAAACTGTCGGAAATGAAAACAGCTTCCCGCAGCGGGTCGACCGAGCAGAGAGCGGAGGAGCAGGATATCGGGCAGCACTGGTCCTGCATGTTGGCGTGATCTGTCTGCGTCGGGTCCTGAGTGGTGCCGGAGTGAGTATGCTCAGCCTGATGATGGTTCATCATCGAATGATCAGCAGGCGAGTGTTCACTGGCGTGATGCAGTGTGCTGTTGACCGCTGCCGATTCAGCCATCGCCGCGGCATGCACAGCGCCCGGCACAATGCTCGCAAACAGGAGCATCAGTACCAGAAACATATGCCCGCGACCGGGTAGATGGCGATTCGGCCTCTTCATCGTGAACAGTTTTGCCCCAACAGATTGTCCAGAACAAGGTCTGGCCGCCTCACAAATGGGTGAGAATATATCTGGTATCGATGCGCCGGGCCGGAATTCAAATCAGTACACCCCGTTTGCGCGCTGCAGCTCGCGTATATAGACAACGATACTGTCGAGTTCAGGATCAGTAATTCCTTCAACCGGCGGCATGCTGCCGAATTGCCAGTGGTGCGCGCGCACGCCATTCTTTGCTGCCAGGTGGAATGACGCATCCCCATGATGGTTGGGTTCATAGATCTTGTGGATCAATGGCGGTGCAATTCCATCCTGCCCGGCCGCGTTGGTGCCGTGACAAGAGCCGCACGACCGGTTGAACAGCTTTTCGCCCTCTTGAGCGCCCGGCGACAGATCCGGAACCTGTACATTTGCCAGCGCGGCGCCGGTCGCGACCGGAGCAGACGGCGCGAGCACGCGGTAGAGCAGGACTCCGGCACCCAGCAGCGCAACGGCAATCACGATGATCCTTGCGTTCATACCTGGCTTCTCCCTGCTATCTCGTCGATGATCGGACAGTCTGGACGGTCGTCACCGTGGCAATGATCGGCCAGGGTCTTGAGCGTGTTGCGCAGGGACTTAAGCTCCTTGAGCTTGCGGTCAATCTCCAGGATCTTTTCCAGCGCCAAGGCTTTCACATCTGAACTGGCCCGCTCCTTGTCTTCGTACAGCGAAAGCAGAGAGCGGCATTCATCAATGGTGAAGCCAAGGCTTCTTGAGCGTTGAATGAAGGCAAGCCGGTGGACATCGTTGCCATCATAATCGCGATAGCCATTGGTTGCACGCGCCGGCTTGATGAGGCCGATCTCCTCATAGTAACGGATCGTCTTGGCCGGAAGGCTGGTTGCGTCAGCTGCTTCGCCGATGTTCATGTTCTGCCTCCCTGATTTAAAGCCAAATTGCATTTCAGCCGATTGATAATGCTTCCACCGGCTGGAAGGTCAAGCGTCAAGCTTGACCGATCGCAGACGCAGCGCATTGGAGATGACGGACACCGACGACAGGCTCATCGCCGCCGCAGCGATCATCGGCGACAGCAGGGTGCCGGTGACCGGATACAACAGACCCGCGGCAATCGGCACGCCGATGGTGTTGTAGGCGAATGCAAAGAACAGGTTCTGCTTGATGTTACGTAACGTCGCCTCGGACAATTTGCGCGCCCGCAGAATGCCGCCGAGATCGCCTTTGAGCAAGGTCACGCCGGCACTTTCGACGGCGACATCGGCTCCCGTGCCCATGGCGATTCCGACTTCTGCCGCAGCCAGCGCAGGCGCGTCGTTGACGCCGTCCCCGGCCATTGCCACCTTGTGGCCGGCCTTGTGCAGTTCATCCACGAGCGCCTTCTTGTCCTCCGGCAGCACACCGGCGCGCACCTCGTCGATGCCCAATTGGTTCGCAACCGCACGGGCCGTGGTCTCGTTGTCGCCTGTCGCCATGATGATCTTGAGACCCGCGTCATGCAGCGCCTTGATGGCATCACTTGTGCTTGCCTTGATCGGGTCCGCAACGGCGATGAGGCCCGCCAGCTTGCCGTCAACGGCAAAATACATCGCGGTCTTGCCTTCCGAGCGCAGCGTCTCGGCCTGCTGATCTGCGGCCGCGTTGTCGACTCCGGCAAATTCCATCATTGCTGCATTGCCCAGCGCCAGTTTCCTGTCACCTGACCGTCCCGACACACCTTTACCGGTGACCGCTTCGAAGTCGGATACAGCGCTGGCCTCGATCCCGCGACCGGCGATCCCTTCCACGATGGCCTCGGCCAACGGGTGCTCCGATCCTGACTCAATGCCGCGCACAAGCGCCAGCATTTCGGGCTCCGCAATGTCTGCGAAGGTAACCACATCAGTCAATGTCGGCTTGCCTTCGGTCAGCGTGCCGGTCTTGTCGACGACCAGCACATCCACCTTCGCCATGCGTTCGAGCGACTCCGCATCCTTGATCAGAACGCCTGCCTGGGCGCCACGGCCGGTGGCCGTCATGATCGACATCGGCGTTGCCAGCCCCAGGGCACAAGGGCAGGCGATGATCAGCACTGACACAGCCGAGACAATGGCAAACACGAATGCCGGATCGGGGCCGATCAGCATCCAGGTGATGAACGCCAAAACCGCAACGACGACCACAGCCGGGACGAAATAGGAAGCAACCCGGTCGGCAAGCCCCTGGATGGGCGCACGGGATCTCTGGGCGGCCGACACCATGGCGACGATCCGCGCCAGCATGGTCTCGTCGCCGACTTTCTCGGCTTCGATGATCAGTGATCCGTTCTTGTTCAGGGTGCCGCCGGTGACGTGATCGCCTTCGGCTTTTTCCACCGCGAGCGGCTCACCGGTGAGCATGCTTTCATCAACCGAGGTGCGGCCCTCGATGACAACGGAATCCACCGGGATGGCTTCGCCGGGCCTGACGCGCAGGCGATCTCCGGCGACAATGTTTTCGAGCGGTGCATCATATTCATCACCATCCGGGGTGATGCGGCGAGCCGTCTTCGGCGCAAGGTCGAGCAACGCGCGGATCGCATCGCCGGTGCGTTCGCGGGCTCTCAGTTCAAGCACCTGGCCGACAAACACCAGCGCGATGATCACCACCGCCGCCTCGAAATAGACCGGCATGTGCCCGCCGGCCATTTGCAGCCCGGCCGGAAACAGATGCGGAAAGAAGGTCGCGATCGTTGAATAAAGATAGGCCGCGCCGACACCGATCATGATCAGCGTCCACATATTCAGGTTCCAGGTCTTGATCGAGGTCCAGCCGCGATGAAAGAACGGCCGCGCCGCCCAGACCACAACAGGCGTTGCCAAGGCAAACTCCAGATAGAGAGTTAGCGTTTCGCCAAGCCACTGGCGAACCTGCAAACCGAGCATTGGTGCCATTGTTAGGATCAGCAGCGGGATTGCAGCGCCGGCGCTGACCCAGAGCCTGCGGGTGAAATCGACCAGTTCATGGTTCGGGCCGTCGGATACACCGTCCATCGGCTCGAGCGCCATGCCGCAGATCGGGCAGGTTCCCGGGCCTTCCTGCACAATCTCGGGATCCATCGGGCAGGTGTACTTGGTGTTTTTCGGTGCCGCCTTCTTCTTTCTGGCCTTGTTGCCGGAGAGATAGAAATAGGGATCACGCTCGAACTTGTCGTGGCAGCCGGTCGAGCAGAAATGAAAGGCATCGCCCTTGTAGTCGAGCGTCGGCTTGCCCTTGTCGAGCGCGACATCCATGCCGCAGACCGGGTCCTTGACCTTGCCGTCGACCGGTACGGTGGCCGCCTCAAACAGTGCGTCGGTGTCGACTGTTGGGCTCTCGCCGTGTTGCTCCGAATGCGAGTGCTTGCAGTTTTGATGATGGTCCATGATGCCAATCCTTCCTGACTTTATGCGACTCTAATTCCTCCAGTCACTGGAAGGTCAAGCGATGGTTTCAAACTATTTTCGAATCCAGATGGAACCTTCCTGCACGGGAAAGTCGTTAAACCACCACAGAACACATATGGAGGATTGAATGGCATATTCACGTTTTCTGACGATGATTGCGACATCCACAATCATCATGTTCGGCCTGATGTATCTCAACAGCTGGGAAATCAGTCACGTATGGTTCAGCCAGACCAGGATGTGGATGGCTCTGTATATGGGGGCGGCAATGGCGGTGGTCATGCTGGCTTTCATGCTCGGAATGTACAAGAACCGAAAAGCCAATATTGCTATTATGGTCGGATCGGTGATCGCCTTCAGCGCGGGCCTGTACCTTGTACGGAGCCAGGATACGGTCGGCGACATAGCCTGGATGAAGGCGATGATCCCACATCATTCCATCGCGATTATGACAAGCACGCGCGCCAATATCAGCGACCCGCGGGTGCGCAATCTGGCGGACGAGATCATAGAGGCCCAAGAACGGGAGATTGCCGAGATGGAAGCCCTGATCGCGGACCTGAATGGCGGCCCGCCCGCGACCCCGGAGATTGATGGAAAGTAATCCGGCCAGCACAGTCGGTGATGCGGCGGTGTCAGCCGAATACGAACCTGTCTCCGCAAGGACAGTGAAATTGTCCTGATGCTGCCTCGAAGTTGTTCCTAGCTTCTTGTAATCGGACAGGACAATTTCTCAGGCGAGTTGCTGCTGCGGCACTCGTCCACTGAAGATCCGTTTGAGAAGCAGCAGGAAGTCGTCGACAAAGGTGAAGATGACGGGAATAACCACGAGGCTGAGGACCGTCGAGGTCAGCAGCCCGCCGATGACGACGATCGCCATCGGTTGGCGGAAACTCGAATCGCCGCCGCTCAGGCTCAGGGCCACCGGCAGCATGCCGCCGCCCATCGCGATCGTTGTCATCACGATCGGCCGCGCCCGCTTGTGGCAGGCGTCGACGAGGGCCTCGAAGCGCGAGAGACCGGTACGCCGGGACATGATCGCGTATTCGACCAGCAGGATCGAGTTCTTCGTCACCACGCCCATCAGCATGAGAAGACCGATCACCACCGGCATGGAAAAACTGGTGCCGGTCAGCACCAGCGGCAGCAGGGCGCCTCCCAGCGATAGCGGAAGCGCCATCAGGATGGTCAGCGGCTGGAGGAAGTCATGGAAGAGCAGGACCAGCACGGCATAGATGCAGAAGACGCCGATGGCCATGGCGATGGCGAAGTTGTCGAAAAGCTCTGAACTGCGCTCAAGTTCCCCCTGTTCGACAAGCTTGACTGTCTCCGGCAGGGCCCTAAGAGCGGGTAATACCAGGGCTTCGTCATAGACCTCGCCGAGAATACGTCCGTTGAGTTCGACCGACAGCGTGACATTGCGGGAGCGGTCGATGCGGCTGATCTCCGACGGGCTGCTGCCGACGCGGATCTCGGCGATCGAGCCGAGGTCGACGCTGCCTCTGGCGCCGGCAACGCGAAGACCGGCGATGTCATCGAGCGTCGACCGGTTATCGGGATCGAACCGGACGCGGATCGAGAGCTGACGCTGTGGCAGATTGAGCTTGGCGAGCGCGGGGGAATAGTCGCCGCTCGTCGCCACGCGCACCGCCTCGGAGATCTGGTTGACCGTTACGCCAAGGGCGGCGGCACGGTCGAGGTCCGGAATGATCTGGATCTCCGGGGCCTGTAGCGAGGCGCTGGACGTCACCGCGCCGATGCCTTCCAGGCTGCGCAATTGCGCTTCGAGCGCGGCGGACGCTTGGTCAAGCGCATTGGAGTCGTCGCTGGCGAGCGTGATGTCCAGCGTCGTGCCGTTGCCGCCCCCGCCAACTTCTACCATAACGCCTGGAAGAACGGTCAGCGCCCGCCGGATATCGTTCTCGATCTCGGCCTGTTTGCGGCTGCGCTCGCCGAGCTTCACCAGATCGACGACAAGCGACGCGGTCGCCGAATTGGCGGTCGTCGAGGAATCGAGCAGATCGCCGGATGTCGCTGTTCCCACGGAGGCGAACACGCCCGCGATATCGGGCAGGCCGGAAATCACATCGGCGGCCCGCTGCGTCATCGCATCGGTCTGTTCGAGCGTGGTGCCGGGCTGCAGCGTCAGCGTCACCTGCGTCTGCGAATCGTCCGATGGCGGCAGGAAACCGGTGCTGAGCATGGTCATCGTCGACAGCGAGAGTCCGAGAAAGATGCAAACGCCGAGAATGGTCAGTTTGCGATGAGAAAGGCATGTTCGGACAAGCGACATATAGGCCAGCATGATCCAGCCGTCCTTTGTCTCGACGGGATGCGGCTTCATCAAATAGGCAGCCATCATCGGCGTCAGCAAGCGCGCGACCACCAGGGAGGCGAGCACCGCAACGGCGGCCGTCACTCCGAATTGGCGAAAGATGAGGCCCGGAATGCCGGTCATGAAGGCGGTTGGCAGAAAGACGGCGACGAGCGTCAGCGTGGTTGCGATGACGGCCAGGCCGATCTCGTCGGCAGCTTCGAGCGCCGCCTCCCTGGGCGGTTTTCCCATCTGCAGGTGGCGCGCAATGTTTTCTATCTCGACGATCGCATCGTCTATGAGAATGCCGACCACAAGCGAGAGCGCGAGCAGCGTGACCGTATTCAGACTGAAATCCGCCAGGTACATGACAAGGAAGGTCGGGATCACCGAGAGCGGCAAAGCCACGGCCGAAAGCAAGGTCGCCCGCCAATCGCGCAGGAAGAGCCAGACCACCACGACGGCGAGAAACGCGCCTTCGTAAAGCATATTCATGGACCCATCGTAGTTTTCGATGATCGGTCCCACCGTGCTGTAGGCCTCGACGATCTCGATATCGGGATTGGCAGCCGCCAGTTCCTGCATGGCCGCTTCGACGCCCGTCGCCACTGCCGTATCCGAAAAGCCGTTTGACCGCTTCACCAGCGCTGCGATCACCGGGTCGCCGTCGAGATAGGCGATCGACGTTCTTTCGGCATGGCTGTCCGTCACCTTGCCAATATCGTCCAGTCGCACCAGCGCGCCGCCGGGAAGCGGTATGGCGAGCGCCTTCAGCTCCTCGATCGAGGAAACCGCGCCCAGCGTGCGGATTGCCTGCTTGCCTCCGCCAATCTCGGCGCGACCGCCCGAGGTGTCCGACTGCACCGATTTCAGTTGGGAGGAAACGGTTGCGGCGCTGAGACCCAGCGCGCCCATTATCTGCGGATTGAGGTCGATATGAATTTCCCGGTTGATTCCGCCGATGCGGCTGACCTCTCCGACGCCGGATACGGAGAGGAGGGCCCTCGTCATTTCGTTGTCGACGAACCAGGAGAGTTCGGTCTCGTTGAAGCGCGTGGAGTGCAACGCGTAGGTCACGAGAGGCGAGGCCTGCACCGAAATCTTGGTCACGCCCGGCGTCCGCATTCCTGCGGGAAGCTCGCCGCTGGCGCTGTCGACAGCATTGCGCACCTCGTTCAGCGCTTCCTCGCTGTCCTTTCCCAGCTTGAACGACACATTTATGCTCACCGAGCCATCGGTGATCGTTGTCGTAATATGGTCGAGTGGGCTCAGCGAGGCGAGCCTGTCCTCGATCTTTCGCGCGACTTCCGTTTCAAGCTGGGCCGGTGCGGCGCCCTCGAGCGTGGCGTTGATCTGTATCGTCGGCAGGACCATGTCCGGAAAATTCTGTACCGCAAGCCGGTCGAAGGCGAGCAGGCCGCCGACGCTGAGCAGGATGAACAGGAGGATGGCGGGAACCGGATTGCGGATCGACCAGGCGGAGAAGTTCATGGCGTTACTTCCTTCAGTTGGACGAGCGCTGCTTGCTCGACCCGAACAAGGGCATCGTCAGAAAGGAAGGCGCCGCCGGTCGTGACCACTTCGGCCGAGGGGTCGAGGCCCGCAACGATCTCAACCTCGCCGCCGTTGCGGCGGCCCGTCTCCACACGGACGCGGGATGCGCGGTTGTCCGCATCCACGGTGAAGACGTAAGCGATGCCGTCGCGCATGACGATCGCGGTCTCGGGGACGGTGAGAGCCATGGTGGTGTCCAGCTCGATCTGGCCGGTGACGTAAAGACCGGTCGGCGGGTTCGCCTCCGCGGGCAGCGAGACATAGGCAATCACCCGGCCGGTATCGGTGCTGACTGTCGGTCCGACAAGCCGGACTGTGCCGGCAACGCGACGGTCATCCGGACCGGTGATCGTCGCTGTCAGCCCCTCTTCGATACGCGAGAAATACCGTGCCGACACCTCCGCGTGCCATTCGACGCGCTGCTGGCGCAGCAAGCGGAACAACTCGGCGCCGGAGGACACCACAGCGCCAAGCTGTGCAGAACGGGAGGTGATCAGCCCGTCATCGGCCGCAGCGATGATGGTCTGGCCGAGTTTGATTTTCTGGCTTTCAAGCGCGGCTTCGGCGGATTCGACGCCTGCAATCGCCGTTTGTTCGGCGATCAGATATTCATTGATCTTCTCGTCCGAGAGCGCGCCGCCTTTTTCGATGCTGCGCACTCTGTCGGCATTGGCTTTCGCCTTGGCCAGGTCGGCCTTGGCGGTGGCGAGCGCGGCTTCTTCCTTTCGGACATCGGCACGCACGGACTCGTCGGCAAACCGCGCGAGAGGTTGCCCCTTTGTAACGATGGAGCCGACGTCGGCAAGGACTTCCGTTATGCGCAAGCCGCTGATTTCAGCCGCTATGATCGATTCATGCCAGGGCTTGAGCCAGCCGCTGGCCGGCACGGTTTCGGGCCATTGGCGCTGCACCGGCAGGGTCAGGGCGACGGTCAGCGATGCAGCCTCGCGCTGCTGCGCAAGGGCGGGATCCGCGGCCGACAAAAGCAAGGTGTTCAGCAGAAGAGCCGATAGAATGGGAGTTGATCGCATCAGGTCCGGTTTCCTTTGGCTACCTGTGGAAGAGGCATGGGCGATACGGTGTTCGCATCCCAGCCGCCGCCGAGCGCCTTGTAGAGCGCAATCCAGAAGCGCACTGTTTCGCGGCGGATTTCGATGAGAGACACCTCAGCCGCATGCGCCGAGCGCCGGGCGTCCTCGCGCTCGAGAAGACTTGCGCCACCTGCCCTCCAGTTTGAATCCACCGTGTCGAAGTAGAGACGGTAATTGCGCGCCGCGCTGGCGGCGTCGCCGATCCGCGATCGCGCGCTGTCGATCCGCACCAGTGCCGTCTCGACTTCGGCCACTGCGGTCAGAACGCCGGATCTGTAATTCGCTGCGGCCACGTCATAGGCGCTCGCGGCGCCCTTGACGGTCGCACGGCGCGCGCCGCCGTCGAGGAGCGGGATCGAAAGCGCCGGACCGAAGGACCAGGGCGCCGAGGTTCCCGTCAGGGATGAACCGCTGATCTGCAGCGTCCCGCCGAGGCTGAGGCTCGGATAGAGATCGGCTTTCGCCGCTCCGAATTCGGCCATCGCCGCCGCGACTTCGAGTTCGAGCGCATTGATGTCGGGTCGTTGCCGAAGCACCTCCGCCGGAACGGAAGTCAATTTGAGCGCCTTGGGCTGCGGTATGCTCGACTTGCCTTTCTTGAGAAGGGACCGCACGAAAGGCTCGTCGCCGCCGGTCAGCCGCGCTAGCGACTTGACGAGGATCTCGCATTCGGCGCGTTGGGCGGTCAATGTCGACGCCGAGGAGGCGGTGCTCGCCCTTGTCAGCGCAACTTCGCCGCTGGATTTGAAGCCAGAGCTCGCGGCCGTTTCCGTCGCCCGCATGGTTTCGCGCTGGGAGGTGACTTCTGCGGCATAGGCTCGCTCCAATTGCCGGCAGGCGCGGAACTGGACGTAGTGATCCGCCACTTCGGCAGCGAGCGAAACGCGCGCGGCGTGCCAATCCGCAAACCGTTCATCGACCCGAAGCCGCGCTGCCTCGCTCCTGTGGCGCAGCTTTCCGAACAAATCGATCTCCCAGGACGCATCAAGTGTGCCCGCGGTCGTCGTGGACGCCGAAAGCCGGTTGGACGCATCGCCGCCCGACCCCGATCGCTTGAGGGAGGCTGAGCCGTCGAGCGCTGGAATTCGGTGGGCTTGTGCTGACTGGAGAGCGGCGCGTGCCCTCTCGATCTCTGCTGCGGCAACGTCCAGATCGGGGCTCTTGGCCTGCGCCTCCGCGATCAGGGCGGTCAGCGACGGATCATCAAAGGTCCACCACCACGAGACCAACTCGCTGGTCTCCCCGCCATGCGGAAGGGTCGCGTGCCAGACTTCGGCGACCTTCGCCTCATGGGACCGGAGACCGGCGACGGTGGTGCAGCCCGAGACAAGCAGGCAAGCCACAACGCTTCCGATGGAGATGATTTTCCGACAGGCCAGATGTTCATGTGTCTTTCGCATTCCGCAGTTCGTACACGCGGAGTGACGGAACGTGTGTGTCGTAGGGTCAAGCTAGGTTAAGTTAGATTAAGGGGCATACGAAGCCTTTTCGGATCTGCCGCTCCCGGAAGGACTGGGATCCTCCGGGGGCGGCCGCGATGCGGTTGACACGAGATGTCTTGATCCCGCCTCGAGACGACCTCATCCCTGCGCGGTCCGGGTGCGGAAACAAGTGACCGGGCTGCATGGACCGACAGCCTTGAGGCGGGAGCCGGCGTCAATCGGGGCGGCGGAATCCATAGCCGATCCGGTAAAAGAAGCGGCCCGCCACGGTGCCGTTCTTTCGCACCGCCTGCTGCTCGACCGGGCCGATGCTCTCAAACCAAGCGGACAATCCGTCATCGGAAACGCCGGCTTCCTTGACGCTGACCAGGATCACGTCCCGTCCGTCGGAGGAGCGGTTGGAATACCAGGTGTCGAACATGAGGCCGTTGCGGCCGAAAAGGTTCTGACTTGTGACGTTTTCCAACGTGGCCGGCCCTGTGCTGTAGAAGGCCAGCTCGCTCGCGACGTTGTAGGTGTCCATGCCGGCGAGCAGCGGCGGTTGACCTGTTTCGGCTTCCAGGTTCGCCTTGATCCGCCCCACCTCCGCGCCAAACTCTTCCCAGGCAACAGGCAGGCCGCGCAGCTTGCCGGTATGGCCGATCAAGGGCAGGCCTAGAGCAAGGTAGTGTAACAGCAGCGCGAACGCCACAATGCTGAGCGCCGTGGTGATCTGCAGGGAAGCCATGAAACGGGGTTTGTCGCCCTTCCTTATTGCTTTGACGACAACATTTGCCATGGCAGGCAACAATGCCAACCAGACCGGCCCTGTCCAGTTGAGCTTGACGGGGTGGAGCAGGCTGTAGAAGACGAAAACCGAAAGCGGCGCCAGCGTGAAGATGAAGACGAACATGCCGGCCTCCCTGAGAAACCTCCTTGCCGGGAGCCGGACCATCCGGCTGACTGCATGTCCGGCGAGGGAGATCCCGATCGGGCCCAGCAGCGCCGCCATGAACAGCACCAGGGTCGGCAGTGAAAATTCAAGTGTGCTCTGGAACCATCGCCTGCTTCCCTGGAATTGAAACGAAGCCCAGTCGTGGTTCGCGTTCCATGCAATCACCGGCGTAAAAACGGCCGCCACAACGCCCGCGCAGAGGTAGGGCCATTTTGTGAGCAACCACAGTCGAGACCGCGGATCGGCGAGCAGATAGATGAGCGTCGCAGGACCCAGCAAAGCAATCGTGTATTTCGACAGCATGCCAAGGCCCACACAGACACCGACTCCAAGCCAGGCCCGGGCATCTTTTGCCCGCAACGCACGCTCCAGGAAATACAGTGCTCCCGCCCAGGCGGCCGTAAGCGGTGCATCAGGCGTGGTCAGAATCCCTATGAGGAAATAGAACGGGAAAACCGACAGCAGCATCAGAGCCAGAAACGCGGCGGTCTGCCCGAAGAGATTCTTCGCAAGCCGAAACATGAAAAAAGCGGTCGTCAGCCAGGCGAGGGTGGCCACGATGCGAACGCCGAATTCGGTGTCGCCAAAGACGGAAGTTCCCAGCCATATCAGCCAGGCCACCATCGGCGGATGATCGAGGTACCCCAATGCGGGGTGCTGGGCGTAGTTCCAGTAGTAGGCCTCCTGAGGGATCAGGTCTATGTTGCCCTGAAAGACGATCCTCAGCGCCACGGTATAGACAGCTATGGCGAGGGCCGCGAGTCTCCATCGTGCCGCTGAAGACAGGAACCGGTCATTCCTGAACACATAGAACTCGTTGCCGATATAGCTGACGACCGCGCCGCCGGCGATGCCCGCAATCACCACGGCGAAGAAGGGAAAATCGAGGTCGGTTGCCGCCGCGATAAAGCCGCCGCGCAGGGCAATGGCCATGGCCGATACGAGAATGAACCGCGCGAACTGCGATCTCTCCCGTGGACGATCGTGGAACGACCATTTCATGTGAAGAAGATAATTGAACGCCGCCGAGAGGCAGAAGCCGGAGACATGAGCGACCGCGATGCTGGCGCCGAGTGATTGCAGGACCGCGACCACAAAAAAATCCAGGAGGAACCCGGCCATGCCGACCAGCGCAAAGCGATGCATGGCGACCGCTGAGGTGGTGCCCCTGGAAAACCGCAGCAGTTGGGCGAGGTAGGCGATCGTCTGACTGGCGCCTATTTTCGACGTCCCATGAACCCTGTCGGTAAATGAAATCGGCACCTCGCATACCCTGATGCCGTCGCCGCCGGCGACGATCGCCTCCAGGCCGATCTTGAATCCGTCCGCTTCCGCACCCGCGGCCAGGAGAGATGTTCGTCGTATCGCGAAAAAGCCCGACAGCGGATCCTGGATGTCGGTAAAGGGCGCCGCGAGCGCCGCGCCGAGGCGCGAGAGCGCCCGCCGCCGGAAGGGCCAGTCGACTGTGGCGCCACCATTGACATACCGGCTGCCGATCGCCATGTCGTAACCGCCTGAAGCCACGGAATCCACGAGGGACACAATCGCTGAAGCCGGATGGCTTCCATCTGCATCGAGCACAACCACAATCGGAAAGCTGGCACTCAACGCCGCGGCACGGACATCTTTGGCGAGACCGCCGACGCCAGCATTTCCTAGCAGTCGAACACGCTGATCCTTCTCCCAGCAGGCGACCCTTTCGCATGTGCCATCGGTCGAGCCTCCATCTGTGACGATGATCTCGAAATCAAACCGCCCGCCGATGTTCTCGATGATGGCGTGCAAGGTGCGGTCGATGTTCTCCGCCTCGTTCAACGTGGGAACGATGATGGAGACGGACGACCTGCTGGTCTGAACGTCATACGACGATATCGGATAAGAAAACATGCAAGACTCCAGGTGAAATTGGCCGGTTCGCGATCAGTGATCGGGCCGCGCCGCCGCCTGGACCTATCCGGTTCCCCGACCGGACGGTTTTAAGTCTTGTTAAGCTTTACTCGGATTTGTTGCGTCCGGACCGGCGTGAATCCCGGGACATGCAGGCCGCATCGCGCGAGCCTGTGCTCGTGGCTGCCGACGCTTGTTTCGCGACTGTCCGTGAGGGGCGGCCTGGAGCCGATCACGGATTGACTGGCGCCTATGTCTTGTCAGGATCCCACAGAGGCAATTGGCCATCGGGAAATGCAAAGACTTGCCGGCGTGGGGTCTCGGACCTGCCGGCAGTGGGGGTTTCGCCCACCTTGGCCGGGCGTTTATTGCAGCTCCCTTGCGCCTGGGCCGCCTTCAGCAGCAACCTCTCCATCTGTTCGACAGACACGCCGTCAGCTCGCATCACTTGTCCGATGAGCGGGTCGTTCAGAATGTCGGCAATTGTCATTTCATCTTGGATCATGAGTGCCTCCGGGCTTGGTTTGGCCCAAGATGACGACAGTGAAGAGCTTTGCGATGTCAAAACCGCGACAAAACCGGGGCGTTCGATGAAGTTTTGTTTCCGGCCATCAATGTCGGCGGGTTTGCCTTGCCCGCGGAACCGGCAACGGGCGTTGCCACGGTTTCTGCCCTGGCCTGCATGATTCCCATGCGGTTGGCGCAACAATTCTTAACAATAGAACACCCCAGCTAATGGGAATTCCTGATCTAAATCCGCCGGACGCGACCCAGTGAAGGGTTCGCGGGTCATGCTGTGCGGCCAGGAGACCCGGTTTCTCCCCGGCTGGCGGCCCAATACAAGGCGGTGGGTTTGGATCGATTGTTGGCAATGGCCGTACTGGCTCTCCTTTTTGGCTGCATGGCGCCGGACCGCATTCCCTATGGGCTCAGCGTTGCATCGACTGCCAGCATCGCAGGGTTTGAAGATATCCGCGTATATGCGGATTCAAGCGGAAGCCTGCCCCAATCGCGGGTCTGGCTTCCCGTCCCGGCGCACAAGGAAATCAACTATCTTGTCCTGTCGGGCGGTGGTGCTGGAGGCGCGTTCAGCGTCGGAGTGCTGACAGCCTGGACGGACAAGGGCCAGCGGCCGGAATTCGACATGGTCAGCGGCGTCAGCACAGGGGCGCTGATCGCGCCCTATGCTTTTCTCGGGCCGGCCTACGACGAGGCGCTCGTCGAGCTTTATACCAGCGGCATCGCCCAGGAACTGGTCGACATGAAGTTCCTGCCCAAGGGCCTGCTCGGCCCGAGTCTTCTCAAGCAGGAGCCGCTTCGCAAGATGGTCGAACAGTACCTGACGCAGGACATCTTGGCGGAAATCGCCGCGGAGCACCGCAAGGGACGGCGTCTCCTGGTGTTGACCTCCAACCTCGATTCGCAAAGAGCCGTCATATGGAACATGGGCGCGATCGCTGACAGCAAACGGCCCGACGCCCTGAAACTCTTCCAGGACATCATTATCGCCTCGGCAAGCATACCCGGTCTTTATCCGGCGGTGCTTATCCAGGCGAAGTCCGGCGGCAGGTCCTTCGAGGAGATGCACTCGGACGGAGGATCCGCCTCCCAGATCCTGACGATTCCGGAGGGGTGGATGGCCAGCTCTGACAAGGTCAAATGGCCCGAGGGCGCGACCTTGAACCTGTACATCATCGTCAACAACGCGCTGATGCCCGAATTCTCAACCACCCGGAACAACACGTTCACCGTGATGGCCAGGGCGAATTCCACACTCATCAAATCACAGACCCGCAGCGCACTGGTGGCGACTTATGTCTACGCGCAGAAGAACGGCATCCGGTTCCGTGTGGCTTCGATCGACAAGCAGGTTCCCTACACCATGATCGATCCCTTCAACACCGGTTACATGCGCGCAGTCTACAATCTTGGGTACACTAAAATGTCGAATGGCACTCTTTGGAAGGACAGGCCTTCCTTCTCCGACACGTTCCCAGCCGCGCAGGTAGCACAGTGGCGATAGCCGCACCGACGTCCCTTCATGCAACGGAGAATATCATGCCACATTCATTTATCGGTTTAGAAAACGCCCGCCTGAGCCTTCGGCCGGCAAGGTCCGCATTCCTGCTTTTCTCTCTGGTCTCGATCATCGGAGGCTGCGTCGCGGTGCCGCTCGAGCAGGGGACTGCACTGTCATCCTATGATGAGCTGACATCGAACAAGGGGCGCTTGACCAAGGCCGAGTACAAGGTCGTCTCGAGCGATCTCGCCGCAACCAGAACGGTCTATATCGAGCCGACGACGGTTTCGGGCGGCCGATGTCGTCGCGCTCGGCCGCCTCGTGCCTGATGGCGGCGTTCTGGCCGTGGCCCTTCCCAGCGGTGCGGGCGACGCGCGCATCGCCCGCCTGATGGTGGTGGAAGGCCAGCAGGTGGCTGCGGGAGAGACCGTTGCGGAGCTCGACAACATGCCGGCGTTTCTTGCGGCGAGAGCCTCTGCCGAGTCCAACCTGGAAGCCCAGAAAGCCGCACTGGAGCAGGTTCGGGCCTCGATCCTAGCCAGCCTTGCGGAGTCGCGGGCAGACCAGCTCTCAGCCGAGGCGGCTCTGACGCTGGCCAAACAAGAGCTCGAACGGCAGACCAAGCTTGCCGCAAGCGCCTCCACCACACAGGTGCTGATCGAACAGGCGCGGGCCAATGTCGCAAAGGCGCAGGCGGAGCTCGACCGGGCTGTTGCATTCGTCAAGCGTTACAGGGGGGCCGCGACGGGCAGCCAGGCCGACATTGTGCTGGCAGCGCGCAATCTCGATCTTGCACGCACAAACCTGGCCCGTGCCAATGCGGATATTGCCGCTGGACGGGTAGTCGCACCGCGAGCGGGAACCGTGCTGGAAATCCACGCCCGCGTCGGCGAAAAGCCAACCGGTTCCGGCGCCATGACGATCGGCGATCTCACGCAGATGATGGCCGAACTGGAGGTCTACCAGACCGATATCAAGAAGGTCGCACCGGGCCAGACGGTCACCATGACCGCACAAGCGCTGCCGGCGCCGCTGACCGGCCGGGTGGCCGGGATCCGCCAGATCGTCGGACGCCAATCGGTTATGTCCACCGAGCCGGCCGCGAATGCGGACGCCCGCATCGTTCGGATCTCCGTCGCGCTCGACGCCGGATCGTCGCTGCAGGCGCGTTCCTTCACCAATCTCGAAGTCGTCTGCAGGATAGGGACGCAGACCGAATGACGAGGCTGCTGCATCTCCTGCTTCGGCGCATGCCCATCGGCTGGCTGCAGCTCACGCACAACCGGATGCGGCTGGTGGCAGCGGTGGCGGGGATCGCATTCGCCAACCTCCTCGTCTTCGTCCAGTTGGGCGTCGTGGCGTCGATGAGCAACGTCATCCACCTGGCCTTCACGCCTTTCAGCGCGGACATCATCATCTCCCCGCCCAGTCCGCAGCTTTTCGGCGGTGCTTTGCTGTCGCGGCGGATCGTCTACATGGCGCTTGCCGATCCGGGCGTGGCTGCTGCGACCCCGCTTCATCTTGGCAACATGGAATGGAAGCGGCCGGCCGGCATGTCCAAGGACTTAATCGTCTACGGCATGGCGCCCGAGGCGAGCGCCTTCGCGGGCGAGACGATCAGCGCTCGGCAACTGGCCGTGCTGGCTCTGCCCAACCGCGTTCTGCTCGACAGCGCATTCCAGAATATTGAGCAGGCGACAAACGAGGTGGCCTTCGCACCGATGTCTCCGGAAACACCCTTGGAGTTTGAGATCAACGGGCACGGCGTTTCGGCGGTGGGAAGTTTCAGCCTCGGTAGCGGCTTCGGCTACGACGGTGCGCTGTTCATGTCCGACCAGACCTTCCAGCGGCTCGTTCCTGAGCGGACGTCCGGCACGCTGAGCCATGTTCTCGTCCGGCTAAAGCCGGGCGCCGATCCGGACACTGTCGTGCGGCGGTTGACTGCGGATCTGGCCGAGGAGCATGTCCAGGCGCGCACCATTGCGCAAACGATCGCCGACGACGTCAAATACATGAACACCGAGGCGCCTATGGGCGTGATCTTCGGCATCGGTGTGTTCATAGGCATTTTTGTCGGGTTGGTTATTGTCTACCAGGTCCTCGCCACCGATGTCGCCGCCCATATGAAGGAATATGCCACGTTCAAGGCGATGGGCTATCCGCACCGCTTCCTTCTCGGCATTGTCTTCGAGGAGGCGCTCATCATCGCGTTCCTCGGGTTCGTGCCCGGCGCCCTGCTCGGCGCCGGGGTCTACGCAGTGATGGGGGCGGCGACAGGCTTGCCGCTCGGAATGACGGCGGCCCGCGCAGTGGTGGTGCTGATCGGCACCTTTGCCGCATGCATGATCTCCGGAACACTCGCAACGCTTCGCCTCAGGGGAGCGGAACCGGCGGAATTATTCGGATGACGGGCCACATCGATCCACCCATCCAGGTTGAAGGGCTCAATCACTGGTTCGGCGCCGGTGAGACCCGAATCCAGGCGATTTTCGATGCATCGCTGATTGTCGAGCGCGGCAGCCTCACCATCCTGCGCGGCCCCTCCGGCTCCGGCAAAACGACCTTGCTCACCCTCATGGGCTCCTTGCGCAAGGTGCAGGATGGATCGGTCCGTCTGCTGGGGCAGGAATTGCGCGGGGCAAGCCAGCAGAGCCAGGAAGCGCTGCGCCGGCGCCTGGGCTTCATATTCCAGGCGCACAATCTGCACGAGAGCCTGACCGCGCGCCAGAACACGCTGATGGGACTGCAGGTCCATGGCCCGCGCGGAGACGCGGCCAAGCAGGACGCCGCCGCGGTCCACATCCTGGAAATTCTGGGGCTTGGCCCGCGCATCGACTACCTGCCGGAAAAGCTGTCGGGCGGCCAGAAGCAGCGCGTGGCGATTGCCCGGGCTTTGGTCTCGAACCCAGAAATTGTGTTCGCTGACGAGCCGACCGCAGCGCTGGACAAGGAGGCGGGCATTCGGGTGGTACGGATGCTCAAGGCGCTGGGTGCGGCACGCGGCACGTCGACGGTCATGGTCACGCATGATACGCGCATCATCGAGCTTGCCGACAGGATCATCACCATCGAGGACGGGAAGCTTGTCTCCGGTTAGAGCGGCCGATTCCACCCGAAGGCAATAAATCACCGCCTGAGTACAAAAACGTCACGCTCGTTCTGAGAGGCCGCGATCCCCTGCTTGGTTCGGGTCAATCGATGGCACATTTCTGCGGTTTGCCCCTGCGGTTTGATGCAGATCCCGTCCGCGACGGCGCGCCATGTCACCGTGATGCTGGCAAGACCGTCACTGATGGTTCCGTTGCCGTCCGAGCGAAACACCAGGATATTGGAGGCTTTCCGCTTGACCACGTACATTTCCCAGGGCTTGCCATCCGCGATGAGGTTGGTGAGGGATCCGTCTGCCAAGGCGGGGTGCGCCGTAAGGATTGCGGTAGCAGCAATAATCGATTGCATCAGAGCCCGGGAAAACGGCAGGATGCCGGTGGACAGGGTTAAACGCACGGTTTCAGGCTTTCCTGTTGATGGGGTTTCTGGATCGCAAAGGGTTTGGCGGCTTGCAGCAGGTTCCGAACTCCGCGAGGCCAATCGCCAGCTCGCTAAAACGTTTGACCATTGAGGGAATTCGCTGCCCCGGCAGTAAACCCGCAAACACAACCGCTGCGTCAGTTGCGGGGAGTCCACCGGTGACGATAGCCTGTCAAAACGCCTTGCCGGCAGTTCCTCAGGTGAACTCCATGCTGGTCCCCTAGAACCTGTACCCGAGGATGAGCATCGCCGACGGCTGAACATCATCCTGAACGATCGGACTGCTTTTCGCATCGCCAGTGAGGAAGCCCACTCCAGCCTGACCGCGGACAACCCAGTGTTCGGTTGCCATGTAGGTGACAGAGGCCTCGACATCGAAGCGCTTCAGCCCCGCGCCTGCCTCGTGTCGCCGCAATCCAGATCTCGCGGACTGGGCCGCGGTGACGCCGAAGTAGCTTTGCATATGATTGTCATCGGCGAATGTCGCGGAGGCACCGGCGGACAGAATGAAACGATTGTAGTTATGGGAAACATTTGCTCCGACCTGACCGAGCAACCCTTCGCTGCCGCCGATCGTCTTGTCGACGGAGGCATAGAACTCCATCGGCCCCATCTCATACGAGATTTGCGTTCCGACCACAGCGCCGGCGTCGATATTGCCGAGGCCTCTGAGGTGAGAGGAATCGGATTCCTTGCGCCCCCCTCCCAGTTCGAAACCGCCCTTGAGCGCCATCTTGAAGCCATTGGAGTCAAGCACATCGACGTTCAATCCGCCTGGATCGATGGTGACGCGGTCACCAAGGGTTGCCGAGATCATTGGAATGGGAACGAGTTCGAACTCATCTGATCCTTCGAATTTCGGCGCATACATGACCCCGGCGCCAACCATGACGTTCCAGTCCGAAAGCTTTTGGCGCACGCCGCCGAAACGTCTCGTGTCGAAGGTTTCGGAGGCAGGAACGGTGCTTGCCTGGGTCTCATAAACGTCGGCAGCGGCTGCCGGGGAAAGGGGACAGGCAACAACTGCGAGCCCCGTCATGATGGCGAAACGCCGATGACGGCTCGAAAGGGGCTTGGTCAATGACATTCGGATTCGCTCCTGAGGGTCCGTTGGTAAGATTTTGGCGCGCAAAGCAGGAGAAGCGGATGCGCCGTGCCTCTCCCGGCGCACTATCCCGGAAGTCACCGTGAACTTGGGTGTTGTGATGTTAAGAAATGTTGCGCTTGCGATGCTGCCGCACAGCCGGCCCCGCCGGTCATGGTTTCCGATCGGGCTCAACCCATGCAAGAAGTCTCCAGGTGAAGGGATTTGGAGATCTCCGGCACCCGGCGTGACCTCGGACGGAAGATGTCATTGCTTTTTGCACAGTTCGAACGAGGAAGCCAAAAGCAAGCAGATGAAATCCCTGCATATTTTGCTGAAGTGTTGCGGATCAATTCATCCGGAGCCGGATATTCCTGGCAACGGCACTGTACACTTCGATCGATACAGGATGGCGCAAAATCCAGCACCTTGTCCGGCGCTTTTCACGTCTTTCACCATCTTAACATATCCAAACAACTTGATCCTGTAACTTCGGGCGCATGTCTGCGACAATGAAACACGAGATCCCGGCCATTGCCGATCATGCCTTGCAGAGAAAACATATGACAGTTCACCATCGCGTCGTACCGGAAGCCATGTCCCGTATTCTCCTCGTCGAGGACGACGAGGAGATTGCCGCCATGGTCATCGAGATGTTGCGGGAGAATGGCCTGGAGGCTGTTGCGGTCGGCTCGGCCACCCACATGGACGCTGCTATGGGCAAGCAATCCTTCGATCTGGTTGTGCTTGACGCCATGCTGCCTGGCGAGGACGGCTTCAGCATCTGCCGCCGGTTGCGGGCCTCGTCGACGATCCCGATCGTCATGCTCACGGCGCTGGGCGACGAAATCAACCGCATCGTCGGAATCGAACTCGGCGCGGACGATTACGTCACCAAGCCGTTTCATCCGCGTGAACTCTTGGCGCGCATCAAGGGTCTGTTGCGGCGCGCCTCCTATGGCGCCGATCAGCCCTCGCCCCAGACGCCTATGCGGTTTGCGGGATGGCAGATCGATCCGATCCTGCGGCAACTCGTCAATCCGGAAGGCGCGCATGTGTCGATGACCACGGCAGAGTTCGATATTCTTCTCGCATTCTGCCAGAACCCTGGACGGGTCATGACGCGCGAACAGCTTCTGCGCCTGACCCACGCCGGCCTTGCCGGTCCGGTCGAGCGCAGCATCGATGTCCACATAAGCCGCGTCAGGCAGAAGATTGAGCAGAATGTCCGCGAGCCGTCCTTCATCAAGACGGTCCGGTTGGGCGGGTACATGTTCACCCCGAAAGTCGAGGCGTGTTGATGTGCACAGGTTTTAGGGGGGGGTCGATCCGCCGCCAGATCGTGGCCCTGGCCATAGGCCCCATTATCTGCCTCGTTATCCTGGGCGCGATTTCGGAATGGTTCTTGCGTGAAGATCTGGAGAGCATTTCCTATGCCCGGACGACAGCATTGAAGATTGAGTCCGTTATCGATCTGGTCCGCGCATCCAGCTCCGCGGAGCAGGTGGCGGCGATCCTCGATGCGTCGGGCAGGGCGGGGTTGCCGGCCGAGGAAGTCGCAGGGGCGGAGCTTTCGCAAGGCCAACAGGACATTTCCTTCGAGGATGTCCGCCACATAGTGCGGGAGAACCTGCCGGATAATTTCACGACATCCTACCGTTCGCAGACCGCAACCGGAAGCCTCCGCGATGTGCTGGTGGTCGGGATCGGCGAAAACCGCGCCCTGGCGTTTTCGCCTGCGCCGCCCCCTCCCGACGCATGGATCAGCGACCAGGAAGTCAGCATCGTGCTGCAACTGATGGGTCTCGTCCTGCCGGTGGCGCTCTTGTCGCTCTATGCGGCGCGGGTGATTGCGGCTCCTCTTTTGGAATTCGCAAAAGCTGCGGAAACGTTGAAGCCCGACGACGGGCCGGACAGGCCGTTCAAAGAAAGCGGCGCGGCGGAGATACGGACTTTGGCGAAGTCCCTCAATGACATGCGCAGCCGCGTCCGCCACATGATCGATGACCGCACCCGCATGTTGCGCGCGATCAGCCACGATCTTCGCACGCCGCTGACGCGCCTGCGCCTGCGCGTGGAGCGGTCGACGCAGCCAGAACTCAAAGCGGCGCTGCTCAAGGACATCTCCGCTTTGAGCGACATGATCAACGATACGCTGACCTATCTCAGCAAGGAGATGGCGTCGGAGAAGCCGGTTAACGCCGATCTTCCCAGTCTGTTGACGACCGTGTGTTCCGACTTTTCCGACATCGGCTTCAACGTGAGCTATGCCGGACCGGAACGCTTCGCCTATCGCTGCAAGCCGCGATCGCTGGCGCGCGCCGTCACAAATCTCGTCGAAAACAGCACCAAGTTCGCTGGCGAGGCCTCGGTGGAATTGTCGGTCCTCGACAATGGGGCGGTGCGCATTAGCGTCATTGATGACGGCCCGGGCCTTCTCGGCAGCTTGCGGACCCTCGTGCTGGAGCCGTTCTTCAAAGTCGATACAGCCCGGACACCCGTCAATCGCAGCGGGTTCGGGCTCGGGCTCTCGATCGTTGACGACATCGTCCGGGCGCATGGCGGCACGATCGAACTCCTCAACAAGGTGCCACACGGCCTGGTGGCGCAGATGGAGTTTCCCGCCAAAGGCAATGCGGAAAGCGGCGCCGCGCCCCGGAACCCGGCCGGTGAGCTTGCGCAAACTGGCTGATTTGAGCAATCCGGCCATCAGTCAGCGTCGTCTGACGATTTTTGCTGTTTGAGCGGTATCGACCGTGACTGGGGGTCTCTGCAATTCCGAGACTGAATAAACGCGACGAACGGATTGTCCTGTTCCGCCCGAATATGGTCAGGTTGAAGCGAGTAAACGTCTGTGGTGTAAGCCCTGCAAGTGTGAGTTTGGCCCACTCCGCCCGTAAGAAGACCTCTAGGCGCTTTCGTTCGGATGCCGCCCCGCGCTTGCTGGGTGTAATCTCGGCAAGATACCTGTTGAGTAGGTCCGCTACCGTCATCCGTTCAAGGACGGAGGGATCATAAGCTAGCCCAACGCGATCTAGCTCTTGTTCGGTCTGCCGTATCCAGCGGAGCGCATCAGTGCGGGTTAGGAAGCTTTTGGAGCGGGGATTATGGCCGGTGCGTCGTACACGGGCCTGCCACTTGTCGTTTCGTTTTCGTAGGGATGCCACGTTGGGAACTCCTGTCAGTGTGACCAGATTGTGACCGGTGACAAAACAGGGTTGTTCTAGGGCTTGTTCGTCCGCGCATAACCCATTGTGTTTGTTAGGTTACAAAATGGCGCACCCGACAGGATTCGAACCTGTGACCTCTGCCTTCGGAGGGCAGCACTCTATCCAGCTGAGCTACGGGTGCATCCGGAACTTCGCATCGCACCGGTCATCGACCGCGTCCACGCTGCGAAGCGGCTGGTGAGTGGTCTCTTAGCCCATCACGGCCAGCGCATCAATGGATAATTCTTCGAGTGTAAGGACGCGTCGCCGGGTGCGGCTCAGATGCTCGAATCCCGTCGATTGCGCGGGAAGGGGAGCTGCTGTGGCGGTCGTTGGTGGCCTGCTGTCCGCGTCCGTCAAGGTGGGGTGATTTGCCAGGTCGCCTGAGGTCATGACCAGGCAAGCTGGAACTTTGTTGAAGCCCGGATCGTCAGAACTGGACCCGGATGCCAAAATTGGCAACTGCGGAAACGCCGGTGGCGCCGGCCTGCAATTCACCGCTGGAGATCAGCATGCAGTGGTTGAGAGCGCATGGGTGAAGCCGAAACCGGCAAAGCCTCCGCCCTCCGGTTCGTTGCCCGTGTCTGCGTCATTGGTAACAATGCGGTGGCCGAAATGGCCAAGGATCAGGCCACGTCGCGCCACCGTTCATCGCGAACGAAGCTCATCAGCTCTTGTGACGTCATCGGACGGGCCAGGGCATAGCCCTGAAGCGTGTCGCAGCCGATATCGCGCAGGATGGTGGCGTGTTTCATCGTCTCGATGCCCTCGGCAACCACCTTGATGCCCAAGGATTGGCCGATGTCGATAATCGAGGCCACGAGATTGCGCTGGCTTTGCGACTCGACCACCGGCGCAATCAGTTGCCGGTCAATTTTCAGCCGTGCCGGCTTGACCTGCAAAAGACTGACGATTGAAGCATAGCCGGTGCCGAAATCGTCGATTTCAACGTCGATGCCAAGCGCTTTGAGCCGCGCAATATTGGCGACGATGGTTTCGTTGTTGTCGTCCAGGAAGATCGATTCGAGCAGCTCGAATGACAACGAGCCACGATCGAACGCAAGGCCATTGAGACTTTCAATGAGGTCATCATCATACAGCCGCCCTGCCGACACATTGACGGACATTTTCGGAATCAAGATCCCGGCAGCCTTCCAGTGGGTGGAGTGCCACAGGGTTTGTTCGAGAATGGCGCGGTCGATCTGCGGCACAACATTCAACTCGCCTGCGGTTTTGAGAAATGCGTCCGGCGCGAGCACGCCTTCGCTCGGATGGATCCATCGCGCCAGAGCCTCAACACCGACGATGTCGAGTGTCTTCGCATCGAATTGGGGCTGGAAATACGGAATGAACTCGTTCCGGTCGAGACCGTTGAGAATGTCATCGGCGATGCGCTTTGTCCGTGTGATTTCGGCTTTCAGCGATGCGTTGAAAAACTCGTATCGGTTGCGGCCGTTGCTCTTGGCCCGGTAGAGCGCGATATCTGCATCAATCAGCAGACGCTTGCCGCAGGATGCCTTGTCCGCGTCGGCCATCGCAATGCCGATGCTCACCCCAAACCGGCACTCGTGGCCTTCGTAAGGCACCGGTTCGCGCATTTTCGCGATGATCCGGCCGGCAAGCGATGCCAGTTGTTGCTCGTTCACAGCGGATGTGGTGGCGATGATGAACTCATCCCCCCCGATCCGCGCGACATAGTCGTCGGCCCGGGTGCTTGCGGTCAGCACCGAAGCAGCATGAATGAGCATGGCGTCACCCGCAGCATGCCCCAATGTGTCATTGATCTGTTTGAAGCGGTCCAGATCGATGTGAAGCAAGGCGCTGACGGAATGTCCGCTGGGGTTGTCTATGAGCTTCTCATCAAGAAACCGCCGGTTTGGAAGGCCTGTGAGGCTGTCATGCAGGGAGTTGCGCTCCATCTGCGCACGCGCTTCTTCAAGTTCGTGATTGCGCAGCTCGGCGTTCTGCTTTGCGGCGAGCAGGTTTGCATTGAGTTCGACGTCAGCCGACACATCCCAGATCACGCCGACCAGAAACCGCGAGCCATCGTTGCCGGTGTGCACGGCGCCGATCGAGCGGACCCAGCGTGTCGTGGTCTCGCTGGTACAGATGCGGAAGTCCGAATGATAGCTACCGTTTGTTGCAATCGCTGTTTCAAATTTCTGGGAAGCCTGCAGCAGATCCTCAGGATGCAGCCAGTGCATCCATGTTTCCTTTGTGATCGGTATGGTCTCGTCATTAAGGCCGAAGAGTTCTCGCATGCGGGTGTCCCAGCTAATCTCCCACGTGTCGAGATCGATTTCCCATACGCCGATTCTTGATGTTTCAAGGGCGAGCTTGTGGCGTTGTGAAAGCCGGTGCAGCTGGCGCTGGCGGCGGTTGATCTCCTGCATATGGGTCTGGCGAAGTTCGTTTAGATGCCCGGCAATGAAGATCGGCAGGATCACCAGAAGGCCGGCCAGCAGGATAAGAAACCGCAGCTGCCAGGCGTTTTCCGGCGTGCTCGTCCATCCGTTTGCCGGGGTTGCTGCAATCTGCCAGCTGCCGCTTGGCAGGGACACTTGCGAAATCACCGGATTGTCTGTGAAAATCTCCGCTTCGCCAAAGAAAACCTCACCCTTTTCCCCGGTGGCGTCCCGGCCGCGAATGGCAATCCTGAGTGGCAGGTCTGATGGTGTCAGGCCACTGGCAGCGTAGAGCCTTTCGGTATCGATAACGGCGGATACCAGACCCCACAGTTTTCTGCCTCCATCATCTTCGATGAACACGGGAAAACGGCCGATAAATCCCTGGCCGCCCTGAAGCAGGTTGACCGGACCGGCGAGGACCATCTGCTCGGAGGCAACTGCGCGCAATGCCGCGTCACGCTGAACTTCATTCTTGCGGTAATCGAGACCGATGGCCTGTCTGTTGCCTTCCATCGGATACATCAGGCTTACCACCAGGTCGGGAGCTCCGGCGATGTTGCGCAACTGGGAGTGTTTGCCCAGCAACCCCGCGGCAACCTTGCTGAAATGCGCCTGATCCATGTCCGGGTGAACGGCAATGACTGAAACCAGCCCGCGAACAAGATGAATATTGCTTGTGATGTTGCCTTCCAGCTTGGCTCTTACCAGGCCGAGTTGCTCGCTGACCTTTGCCATTTCACTCTGGCGATGGACAATCCGGTTCTGGTATTCGGCAAAAACTCCCGTCGCGACCGTAACTGCAAGCGCAATGACACCTGCAATAACGCTCGGCCGAGAGAGCAGATGACCTGCTTTTGAGTTAGGTTTGAACTTTTTCGACATTGCGACCCACAAGACCAATGGTGAGCTCCACAAACCACTGGCGGCTCGTGCTGGAACTGACATCAACTTGCAGCAATGCTATTTCAGAAAACTGTAATAAAAGCCTAAGGAGACCGGAAAAAAAGCGTTGTGCCAAACTTCCAGTGGATCTTTGATCATCATCACCGTCGCGTTGTTTCATCCGTTTCAACCACAAACGCCTATCCTTATGTGTCTTGAGCCGCTGCCGGGAGTCTGAAACTGGCTGATTTCGCGAGAACCAGACGCAACCTTCCGATCTCAGGTAACAATCTGTTTTGCTAACCACATGACAAACCGGCGGGTAGGTGATTAAATGATTGGGCTGACGTGCGCCCCTCTCCGGGAGAAGGAGTAAAGAGGGGAACTCGCAGCCTCGTTACATGCGCTGATGAAAGCGCTTGCATATTGTGATTTTCTGGGAGGAAAGCATGCTGAATTTGAAAACCGTCAAAACATTGGTGATCGCGTCCGCGGTCTCGTTGGTGGCGGCGACTGGCGCTCTGGCGTTTCCGGACAAATCGGTCGAATACATCATTCCGTTTGGCCCCGGAGGCGAGTCCGATATTTCCGCGCGCTTCCAGCAACCCTTTTTCAAGGAAAAATTTGGCCAGGATCTAGTGGTGTCCTACAAGCCCGGCGGCGGCGGAGCGGTCGGTTGGGCGCAGCTCAATTCGATGGCCGGCGATGGTTATACAATCATGGGCATCAACTTGCCGCATATTGTGATTCAGCCTGCACAGAAGGATGTCGGCTACACCACCGATGATATTCATGCGTTCTACATGTTCCACTATACGCCCGACGCGATCGTGGTTACCGCTGACAGCCCCTACATGACGCTGGATGATCTCATTGCGGACGCCAAGGCCAATCCGGGCGCATTGACCATGTCCGGTTCGGGTAAGGCGACAGCCAACCATCTTGCCCAGATCCGTTTCGACAAAATGGCGGGCATCAAGACCACCTATGTGCCGTTCAAGGGGACTGGGGCGTCAACCACTGCTGCGCTTGGCAAACAGGTCAAGGCGCAGTGGGGTTACACCACAGTTGGCGCTGCCCAGGGTGATGCCGTGCGACTTCTGGCTGTCGCCATGGAAGAACGCCACCCCCTGTTTCCCGACGTTCCGACCTTCAAGGAACTCGGTTATGACATGGTTGGCGGAGCCTATCGCGGCATGGCAGTTCCCAAGGACACGCCTGCGGAAACCGTCAAGGCGCTGTCCGACGCATTCGGGGAGATCAACGCCGACGAGGCCTTCCGCAAGCAGATGCTGGATGGTGGATTTGCGCTTCTTGATGTCGGCATTGACGGCATGGCCGATTTCATGAAGGCCCGCAAGGAAGAGTATATCGAGGCGGCGACCGAGGCAGGCCTGCTTAACTGATCCACGGCATCGCGCCCAGGTCCCATCCGGCCTGGGCGCTCCCCCGACAAAGTGTAGAGCGATCCTTGCCCCGAAGCACTGCTTGCGGAAGGGCGCTTGTGGCAATCTGCACCCAAGCTTAACGGACTTTCCGACATGGATTTCGAACATCTGGCAAATGCGCTGACGCTGACCAATCTGGCGCTGGCGCTGTTTGGCGTCGTTGCAGGAACGGTCATCGGCTCGATTCCGGGATTGTCGGCAACCATGGCTGTTGCCGTGCTGGTTCCGATCACATTTTCGATGGCCCCGGCATCAGCCCTGATCCTGCTTGGCGCCATCTATACCGGCGCGATCTATGGTGGCGCCTATTCCGCCATTCTGCTCAACACCCCCGGCACGCCCTCGGCCATCGGAACCACTTTTGACGGCTATCCGATGGCAAAGCGCGGCGACGGCGATCTTGCCGTTGCGATTGCCTGTTATGCAAGCGTGTTTGGCGGCATGGTCGGGGCCTTGGCGCTGTTGCTGCTGGCCCCGCCGCTGTCCTCCGTGGCGCTTGCCTTCGGCCCGGTGGAGTATCTCTGGCTGTCGATTTTCGGCCTGTCACTGATTGCCTCGTTGTCGACCGGCAATGTCCTCAAGGGGCTCGCTGGCGGCGCTCTCGGGCTGCTTCTGTCCTGTGTCGGCGTGGCTGAAATATCAGCCGATATCCGGCTGACTTTCGGCAGCTCCACCATGATCGGCGGTATCGAAGTGGTCGGCGCACTGATCGGGCTGTATTGCATTCCCGTGCTGATCGATCTGGTTGCCACGCCGGAGCGCCATCTCAAGGTCGAGCAGGGTGGCCGTGAGGTTCGTTTCCGCGAAGCAGCCGCCATTGCCTGGCGCTCGCGCATCAACCTGTTGCGATCTTCGGTGATCGGCACGGTGATCGGTATTCTTCCCGGTGCCGGCGGTTCCGTCGCGGGCCTGGTTGCCTATTCCGAGGCCAAGCGCACGGCGAGACCGGATCAGAAATTCGGGGAAGGGGAGCCCGACGGCATCATGGCGACCGAAGCCGCCAACAACGCCACCGTCGGCGGCGGTTTTATTCCCACTCTGGTCCTCGGCATTCCGGGAACGCCACCCGATGCAGTCATTCTCGGTGCCTTGCTGGTGCAGGGTGTGAGAACGGGGCCGACCCTGTTCGAGGGTGGCGGATCGATTGTCTACACCTTCATTTTCGGTCTGTTCATTGCCACCATCCTGATGCTGCCGACAGGCCTGCTGATCGGGCGCTATGCCTACAAGACCATCGTCACCATCCCCAAGACCATTCTCGTACCCGCGGTTGGATTCATGACCATCATCGGCACCTTCGCGATCCGCAATTCGATCTCCGATGTTATCATCATGATCACGCTCGGGTCTGTCGGCTGGGTCTTGTCCCGCTTCGGTTTTGCGGCGTCGCCGATTGTGCTTGGGCTCATTCTCGGGCCGATTGCCGAGCAGGGCTTCGTGCAGGCCTGGATCATCGGTGATGCCACCGGCAATCTCGCGGGAATGTTCTTCGGACGTCCGATCTCCCTGGCGATCATCGCCTTCACCATCCTGTCGCTGCTCTATCCGGTGATCCAGAGCAGGCGAACCAGACGACTTCTCAATTTGCAGGCCAATTCCAATGACTGATGCAGCAACGACATCCGGCAGAAAAGACGTCGGCACCCTGGCGATCGCCAGCCTTTTTATCGGTCTGGGCTTGCTCACACTTTACGATGTGACGACCTATTCCGACAGCGATTCCGTGGTTTTCCCGACCTTTGTCGCCTATGCGCTGATCTTATGTTCTGTGCTGGTGATCATCTACTCCTGGCTCCGCCCGAATCCGGACAACGGTTTCGGCGATGGCACGTGGTGGCGCCGCCTGTTGCTGGTTGTGACCATGCTGGGCGCTTGTCTTGTCATGCCCTTTGCCGGGTTTCTCCCCGCAACGGTGATAGCCTTCGCCGGCGGCCTCGTTGCCGCCCGGCATGAGGGATGGGACGCCAGAAGCGCGATTGTGTTCGCGGCTTCCGGCGTCTTCATCATGGCCGGGTTCTATGTCCTGTTCAGATTTGCACTGGGCGTGCCCCTGCCTTGAGCGCAGTGTGATCCGGTTCGGATTTCATTTCACATATTTGCGCCAGTTATGCTCTTCCTTGAAACCCAGCATCTCGCGGATTTTCCGGTTTGAGTACAGCGCTTCATGCTCGCCCATGTCACGGCTGAATGGCACGCCGGGGAAGAACTGCTCGGCGATTTTTGCGGTCGGCATGTCGACCGAGTTGGTGTCGTTGCCGGCATTGAAGACCTGAAACCCGAGCCCGTCTGTGCTCAGGCACCGGTCTACTATCTGGCCGAGATCGCGCGCGTCGATGTAGCAGAAGATGTTGCGGCGGCGCACGCCGGGGTCGGCAAAGAATCCGGGAAAGCGGTCATACTCGTCCGGCTCCATGACATTGCCGATCCGAAGCGCGTAGATATCAGCGCCCGAACGGCGCTGGAAGCCGCGTGCGGTCTGCTCGTTGATGACCTTCGACATGCCGTAGGAGTCCATTGGATTGACATCCATGTCCTCTTCCACCGGCAGTGAAGCCGGGCTGACCTCGCCATCGGCGAAGCAGACGCCGTAGGTGGTTTCCGATGAGGCGACGATGATCTTGCGGATGCCGAGCTTCACCGCTGCTTCGATGACATTGTAGGTGCCGATCGTGTTGACCCGGAAGGTCTCGTTGTCCGGCCGGATCAGAATCCGCGGCACGGCGGCGAAATGCACCACCGCGTCGAATTTCGGCACGCCTGTTCCCGGCTCCAGCTCATCAAAATTGGCATAGCTCGACATGACATTGAACATCTGGCCTGAATCGGTGATGTCGGCGGTCAGATTGTCGACGCCCGGGTGATCGAGCGGCGTCAGGTCCACATTGACCACGTGATGGCCCTGATCGACCAGGTAAGGGATGACATGACGTCCGGCTTTGCCGGAGCCTCCGGTGAACAATATCCGCATTTCTGTTTCCTCCTTGTTTGAACCGTAACATCAGGCCTCAGGCGCTACGTCCTGCGGCAACCCCTGACGACCAGGCCCACTGAAAATTGTGCCCGCCGAGATGCCCGGTCACATCCATCACTTCGCCGATGAAATGCAGTCCGGGAACAAGTCGGCTTTCCATTGTCTTCTGATTGACTTTGGCCGTATCGACGCCACCCAGCGTCACCTCGGCGGTGCGGTAGCCCTCGGTGCCGCCGGGCACCAGGCTGAAGCTGTGAATGCCGGCCACTATCTCGTCTATCGCTGCATTGCTCAAGTCCGCCAGCCGCGAAACCTTGTCCCCGGCGGCTTGCCCGAGCTGCTGTGCCAGCCGCTTCGGCAGAACCTCGCCGATCACCGTCCAGGCCGACACTTTCGGGCGCTTGCCGCGCTCCGCTTTTATATGCGCTGCCAGATTGGATCCTGGCGCGAGGTCAATCGTGACGCTGTCACCCTCGCGCCAATAGGACGATAGCTGCAGCATGGCCGGACCGGACAGGCCACGGTGCGTGAACAACATTGCCTCATCAAACTCTGCGCCATTGCACGATGCTTGAACGTCGAGAGAGGCTCCGGACAGGCCGCCCCAGCTCTCATGCATGTTCGACGCCCAGGTGAACGGCACCAACCCGGCGCGGGTTTCAGTCACCGAATGGCCAAACTGGCGGGCGATGTCATAGCCGAGCCCGGTAGCGCCCATTTTGGGGATGGACTTGCCGCCGGTGGCGATCACCAGAGATTGCGAGTGCCAGGTGCCGCTGCTGGTCCGCGTTTCGAATCCGCCCTCGACCTGACCAACTTCCTGAATGTCGGTGGCCAGTTCCAGCCTGACCCCGGCGTCGCGCATGTCATCGGTCAGCATGGCGATGATTTCGCGCGCTGATCCGTCACAGAACAGCTGTCCCAGCGTTTTTTCATGAAAGGCGATGCCGCGGGCCTTCACCCTGGCAATAAAATCGTGCTGGGTGAAAGATTTAAGTGCCGATATTGCAAAGTGCTTGTTTTCGGACAGGAAATTCGCCGGAGCGCAGTGCATGTTGGTGAAGTTGCAGCGGCCGCCACCGGATATACGGATCTTCTCACCCGGCGCTTTGGCGTGGTCAATGACGGCGACGGACCTGCCGCGACGGCCCGCTTCGATGGCGCACATCATGCCCGCTGCACCCGCACCCAGGACGACGACATCTGTTGTGGTGATGCTTGGCATGCTGTCTCCGGGTAGAGGCCAGGTCTGGTGACTGGACGCCGTGTTTGTGATCGAACGATGCTCTATCAGAATGAGCGCCTGCAACAAACCCCGGCCGGCAAGATCACACATCCATTGCCAGCAGCGCACAAGCGCCTGTAGGAAAGGTGCAGTGCTCACCGGAATTGACCATGGCCATCTATTCGTTTGATCTCGATCCCGTCACGCTGAGCATTGACTTGAGCGTCGGCCACATCGCCGAACTGAAAATCCGCGACAGTCAGCGCATTCTATCTCCATTGCACCGGGCATCATGGGTGGAGGACCCGGACGCTGCCTTTCCGGAGGGTACGCCACCAAATGTGAAGCGATTGTCGGGAGACTTCTTCTGCGCGCCATTCGGCCGCAACGATGTAGAGGACGGGCCGTCGCATGGATGGCCCGCCAACAGCGCCTGGGACCATGTCGAAACCAGCAGGCAGGATGATCGCCTCACGGCCAGCTTCCGGCTCCAGCAGCTCGTGATGGGAGCCACGGTAGAAAAGCGCATCACCCTGATCGCCGGTCATCCTTTCATCTATCAGGAGCACAGTTTCAGCGGCGGCGCCGGCGCAATATCGGCCGCGCACCATGTCATGGTGCATATGGCCGATGGCGGCGATCTGGCCTTTTCGCCAAAGCAAGCTGCGCAGACCCCGCCCGAAGCTCTCGAAACGGATCCGGAGCGTGGACGTTCAGTTCTTGCCTATCCGGCGCAGACGGAAAATCTGGCTGCATTTCCCCTCGCCGATGGCGGCATGGCGGATCTGACCCGCTACCCTGTCGGGGAAAACCATGAAGACTTCCTGACCCTGCTGGAGGCGCCGGATCGTTCCCTTGGCTGGAGTGTCGTCAGCCGAAAGGCAGAACAGGACCGGATTATCGTACTCAAGCGGCCCGACGTGCTGCCTGTAACCATGCTGTGGATGAGTAACGGGGGGCGGGACTACGCGCCGTGGAACGGCAGCCATACCGGCGTGCTCGGGATTGAAGATGCAAGGGCGTCGCCGCTCGGACACGCTGACTCGTGCGGAGACAATGATCTGACCCGAATCGGGATTCCCACCGCGCTCTTGCTCGGCGAGGGAAGGCGCGTCACTCTTCGCCAGGTTATCGGTGCCTGTGGCCAACTGCCGGGTGAGGGGGCGCTAAACGATCTGTATGAAGAAGGTAGCACCCTGTCTCTGAAATTTCAGGACGGGGGAAGCAGAGCCCTGAAATACGATCCTGCTTTTCTTGCCGGGTAGAGAATCAGAGCCAGATTTTGGGCGTGCCCATAATTTGAGCCTGCCATGCAAAATAAAAATCAGCCCCCGGATAATGTCCGGGGACTGATCATGACTTCACGTGTTTGGTAGATCAGCAGGCAGCTTCGTAAACGCGGCCATATGCGTCACGGTAGCGGCACATGCCCGGAGTTGTCGCTGCGCCGATCAGAGCGCCAGCCGCGCCACCAATCAGGGCACCAGTCGCGACGCCACGTCCGCTGCTTCCGGTAGCTGCGGCGATCAGTGCGCCTGTGCCTGCACCAACGGCAGCGCCGGTGCCGGCCCGCTTTTCAGTTGTCGTGCAGCCGGCGGCGGCAAGAAGGGAAACCGCTGCGAGGGTTGAAAGGACGAGTCTGGTCATCAAAGGCTCCATCATGGGGTGCTAATCAAAAACGGAGGCAAACTCACTTGAATGAGGATGTGTGCTTCCGCGAAACTGTTTCGTTATACAGGATAATGATGGCTGACACCATCATGGCAATGCTCATCGCAAGTGCGAGCGTTGAAATCAACATGGTCAGTCCTTTCGCATCATTCATCGGTTGTTTTGCCTGTTCAACGCCGCAGATGGCAATTTGGTTGCCTCGGGAATGAAAATATTTTCGGGATATCGGTATCGGCGGGGCTTGAGCGCCGGGGCACGGCAGTGATGCCAGTGTCTGCTTGAGTGTTGAACCGTCCGCTGATGCGCGAAAAATAAGCAAGTTGCCTGCGCATTCATCACCATGTGGACCCTGTGCCGGATTGCGCCGCGCGCGATGCAAAATCTCTTGCTTGTCTGCATCGCATTTCCGATGATCGGGTCTGACACTCTGAAGGGCGCTTATGACTTCCTTGTTTCCGCTTCCCACTCCCGAGAGCAGCGTTGCCATGCAGCGCACCCGTGGCGGCGGCCGTCTTTCGGTCAAGCAGTCAGCCGGTGAAAGCCGCATCGACCGGTTGTTTCAGGAAGGGTCCGCCCGTATTCGAATCCCGCGGGTCCCGCGCGGCCATCCGCTTGAGGCCGTGCTGATCAACACGGCCGGTGGCCTGACCGGCGGTGATCGCATGGACTGGAGTTTCGAGGCCGGTGCCGGTGCTTCCATGACGCTGGCCACCCAGGCCTGCGAGAAAACCTACAAGGCGCACGGCACCAGTGAAGCCCGGGTTTCGGTTCAGCTGAAACTCAACGCTGAAAGCTCACTCGCCTGGCTGCCGCAGGAAACCATTCTGTTCGACCGGGCGCGGCTCGCGCGCACCATAGAGGTCGACATGGTGGCCGGTTCCCGGCTCTTGATGGTCGAACCGCTGGTGTTTGGCCGTCTTGCCATGGATGAGGCCGTTGTCGAGGGGCATTTCCGCGATCGCTGGCGAATCCGTCAGGATGGGCAGCTCCTCCATGCCGAGGACATGCGGCTGGGGCCGTATATTGCCGATAGCCTGACGCGCAGCGCGGTTGCCGATGGCGGGCTTGCCGTGGCCACAGTGCTACTGATTGCGCCGGAGGCTGAGGCACGGCTGGACGCTGCCCGCCAGCTGATCGGCGAATCCGGCGGCGCCAGCCATGTCGTGATGCGTTCCCCCGGGGCTGCGGTGAGCGAAACTGGCAAGCTTCTTGCTCGGATTGTTGCCAGGGACAGCTATGAATTGCGCAAAGTGCTTGTACCATTGATCCGCCTGCTCAATCCGTTGGGCGGCATGCCGAAAGTCTGGTCGATATGAAAGAGACGCCATGAACCTGACCCCGAGAGAAAAAGACAAACTGCTCGTCGCCATGGCTGCCATCGTGGCGCGAAAGCGGCTGGAGCGGGGCGTCAAGCTCAATCATCCCGAAGCCATCGCACTGATCACCGACTTCGTCGTCGAAGGTGCCCGCGACGGCCGGGCGGTTGCCGAACTGATGGAGGCTGGCGCTCACGTGATCACCCGCGACCAGGTGATGGACGGCATCGCTGAGATGATTCACGACATCCAGGTCGAGGCGACATTTCCTGACGGCACCAAGCTTGTCACCGTGCATGAGCCGATCCGGTAAAAATCATGGTCACGATGCAACATGTCCCTCGACGCAGCCTTCTCGCAAAGGCAATACTCGCATGGCACATTGGTGCATTCATCCTGACGGCGCGACCAATTGAGGGCGCCGTGTTGACCAAAGAAGGACTTTCACGATGATCAGACGACTTTTGATTTCTGCTGCCGCTCTTGGCCTCGCCACGGCGCCTGCCTTTGCCCATCTCGACCCGTCGGAGCATGGCTCATTGGCTGCGGGCTTTACACATCCACTCTTCGGACTCGATCACATCCTCGTCATGGTCGCGGTCGGTCTTTGGGCCGTGACGCTGAGGGGCCGTGCGCTGCTGGCCGTTCCGGCCGCCTTCGTCGGCACCATGGGCCTGGGTTTCCTTGCCGCGACCGCCGGTGTGCCGCTGCCTTTCGTAGAGCCGGTAATCCTTGCGTCCATCATCTTCATCGGCATCATGGTTGCGCTGGCGCTGCCGTTTTCGACTGCGGGAATGGCTGCAGCGGTCGCGTTCTTCGCCTTTTTCCACGGCCACGCCCATGGCGGTGAACTGGGCGAGGCGGGCGCTGCCGGCTTTGCATTCGGGTTCATGATCGCCACGGCGGTTCTGCATGCGGGCGGCATCAGCCTCGGTATTGCCTTCGCCAAGTTGCAGGGCGGCGATGGCAAGTCCTGGTTGGCCCGCGCCGCGGGCGCCGGGACTGCGGCTGCAGGCCTTTTGCTGGCATTTGCAGGCTAATCTGAAACTGAACAAGGAGGGCGTGCCCATGATTCCCGGTGAAGTTCTCACGCAAGACGGCGACATCGAGCTCAATGCCGGTGCGCCCTCCACGACCATCAAGGTCGCCAATTCCGGCGACCGTCCGGTCCAGGTCGGCAGTCATTATCATTTCTTCGAAACCAACGAAGCGTTGCGGTTCGACCGCGACAAGGCGCGCGGTCAGCGGCTGGACATTGCGGCGGGTACAGCCGTCCGGTTCGAGCCCGGCCAGGAACGCGATGTCACGCTGGTGCCGCTAAGCGGTGGCCGCGAGGTTTACGGTTTTCAGCAGAAGGTGATGGGAAAGCTCTGAAGATTCGCATCACGTCAACCAAGAGAAGGGGAATCCGCATGTGCCATGTCTGTGTGATCAACAATGTAAAATCCTCAATGCTGTCGCGACGTGATTTTTTTCGAAAGTCGGCCGCTGCCGGTTTCGCCGCCACGGCTGCCGGCGCTGTCTCTGCACGGCCCGCGCTCGCCCAGGCAACCGGCAAGGTTGTCGACCTGACCCATACATTTGACGGGGATTTCCCGACTTTCGACGGCAAGCCCGGCATTCTCTACACCGAGAACGTCAATTTCGACGCCTCGGGCTACCAGCTGTGGGAGCTGACGATTTTCGAGCATTCCGGCACGCACATCGATGCGCCGCTGCATTTTTCCAAGGACGGTACATCCGTTGACGAACTCGATCCGCAGAGCCTGATCTGCCCGCTCTGCATCATCGACATCAAGAGCAAGGCTGCGGATGAACCCAATTCCATGGTCGAGCCGGAGGATATTGAAGCTTATGTCAGCGCTCACGGCGACATTCCGCAAGGTGCCTGTGTGGCCATGAATTCCGGCTGGCAGGACAAGGTTGGCGACGCCAGCTACCGCAACAATGCGGAAGGCAACTTTGCATTCCCGGGATTTTCCAAGGCTGCGACCGACATGCTGGCTGAAATGGGCGCGGCTTCCATCGCGGTGGACACCCTGTCGCTGGATCCGGGCAATTCGGCCGATTTCGCCGTGCATTACTCCTGGTTGCCAAGCGGGCGGTTCGGCATCGAGAACATCGCAAATCTCGATGCATTGCCTTCTGCCGGAGCCACGTTGTTTGTCGGTGCGCCCAAGCACCGCAACGGCACCGGCGGCCCGGCCCGCGTCATGGCGATGGTCTAGGAGCTAACATTTCATGGCCCGCAAACCCGTCAATCCTGTGCAGATCTGGCAAGCCTATGCCGGGCTTGGCATGCTTGCCTTGGAAGCGCAGGCCGTGATCGGAATGCGGGTGCTGGGCATGAATGGCGTCTGGCCGGTCGGAAAGAACGAGAACAGGAAAATGCTGGCGGAAAAACCGCCGGCATTTGCCAGAGCCGCGGCTGCGGCGGTCAAAAATGCCGCTTCAGGCGGCCGTCCGGAGCAAATCCTGACAGCTGCTGTCAAGCCGTTGACGAAAACCGTGCGCGCCAACAGAAAACGGCTCGTTGCAAAGGCGGTGTCGCACCGCAAGAAAACATGAGGTTGGGATAATGATTGCGCGCACAGTTCTGGGAGGGTGTCTTGCAAGCCTGCTTGCCACGGCAGCGCTTGCTAATGATCTGCCGGACTGCGTCGACCCGCAGAGCCAGATGGAAATGACCTATTGCGCCGGCGTTGATTACGAGAAGGCCGATGCCGATCTCAATGCGATTTGGCCCGATATCGTTGCCGCGGCCAAAGCCAACGATGAATATGTGGCCGACATGGCGCGCGATCGCGGCGTGCCGACGACGCTTGAGGCGCTGCGCACTGCACAACGCGCCTGGATCAAGTTCCGTGATGCGCAATGTGAATACGAAGCCTATGAAGTGTTTGGCGGGACCATGCAGCCGATGGTTGGCAGCCTGTGCCTTGCGCGGCTGACGCGCGAGCGCATTCAGGTTCTCTCGTCTGCACTTCAGACACGCTGATGGCGCGCTTTTTGCTTGTTTAGTCTTTGACTATTGAACGAACCGAGGATTACCGATGCCAGCCAAGATCTCCCGCTCAGCCTATGCCGCCATGTATGGTCCGACCGTCGGCGACAAGGTCCGGCTTGCCGATACCGAGCTCTTCATCGAGGTGGAGAAGGATTTCACCACCTATGGCGAGGAGGTCAAGTTCGGTGGCGGCAAGGTGATCCGTGACGGCATGGGGCAAAGCCAGGTCACCCGGGCTGATGGCGCGGTTGATACGGTCATCACCAATGCGCTGGTGGTTGATCACACCGGCATCTTCAAGGCTGATATCGGGCTGAAGGATGGGCGCATCGCGGCCATCGGCAAGGCCGGCAACCCCGACACCCAGCCCGGTGTCGGCATCATTGTTGGCCCCGGCACCGAAGTGATTGCCGGAGAGGGCAAGATTCTCACCGCCGGCGGTTTTGACAGCCATATTCATTTCATCTGCCCGCAGCAGATCGAGGAAGCGCTGATGAGCGGGCTGACCACCATGCTCGGCGGCGGTACCGGGCCTGCCCACGGCACACTGGCCACCACCTGCACGCCCGGTCCCTGGCACATTGGCCGCATGATACAGGCCATGGATGCATTCCCGATGAATATCGGCCTGTCGGGCAAGGGCAACGCCTCCAAGCCACGGGCACTCGAGGAGATGATCCTCGGCGGTGCCTGTGCGCTCAAACTGCATGAGGATTGGGGCACGACACCGGGAGCCATCGACAATTGCCTGGCGGTTGCCGACCAGTACGACGTTCAGGTGATGATCCACACCGACACGCTCAATGAAAGCGGTTTTGTTGAAGGCACGGTTGAGGCCATCAAGGGCCGCACCATTCACGCCTTCCACACCGAAGGCGCCGGCGGCGGCCATGCACCCGACATCATCAAGGTTTGCGGCCTGCCCAACGTCCTTCCGTCGTCAACAAACCCGACCCGTCCCTACACGGTCAATACCATCGCCGAGCATCTCGACATGCTGATGGTCTGCCACCATCTCGACAGCGCCATCCCCGAGGATATCGCCTTCGCCGAAAGCCGCATCCGCAAGGAGACCATTGCAGCCGAAGACATCCTGCACGACATCGGCGCGTTCTCCATCATCGCGTCAGACAGCCAGGCCATGGGCCGCGTCGGTGAGGTGATTATCCGTACCTGGCAGACTGCCGACAAGATGAAGCGCCAGCGCGGGCGCTTGCCGCAGGAGACCGGTGAGAACGACAACTTCCGCGTTCGCCGCTACATTGCCAAATACACCATCAATCCCGCCATCGCCCAGGGCATGTCCAAGCACATCGGCTCGATCGAGGTGGGCAAGCGCGCTGACCTGGTCCTATGGAATCCGGCCTTTTTTGGCGTCAAACCAGACATGGTTCTGCTCGGCGGCATGATCGCCGCAGCCCCGATGGGCGATCCCAACGCGTCAATTCCGACCCCGCAGCCGGTACACTACCGGATGATGTTCGGTGCCTATGGCAAGGCGCGGACGGAATCCTCGGTCACTTTTGTCAGCCAGGCGGCAATTGAAGACGGGTTGGCTCACAAGCTCGGCGGTGCCAAGCAATTGTGCGCGGTGGAGAACACCCGCGGCGGCATTTCCAAGTCCTCGATGTTGCTCAACGATGCGCTGCCGCATATCGAAGTCGACCCGGAAACCTATGAGGTGCGGGCCGATGGAGAATTGCTGACCTGTGAACCGGCGACCGTGCTGCCCATGGCGCAGAGATATTTCCTGTTCTGATCTTCGGACTTTTTGGGGCGCTGTCATGCGCATTGCCTCATCATGCGGTCAGGTGATGGCGTTGCACACATTCGAGCCGGACTCAGGATCGCACTGGGCATTTCTTGGCTCTGCGAGCTATGCTCTCAGTGCAGGGAAGACAGAAGTTTATCGCAATTGTTGCGATGCAGCATGGGTGTATGATCTCTCTGGTAGTTATGGAGACAACGCCATGTCACGGATAAATCGGAACTTTCGTTCAGTCTTTTCGCCAGCACGTCGGTTTTTTAACAACGCAGCGCGCAGCATTCTCTTTGCATCGGCAGCGAGAAACCTGGCAGACACGCCTGATCATGTTTTCAAGGCTCGCGGCACAACGCGTGATGCCGCAATTCGCAATCTCCTGAACGACCTTTAAAGCGCGGTCAACAGGATCCGTTGGAGTGCGATGCGTTCCGGCGTTTTTCCCGTCGAGCTCACTGCAGAATTTATACGGGCTGGCCAGATTTTCTGTTGTGGATCTGGACCACAAGTCCCGAATTTTGGTAGTCTTCTCCGACCGTTGCGAAACCGGTGCGGCAGCTGCCCGTGCTGATCGAGGACAAGACCAGCATGACCCTGCCGATAGCCAGCAAGATCATCCGAAATTTTCTGGACTGCACCGCCACCATCACGCTTGATGAAACGGCGCGGCACCGTCGCCGGATGCGCATGGTGTCTGACCGGTTGGCGAACGGTTCGACAATCGCTTTTCTGCTCGATCTGCCGCAGGCCAGGCTTTTGCGCCACGGCGACGGACTGGTGCTTGACGACGGGCGCATCATCGAAGTGCGCGCCGAACCCGAGGCTCTGATCGAGGTCAGGGGCAAGGATGCGAGGCATCTGCTGTCGCTTGCCTGGCAGATCGGCAACCGCCATCTTGCCGCGGAAATCACCGCAGAGACGATCCGGATCAGGCGTGATCATGTGATCCACAAAATGCTCATCGGCCTCGGGGCGTCCGTGGAGGACATCGAAGCGCCGTTCGACCCTGAAGGCGGCGCCTATGGAGGCGCGCACGAAGCTCACCATCACCACGAAGATCACACCCACTCTCATGAACATGGGCACGAACACGGGCATACCCATGACTGAAATGCGTGACTGGCATGCCGATCCGATTGCGGACGCTACAGTGATTGATGCTGGCTATCGCAACACACAAAATGTTCGCCGCTTTTTCAAGGCAGCGATCGGCGATCACTTCAAGTTTGACCGCCCCTTCATGGCTTGGATGAAGGCGCATCAGGGATCAACCATGGCGGAGGCTGTCGCCGAATGGGTGCACGGCGAGCAGGCGAAATGACGGATACAGCACATCTTCTGAAGTTGATGAGCTGGCTGTCGCCAGTGTTTCCGATCGGCGGTTTCGCCTATTCCGCAGGCTTGGAGCAGGCGGTCCATGCCGGGCATGTCAGCGGTCAGAAGTCGCTTGCCGACTGGATCAGCGTACAGATTACGCAAGGCGCGCAGTGGAACGATGCTGTCCTTCTTGTTGAAGCCCATCGCCGTGCGGGGGATATGGCCAGGCTCGCCGAACTGTCGGATCTCGCCATGGCCCTTTGTGTTGGCCAGGAACGTCTCAACGAGATCAGGGGGCAGGGCACTTCGTTTCTCCAGGCAGTGTCCCATTGGGTGCCGGAGCAGCATTTTCCCGATCCGATGACCCCTCTGCCGGTTGCAATCGGCATCGCCGCAGGTGTGGAACGTATAGGGTCTGGGCTGACCGTCGGGGCTTATCTGCATGCCTTTGTTTCCAATCAGCTGCAATGCGCCATCAGACTGTCGATAACCGGTCAGGATGGTGCAGCCAAAACCCTTGCCGGTCTTGAGTTGCTCATAGATCCGACCGCCGTCCGCGCCGCCGATTCCACACTGGAAGATCTTGGCGGGGCATCTTTTATCGCCGATATTGCCTCGATGAATCACGAAACCCTCGAACCACGGTTGTTTCTCTCATGACATTAGCAAATGGCCCCTTACGCATCGGCATTGGTGGTCCCGTGGGCTCGGGCAAGACCGCACTTACCGACAAGCTTTGCAAGGCGATGCGCGAGACCTACTCCATCGCGGTGATCACCAATGACATCTACACCCGAGAGGACGCCGAGGCGCTGGTCCGCATGCAGGCATTGCCGTCTGACCGCGTGGTGGGCGTAGAAACCGGAGGATGTCCGCACACGGCAATCCGCGAGGATGCCTCGCTCAATCTGCGCGCCATCGATGCGCTCAATGAGCGTCACCCCGATCTTGATGTCATTTTCATTGAATCGGGCGGTGACAACCTTGCCGCCACTTTTTCACCGGATCTTGCAGATCTGACGATCTATGTGATCTCGGTCTGTCAGGGCGAGGAAATTCCGCGCAAGGGTGGTCCGGCAATTACCCGCTCTGACCTTCTCATCATCAACAAGATGGACCTGGCTCCTCATGTCGGCGCCGATCTTTCGGTCATGGAGCGCGATGCATCTGCAGGCCGCAAGGGCCGTCCGCATTTGTTCACCGACATGCGCCGCGGCACTGGCATTGAAGACGTGGTGGCGTTCATCGAGGAGGCCGGTGGGCTGCAGGCAGCTGCGGCCGCCCAGTAACCCGGATTGACAGTCTCAGTCGCGCTCGAAATCCGGCAGGCTGTTGAAAGCCGAGCGAAGCGCATCCGACCATCCGTCAGAGATCTTGCGGTAATAGGGGTCGGTGGCCTGGATGCGTCGCTCATAGCCCTTCGTCAGGCTGTCGACTTCATAAAACTGCAGATCCAGCGGCAGACCCACCGAGAGATTCGACTTGAGGGTTGAATCAAAGGAGACGTAGAGCAGCTTGGTGGCCATCTCGAAACTCATCTCCGGGTCGTAGGCGCGCACCAGAATCGGCTTTCCATACTTGTGCTCCCCGATCTGGAAAAACGGGTTGTCTTCGGTGGCTTCGATAAAATTGCCTTCCGGATAGATCAGGAACATGCGCATTGCGCCGCCGGCAACCTGACCACCGAGAATGAAGGTTGCGCCGAACCCGGATTCGCTCTGGTGCCCGCCATCTGATGCGGTCTTGATGACCTCACGAACCGTCTGCCCGATCAGCCGTGCAGCCTCGAACATCGAAGGCACCCTCATGATGTCGGGTTGCCGGTCTTCAACCGCCTTCGAGTGTTCCTCCAGCATGCTGACAACGGTTTGCGTGGTCGCCAGATTGCCGGCGGACAGCAAGGTCATCAAACGGTCGCCGGGTGCGCTCCATGTATACATCTTGCGGAAGGTCGAAATGTTGTCGACGCCCGCATTTGTCCTGGTATCGGACATGAAGATCAGGCCTCGGTTGAGGCGTAGCCCGACGCAATAGGTCATTGTCTGCGAATCAGCCTTTGAATCTTGTCAGAGCCGCTTATTGCTCCACTGTGATGCGGACTGCAAGCTGTTCTTCGCCGGTGCCGGTGCGGATGCCTGAAATCGGGGCGGCGTCCTTGTAGTCAAGGCCATAGGCGATGTGCACATAGCGGTCATCCGGGGACATATCGTTTGCGGGGTCGAACCCGACCCAGCCCAGACCGTCAACATGGGCTTCGGCCCATGCATGGCTTGCCGCCTGGTCGGGGGTATCTTCCATCATCAGGTAACCCGAAACATAGCGCGCGGGGTAACCCATTACCCGCGCCGCAGCCGCGAACGCCTGTGCGTGGTCCTGGCAGACGCCTTCGCCCGCAGCCAACGCGTCTTCGGCCAGCGTCTTGGTCTGTGTCGCGCCCGGGACATAGGCCATCGCCTTGTTCAGGGCGCTCATCAGGCCATGCAATTGTTCAAGCGGTTGGCCTTTGCCAACACTGCGGGCCATCTCCCGGATCATCTTGCCCGGCTTGGTCAGTTCTGATTCCCGCTGGTAAAGCCACAACGGCATATAGGCCCGATGTGGACCGGAAACGCCGGTCTTGTCGCTGGTTTCCACCAGGCCAGTCGCCACAACCCTGATGGCTTCGGTGTCACGGCTTGCGCTGACCAGTTCCACGATATTGCCGAAGTGGTCGATATAGCGCGCCTCCACAGCACCGCCTTCAACTTCCGTCGCCCAGGAATGCACGGTCTGCAACTGGCTGCTCTGAGGTGTCAGCCTCAGGCGTTGCAATGCATACCGCACAGGTTGGGCATAGGCATATTCTGTCACATGGGAGATTTTCAACTGCATGAAATCAGTCCTGGTAGAACCGGTAGGCTTCGGAGATCTCGGCAGCAACCCGGCTATTCTGGCTGATGAAACCCTGGAGAAATTCGTGCAGTCCTGTGTCCATGATTGCCTGTATCTCCCGTTCGCGCAGCATCCCGAGCGTCGCCTTGGCGGTTTCGTGGCAGGCGTCGCGCTTGCCGTATTCCCGCTCGAGATATGACAGGTTCGCGTTGATCTTGTCGTAGCAATAGGCCAGCGAGCGAGGCATGCGTCCGTTGAGAATGAGGAAGTCGGCGATATTGGCCGGCTTGTAGTCATCATCATAGACCCAGCCATAGGACCGGTGGGCAGAGACCGAGCGGAGAATGGATTCCCACTGCACATTGTCGAGCGACGAGCCGACATAGGAGGCTGCCGGCAACAGCACGTAATACTTGACGTCGAGGATGCGCGAGGTGTTGTCGGCGCGCTCTATGAAAGTCCCGATACGGGAAAAATTGTAGAGCTCATTGCGCAGCATGGTGCCATGAAAAGCGCCCCGGATCAGCCCGGTCCGCTGCTTGATATTGTCGATGATCCCCGGAAGGTCGGCGTTCGACGGTTTGCGCGCCAGCTGCGATTTGATGTCGAGATAGCACTCGTTGGTGGCTTCCCAGGCTTCGCGCGTCAGCGCTGTGCGCACCATCCGGCCATTGTTGCGGGCTGCTTCAATGGCAGAGAGAATGCTCGACGGATTGGTCTTGTCGCGCAGCAGATAGTTGACGGCATCCGATGAGGTTACTTCGGCGTTGTTCTCGCAATAGGCGCCGAACACGCCGGAACTGCGCAGCACCGATTCCCATTCTTCCTCGTGTCCGTGCATGCGGGTGAGCGACATGCGCAATCCGGCATCGATCAGGCGTGCAGTGTTTTCCGCACGCTCGATATAGCGGAACATCCAGAACAGGCCATTTGCGGTTCTTCCCAGCATGTTCAGTCCTCCAGCACCCAGGTATCCTTGGTGCCGCCTCCCTGGCTGGAGTTGACCACCAGTGATCCTTCCTTGAGCGCCACGCGTGTCAGGCCCCCGGGAATGATCTGGATCTTGTTGGACACAAGCACGAAAGGCCTCAGGTCGACATGGCGGGGCGCCAGACCCTTTTTGACCAGGATCGGCACTGTGGAGAGCGACAGGGTCGGCTGTGCGATGTAGTTGCCAGGCCGGGCCTTGAGCTTTTCGGCGAACTCCTTGCATTCGCGTTTGCTTGCTGCCGGCCCCACCAGCATGCCGTAACCGCCGGATCCGTGGACTTCCTTGACCACCAGTTCCGGCAGGTTTTCCAGCACATAGGCCAATGTGTCGGGTTCGGAACAGCGATAGGTGGGAACGTTTTCGAGAATAGGCTTCTGGCCAGTGTAAAATTCAACGATTTCCGGCATGTAGGAATAGATCGCCTTGTCATCGGCGATGCCGGTGCCGGGGGCATTGGCGATGGTGATGTTGCCGGCCCGGTAGACATCCATGATACCGGGCACACCGAGCGTCGAGTCCGGGCGGAAGCTCAACGGATCAAGGAAATCGTCATCGACACGGCGATAAAGAACGTCGATGGCCTCATAGCCCTGCGTCGTCCGCATCACCACCTTGCCGTCCATGATGCGCAGGTCGGAGCCTTCCACCAGCTCGACGCCCATCTGGTCAGCCAGATAGGCATGCTCATAGAAGGCCGAATTGAAAATCCCGGGTGTCAGCACGGCAATGCGCGGCTTGCCGGTGCATCCGGGAGGCGCCACCGCGGCCAGGCTTTGGCGCAGAAGTTTCGGATAGTTCTCGACTGGCCGCACCTTGTTGAGATGAAACAGCTCGGGAAACATCTGCATCATGGTTTCGCGGTTCTCAAGCATGTACGAGACGCCAGACGGTGTCCGCGCATTGTCCTCCAGAACGTAGAACTGGCCTTCACCGGTGCGAACGATATCGGTGCCGATAATGTGCGTGTAGACGCCACCCGGAGGCCGCATGCCGATCATTTCGGGCAGGAAAGCATCATTCTTTTCAATAAGAGCGCGTGGCACGCGTCCTGCCTTGATGATTTCCTGCTTGTGATAGATGTCGTCCAGAAAAGCGTTGAGCGCCATGACGCGCTGTTCGATCCCCTGCGCCAGCTTTCGCCACTCCGAACCGGAGATGATGCGCGGCACGATATCGAACGGAATCAGCCGTTCTGATGCATCTTCCTTGCCGTAAACCGCAAATGTAATGCCGGTCTTGCGGAAGATGTTCTCCGCGTCGCGGGATTTTTTGATCAGATCAGACGTCTTCTGTTCCGAATGCCAGTTGAAGTACCCCTTGTAGGGTGCTCGCGGCAGGCTGTCCGCAGTCAGCATTTCATCGAAAGGCACGTGTTTGGTGCTCCCCTTTTGAGGTCATAAGATCGCATCATGGATTAGAAAGCAAGAACCATGCGCAATTTCCGGTATTGGCGGAAAGTTCAATCTTTTCTTCGATATCTACAACCTAGGACAGCGATCCGCGCCGTCAATACAGTGGATTTAGATGCCCCTTTCGGGCCGGGCTTGCGTCTGTGCCTTGCCGGGTTTATCGCTGCGGCAGATCCTGCCATCGGCGGCGGGAACCGTGGCGTTGAAACTGGCTGGAGCAACCATGACACTTGACCGCATTGCTCCGGCACTGTTCGTATTGCTCTGGTCAACCGGCTGGATTGTGGCGAAATATGCCAGCCCCCACGCTGACCCGCTCACCTTCCTGAGCCTGCGCTTCATGCTGGCTGCCGTTTTGTTCGCCGTCATCACATTGGCAAGCAGCGCTGCCTGGCCGTCAACCCGCGCCGGGTGGGGGCATGCGGTGTTGTCGGGCGTGTTTCTGCACGGCATTTATCTCGGAGGCGTTTGGTGGGCCATTTCGCAAGGCGTGCCGTCGTCAGTGTCCGGGCTTATCGCAGCTCTGCAGCCGCTGCTGACGGCGCTTGCCGCACCGCTGATCGTGGGTGAGCGTTTGACTGTGCCGCAAAAATTGGGTGTCCTTCTTGGCTTCGCAGGGCTGAGCGTGGCGATTTTGCCGAGACTAATGGCCCTTGATACCTCGACGCTGCAGATTGCGCTGCTGCCATTGCTGGTCAATGTCTTTGCAATGGCATCGGTCACGGCCGGGACCATCTATCAGAAGCGTTATCTTCAGCAAGGCGACCTGCGAGCCATTGCCGCTTTGCAATATGTCGGAGGTTTTTTGGTGGTGCTGCCTGTGGCGCTGTTGATCGAGCCGATGCGGGTCGAATGGAACATCGAATTTGCGCTGGCTATGGCGTGGTCAGTGCTTGGCCTTTCCCTGGTGTCGATCATGTTGCTGCTCTACCTGATCCGTCGCGGCCAGGTCTCCCGCGCCGCCTCGCTGACCTATCTTGTGCCGCCTGCAGTGGCGATTGAAAGCTGGTTCCTGTTCGGCGAAGCCCTTACAATCCCTATGATTATCGGCACTGTGATTGTCGTTTGCGGGGTCTGGCTGACCAATCGCAAGACCCGTGTCGTGGCCTGATCAGAAATCGGTCGGCACGCCGCCTTCCTCCGTACGCCTTGCGACAAACGCATCGAGTTCCTCCGAAATCGCTTCATCGAGCGGCGGTGCTTCGTAATTTGCCAGCGTTTCCTTCCATACACGGTTGGCGTGGTCATAGGTGGTTGGCTGGCCGGCAAGACTCCAGCTCTCAAAATTGCGCCAGTCCGACAGAATCGGTGAATAAAACGCGGTTTCGTAGCGTGACAGAGTGTGTGCGGTCCCGAAGTAATGCCCGCCGGGGCCGACTTCCGAGATCGCGTCCATGGCCAGGGCGTCCGCGCTGGTATCAAGCGGCGCCAGAAATTCCGAGACCATTTGCAGCATGTCGACATCCATCACGAACTTCTCGAACGATGCGGTCAGCCCGCCTTCCATCCATCCGGCTGCATGCATGACGAAGTTGCCGCCACCTTGAACCACACCCCACAGTGACATCATCGATTCATAGGCGGACTGGGCATCAAGCGTATTGGCCGCGCAGGTGTTGGATGTCCGGTAGGGGATCCCGTAGCGGCGCGCCAGTTGCCCCCCGGCCATGACGGCTTTCATATATTCCGGAGTCCCGAAGGCCGGAGCGCCGGACTTCATGTCCACATTGGAGGTGAAGCCGCCGTAAACCACAGGCGCGCCGGGCCGGACAAGCTGGGTAAAGGCGATGCCTGCCAGCGCTTCAGCGTTTTGTTGAACCAGCGCGCCGGCGATGGTGACCGGCGCCATCGCACCGGCCAGGGTGAACGGCGTGATCACCACCACCTGATTGCGTGACGACATCTCGATAATGCCTTGCAGCATTGGCGCGTCATAGCGCAGCGGCGAGGAGGCATTGATGATCGTGAACAGGGAAGGTTCACTTTCCATCTGCTCTGCAGTCACGCCCCGGCCGATGCGCGCAATCTCGAGTGCATCGAGATTGCGCTCTTTGCCCAGAGAATAAGCATGGAATGGCTTGTCTGTAAGCTTGACCAGATCGGACAGGCAGGCGAGGTGGCGCACCGAGGCGTGAATATCGGTCGGCTCCACCGGATAGCCGCCGGTCATGTGAATGATGTCGTAGGATTGGGCCAGCTTGACAAGATTGCGGAAGTCTTCCTGTGTCCCCGGCCTGCGTCCATTGTCGCGATCAGAGCAATAGGGGGCGGACGCAACCTGTGCAAATGCAAGGTTCCGGCCACCAATGCCAATATTGCGCTCAGGGTTGCGGGCATGCAGCGTGAACGGCCCCGGCGCCTTGGCCACCAGGTCCATGACCAGATCACGGTCGAGCCTTACTCTTTCAGTGCCCGCAACAATTTTAGCGCCGGCTGCTTCCAGCCGGTCACGCGCTTCCTTGAGCATGAAGTCCAAGCCGATTTCTTCCAGCACCTTGAGAGAGGCGTCGTGGATGGCTTCGAGCCCCTCTGCAGACAGGAGCAATGTGGGGTCCTGGGTGTTGAGGATTGACCGGTAGCGCAGGGTTTCCGGGCTTTTCCGGCCTTTGCCGCGGTCGCCGCCGCGACCGCCGCCAGCGCGCTTCCGCCGTTCCGGCGCACCCGCGGTGTTTTCGATTGCGGTGGCGACAATATCCTCGATCTTGCTCATGTTGCGGCGCCCTGTGAGTTTCCGGTCTTCTCTCATGTGGCCGCTATGCTTTGGTCGCAGGCTCACGAAATCTGACGCTATGCCGGACGAAGCAATCCGGCAAGTCGATTTGACAGGCTTGGGCCTGCGTTGATTGTCACAATCGGAAGTGGCGATACAGTTTCGCGAAAGCCGCCCGTTCTATTCTGTAAATGATGGTTAACGCTTTATTTAAGGCAATTGGGCAAAGTGGTGAGTGCGGAATTGGGCAATTGCCCGCATCGATGGGGACTGCCGGGTGGATGATGTTGAAAGTAACGGAAGTGACGATTCGATTGCAATTGCGTGCGAACAGGTTTCCCGTGATCCCAATCCGGCTTTCGTCAAGGATTCGGAGCTGCGCTACCTGGCGGTTAATAGCGCCTATGCCGAGTTGTGGGACTGCCTGCCAGGCGCGCTGATCGGTCAGCAAAGCCATCAGCATTTTGAATCCGCCGAGCAGAATGATCGCGACGAAAAGGAACGCCGCAGCCTGGTTTTCGGCAAGGACCAGGTTGCCTTGTTCGCGCATCCGCTCAAGGACGGGCGTTACCGGATCCGCATCCACCGGGAGAGACAGGCGTCCGGCAAGACTTTCATTGTCGGCCATTTCGAGCCGATTGCCGGTGTCCGTTTTGAAACCGGACAGGAAGGCAAACCTCAGCCGGGTCCAGATCAGGTCAGCGCACCGGAAAACAGTGCGCCAGCTGTTGGCGGGCGCGAAATTGACGGGCCGGAATTGCCGGCTTTGGCTGACCGAAGCGGCGCGCAACAGGACCAGTCTGCGAAGAGAACGGAAGCAGCCAGGCCGCAAAATGCTCTAATGGAGCATGCGGGCGGGGCCAGCGCTGACAAGTCGCTGCTGAATCGCTTCAACGAGATTTTCGACTGTATGGACGTCGGGATCGTGCTTTACGATCCGAACGATGTTCTCATATACGTCAATCCAGCGATGGATGCGCTTACCGCACCCGACTATGCGCTGGAGGTGGGGATGTCCCTCCGTGCTGTTCTGGAAGTCACCTGCAGCTTCAGCGCGGAGGATGAACCCGACGCCCGCAAGGACTGGATTGAAAACCGGATTCGCGCCCACCGGGACTATGGAAAGGCCACTGTCGAGCGGCTGAAGAATGGCCGATGGCTGCGTATCATCAACCGCGTCCTTAAGGATGGTTACACCCTGGGATTGCGTATCGATGTTACCGATTTGAAGGAACGCGAAACCGCACTGGAAAACAAGGCTGACGAAAACCAGCTGTTTCGCGCGATTCTCGACGAGATGCCGGTTTCGAGCTTCGTCAAGGATGAGAATTTTCGCTACACCTACACCAACCGCGCCCATTCCGAGCTGACCGGCTTTTCCGGGGCTGAGATCATTGGCAAGGATGATTTCGAAATCTTTGGCGAGCAGGGAAAACCACTGCGCCAGGCCGACACCGATGTAATGACCGGTAACGGGCTGATGGAATGCGAGATCGAGCTCGACAACGCACAGGGCGAGAAGCTCAAGCTGATTGACCGGAAGGTTGCTTTTGCCGGGCCTGGCGGCCGGCGCTATCTGCTGGGGACAACGATCAACATCAGTGACATGAAGCGTCGCGAGCGGGAGGTGTATGACGCGCAACGGCGTGCCGAACTCCACAAGGCTGACCTCGAAAGCGTTATTGAAGCCATGCACATGGGCATGGTTGTGGTTGACCGCGACAGCAAGATAGAACTGATAAACGGTGCTTTTTACAAGATCTGGAAAATTGCGCCCGAAACCAACTTTATCGGATCCCCGTTCCGCGCGCTCATCGACATCAACAGGCACAACGGTATCTACGAGGTCATTGAAGAGAACTTCGAAGATTACGTCGCAGCCAGACTTGCCGAAATCCGGGCTGGTTACGTAGAGCCGCGCGAATTTTCCCGGGCCGATGGCCGGACCATGATCTATTCTGTTCGCTCGTTGTCGGAAGGCAAACGGATGATATCGTATTTCGATGTCACTGAGCTCAAGCAACGCGAGCAGGATCTGGACCTTGCCCGTGCGGAAGTGGAGCGCGCCGGTCAACTCCTGCAAGGTGCCGCCGGCGCCATGGCGCAGGGGATGATTGTGACCAGGGAGTCCATTATCCAGTTCGCCAATGACACCTTCTTCGAGATGCTGGAAGTGCCGCGCGAGGTTGCATCGGTAGGCAAGGATCTGAACGATTTCTTTGATTTTTGCCAGAGCCGTGGTGATTACGGAAATGATGAAAAAGCTGCGGCAACGCGCTCCAGCGTCAATCAGGCTCACAGGAATTTGGAGGCTCACACCGTTGAGCGCCAGACCAAGTCTGGCCGTTGGCTGCGGATTGATGGCAAGCCGACAGACAATGGCGAGATGATTATCACCTACACCGATATCAGCGACGCCAAGCTGCGCGAGGAAGAATTGCAGCATTTGCTGATCAAGGCAGAGACAGCAGACCGCGCCAAATCCGAATTCCTTGCCAATATGAGCCACGAGATCCGGACGCCGATGAACGGTGTTCTCGGCATGGCGGAACTTCTGGCAAGAACCGAGCTTGATACCCGTCAGCGCACATTCACTGACATTATTGTCAAATCAGGAAATGCGTTGCTGACCATCATCAATGACATTTTGGATTTTTCCAAGATCGATGCAGGCCAGCTGGTTCTTGATGAGGCTTCGTTCGACCTGTCCGAAACGGTTGAGGACGTGGCTTCGCTGATTTCGAGCCGCGCGGTGGAGAAGGACATCGAGCTTATCGTCCGCATAGATCCGACGTTGCCCGCTCGGGTCATTGGCGACATGGGACGCCTGCGTCAGATCATTACCAATCTTGCAGGCAATGCCATCAAGTTTACTGAAACGGGCCATGTGCTGATTGAGCTGGCAGGCGCGGTCAACGACTCCGACCGCCTTGATCTGACTATTCGCGTCGTCGACACCGGCATCGGTATCCCGCCGGAAAAGCTGGAGGCGGTGTTTGAGAAATTTTCGCAGGTAGACAATTCCTCCACCCGTCGCCATGAAGGAACAGGGCTTGGACTGGCAATCACGTCCCGCTTGGTCGCTTTGATGCAGGGTACCATTCGTGCGGAAAGTAAAAAGGACGAAGGCTCGGTCTTCACACTGGAATTAAGTTTGCCCGTGGACCGCAAGCATAAGCAGCCGACCCGGATTGCACCTGTGGATGTTACCGGAGCCAGGGTGCTTGCAATTGACGACAACCCGGTCAACCGGGCGATCCTGATCGAACAAATGACCGCTTGGGGCTTTGATTCCTGTGCCGCAGTTTCCGGTCAGGAAGGCCTCGACGTGCTTGCAGCCGCAGATCAGTTTGGCGTGCCTGTCGATGTGATCATACTTGATTATCACATGCCGGAAATGGACGGCATCATGACCGCGCGCGCCATACGCGAGCGTTTTGGTGCCGACAAGCCGGCAATTGTCATGTTGACGTCGATGGACCTCAAAGCGTCGGATGCTGATTTCCGCAAGGTATCCGTTCAGGCCACGCTGATGAAGCCCGCCCGTTCGTCGCAGTTGCTGGAGACAATTGTTCAGGTTCTGCAGGTCGCAGCGCAGACAACCGGTGCGACAGTTGCGAACACGCCACCCCCTGGCGCCTTGCCTGCCGGCCGGGCTGCCATTGCTGGTCAGCCTGCAGACCCTTCAAGTCTAGATGCCAAGCCTTCACAGCCACACCGTCAAGCAAACGCGGGTGCTCAGGCTTCTGCAAGCTCACATCTCGAGCTGCTGATCGCCGAGGACAATGAAGTCAATCAGATCGTCTTCACGCAAATTCTCGATGAGCTGGGTCTTCACTACCAGATCGTCGACAATGGCGGCAGCGCCTTTGAGGTCTGGAAGAGCCATCACCCGGCATTGATCCTGATGGACGTCTCGATGCCGGTGATGAACGGGCATCAGGCGACCCAGGCTATCCGCAAAGCCGAACAGGAAGAGCCTGGCCGGGGCCACACACCAATTGTCGGTGTTACCGCCCACGCCCTGACGGGGGACAAGGAGCGTTGTCTGGAGGCCGGCATGGATGATTACCTGTCAAAGCCGATCAGCCCTGAAAAGCTCGAGGCAAAAATCCGGGACTGGCTTCCTGCGGACATAGCCAAGAAAATCACCCACGGGTAAACTCTGTCCGGGCGTGTTGTCAGATCCGGTCCGCTGTCAAACAGTCAAGGTTTGGGGTGAGCCCGCTATGTCTGCGGTTTTGCTTGCGGGGCCAGTCAATATTCCGGCGCTCATATCGCGCTTGCCGGTATGCCCGGGACGCTTTTCAACCTTGAAGCCTGCTGTCTGCAGGTTCCGCCGTACCCAACCGGCAGCCGAATAGGTGGCAAATGTACCGCCCACGACCGTGTGGTCTGCGACTGCCTGCATCAAGTCCCTTGACCACATGTCCGGATTTCGGGCCGGGGAGAAGCCATCGAGAAACCAGGCGTCCGCCGCAAAATTTGCGGCGGTCAGTTTCTCCAGCGCCAATCCGGAATGGATGTGCAATCGGAGCGATTTGTCCTGGCATTCGAAGTCGATTTGAATGTCGCCAGCGGGCTGCTTGGGCCACCGGGATGTGAGTTCGCCGGACTTTTCAGACAGGTCAGGCCAGGCGGCCAGCGCCCGCTGGATCTCGTCCCGGCCAAGCAGCCGCAGTTCGAACGAGTGAAACTCGAGCCGGGAACCTGCCGGAGCTGCGGCCTCCCATTGAGCCCAGGTCTCAATGAAGTTGAGGCCTGTGCCAAAACCCAGCTCGGCAATGACGAAGTGCTGCTTGCCGGCGAAGCGCTCGGGCAGCCCGTTTGCGGCCAGAAAAACATGCCGGCATTCGGCCCTGCCATCGGCTTTGGAATAATAAAAGTCGCCAAATTCCTCTGAATAAGGCATATCGCCTGAGTGCCAGGACAGCGGTACTTGCTGCACGACGTTGTCCTCTTCGGGGTCAGGGGTATCATTCATGGCTATTGCCGATAACGACGCATCCCACGCCGGTCAAGCTTCGCCCGACCTGTTGATCGCCGGTGCCGGGGTGGCGGGACTGTGGTTGGCGGTGAAGGCGGCGCGCGCCGGATTGTCGGTCATGCTGGTGGAACGTGGCAATCCGGGCGGTGGCGCCAGTGGCGGTTTCCTCGGCGCGCTGATGCCGCACAGCCCCGAACGCTGGAACGGAAAGAAGGATTTCCAGTTCCGCGCCCTGATTGATCTTGAAGATGAAATTGCGCGGCTGGAATCGGAAACCGGGGAATATTGCGCCTACCGCCGGGTCGGCCGCATTCTGCCACTGACAACCGAGCGCAGCCGGGTCACCGCGACCGAGCGTATCGCCGAAGCACGCGCCAACTGGGGCGAGCAGTTCGGCTACGAAGTGCATCACACACCGGCCCGGGGAGACTGGCCCAACATCCTTCACGCGCCGCATGGCATCGTCCATGAGACGTTGTCTGCCCGTGTGTCGCCGCCCGGATTGCTCGCCGCCTTGTTGCACAGCCTTGCGCTGATGCCGCATATCGATCTGCGTCTGGGCATGTCTGTTGTGGACATCAATCCGCAGGAGAAATTCGCAACACTGTCGGACGGCTCCCGGATCGGGTTTGGCCATGCTGCGCTTGCCAACGGGATTGACGCCTTCCCGCTGATTGCCCGGCTCACCGGCTTTCCGGCTCACTCAATGGGCGGCGGCGTCAAGGGGCAGGCCGCATTGCTCGATGCCAAGGCCGATCCTTTCCTGCCATTGGTCTATGATGATGGCGTCTACGTCATCGCGCATGAAAATGGTCACGTCGCCGTTGGATCGACCAGCGAGAACGAGTTTGATGATCCGCTTGGCACGGACGACAAGCTGGAAGAGATTATCAAGCGTGCCCGCAAGCTTTGCCCCTTGATCAAGGAAGCGTCTGTGATCCGCCGTTGGGCTGGGGTGCGCCCCCGCGCTGTAGGCCGGGATCCCATGCTGGGGCCAATTCCGGGCGCAACGGGCGTGCTGGCGATGGCGGGCGGTTTCAAGATCAGCTTCGGCATTGCGCATCGTATGGCCGACTGCCTCGTGGCCGAAATCACCGGGGGCGCCGGGCCGGAAACGCCGCAGAGTTTTTCTGTTGCCGCCCAAATCGCCAAGGCAGCCAAGGCGCAGGTGCTTTAGTAAGGTGCGGCTATGTTCGGGCTAGGGCATAGCCGGTTCGATTTGCCACAACAGCTTGCGGTTTTTCTTCAAAGTCGAGGTCTCGACTTTTGAAGTGGTGCTGATACCGTTTGCGCCGAAATCATGATGGAATGGACAATGACAAGCACAGCTTATCCCCGCGACATGATCGGCTATGGCCGGACTCCGCCCGACCCGAAATGGCCTTCTGGCGCGCATTGCGCGGTTCAATTCGTCGTCAATTACGAAGAGGGCGGTGAAAGCTCCATTCTTGATGGCGATCCGGCGTCGGAAAGCCTGCTGTCGGAGATCGTCGGCGCCCAGCCATGGCCCGGTCAGCGCAACACCAACATGGAATCGCTTTACGAATACGGATCACGCTCCGGCTTCTGGCGGCTCTGGCGTCTGTTCACTGAGCGCAACATGCCGGTGACGGTCTATGGCGTGGCACTTGCCATGCAGCGCAATCCCGAAGCCGTCGCTGCCATGAACGAAGCCGGCTGGGAAATCGCCAGTCACGGGTTGCGCTGGCTCGAATACAAGGATTTCTCCGAAGAAGAAGAACGCCGCCATATTGCCGAATGTGTCCGCATCCACACCGAAGTGACCGGATCGCGGCCACTGGGGATCTATCAGGGCAAGCCTTCGGTCAATACACTGAAGCTGGTGATGGAGGAGGGCGGTTTCGTCTATTCGGCGGATTCCTATGCCGATGAATTGCCCTACTGGGTGGAGGGGCCGAAGGGCCCGCATCTGATCGTGCCCTACACGCTGGACGCCAATGACATGCGCTTCGCAACCCCGCAGGGCTTTAACTGCGGTGATCAGTTTTTCACCTATCTCAAGGACAGCTTCGACATGCTGATGGCCGAAGGTGCGGCAGGCAGCCCGAAGATGATGTCGATCGGCCTCCACTGCCGTCTGGTCGGACGTCCGGGACGCGCTGCAGCCCTGGCGCGGTTCCTTGATTATGTCGCCTCTCATGACAAGGCCTGGGTCACCCGCCGCATCGATATCGCCAATCACTGGCATGCCCATCACCGTCCGGAGACCAAGGCATGAGCAATCGCGGTGACTTCGTCGCGCGGTTTGGCGGCGTGTTCGAACATTCCCCGTGGATCGCCGAACGGGCATTCGACAATGGCCGGATTACCACGCCGCTTGCAGCTGGTCCTGTGCATGAAGCGCTGTGCACCGAGTTTCGCGCCGCCAGTCCTGACGAGCGGTTGGACGTGCTGCGCGCCCACCCTGACCTGGCGGGAAAACTGGCGATTGCCGGAGGACTGACCGAGGAGTCGAAATCCGAGCAGGCCGGCGCCGGTCTCGATCGCCTGAGTGCGGATGAGCATGCCCGGTTCACCGCACTCAACACCCGCTACATCACCGATTTCGGGTTTCCGTTCATCATCGCGGTCAAGGGGCATGACAAACACAGCATTCTTTCTGCCTTCGAGACCCGTGTCGGCAATGACCCCGCAACCGAATTCGCCACCGCCTGCGCCGAGGTCGAAAAGATCGCCGGCTTCCGCATCCATGCACTTCTGGCGGAAGGCTGAACAATGACAGCCACCTTGAAGATCGAACCGCTGTCCGCCGAAGCGTTTGCCCCCTTCGGTACTGTGCTGGACACTGCGGCGGCTGAACTGCGCATGATCAATGGCGGAACCACCGAGCGGTTTCATGCGCTAGCGATGGCTGACACCGAGACCGGGGGAGGCCGCACCATACTGTCGCTGTTTCGTGGGCAGCCGCGTGAGTTCCCCTATGCTGTCGACATGATGGAACGCCATCCGCTGGGCAGCCAGGCCTTCTTTCCTGTCACCCAAGGCAATTGGATCGCTGTGGTGGCCCCCGATGTTGACGGCCGCCCCGGTGAGCCGCGCGCCTTCCTGGTTCCGGGACATATCGGGGTGCAATATGCCCGCAATGTCTGGCATCACCCGTTGATTGCCGTCGGCCGGCCCAGTGATTTTCTGGTGATGGACCGCGAAGGCGGCGGCACCAATCTCGAAGAAGTCAGCTATGATACGGCTTATCTGATCGCCGATCCGGCGCACTGAATCCCGGTACACTGAACAAGGAGACGCCGATGTCTGCACACCCCCTCCCAACCGGAACCGGACGTTTGACCACACATGTGCTTGACACGGCTCGCGGCAGTCCTGCAGCCGGAATGGTGATTGAACTCATCCGGATCGAAGGAATAGACCATCACCATATCAAGACGGTCAGTTCCAATGCAGACGGTCGCATTGATGCACCGCTTCTTGCTGGAGCGGAATTGAGCCGCGGCGTGTATGAATTGCGCTTTTATGCCGGTGAATATTTGCGCTCGACCGGCGATGCGCTGCCCGATCCGGCATTTCTCGATATCATCCCGATCCGCTTCGGCATTGCCGACACCGCAGCCCATTACCACGTGCCGCTGTTGATTTCCGCCTACGGCTATTCGACCTATCGCGGCAGTTGAGGCCTGTTTGCCTCAAGTCTCATGGCTTCGCGGTCGGGGGATGGAACACATGTTCCGGAAAAAGCAAAAGCCGCGTGGCAGTACATCCGTGCTCACGCGACTTTATAAGCGACCCTCTAAAGAGCCGCTGCTGATACACAGCTTGCATGAAGAGGTTTAACGAATGGTTAAGACGAAATTGTGACACAGGCGAAAATAAGATCTGTGCAGTGATCCGCAGCAACGTCTAAACGGCTTCGCCAGCAACATAGACCGCCCGGACTGACCGGTCGTCCCCCATTGTTTGTAGCAGGAAGAGTTCTTCTTCCAGCGTCTCGATGGTTTCCATGCGGATCCGCATGGCGGGCGTGGCTGCGGCATCCAGCGCGATGATGTCAGCATCGCTTCCCGGCTCCAGAGTCCCGATCCGGTCCTCAAGCCCCAGCGCTTCGGCATTGCCACGGGTGGCCTGCCAGTAATTCTCGATCGGCGGCAGGCGGTTGCCGCGCAATTGCTGGATCTTGTAGGCCTCGTCGAGAGTCCTGAGCAGTGAGTAGCTCGATCCGCCGCCGATATCGGTGGCAATCGCGGTGCGCACCCCATGTTCCTTGAGCCGCTTGAGATCGAACAGACCGGAGCCGAGAAACAGATTGGATGTCGGGCAGTGCACGGCCACGGAGCCGGCTTCGGCGATGGCCTCCATTTCACGGTTCGACAGATGAATGGCGTGACCGAGCAGCATCTTGGGTGTCAGCAGGCCATGCTGCGCATAGACATCGGTATAGTCGCGGGCGTCCGGATAGAGCTCCAGCGTATAGGCAATCTCGGCGTTGTTTTCCGACAGATGGGTCTGGATCAGAAGATCGGGATGTTCGCGGGCCAGAGCGCCTGCGGCTTCGAGTTGGGCGGGCGTGGAGGTGATGGCAAAGCGCGGCGTGATCGCCACGTGATTGCGCGCCTTGCCGTGCCAGGCCTCGATCACCGCCCTGGTGTCGTCATAGCTTGATTGCGCGGTATCGGTCAGCGCCTCTGGGGCGTTGCGGTCCATCATCACCTTGCCGCCCACCATCAACAGGTTGCGGCGTGTGGCTTCCGCAAAATAGGCGTCGGCGGAGCCCTTGTGCACCGAGCAGTACGCCGCAGCTGTTGTCGTGCCGTGACGCAGCAGTTCGTCGAAAAACAGCTTGGCGAAGCGGGCGGAGTGCGCCGCATCGGCAAAGCGTTGTTCTTCCACGAAGGTGTAGGTGTTGAGCCATTCCAGCAGATTGGCGGCATAGCTGGCCGTTACCTGCATCTGGGGAAAGTGGATATGCGGATCGATGAAGCCGGCCATCAACAAATGTGGCCGGTGATCAACCACTTCGACGTCGACCGGTGCTTTGAACATCACGTCGGCATAGGCACCGGCTGCAGAAATCTGGCCGTTTTCGATCAGCAGCGCCCCGTCTTCTTCATAGACATAGCTTGCATGATCGTCGCGCGCTTGCGGGCGCGACTTGAAGCTCAGCGTGCGGCCGCGCAGCAGCTTGGCTGTCATTGGCCGGTCTCGCCGGCAATCGCAGATTCATACCAGGCGACAAACAGCGCCCGCTCTTGCGGTTCCACATAGGTGATGTTGCCGGGCGGCATGGCGTGGCTGCGGCCGGCCTGCAGATAGATCTCGCGGGCGTGACGGGCGATGTCGGCTTCTGTCTCCAGACGGACATTCTTTGGCGCATGCGCAATGCCGTCCCAGAAAGGCTCGGCCGCGTGGCACATCGAGCAGCGCCCCATGATGGTTTCGCTGACTGCTTCGAAATGAACGTTGTCGACAAACCGCTGCTGGACCGGCGCCAGCGAAGCCTCTTCAATGACTTCATCCGTGCGCGGCAGGCTCGACAGCCAGATCACGGCCAAGAACAGCGCCACAGTCGCAGCCCATGTCCAGTGCGGCTTCCCCTTGCGGGCATGAATGGTGTTGAACCAGTGCCGGATCGTGACCCCCATCAGGAACACCAGCGCTGCAATCAGCCAGTTCCACTGCGTGGCAAACGCCAGCGGATAATGGTTGGACAGCATCAGGAAGATCACCGGCAGGGTGAGATAGTTGTTGTGCAGCGAACGCTGCTTGGCGATGCGGCCATATTTCGGGTCCGGAGTCCGGCCCGCCTTGAGGTCGGCCACAACGACCTTCTGGTTGGGGATGATGATCATCGCCACATTGGCGCTCATGATCGTCGCGGTGAACGCACCCAGATGCAGCAGTGCCGCACGTCCGGTAAACACCTGCGTGTAGCCCCAGGCCATCGCCACCAGAACCCCGAACAGCACCAGCATAAGTCCGGTGGTGTTCTGCCCGACCGGCGATTTGCACAACAGGTCATAGATGACCCAGCCAAACACGATCGAGGCGAGCGAAATGGCAATCGCGATCGGAGCGCTGACATCAAGCACGTTGGCATCAATCAGATAGAGTTCGGCGCCGGCATAATAGACCACGCACAGCATGGCGAAGCCCGACAGCCATGTGACGTAGCTTTCCCATTTGAACCAGGTCAGGTGCTCGGGCAGATTTGGCGGCGCCACCAGATATTTCTGAATGTGATAAAAACCGCCGCCGTGGACCTGCCACTCCTCGCCGTAAGCCCCTTCAGGCAATCCCGGCCGCTGAACCAGTCCCAGATCGAGCGCGATGAAATAGAAGGATGACCCGATCCAAGCGATCGCCGTGATCACATGCAGCCAGCGCACGGCAAAGCTGATCCATTCCCATAATACCGGATAGTCGTACATCAGCGCCCCTCGCACGTGGTGTTATTTTGCAGTGCACATGATGCGCAATGCGAAGCCGAATGGAAAGCCCGCTTTCGCGTGGCACGGAATTAATCAGTTCCCGGAATTTCCTGAAAATCAGACCCTGCTTCTGGAATCTGGGGCGTAATTGATCGCCCTGTTGGTGCACAAGCCAAGGGTTAGAAGGGAGACGTCTGATGCCGTTGGGGAAAGTCATGAAAATGAATCAAAACTGTCACCGGACTGAATCATGACCGCTCTATTCCGCCCTCAGGGAAAATAATGATCCCGGACCGCACAATGGAGCAAACCAATGCTTAAGAAAAATCTACTTGCAGCTGCCTCGATGGCCATGGGCATGACCCTGAGCACCGCGGCGTTCGCAGAAACCCAGATTACCTGGTGGCACGCTATGGGTGGCGCTCTTGGCGACACGGTCAACCAGATTGCCACGGACTTCAACGCAAGCCAGAGCGAGTACAAGATCACCCCCGTGTTCAAGGGCACCTATGAAGAAGCCCTGACCGCCGGTATCGCCGCGTTCCGCGCAGGCGAGCAGCCGAACGTCCTGCAGGTGTTCGACGCAGGCGCTGCCACCGTCATCGGTGCCAAGGGTGCGACTGTTCCGGTTCAGGATCTGCTGGCCGACAACGGCATCGATTTCGACATCAACGACTACATTGCTGGTGTGCGTTACTTCTACGCCGATGCCAACGGCAAGATGATCGGCATGCCTTTCAACTCGTCGACGCCGATCATGTATTACAACGTTGAAGCCCTTGAAAAGGCCGGTGTCTCTGCTCCCAAGACCTGGGAAGAATTTGAAACTGTGACCGCCCCGGCTCTCAAGGCGGCTGGCTACATCCCGCTCGCCCAGTCGCACCTGCCGTGGATCTTCACCGAAAATTTCTTCTCGCGCCACAACCTGCCTTTCGCAACAAACGACAATGGTTACGGCGATGGCGAAACCAAGATCCTGATCAACACCCCGGAGATCAAGGCCCAGTTCGCTTCGCTCAAGAAGTGGAAGGACGAAGGCCTGTTTGAGTGGTTCGGTGCTGGCTGGAACGACAACCAGAAGCCGTTCGAAGAAGGCAAGGTTGGCCTCTGGCTCGGATCGTCGGGCTCGTTTGGCGGCCTGCAGAAGACTGCAACAATGCCTTTCTCGGCAACGCTCCTGCCCTATTGGGAAGCCGTTACCAAGGAACCTACCCAGACCTTCATCGGCGGCGCAGCACTGTTTGCAATGTCGGGCAAGTCGGATGAAGAAAACAAGGCAACCGCCGAATTCTTCCGTTACATGAGCTCGCCGGAAGTGCAGCTGATGTGGCACAAGCAGACCGGCTATGTGCCGATCACCAATGCAGCCTACGAGCTTGCCAAGGCTGAAGGTTACTACACCGAAAAGCCTGCTGCCGAAGTCGGCATTCAGCAGCTTTCCTTGCCAGCCGGCGAGCACACCAAGGGCTACCGCATGGGCTTCTACGTCCAGATCCGCGATGTGATGAACCGCGAATACGGCCGTCTTCTCACCGGCGAAACCTCGGTTGATGACGCCTTTGCCACGATCGAAAAAGAAGCCAACGAACTGCTGGCGCGCTTCAACAAAACCCAGGGCTAAGCCTTTCGGCTTCGCCTTGCCTGCACCTCAGATCAGCGGCCATCCTTTCAGCGATGGCCGCTGGTTCAATGCTATAAGAGGGATATTCACCCATGAAACGCGCCGGTTTCAATCAGGTTTCTCTGCCGCTGCTGCTGCTGTTTCCACAGCTCGTCATTATCGCGATTTTTTTCTATTGGCCTGCTGTCCAGGCGGTCAAGTCTTCCTTCTTCCTCGAAGACCCGTTCGGTTTCGGGTCGACCTTTGTCGGCATGGGCAACTACCTCGATCTTCTTGCGTCCGAGCAATATGTGAAAGTGGCCGTGTTCACGGTCGGCTTCACAGGGCTTGTGACATTCCTGTCCCTGTCGATCGCGCTGCTGCTGGCGGTCAAGGCTGACAAGGTCATCCGCGGCGCGCGGGCCTACCGTACCTTGCTGATGTGGGTCTATGCGGTGGCCCCGCCAGTTGCCGGGTTCCTGGGGGTCATGACCTTTTACCAGGGCAACGGGCCGATGACGGAATTCCTGTCGATGTTCGGCTACGAATTCAGGCTTGGGGTCAAGTATTATGACACCGCCGCAGCCATGGTCGCCGTCGCCACCTGGAACCACATACCGGTCAACTTCATCTTCTTTCTCTCGGGCCTGCAGTCCATCCCGCAATCGGTCAAGGAAGCGGCGATGATCGACAATCGCTCCGGCACGAGGCGGTTTTGGGACATCACATTCCCGTTGCTCGCTCCGACGGCTTTCTTCCTGCTGATCATCAACATCACCTATGCCTTGTTCGACACATTCGGAATGATCGATGCCCTGGTGAAGGGGGAGCCGGGCAACAATCCCATGACACTTGTCTACAAGGTCTATGTCGACGGCTTCCGCGGCAATGATCTGGGCGGTTCCTCGGCGCAATCGGTCATCTTGATGGTTCTTGTCCTGCTGCTGACTGTCTTCCAGTTCCGCGTCATGGACCGGCGCATTCATTACACCTGAGGAGAGAGCCATGTCTGTCACCACACAAACCCTTCCTGCCTCCCGGTCCCGCGCTCTTCCCCAAATCAATTGGTCGAAGTTCGGCGATCACGCTGTCCTGATCGCTGGATCGCTTCTGATGATCATGCCCGTCTTTGCGGCGTTCATGACCATTGGAGCGAGCGACGTTGAAATCTCACGGCACGGCATGCAGTTCTCGAACGGCGCATATCTGGCCGAGAATTTCGACAAGGCCCTTTTTGCAAGAGGGGGCTTCACCGGGGCCATAACCGGCGGCACGATGCTGCTCAACTCGTTTATTCTTGGCATCGGTTTCGCCATTGGCAAGATCGTTTTCGGCATGATGGCAGCCTATGCGATTGTCTATTTCCGTCTCCGCTTCGCCACATTTGCATTCTGGGTGATTTTCACAACGCTTCTGCTGCCGCTCGAAGTGCGCATTCTGCCGACCTATGAAGTCGTTCACTCCATGGGATTGATCAATACCTACACCGGTCTGATCCTCCCGCTGGTGGCATCGGCGACGGCAACTTTCTTTTTCCGTCAGTTCTTCCTGTCCATCCCGGAGGAACTGGTGGAAGCCGCGCGCATCGACGGGGCCGGTCCGGTCAAGTTCTTCATCGACATTCTGGTGCCGCTGTCGCGCACCATGATCGCAGCCATCTTCATCATCATGTTTGTCTATGGCTGGAACCAGTATCTCTGGCCCACGCTGATCACCACAGATGAAGCGATGTTCACCTTGGTTCGCGGCATCAAACAGATCTACCAGGCCATCGATGGCGGCTCCGATATCCCCGAATTCGGCCGCTCGCTGGCACTTATTTTCATAGCCATCCTGCCACCGGTCCTGGTGGTCATCATTTTCCAGTCCTGGTTTGTCAAGGGACTGGTTGAAACCGACAAATAGAGGTCTCTTATGGTCCACGTTGCTCTCAAAGACATTTCCAAGGTCTATCCGAACGGCGTCCGTGCGGTTCATCCGACCAGTTTTGACATCAAGAAGGGTGAGTTCATTGTCCTGGTGGGCCCGTCCGGATGCGGCAAGTCCACATTGCTGCGCATGATTGCCGGTCTTGAAGAAATCACCGAAGGCGAATTGTCGATTGCCGATCGCGTGGTCAATGACATTGATCCCGCCGAGCGCGACATCGCCATGGTGTTTCAGAACTACGCGCTCTACCCGCACATGACCGTCTACAACAATATGGCCTACGGTCTGCGCAACCGCGGCATCGGCAGGGACGATATCGACAAGGCGGTGAAGGAAGCGGCGACAATGCTCAATCTGACCGAATATCTGACGCGTCGTCCGAGTCAGCTGTCGGGCGGACAGCGCCAGCGCGTCGCCATGGGCCGCGCCATCGTGCGCAATCCGGCGTTGTTCCTGTTCGATGAACCCCTGTCCAATCTCGATGCCAAGTTGCGCGGCCAGATGCGCATTGAAATCAAGGCGCTTCAGCGCCGGCTCGGCGTCACCTCGGTTTATGTGACGCATGACCAGGTGGAAGCCATGACCATGGCTGACCGGATTATCGTGCTCAATGGCGGGCGGATCGAACAGATCGGGACGCCTGCGGAAGTGTATCACCATCCCGCCAGCACCTTTGTTGCAAGCTTCATGGGCGCGCCGCCGATGAATCTGCTGCCTGCGCGTTACAACGGCAATGGCCGGGTTCATCTCTCCGAAACAGTACATATCGCCGCCCCGGCCCAGGCCAATTACTCCGGTGATATCAGGCTCGGTGTCCGGCCGGAAAATGTCGGAATCGTCGACCGGTCCCATCCCGACGCCCTCCGCTTCGATCTCGAGTTTATCGAGGAACTCGGCGCTGGCAGGTTGCTTCATGGCAAGCTCGGCGACAGCGGCTTGATCGTTCATATCCCGCATACGGATCCGATCCCCGGCGATGACGTTTATGTCGATCTGCCAAAATCGGCGCTGTTGATGTTCGACCCGGCTACAGGAGCACGGCTTTGAACGCATTGGGGAATGCCACTGGAATTCTGCCTAAAACGGTGGAGGTCTTGCCGCGCGTGACGCCGGAGCAGCGGCAGGCGATCCTGTCCGCGCCGCGCACCACCGAAGCACACCGCGCTTTCATGAGCGATATACCGGCCATGACCATGGTCGAAACCGGTGGTGCGGCAACTGATCGGACGATGCCGCAAATTTTCACGGTTGCGGCCTGGAACCTGGAGCGGTGCCTGTTTCCGGAAACAAGTGCTGCATTGCTGGCCTCCCAGGCACCCGACGTGGTGTTGCTGACAGAAGTCGATTGCGGCATGGCACGGACTGCCCAGCGTCATCCGACCGCCGAACTCGCGGCCTCGCTCGGTATGCATTATTCCTATGGCGTCGAGTTTTTCGAACTTGGCCTGGGCGGTGAAACCGAACGTCCTTACTGCGTCGATGATCACAACAAAGCCGGTTGGCACGGCAATGCTGTCCTGAGCCGCGCCGCGCCTTTGTCGTCGGTCATGATCCGGCTCGATGATCATGGCCACTGGTACGTTGCTGGTGAATTTGGCTGTGATCCGAACCAGCCGCGCATCGGTGGCCGTATGGCCATTGCCACCATCATACCGACCGTTGCCGGCAATCTGTGCGTTGTCTCGGTTCATCTGGAAAGCAATGCGGATTCCGCTCACCGTGGCGGACAGATGGAGCGGCTGATTAAGGCCATTGAAAATTTTGCGCCCGGCTTGCCGGTGGTCATTGGCGGCGATCTCAACACTGGCAACAGCAAGGAGTCTCCGAACTGGCAGGATGAAAGCCTGTTCGACATTGCACGTATGCATGGATTTTCCTGGGACAACAATGCTGATGGCGTAACGACCCGTCGCAGCTATCTCACGCCGCATCCCACCCGCAGCATGAAACTCGACTGGTTTGCTTCACGCGGTCTGTCGATGGATGGTGCCAGGATCGTGCCTGCACTTGATATCAATGGTGAGCCGCTGTCTGATCACGAATTGATCGTCGGCCATTTTGCCATGCCCTGACGGGGACCGTGCTTCAGCCTGTTCAGTCCAGATGCGCTGCGGCAGGGGCTGCCGCAGCTGCCGCTTTCGGCTTGCGCAGCAGCAGGGCCAGTGGAATGGCAAACAGCGATCATCAGGATGTTGCGGCGGAACTTGGAAGGTTTGTTCTTTGCCTTCGATGCGTCAGATGGGGGGCTGTCTGCTTGTGTTGGATTGCTCATGATGAGGCCTGTTTCTTTGATGTCATGTCTGCAGCCGCTGTATCGTCGGCTGACAGGTTGGTGATCATCGTCGTCAGCGCCGATATAAGCGCCTGGCGCTGTTCCTCGTCGACGCCTTTCAAGGCGTCCTCGAAGACGTCGCCCGCCACGGCCTTGATCTTGGAATAGGCAGCAAGGCTCTTGTCTGTTGGAACAACCCGGTTCACCCGCCGGTCGGTCTCATGGGCGCAGCGTTTCACCCACCCGCCTTGCTCCATGCGGTCGATCAGGCGCGAGACGCTGATCGGCTCGATTTCCATCAACTCCGCCAGCCGCGCCTGGGTGGGATTTTGTTCGCGAACCACCCGCACCAGCAATCGCCATTGGGCAGATGAGAGCCCGTAGGCCTGGCCGCGCTGCTCGAAATTCTTGCGCATCAGCCGGCCGGTGTCGTGGATCAGAATGCCCAGGTCATCAATGGATGTCTTTTTCATAAGCCAGATATGTTATAAGCATGCTTACAAAACAAGTGTGCGTTGTCGGGGACCTTTCAGCTTATTGGGCTTTCCGGCGCGCATCGGAACCGGTGCTTCAGGACAACGCCTGACGGTTGCGCGCTTACCATTCAGCCAGCGCAGCGATGATATCCGACGCAACCGTAGCCGCGATCACCTCGGGCCGCTTGTCGGCGACCTTGCGGCCAATCGGGCAGACCAGGGCCGAAAGCCTGGCCTTGTCGCCGCCTTCGCGGACATATTGGTGCTCGAACGTGGCACGCTTGCTGTCCGACCCGATCATGCCCACCTGAGCCAGATCATCCCGGGCCAAGGCAGCGGAGACAATCAGGAAATCCAGCGCGTGGTCGTGGGTCAGCACGATCACCGCGCTGCCCGGCGCGATGCCAGCCACAAGGCTCTCGGGCAGGGAGGTTAGATGCAGCGTTGCGCCCTGCGGCGTCAGCTCGAGCTCGTCCTGCCGGGTCTCGACCAGATGCACCTTCACCGGCAGCAGCAACAGGGCTCTGGTCAGCGCCCGGCCAACATGGCCGCCGCCGAACAGCCAGACCTCGGGATCGCCCGCGTCTTCGGATTCCACCATGGCTTCGATTTCCTCGAACCGGGCAGGGGGGATGACCTCGAAGGACAGTGTCACATGCCCGCCGCAGCATTGTCCGATGGCGGGTCCCAACGGCAGCGCCATCGGTTCAGCCTGCGCGCCGGCCAGTACGGCGCGCGCCCGGTCGATGGCCTCGAGTTCAAGCCGCCCGCCGCCAATGGTGCCGAAGCTTGCAGCCTTGGAAACCAGCATCCAGGCATCGTCGTCGCGCGGAGTCGATCCCTTGGCTTCGACAACCCTGACCAGCACAGCGCCGTGTTCACCGGCGTGGGCGGCAAATTCGCGATAGGCGCCGAGCCGCGCCATCAGGCGTCCGCCTCGTCCTCTCCAGCCATATAGGCATCTGCCACCAGCGCCTTGAGCCGTTCCACCGCCATCAGAACCCGCTCAGGCGTTGCCGGCGCGTCGAGCTGCGGCGACACCTGATAATCGGCAATCGAGGCAACGGCCATGCCCAGCGCTTCCAGCACCGAAATCGGCAGCATGAACGGCGGTTCGCCGACAGCTTTCGACCGCCGGATCGTCGGTTCGTGGTTCTCGGCCCAGTCGGCAAGCCTGACATTGAAGATCTTCGGCCGGTCCGAGGCCAGCGGGATCTTGTAGGTCGAGGGTGCATGGGTTCTGAGCCGGCCCTTGCCGTCCCACCACAATTCTTCCGTGGTCAGCCAGCCCATGCCCTGAACGAAGGCGCCCTCGATCTGGCCGATATCGAGCGCCGGATTGAGCGATTTGCCCGCATCATGCAGCACATCCACCCGGTCGACCTGATACTCGCCGGTCAGCGTGTCGATCGAGACTTCCGACACCGCGGCGCCATAGGCGAAATAATAGAACGGCCGGCCCTTGCCGGTGGCGCGGTTCCAGTGGATGTCCGGCGTCTTGTAGAAGCCCGCCGCCGAGAGCTGAACCCGTTCCTGATAGGCAAGCTTGATGAAATCCCCGAAGGGCAGCAACTCGTTGCCGACGCGAACGTGATTGGGCTCGAATACCACCTGCTCGGCCGGGATGTTGAATTTCTCCGAGGCAAAAGCCACCAGCCGGGTCTTGATCTGCTGCGCCGCATTGGCCGCTGCCATGCCGTTGAGGTCGGTACCTGACGAGGCGGCGGTGGCAGAGGTGTTCGGCACCTTGCCGGTGCTGGTGGCGGTGATGCGGATGGTGTCGAGATCGACCTGGAATTCCTCGGCCAGCACCTGTGCGACCTTGGTGTTCAGTCCCTGGCCCATCTCGGTGCCGCCATGGTTGAGATGGATCGAGCCGTCCTGATAGATATGCACCAGCGCGCCGGCCTGATTGTACCAGGTGGCGGTAAAGGAGATTCCGAATTTCACCGGTGTCAGCGCAATGCCGCGCCGGATCACAGGGCTGTTTTCGTTGAAATCGATAATCTCGGCCCGCCGCGCCTGATAATCCGAGGAGGCTTCGAGGTCCTCGACGATCCGCGCGATGATGTTGTCTTCCACCTTCTGGTGATAGGGCGTCACATTGCGCCCATGGGGATCATCAGCGGTGCCATAGAAATTGGCCTTGCGGATCTCCAGCGGATCGCGCCCCAGCGCATAGGCAACCTCTTCGATGATCCGCTCGCCGCCGAGCATGCCCTGCGGTCCGCCAAAGCCGCGAAAGGCGGTGTTGGACACGGTGTTGGTCATCATCGGCTTGGAGATGAGCCGCACATCCTGATAGAAATAGCAGTTGTCTGCATGAAACAGCGCCCGGTCTGTCACCGGCCCCGACAGGTCGGATGAAAACCCGCATCGCGCCGCAAATGTCGCGTCGACGGCATGGATGACGCCGCTGTCGTCAAATCCGACATCGTAATCGACAACAAAATCATGCCGCTTGCCGGTGATGATCATGTCGTCATCGCGGTCGGGCCGGATCTTCACCGCCCGGTTGAGCTTCTTGGCGGCGATGGCTGCAATGGCTGCAAACTGATTGCTCTGCGTTTCCTTGCCGCCGAAGCCGCCGCCCATGCGCCTGACATGAACTGTCACCGCGTTTGACACCGTGCCAAGCGCATGCGCCACCATGTGCTGCACTTCGCTCGGATGCTGGGTCGAGGACCAGACCGTCACTTCGTCGTCCTCGCCGGGAATCGCAAAGGCGATATGGCCTTCGAGATAAAAATGATCCTGCCCGCCGATCCGCATCTCGCCCTGAAGCCGTCTCGGCGCGGCAGCGAGTCCTGCCTCGATATCACCCCGTTCGAGCTTCAACGGCTCGGTGACCAGCGGGTGGTCTGCATCCATGGCCGCGCGCACGTCGGTGACATGCGGCAGATCCTCATAGCCGATGACCGCCTGTTTGGCGGCGCGGCGCGCCTGGTCCCGGGTTTCGGCGATGACCGCGAACACCGGCTGGCCGTGAAACAGCACCGTATCGGTCGCCAGCACCGGCTCGTCATTGCGCCCGGTCGGTGAAATGTCATTGCTGCCTGGCACATCCGCGCCGGTCAGCACCGCCACCACGCCTTTCGATGCGCGCACCGCATCCAGATCGAGCGAGATGATCCGCGCATGCGCCCGGTCGCTGAGGCCGAGATAGCCATGCAGGGTGCCTGCAGGTTCCGGCATGTCATCGATATAGTCGGCGCTGCCGGTGACATGCTTGTGGGCGGAATCATGTTTCTGGCGCACATGTGCGCCGCCTGAAATTTCGGTGCGGCTGCGTGAGGTGGGTGCGTTCATGATCAGACCTCCGCCAGTGCCGGATGGCGCTCGATGCGCGCAGGGGCCCCGCAGGTTTCCAGAAAGAACCGGATCATCAGGTTTTGCGCCGTCAGCATCCGGTACTCGGCACTCGCCCGCCAGTCCGACAATGGCTGGTAATCCTCGGCCAGGGCTGCCCGCGCCGTCTGGATCGTATCCCACGACCAGGGCTGGCCGATCAGCGCCGCTTCCGCCTTTGCCGCCCGTTTGGGGGTGCCGGCCATGCCGCCAAAGGCGATGCGTGCCGAGGTCACCAGACCCTCCTCGTCTGTGGTGACATGAAACGCGCCACACAGGGCCGAGATGTCCTCGTCGCGGCGTTTGGAGATCTTGTAGACCGCGAAGAACACGTCCTCCTCAAGCGCCGGTACGAAGATGCTCTCGACGAATTCGCCGGGCTGGCGGTCCTGCTTGCCGTACTCAATGAAGAAATCCGCCAGCGGAACCGTCCGGCGGCTCGCTCCCTTGCGCAGTGTGACCGAGGCATTGAGCGCGATCAGCGGTGGCGGTGTGTCGCCGATCGGCGAGCCATTGGCGATATTGCCGCCGACGGTGCCCATGTTGCGCACCTGTTCGCCACCGATCCTGTCCCACAGTTCCGCCATCTGCGGAAACACCGACACCAGCGCGCCGCGCGCCGAGGTATAGGAGACGCCGGCGCCCAGCGTGATGCCGGCTTCATCGATCCTGATCTGCTTGAGCCCGTCCAGATGACCGATATGGATCACCGGGGCGATGTCGCGCATGTGCTTGGTCACCCACAGCCCGACATCGGTCGAGCCGGCCACGATTGTTGCCTTCGGATGGGCCTCATACAGCTCTGCCAGATCGTCAACATCGGCTGGCACGAAGGTGGTTCCGCTTTCATGCTGCAATGTCACCCGTGCGGCATCGGCAAATTCGGCCAAAGCTTCGGTGGTGGCGTCATAGGCGGCCACCAGCCGGTCATTGTCGGCCGCCGGAATGGTCCTGGCTGCGGCAATCGCCGCCTTGACGATCGGTTCATAGCCGGTGCAACGGCACAGATTGCCCTGCAATTGCCGTTCGATATCGGCTTCTGTCGGCTCCGGTTCGGCAAGCCACAGGGCATGCAGAGACGCAACGATGCCGGGTGTGCAGAAGCCGCATTGCGACCCGTGATTGTCCACCAATGCCTGCTGCACGGCGCTCAGCGCACCATCGGGACGATTGAGATGCTCGACCGTCACCACATGGGTTGCATCCAGCGAGCCCGTCAGCCGGATGCAGGCATTGACTGTTTCATAGCTCAGCAACCCGTTGTCGATACGCCCGACAAGCACGGTGCAAGCCCCGCAATCGCCTTCGGCGCAGCCCTCTTTGGTGCCGGTCAGCCGCCGGTCCAGCCTGAGCCAGTCAAGCAGGGTCAGGTCGGGAGCAATGCCCGACAGTTCAACCGTTTGATCGTTGAGCCGGAAGCGGATTGATGTGCGGTGGGGCTGTGCCATGTCACCTCTGTAATTTTTTGAACCAATTGGACAAAACCTATCCCAGCGGGTCCTGTCGTGAAAGACCGCCTGCAGGATAAGACAGTTTCAGGCAAAGCCGGTCAATTGGCCTTGGCCGTCCCGTCGAGCGGATGCGTGCTCTCCCCTCCAAGATACTGGCTTTCCAGGTCAGCGGTTGAATGTTTGCCGATGGCATCGCGGTTGGCTCTCAACCAGTTGTCCGCTTCAGTGCGGCCGCGGTCCCTGAGATCCGTGAGAAACGACCAGCGCACATCGAATTTCGAGGAGGCCGGGAGGTTCTCCAGCGACTCGTCCGAGCGGATCGAGTGCACCAGAATGTGCTTCAGCTTGTCTTTGTGATCATCCTTGAGCCAGTCCTCCTCGATCAGCCTGGTGACGAAATTGATCGCCCGCATCTCGTCAATCAGCGAGGAATTGAACGAGATCTCGTTGATCCGGTTGAGGATTTCCGGTGCGGTCATCGGCAGATCGTGCCGTTCCATCGGATTAATGTGAACAATCATCACGTCGCGGCTGTCACATTCATAAAAGAACGGAAACAGCACCGGATTGCCCATGTAGCCGCCATCCCAGTAATGTTCCCGGCCGATCTCGACCGCCTTGTACAAAAACGGCAGGCAGGCCGATGCCATCACAACATCAACGCTGACTTCGCTGGTTTTGAAAACCCGGACCCGGCCGCTGCGCACATTGGTGGCGCTGAGAAACAGCTTGACGTCGCAGTTTTTGCGCAACGCTTCAAAATCAACGCTGTCTGACAGCAGGTCGCGCAGTGGGTTGAGGTCCAACGGATTGAGCTCATAGGGCGAGAATGTCCGGGTCAGCGTGTCCAGGACCGCGAAACTCGCCGCATTGAAGGCTTCCATCCCCGGGATTGGCACTTGCGGCACAAGATGCATCGGCGACCAGACCGAACCGCCATGGCTTGAACTGCGCCAGAAATCTTCCAGCGCCTTCTGGCCGCCCTTGCGCCCGCCGGACATCATGCCATGCGCCAGAACCACCGCATTGACGGCCCCCGCACTGGTGCCCGACAGGCCTTCGAAAGCGATGTCTGGCTCATCCAGCAGGCGGTCAAGCACACCCCAGGCAAAGGCGCCGTGCGAGCCCCCACCCTGAAGCGCCAGATTGATGGTTTTGTCCAACGTCCTGCCCGCCGGTCTGGCGCTCATTGCGCGGTCCAGCCGCCATCCATCGGCAAGGCGGCGCCGGTGATCTGGGCGGCCTGATCGGAGGCGAGGTAGTTGGCCAGCGCTGCGATCTGGCTCACCTGCACGAACGCCTTGGTTGGCTGCGCCTTGAGGATGACGTCATTGATCACCTGTTCCTCGCTCATGCCGCGCGCCTTGGCTGTGTCGGCAATCTGGCCGCTGACCAGCGGGGTCTCCACATAGCCGGGGCAGATGGCGTTGGCGGTGATGCCGAACTCGGCGCCTTCCAGCGCCACAGTCTTGATCAGGCCGACAACGCCGTGCTTGGCGGTAACATAAGCGCTCTTGAACGGCGAAGCGACCAGGCCATGTGCCGATGCGATCGCAATGATCCGGCCAAAACCGTTCTTCTTCATGCCGGGCATGGCGGCGCGAATCAGATGAAACGCCGAACTCATGTTGATGGCGATGATCGCGTCCCATTTGGCGACCGGAAAATCTTCGATCTTCTCGACATGCTGGATGCCAGCATTGGGCACGATTATTTCGACTGAGCCGAAATGTTTCTCGGTCGAGGCAACCAGATCGGCAATTTCCTCCGGCTTGAGCATGTTGGCGCCGTGAAAGATGACGTCTCCCGCACCAAGCGAGGCCAATCGCGCGCGCGTTGCTTCGATTTCCTCATCCTTGCCCAGGCCGTTGAGAACCACATTGTATCCCGCTCCAGCGAAATTTTCGGCGATTCCCAAGCCTATGCCGCTGGTCGAGCCGGTAATGATCACGGTTTTCATCTCGAGGTCCTTTTCGATTGTTGCAATGCACAAATAGACATTTGCCAGAGAAGTTCCAATAAAGTTTCGCTTGGTGTCTGCGCAAAACCCCATGAGCGGGACCCGCGCGGCTTGTCACCCGCCCTGATCGGGTTCATGGAGTCACCAGATTTTTCAAACCTCTGGCGCCATTCTCCGCTCATGTCTCAATCTGCCGAAAATACCGATCCGGAATTGGTGGCCCGGCGCCAGATCCTGGCGACGTCTATTGCAGGCGCATCGGCCATGGCTGTCGCGATGGGGGTGGGGCGCTTTTTCTACACGCCTGTGCTGCCGGCCATGATGACAGGCCTCGGACTTGGGCCGGCGGAAGCTGGATGGATCGCGTCTGCCAATTATATCGGCTATCTGCTTGGCGCTGTTCTCGCGGCCTATGGCTGGGCCGAAGGTATAGAACGCAGGGTGGCGCTTCTGGGGCTGGTCGCCACGGCATTGCTTTTGCTGGCCATGGGCGTGTCGAGCGATGTCGCGGTTCTGGCCATGATCCGCTTTCTTGCAGGCCTCGCAAGCGCCTTTGTCATGATTTTCACCTCGGCGATTGTGCTGTCCCATGGATTGGCTTCGAACAAACCCTGGGTCCAGTCCAGCCATTTTGGCGGTGTTGGATTCGGGATTTCGATCTCGGCCATCATGTTCAGCCTGATCATTCTGACTGACAGTGGCTGGCGCATGGCCTGGATCATGGCGGCACTGCTGGCTTTTGCCGGTCTGGCTGTCGTGGTCCGGTACCTGCCACGCGATGTTGTGCGTACCGGTCCCGCGAAAAAGGAGCGGCCGCTGACCTGGACGCCGGCGCTGCTCGCTTTGACCATCGCCTATGGCATCTTCGGGTTTGGCTATATCGTTACGGCAACTTTTCTGGTCGCCATCGTCCGCGATGGGGGTGGCTCTTCACTGTTTGAGGCCGGCGTCTGGCTTGCAACGGGCATCGCCGCGGCTCCCTCCGTGGCCTACTGGATGCCCGCTGTCCGGCGCATCGGTCTCGCCAACGTTTTCGCGCTGGGCTGCCTGGTGGAAGCAATCGGCGTGGCAGCAAGTGTGCTGGTGCCATTGCCTGCGGGACCTGTCCTCGGTGGAGTGCTTCTGGGGGGCACAATCGTTATGGTGACAGCCTTTGGACTTCAACTTGGCCGGCAGCTTGCCCCGGAAAGTCCGAGGCGGGCGCTCGCGCTGATGACAGGCGCCTTCGGGATAGGGCAGATTCTGGGGCCGGTGGTTGCCGGTTACCTTGCCGACTGGTCCGGAGCCTATACCTGGGCAAGCCTGGCGGCGGCTTTGGGATTGCTCGCCTCCGCCGCCATCGTTCTGGTCTTTTGCCGCCCCCCTGCCGCGTGAAGCGGACCGGCGTTCCAAAGGCCTGGCTAAAGTAGCAGACCGCTGCCTTGAACAAGGTGCAGGGCCATTGTTTGAGCATATTGACGTGAGCATTGCTTGGATCTCATTGCCGTCTGTGCACTGGTGTCTTAGGTATTTGCCCACGTCACGACGAATCACGCCCTGCCTTGCAGGACACAGTCCAGGATCCCGCCCGTGTTTGAATCTTTCTTCCCGAAGCCGAAAATCTTTTTCCCTTCAATTCTTATCTGGGCAGGCCTGTCGATCTTTATCTGGTATTGGGTGGGCGACAGCCTCGGCGCGGCGCTGGGTTTTGCATTGCCCGAGGCGGAAGGAGAACCGATTGTCGGGCTGAGTTACTTCTACACCTCGTCTTTTCTCTGGTTCTACGTCTACTACACCGTGTGGTCACTTGCCTTTGCGGCATTCTGGTTCACCTATGCGCCGCACAAATGGCAATATTGGTCCATCCTTGGCTCGGCGTTCATCTTGTTCACCACCTATTTCGGCGTGCAGGTCTCTGTTGCGATCAACAACTGGCGCCGCCCGTTCTTCGACCAGTTCCAGCAGGCGCTGACCGGCGACGGCTCGGTGACGTCGGCGGACCTCTACGGCTTGATGCTGATCTTCGCTCAGATAGCCCTGATATCCATGGCCATCTTTGTCGTTACCCGCTTCTTCGTCAGCCATTATGTGTTCCGCTGGCGCACGGCGATGAATGATTTCTACATGGAGCGCTGGCCCCGTGTCCGTCACATCGAGGGCGCGTCCCAGCGTGTCCAGGAAGACACCATGCGGTTTGCCTCCATCATGGAAGGTCTGGGCGTGGCCTTCGTCGATGCGGTCATGACGCTGGTGGCGTTTCTGCCCGTGCTCTGGTCGCTGTCGCAATATGTCACGGAGCTGCCGCTGGTCGGTGAGATCCCGCATGCACTGTTTACTGCGCTGTTGTTCTGGGCGGCATTCGGAACCGGATTGCTGGCCATCGTCGGCGTCAAGCTGCCGGGGCTTGAGTTCAAGAACCAGCGCGTTGAGGCCGCCTACCGCAAGGAACTGGTCTATGGCGAGGACAACCCGAACCGCGCGCAGCCGCCCACCGTTGTGGAGCTTTTTGAAAACGTCCGGAAAAACTATTTCCGTCTCTATTTTCACTACATGTATTTCAACATCGCCCGCGGATTGTACATCCAGGCCGACAACATATACGTCAACATTTTGCTGATCCCGACGATTGTCGCAGGCAAGATCACGCTGGGCATCTGGCAGCAGATCCTCACCGCCTTTGGCCAGGTCTCGAATTCATTCCAGTTCCTGGTCAATTCCTGGACGACGATCGTCGAACTGATTTCCATCTACAAGCGCCTGCATGCCTTCGAGGCCGTGTTCCGCGGCGAAGAACTTTCAGAGCTCGACAGGAACTATCTCTCCAGCCAGGGCGGGGGCTTCGCCCAGCACATCGCCGACCCGGCGCCGGGCAGCGGCGGACCAGATTCTATGCAGTCGGTTGAAGAGCAGACATTTGACGATCCGAAGAAATAGCGGGCGTGCGTTCAGCGCAATCGCGGCGCGTCAGCTGGCCGAGCCATCTGGTCTGTTGAGCCGCCGCACGGCCTCCTGGTAGGTCACGCAGGCGACCTCGGGACGGCCGCAGGTCTCGTCGGCAAACCGTTCGAGCGCATTCCAGTAGGCCCCGCCATTCATTTCAACGAAGTGAAAGCCCAGTTGCAGCGGGCGGCGTTTGCCGGAATATTCAGCCTCGAAGGCCGCGCGGAATGCGTCCAGTGCGCGCTCTTCAAACTCTTTTGATTTCGAGGGTGTCTCCAAGCCGGCGGAGTGGCGTACGAACAGATTGTAGTCCATGGCGATGATCGCCCGCTGTTTCGGTCCTTCGGGGATCAGCGGCAGGGCGAAATGGGCGGTGGGCTTGCTGAAATCGGGCGATGCCGGGCCATTTGAAACCGTACTGGCATCATAGGCGAAATCACGGCTCTCCAGGGCGGCAAACAATCCGTCTCCGGTCGACAGATAGGGCGCACGAAATCCCCGGATGCCGGATTTGGCGAACCGTGCCCACCCCGAAGGCGCTTTAGCGCCATTGCTGCGCCAGGCATTGGCGAGTGCCGCGTCGAACTGGTCGAATTCTCCCAGCCAATCCGATTTGCTCCAGTCCTTGCCATTGAAATGGCCGCAGCCGTGACTTCCGATCTCGTTGCCCGATTGATAGGCAGACCAGATATGCCCCAGCCGCGTCAGCGCTTCGGACCGGTCCCGGGCAAACCCGACATTGGAGCGTCCGGCCGAATGACCGGGGCCTTTGTAGGCCTGGCGATCGGCCTTGCTCATCAGGAAGGTGCAGGACAAGAAATAGGTGAAGCGCGCGCCGCTGCGATTGGCCATCGCCAGGCTGCGGTCCCACAAACGGTTGTCATGGGCGCCGTCGAAGGAAATTAGCACCAATTGCTCCGGACGCTCATCCGCCAGAGAGGCGGTGCCGGACAGAACCCCGAGGCCTGTCATCAATGCCGCGGCGAGGGCGCCCGGTCGTGGTTTCCGCGACGCGGCAGGTTGAACTTGACGAGATGACATGGTGATGGGCGACCCGTTATTACGCTCGACTGAAACTGATCGTGGATATGTGCCCGTCAAATGCGGCACAGATGTGAAAAAGTCCTAACCGGAAGCGCAGCGAACGCATTTCTCCGCCATCGGATCTATCTCCAGGCGTTTGTCGGGAATGATCTCTCCGCATTCGGCGCACCAGCCATAGTCGCCCTCTGCTAGACGCCGTTCCGCCATTTCGATACGAACCAGATCGCGCTTGCGCGCACGCTCCTGGGCTTCAGCCATCGCCTGCTGCTGCAGGGCATCCATCCGCGACAGCCGCCCGACCGATTGCTGGTCGAGCGTCACCGGCGCCCGTGCTTCGGTGCTCAGCGCCGACATGCTCTCGAGATCAAGCTTCTTTTCATCTAGCCGTCTGCGTGCGGCCTGCAGATCCGGTTCCATCACATCATCTTGGACCAGCCCGGGCCGCGACACAAATACCTTTATGAACGCCTTCTAAAGCGGCTACGTCCGGTCTATGGTCGCCGCATAGGTGGCAGGGCTGTTGCCCGGCGCGAAAGAGGAGATGAATGATGATCTGGCTTGTTGTCGGACTGGTGCTGTTTCTGGGGATCCATTCGGTGCGGATTGCCGCGCCGGCATTTCGCCAGGCGCAAATCGACGCACGCGGATTGAATACGTGGAAGGGGATGTATTCCCTTGCCGCCATCATCGGCTTCATCATTCTGGTTTGGGGATATGGGATTGCAAGGCAGGACCCGGTGGTGTTCTGGGTGGCGCCGGCCTGGATGAGCCATGTGGTTGCTCTCCTGATGCTGCCGGCCATGATCCTTCTCGTCGCCTCGCAGGTGCCTGCGGGACGCATCAAGGCCGCCGTCAAGCACCCGATGCTGCTGGCCGTCAAGATCTGGGCCTTGGCCCACCTTCTGGTTAATGGCGATCTTGCGTCGCTGCTGCTGTTCGGCGGTTTTCTGGCCTGGGCCGTTGTCGACAGGATTTCCGAGAAGAAGCGATTGCGGGCAGGACTAACCAGCAATCCTGTGGCTGGTCCGGTGAAATGGGATATTATCGCGCTCGTCGGCGGCCTTGTGGTCTATGTGCTGTTCGTGGCAGGGCTGCATGAATGGCTCATGGGAGTGCCGCCGATCATCGGAATGTGACGGGTTTGGGTGAGTGCCGGAGCGCTTTCGACGCGCTACCCCCTTACAGAAACCATAAAATCGGCTAGAAGGCCCCACACAACGCCGCTTGCGGCAGGAATTTGAGAGGGCCGGCTTCGGTCGGTGACGCTATGGCAGACGACAATTCAACATTCATCCGCGAGGTCAATGAGGATCTGCGCTCGGATTACATGAAGGCACTGTGGAAGCGTTTTCGCTTCGTGCTGCTGGCCGTTGCCATCGGTGTGGTGGCGGTGACGGCCGGGCTGCGCGGTTGGGAGTACTGGAAGGAAACCACCGCTGCCAGATCCGGTGATGTCTTTCTGGCGGCTCTGGAAAAGGCCCGCAGCGGCAATACCGATGCGGCGCTGGCGGAATTCCAGGAGCTTGAGAAGACCGGTTACGGCTCCTATCCGGTGTTGGCGCAAATGCGTGCAGCAACGGTTCTGGCCGATAAGGGCGATGCCGCCAGCGCAATTGCCGCGTTCTCCGAAATCGGCAAGGATGTGTCCCAGCCGGTTGCCATTCGCGATGCAGCCCGCCTGCGCGCCGCCTACCTGCTGATCGACCATGGCAGCTATGCCGATGTCTCGGCGGAAGTCGAAGTGCTGGCGGTGCCGTCCAACCCGGCCCGTCATTCGGCCCGCGAGGCGCTCGGGATTTCTGCCTACAAGGCGGGAGAACTCAAGCAGGCCGCCGAGTGGTTTGATGCCATCGCCGCTGACCGCGATACACCAAATGGCATCAAGACACGCGCCGGCCTGATGCTGGACCTGATTGCCGCAAAGGGTGGCGCGTCCTGACCGGGCGACCACCCAGGACCATGACGCTGCCTGCGGGCAAGGATCACCCATGACCATTACCCTCGCCATTGTCGGGCGTCCCAATGTCGGCAAGTCCACCTTGTTCAACCGGCTGGCCGGCCGCAAGCTGGCGCTTGTTGACGACACGCCGGGCGTGACCCGCGACCGCCGCCCCGGCGACGCCAAATTGGTCGACCTGCGGTTTCGCATGATCGACACGGCCGGTCTCGAAGTTGCCGGACCCGACACGCTTGAAGGCCGTATGCGCGCCCAGAGCGAAGCGGCGATGGACGAGGCTGATGGCGCCCTGTTCCTGATCGACGCCAAGGCCGGGCTCACGCCGGCTGACGAATTGCTGGCCGATATCCTGCGTAAGCGTGGCAAGCCGGTGGTGCTGGTCGCCAACAAGGCGGAATCCAAGGGCTCGGAATCAGGCATGTATGATGCCTTCCGGCTGGGGCTCGGCGAGCCTTGCCCGATTTCGGCTGAACATGGCGGCGGCATGCTCGATCTGCGCGACGCCATCGTTGAAGCCTTTGGCGAGGAACGCTGCTTTCCGCCCAAGAACGATCCGCTGGCCGAAGCCGTCACCGATGTCGACATCCCAATACCCCAGGGTGCGGATGACGAGGACGAGGGGCCGGAATACGACGAGACCAAGCCGTTGCGTGTCGCCATTGTTGGCCGCCCGAACGCTGGCAAGTCGACGCTGATCAACCGGTTCCTGGGCGAGGAGCGGTTGCTCACCGGACCGGAAGCCGGCATCACCCGCGATTCCATTGCCGTGGATTTTGAGTGGCAGGGCCGCAAGATCAAATTGTTCGACACTGCCGGACTGCGCCGCAAGGCCCGTGTTCAGGAAAAGCTCGAAAAGCTCTCGGTCGCGGACGCACTGCGCGCCATCCGCTTCGCCGAAGTGGTGGTCATCGTCTTTGATTCCACAATTCCGTTTGAAAAACAGGATCTGCAGATCGCCGATCTGGTGGTCCGCGAGGGCAGGGCGCCTGTCATCGCCTTCAACAAGTGGGACCTGATCGAAAACCGGCAGGAAAAACTGGCCGAACTGCGCGAAATGACCGAGCGCCTGCTGCCGCAGATCCGCGGCATTCGCGCCGTCACTGTCGCAGGACAGACCGGCGACGGTCTCGACCGGCTGATGGAAAACATCGCCTTTGTCCACAAGACCTGGAACAAGCGCGTTTCCACCGCCAAGCTCAACCGTTGGCTCGACCACACGCAGGGGCATCACCCGCCACCGGCCGTGTCGGGGCGCCGGCTCAAGCTCAAATACATGACCCAGATCAAGTCGCGCCCGCCGGGCTTCATGATTTCCTGCACCAGGCCCGAAGCCGTGCCGGAATCCTATACCCGCTATCTGATCAACTCGCTGCGCAAGGATTTTGATCTGCCGGGAATTCCCCTGCGTGTGGTCTATCGCAGTGGCGACAATCCCTATGCATCCAAGGACGGCAAGACCAAGCGGGCTTCGGTGATGCCGAAGAAATCCGCGCGCCGCACGGTGTCGGGAAAGCTGGCTCCCAAGAAACGCAGCGGCTGATGCAACAACCTGCCGCCAGGCGGGTTGGAGTATTAACATGTAGTGCGCCTTTTGATGGGCGCTCATTAACGCTCCATCAAGGTTAATGCCCCATTCTCAAGCACAGTATCGAGTATGTGTTCTGAGTTCGGAGTTGTTGTTTTGCGTCAGAAGCGTCGTTCGCCCGACCGCGGCCATTCCTGGATTGGCCGGCTGTCTGCGCCCCTGGTTTTCGGCCTTGCGGCATTCCTGTCTTCACCCACTGTGACCTCGCATGCCGACATGGCCACCATGCTCGGCGGCAGCGAAGGGGCTGATGCGCGCTGGAAAACCTTCCTGACCGCATCGCCTGCCGGATCGATCCAGGCTGCTGAGCTGGAGTTCGCCGATCCCATCCTCACATCGTCGATTGCGTCGGGTGCGGGCGTTACCCTGCCCAATGGCGACAAGATCGCCTTCATGGGCAAGATTGGCGCGGTCGATCTGCGTCCTGATGCCGATCGTGTTACCCGCCATCTCAAGCAGGGGCGCGTGATAGCTGTTGCGCCGGTGCAGCCGCCGAAGGATTTCTCCGCCGGCTCGGTGCTTGAGAGGCAGTCCAGCCTGATGGCGCCAGTTCCTGATCTCAAGAACAGCATGGCCTTCCTCAAGCCCAGCATCCGCGGCAAGGAATTCGAGATAGCGACGGCATTCTACCCCAGCGGCAAAGCCATGGTCACATCTCAGGTTTCTCCGATGCTGGCGAGCCTGGTAACCAACGACAATCCTGACGTGCTCGCAACGGCCTATGCACCGCCAGCGCCGGACTATGCCAAGCAATCGCCATTCAGTTCGGTGCTGCGCGAGGAAACCAAGCGCGGACGCTTCATTCCGCCGGTTGGCGAGAAAGATCATGCATGGGCGGGGACGGCGCTTCCCGCCAACACTTTCTCGGAAGCCGAGCAGCGTTGCCTCGCAGCCGGAATCTATTTCGAGGCGAGAGGCGAAACGGTCAAGGGACAGGCAGCCGTTGCTCAAGTCATTCTCAATCGTGTCCGCAATCCGACCTATCCGTCCACGGTGTGCGGTGTCGTGTACCAGAATGACAACTGGCGCAACCGGTGCCAGTTTTCCTTCGCGTGCGACGGCATCAAGGACAGGGTCCGCTCCCCAAAACATTGGGATATGGCCGAAGAAATCGCGCTGGCGACCACTGCGGGAAAGATATGGCTCACGGAAGTCGGGTCTTCGACCCACTATCATGCGACCTATGTCAGCCCACCCTGGGCCCGCAAGATGCGCAAGGTCGGAAAGATCGGCCTCCACATCTTCTACGTGACCTATGGCGGCGGCTGGTCCTGATTTCGCAGAAAACTCAAGGCCATTACCATAATTTCGGTGTGTAGTTTTCGCCCTGATATGGAAGTGCTGCCGATCCGGCCTGAAGCGCCGCGGTCTGCGTGAGTCTGACGCAGTGCGCCAAGTTTTTCTGATACTTCTGTAGCGGGTCCCATTTGCATCCCGTCAACATATTGAATTTAGTGAGGAAAATCCTTCCGCACTAAGGTCCCTCCGCGCCTTGACTATGATCTGACCTAAAACTATGTTGCGCCCGACTTCGATACGGACTTTTTCCGGTCGTCGCTGGCGAGTCAGGGGGCGCATCCATGGATGAAAAGCGCGGTTCTGGCGGCCCGGATGCTCCGGGCAATGGCGGTGACACGGATGCAGCCCGGTCGGAAAACCTGGACGCCCGTCGAAAGCGCCTGGATGCCGAACTTTCAGCCCGCCGCAAGGTGGAACCCGAAGGCGGATCCAGCAGGGAAGCATCGAAGGGGTATGCACTGGCGGTCAAATTGTCGAGCGAGTTCATCGCCGGCGTGGTCGTTGGAGTGATACTGGGGTATATGTTCGATCGATTCTTGGGCACGTCGCCCTGGGGATTGATCATATTTCTGCTGCTCGGCTTCTGCGCCGGGGTGTTGAATGTCTTGCGCTCGACCGGGGCGGTCGCCCAGCCAGGGTCTGGCGGGACTGGCAAGTCCGGAGTGGATGGCGAAAACGACGGGAATTAGTATCCGGTTCCTCCGGATGGCGAGAAAGAGGTTTTAGGTGTCAAACGATCCGATTCAGCAGTTCCAGATCAGCAAGCTCGTTCCCATCGAAATCGGCGGGCTGGACTTGTCGTTCACCAATTCGTCGCTGTTCATGGTTGGCACCGTTGCTGTTGCCGCCGGGTTCCTGTTTCTGACCACTGCCAACCGCGGACTGGTTCCCTCCCGCCTGCAGTCGATCTCGGAAATGTCCTACGAGTTCGTGGCGTCAATGCTGCGCGACGGCGCCGGATCGCAGGGCATGCGGTTCTTCCCGATGGTGTTTTCGCTGTTCATGTTCGTTCTGGTGGCAAACCTGATCGGCATGTTCCCCTATTTCTTCACTGTGACCAGCCACCTCATCGTCACCTTCGCGCTTGCCATGCTCGTCATCGGCACCGTTGTTGTCTACGGGTTCTGGAAACATGGGCTGCACTTCCTCAATCTCTTCGTTCCATCCGGCGTTCCAGGCATTCTGATGCCGCTGGTGGTGATGATTGAAGTCATTTCCTTCCTGTCCCGTCCGATCAGCCTGTCCGTGCGTCTGTTCGCCAACATGCTGGCCGGTCACATCACGCTGAAAGTGTTCGCCGGCTTCGTCGCGTCGCTCGGCAGCATGGGTGCGCTTGGCATCGGGACGGCGATCCTGCCGCTGGCCATGACCGTGGCGCTGACGGGTCTCGAATTCCTTGTTGCCTTTCTTCAGGCCTACGTCTTTGCGGTGCTGACTTGCATGTACCTCAACGACGCCCTGCATCCCGGCCACTAGGATCCAGTCACCGGCGGTTCGCCGCCAACAAAATCGCATCCATCCCATTCCAAAGGAGTTTTATCATGGAAGCAGAAGCAGCAAAGTACATCGGCGCCGGCATCGCATGTCTCGGCATGGGCGGCGCAGGCATTGGCCTGGGCAACATCTTCGGCAGCTACCTGGCAGGCGCTCTGCGCAACCCGTCGGCTGCTGACGGCCAGTTCGGCCGTTTGATCTTCGGCTTTGCCGTGACCGAAGCTTTGGGCATCTTCTCGCTGCTCGTCGCGCTCCTTCTCCTCTTCGCCGTCTAATCGACGAACGAGAGTTAGGTTTGCCACGCCGGATAATCTGGCGTGGCATTTCATCTGGAGGTGACCATGTTTGTTGTGACCCCGGCTTATGCCGAGTCCAACCCTACCGAAGGGACCCATTCGGAAACCGGCGCAAGCGGTGGCGAAGCCCACACGAGCGGCGTGTTCCCGCCCTTCGATTCATCGACCTTCGCATCGCAGCTGCTTTGGCTCGCGATCACCTTCGGCTTGTTCTATATGCTCATGTCCAAGGTCATTGTGCCTCGCATCGGCGGCATTCTGGAGCACCGGCGTGACCGGATCGCGCAGGATCTCGATGAGGCCAATCGTCTGAAGGAAGAGGCTGACAACGCCATTGCTGCTTACGAGCAGGAACTGGCCGATGCGCGCAAGAAGGCTTCGGCGATTGCCGAAACCGCGCGTGAGAAAGCCAAGGCCGCAGCGGAAGCTGAACGGACATCGACCGAAGCGGAATTGAGTGCCAAGATGGCTGATGCCGAGAAAAGCATCACTGCCATCAAGACCAAGGCATTGGCTGACGTTGACACCATTGCCGAGGATGCCGCCACCGATATGGTCAAGCATCTTCTTGGCGGCACCGTGACCAAAGCCGAGGTCGCCGCGGCGATCCGCGCTGCATCCGGCAAGTAAGCAGGGAAGACGTTCATGGACGCTACATTCTGGGCACTTATTGGTCTCATTATTTTCCTGGGTATCCTCGCTTATGTGAAGGTGCCTGCGTTATTGGCTGGCGCACTCGACAAGCGTGCCGACCAGATCCGCAATGAGCTCGAGGAAGCAAAAAAGCTGCGTGAAGAAGCCCAGCAATTGCTTGCCGAGTATCAGCGCAAACGCAAGGAAGCCGAATCCGAGGCCGAGAGCATTCTCAGCGCTGCGGAGAGGGAAGCCGCTGCGCTGCGTGAGGAAGCCAAGGCCAAGACCGAGGAATATGTCAGCCGCCGTACTGCCGTGGCTGAGCAGAAAATCCGTCAGGCTGAAAGTGATGCGATCAACGAGGTTCGCGCCTCCGCAGTCGATCTGGCGATTGTCGCAGCTGAAAAGCTGATCGGTTCGAAAGTTGACAGCAAAGCTTCAGGCGAGCTGTTCAAGGCCTCGCTTGGCGATCTGAAGACACGCCTCAACTGAGTTTTGCCTCAGAGACCGAAATCAAGGCCGGGATAATCTCCCGGCCTTTTTTGTGTCGTTGTTGAGCTGCCGGGGGGGAGCCTCAATCCGAGCCGAGGCCTGGCATCAGTCCTTGCGCATCGGCCGGAACGTCATTCTGTGCAGGGTGCAGGGGCCATGTTCGGCCAAAGCGTTGAGATGCCGCTTGGCTCCATATCCCTTGTGCAGCTCAAAGCCGTAGGCCGGATAAACCGTGGCGGCCCGGATCATCGACCGGTCCCGGGTAACCTTGGCGACGATCGACGCGGCGGCGATCGACAGGGAGCGGGCATCGCCCTTGACCAGGGCGCGTGCGGGACAGATGAGCCCCTCGGGCACGTCACGGCCGTCAACCAGGGCGTAGTCGGCTCTGACCGGCAGGGCGCACAGAGCCCGCCGCATCGCGGCAAGGCTGGCTGCCCTTATATCTGTGGCTTCGATTTCACGCGCCGATGCGCTTGCCACGGCCACCTGCGCCGATGCCAGGATCAAGTCAAACAACATCTCCCGCTTGGCTGCTGTCAGGGTCTTTGAATCGTCCAGTCCGTCGGGAATGCAGGCCGGGTCGAGGATAACGGCAGCTGCGACAACAGGCCCGGCAAGCGGGCCGCGCCCGGCTTCGTCGAGGCCGGCAACATGCTGAAATCCGCTTTCGACACAATGCTGCTCGAAGCGATAATCGGGTATCGCAGGATAGTCGGGAAACAGCGAATCGGGCGGGGTGCGAGCCATATTGCGGCGAAGCTCGCACACCCGCCCGATCCTCTGCAAGGCCCGGCGGCTGGGGACGGGATGCCGCGCGGACGCCGGACCGCATTATGGGGCGGGATACGGTCCGGTTTTCTGACAGCGCCACCGCCAAAAAGGCTTGCAGCGCTGTCCTGTTTCAAATTGGCACTGCAGTCTGAGCGCCGTGATCCATCCAGCTGAGCGCGGAACGCGCTTACAGCAGGCTGAGTTGAACCCCATCGCCAAGCGGGGCGATAAAGTGGTCGGTCCGCAATGGCGCCTTGCGCATATTCAGTTCCAGCCGTTTCGCCGTCAGCTCGAAGCGGCGGGCGATTTGCCAGGCATAGGGTCCGGTCCCGCGCATCCGCTTGCTGAATTCGGCATCATAGTCCTTGCCGCCCCGCATCGACCGGACCAGCGCCATCACATGGCGGTAACGGTCAGGGTAGTGCCGCAGCAACCAGTCCCTGAACAGCGGGCTGACCTCGATCGGCAGGCGAAGCATGACGTAGCCCGCGGCATCCGCGCCTGCAGCCTTTGCCGAATCGAGAATACGCTCGATCTCATGGTCATTGAGACCCGGAATGACCGGCGCCGCCATCACCGAAACCGGAATGCCGGCGTCCGAGAGCTCGCGCATCGCTTCAAGCCGCCGTTCCGGGGTCGCTGCCCGTGGCTCCATGGTTCGCGCCAGCTTGCGGTCAAGCGTCGTCACCGACATCGCCACCCGGGCCAATCCCTTTGAGGCCATGCGCGACAGGATGTCGATATCGCGCATCACCAGCGCCGATTTGGTGACGATGCCGACCGGATGCCCGGCCGCTTCCAGCACCTCAAGCAATTGCCGCATGATGCGCCATTGCTTCTCGATCGGTTGATAAGGGTCTGTGTTGGTGCCGATGGCGATCGGCTGAACCTTGTAGCCGGGCCGCGACAGTTCCCGTTCCAAGAGACGCGGCGCGTCCGGCTTGGCAAACAGCCGCGCCTCGAAATCCACCCCCGCCGACAATCCCATATAGGCATGGGTCGGGCGCGCGAAGCAGTAGACACAACCATGCTCGCAGCCGCGATAGGGATTGATCGACCGGTCAAACGACAGGTCGGGCGACTGGTTGCGGGTAATGACGGTCCGCGGCTTTTCGATCTGCACCTCGGTCTTGAAGGGCGCCAGATCCTCCAGGCTGCTCCAGCCATCGTCAAACACTTCCCGGGTGTTGATCTCGAACCGGCCGGACATGTTCAGCCCGGCGCCGCGGCCGCGCACACGCGTGTCCGCGAGCCGTACACCGCTGGCCGACATCAGCGCATCGGCTTCCGCAGCTCCCAGGCCGGGCGCCAGGGCGGTCTGTTTCAAGGTTGAAAGGCTCGGCATGAAACCTCCATGAGCACCGGGAGAGAGTTCGGAATCGGTCGGTGTTCGTGATTATATTCCTAGCCTAATTAATGGAACGAAGCAAGAACAAAAAATGGAGCACACCCGGACTGGGCGGCGGCCGTGCTCTGCGCCCCATCTGGCGCATCCAATGGACATGGACTAAAAGAGGCAATGATCAGTGTGTTGATAGAATGCAAAGACCAGGAAAAAGCCCTGGCTGTGACGCTGGCGGCGCTTGTTCGTGGCGCCGTCGAAGGCCTTGTCGCCGAGGTGGTGATCCTGGATCGCGGTTCACGTGACGGCACCGCTCTGCTGGCTGATGCCGCCGGCTGCCGGTTCCTGGAAAATCCCGATTTGCGGGATGTCGTGCGCTCGGCTCGCGGCGACTGGTTGCTGTTGGTCGAGCCCGGCGCGCGGCCGCTGCTGGGCTGGATCGATCACATCGGGCAGCACATGGTTTCGGGACAGATGTCGGCCCGCATGCGGCCTTCGCGGGAGTATCGTTTGCCGTTCCTGCAGCGCTTTCGCCGCCGCTTGTCGGCTCTCGAGCATGGCGTCCTGATCCCGAAGCGTCAGGCGATCGCCAATGCTAAGTCCGGCCAGTCGCTCGAAAGCCTCGGACGCGGCCTGGCCATGACCCGGCTGAAATGCGAGATCATCCCCGCATCGGTGCTGGCGCTGCAGTAGCGGCCGCACTCAGGCCGCGTTAACGCGTCGTTTGTGTGGCGGCGATGAACCAGCCTGAGTGCTGCTGCTGCAAGTCCGCTGCTGCAGCCTGGGCGGCTCCGGGGCTGTCAAACACACCAAAACAACTCGCCCCCGACCCGGACATCCGGGCCAGACTTGCACCTGCGTGGCGAAGGGCGGAAAGGCAATCGGCTATCGCCGGAACCATCTGCTGCGCCGGTGGCTGCAGATCGTTGCGCGTGGTGCGCAGCCATTCGACAAAACGGTCCTTGTCATTGAGACCCTCCGGTGAGGGCAGGGGCGCATTGTTGCGGTGCTTAAGTGCTGAGAACACGCTGGGCGTGGACACCCCGACACGTGGATTGACGATCACCAGGTCCAGATCAAAGCCGAGCTCGACCGGATTGAGCGCTTCGCCGATGCCGCGTGCGGTCAGGGGCTTTCCGTCAAGGCACATGGGAACATCGGCACCCAGATCCAGAGCCAGTTTTGCCAGAACCTCCGGCCCGGGGCGGTAGTCCCAGAGCTCGCACAGGGCTTTGATCGTTGCGGCGGCGTCCGCCGAGCCGCCACCGATGCCGGATGCCACCGGCAGGCGCTTGTCGAGGTATATGCCGACAGGCGGCATGTCGAGACCGGAGCGCCGCGCTGCATCGCGCAGGGCGTCACGCGCCCGCACAACCAGATTGCTGCTGGCAGCCTCGCTCGACAGCGCCGCAGCCTCAGGGCCGTCCAGCTGAAAACCGTCCTTGTCCGAAAGCTCTACGGATACCTGATCCCCGAACTCGGCAAAGACAACCAGGCTGTCAATCAGATGATAGCCGTCGGCCCGCTGCCCGGTGATATGAAGCGCCAGATTGATCTTGGCCGGCGCGTCAATCCGCAGCATTGAATGCGGAAGACGTCGAACCTGTCTGGCTCACTTCGGGTGTCGCGATGTCCAGTCCTGCATGGCGTTCCACGCTGCCCGATGGCGCGAGATCGGATTTCTTGTCCGTATCTGCGCCCTCCTGAGGGGCCTCGGGTTCCTGGTCCTTGTCCGCGCCATTGGCCGTTGCCGGAACGCTTTGGCCCGCATCCGGCAAGCCTTCGCTCAGCTTCAGCTCGATTTCCGGCCCGAGTTCCTCTGACGGCTCATTGCTCAGGGCACGCTTCCACTGGAACGACGCCTCGAGTTCACGGCCAACCCGCCAATAGGCATCCCCCAGGTGGTCATTGATTGTCGGGTCTGCCGGTTTGAGCTCAACCGCACGCTCAAGTTCGCGCACAGCATCCTCATACTGACCCAGCCGGTAATGCGCCCATCCGAGCGAATCGACGATGTATCCGTCATTGGGTCTCAGATCCACGGCGGCACGGATCAGGTCCATGCCCTCCTTGAGATTGATATTCATGTCGATCCAGGAATAGCCCAGATAGTTCATCACCTGCGGCTGATCCGGATAGAGTTCCAGCGCGCGCTTGAAATGCGCTTCCGCCTTCGGCCACTGCTTGAGCCGTTCATTGGCAATGCCGGCCTGGAAAAACAGGTTCCAGTCATTGCGCGTCGGCGCCGGTCCGATCACGGAAATCGCGGTCTCGTAGGTGAGCGCCATTTCCACATAGTCCTTGTCCTGGGACAGAACGGCGCCATAGGCCAGATAGCTGCGAATGTCTTTCGGATCAGAGGCGATCAGCGCCTTGAGGTGATCCTTGGCTTCGCCGTTCCGGCCAAGATCGGCAAGCGCCAGCCCCAGCTGCAGCTCCGACACGCGGCGCATCGGGGAGGTTTCAGGGACCGCCTCATAGATCTTGATCGCCTCTTCCAGCTTGCCAAGCCTTTCGGTCAACCCGCCCAGAATCACAAGTGTCGCGGCATTCTGCGGATCAAGCGCACGGGCAAACTGAAGATAGACAGCGACGGTTTCTTCCGCACCCTCGCGGTTAAGCGCGCTGCCCAGCGTGAACAGTACCGCAGCCGAGCCTTGCTGCGCATTCTTTATGCCCGGCTCGGGTTTGCCATCCTCTACGATCTGCTGCCTGAGTGCGGCAAGCGGCGCGTAATTGGGGGAGAACTCCTCGCCTGCGGCCAGCGCATCAAGGGCTGCGCGCTTGTTGCCTTCACGCGCTTCCAGTCCTGCCAAAGCCATCACCGCCCGGATATAGGTATCAGGCGCGGCAGCGCCCGACTGGGGGTCGGAGATCAGGTCGGTGAACTGTTCCCGTGCCGCGGCTTTGTTGCCCATCGCCTGGGCCATGGCGCCGGCGTGATACCGGGTAAAGACCGGATACCAGGGAGGTCCCTCAAGCGCCTGGATCGTCGCTAGAGCGGCCTCGCCCTGTCCATAACCATATTCCGCCCAGGCTTTCATCAGGGTGTTGAGCAGCCGGTCAATCGGATTGCTGTCTTCCGGATCAAGCAGACTTGCTGCCTTCCGGTACTCGCGCTTGCTGGTCGCTTCCACCATCAGTGCCAGGCGGGACACTTGCGCGACGGCCGGATCATCCTTCAATTCGCGGGCCAGGACGACGCCTTCGGAAAACCGTCCGCCGCTGAACAGGGCCACCATCAGCCGTTGCTTGACTTCGGTGTTTTCGGAATCGAATTCCAGCGCCTTGCTGTAGAATTCGATGGCGCGGCTGGTGTCATTGTCGACATCAGCTGTGCGCCCGGCGAGATAGGCTCCGGCGAAGCCGAGAAAATTCGGCTGCTGGTCCTGTTCCTCGGCTGTTGCAGCCACTGCCTGACCGCCCCCTGGAGCAATTGCTCCACCAAGCGTAAGAATAACACCCAGCGCAACGCTGGCCGCAAACCGGGCTGTCAAATTTCGCCGCATCAAGTCCTGCCTCATGTTCATTCTGGCCATGCAACGGCCGTTACCGAAGCATATCTACCCAACACAATGGCTTTTTTGGCGCAGGGCGGCAAGGCTCCCGCATGCCGGGATGAAGGGTAATCCTGTCCGGATTCTAGCTGGCGCGGTTCACGCAGAAGGCGATGACTTCCAGCAGAGCCGATTTTTCGTCCGAATCGGGCAAGGGCGCCAGCGCGTCGCGGGCGATCGAGGCGTAATGCTCGGCCCGGGCGGTGGTGTCTTTCAGGCTGCCATATTTGGTAATCAGCCCCATCGCCTTCTCCAGCGCCTTGTCGTCGCTGTTTCCGCCCTCAATGGCTTCGCGCCAGAATGCCCGCTCCGATTCGGATCCGCGGCGGTAGGCCAGTACCACCGGCAGGGTGATCTTGCCCTCGCGGAAATCGTCGCCGACATTCTTGCCCAGATCCTGGGCCGATCCGCCATAATCGAGCACATCGTCGATCAGCTGGAACGCCAGGCCGAGATTCATGCCATATGACCGCAATGCATTGCGCTCGGCCTTGCTGACACCCGCAACAATCGGCCCGACTTCACAGGCAGCCGAAAACAGCGCCGCCGTCTTGGCCCGGATCACCGCCAGATAGTCGTCCTCGGTCGTCTCCATGTTCTTGGCGACAGACAGTTGCAGGACTTCGCCTTCGGCAATCACCGATGCGGCGGATGCCAGCACGTCCAGCGCTTCCAGCGAGCCGACCTCGACCATCATCTTGAAGGCCTGGCCGAGCAGGAAATCGCCAACGAGCACGCTGGCCTGGTTTCCCCAGATCATCCGCGCGGTGGACCGGCCGCGCCTGAGATCGCTTTCATCGACCACGTCATCATGCAGCAATGTTGCGGTGTGCATGAATTCGACTGCCGTGGCCAGTTTGATATGGGATTCGCCGCTGTAGCCAAACATCGTAGCCGAAGCCAATGTCAGCATCGGCCGGAGCCGCTTGCCGCCGGATGAAATGAGATGGTTGGCCACCTCCGGAATCATGGCGACATCAGACCCTGCCTTGGACAGAATCAGCTGATTGACCCGCTCCATGTCGGGCTTGGTGTTCGCAACCAGCGGCTTGACCGAGGCGTCTCTGTGTTTTCCATCGTCCAGTGATATGACTACGCCCACGGGTACGAACTCCTGTTAGATCTTTGACGGCACATTATTCAGCGCTTCCTGCCACGGCAAGCTGCGATTTGACGCGGGTAAGGCTTGATAACTGATACATTCGGATGAAACAAAGAGCACACAAGGAGAACTCATGCACGATCTCATCCGCACCAACGATCCGGTGCTCATTTCATTTGTCGAAAGCCTGATGCGCGATGCCGGAATCGGCTGCATGGTGGCGGACAACGGGATGAGTATTCTTGAAGGCTCCGTGGGGGTCATTCCGCGCCGCATCCTGGTCGACCCGAACATGGCTACCCAGGCCCGGCGGATAGTCATTGATGCGGGTCTCGAAGAGGAACTCCGGCCCTGGAACGACCGTGACTGAGACGCCTGACCGCAAGACGGCAAACGCAGCGCCCGCTTACACGATCGACGCCTTCCACAATGGCGGTTTTTTCCTGGTCCAGCCCGCCGACAGCGGACATCGCGCCGGCATGGATGCCATGCTTCTGGCGGCAACCGTTCCCGACGGTGCGGCCGGCGTGCTGGCCGATCTCGGTGCCGGCGCAGGGGCCGCCGGACTTGCGGCCATCAACCGCTTGCCGACGCTGAGCGCCGTGCTGGTCGAACGCGCGCCTGCCATGGCCGAATGCGCCCGCCGGTCTATCGGGCTGCAGGAGAATGCGCATCTCGCTGCCCGCGCCAGCGTCATCGAGGCCGATGTCAGCCTCAACGGAAACCAGCGCCGCGAGGCCGGGCTTGCCGACTATGCGTTCGATCATGTGATCCTCAATCCACCCTTCAACTCCGCAAGCGATCGCAGGACGCCGGACGCGCTCAAGGCGGAGGCCCATGCCATGGAGACGGACGATCTGTTCGAGCGCTGGCTCCGGACCGCGGCCGCCATTCTCAAACCCGGCGGTCAGGTGTCGGTCATCGCCCGGCCCGAATCGCTGGCAGAAATATTGACCGCGCTGGGAAAACGCTTCGGTGGCGTTGAAGTCACACCGGTGATTCCGCGCCAGGGCGGCAATGCAATCCGTATCCTGGTTACCGCGATCAAGGGCAGCCGCGCCCGCATGAGCCTGCGTGACAGAATTCTTGTCCACCAGGGGCCGGGTCACGACTTTTCCGGCCAGATGAAGGATCTTGCCAATGGTCGCGCAGCCTGGCCGCGGCAGACAAGAAACCGGCCGCCAAAATAACGCTGTCGGCGGCAACACCATTGCACTGGGTGAGAAAAGACATACATGGCTTGGTGCATGTATATGCCGGCCTTGTGATGCCGCAGACAACAGGATTGGTCCCGTCATGGTTTCGTTGAATTCTTTCTACCCCGCGCGCTTTCGCAAGGATGTCACGGTTATTCCGGTAGTCAGGCTGCACGGAACAATCATGGCCGGCGGCAACCAGTTTCGCCAGAATCTGAACATCGCAACGGTTGCGCCATTGCTGGCAAAGGCCTTTGCCGACAAGAAGGCGCCGGCAGTGGCGATCATGGTCAATTCGCCCGGTGGATCGCCTGTCCAGTCGCGGCTGATCTACAAGCGCATCCGCGATCTGGCGGACGAGAAAAACAAGAAAGTTCTGATTTTTGTCGAGGATGTGGCGGCCTCCGGCGGCTATATGATCGCCTGCGCCGGCGACGAGATCATCGCCGACCCGTCGTCGGTCGTCGGCTCCATCGGCGTGATTTCGGCAGGCTTCGGCTTCACCGGCCTGATCGGCAAGATCGGCGTCGAGCGCCGGGTCTACACCGCCGGCGAGAACAAATCGGTGCTCGACCCGTTCCAGCCAGAAAATCCCGAGGATGTTGCCCGCTTGAAGGATCTTCAGCTCGATATCCATCAGGTCTTCATCGATCTGGTGAAAGACAGCCGCGGCACCCGACTGAAGGAAGATGCCGACCTGTTCACCGGCCGCTTCTGGACCGGTATCCGCGGCAAGGAGATGGGTCTGGTCGATGAGCTCGGCGATCTCCGGTCGACCCTTCGTGCGCGCTATGGCGATAAGGTGAAAATGAGGCTGGTCACGGGCCAGCGAAACCTGTTTGGACGCCGTGTCGCCGGCGCCAGTGCATCGATCGCCGCAGATACGCTTGCAGGGATCGGCGAAGCAGGTTTGAATGCGCTGGAAGACCGGGCGCTTTGGGCACGCTACGGCCTCTGATCCAGCCTGCGGGTTGGAAAGAGGTGTGGTGATGGACGCAGATGCGGGCGAGGGGGCTGCCCCCGCCCGGCAGAGGAGACTCCCGGGTCTTGGGGGTGAGGAAAAGGACAGCACCAATGCCGCAACTTCTTTTACTTGCTGCCGTCGGCGCCGTTGCCTGGCTCGGCTACAAACGCTTCATCGCTGAAGCTGAACGCGTCAGCGCCAGGGTCCGGGACGCCGAAAAGGAAACCCGTACCGGCGCGCAAGGCACACTGATCGAGGACCCCGACACCGGTGAATACCGTCTGAGAAAACCCGACGAGTAGTTCATCCCTTGAGGAAGTCCAGCCTTGCATCCGTCCTTCCCGGCGTAATCTCGGTAATTTCCGCCGTTACGACAGTGTTGGCGACGAATGGGTCTTGAGCCACACGCTTTTCGAGCTCTGCGCGCGTGATATTGTAAGCCAGCACGGCGCCGCCCTGCTTTGGCTCGACAGTACCGGTGAGCATGAACACTCCATCCTCAAAGCCATTGGCAATCCAGGCGTTGTGAGCCTGCATATGGTCTGCGGCTGCAGACTTGTTGTCGGAAAAACGAAGCATGATCAGAAACACTGGATTCTCCTGATTTTGGTACCCGGTTCAATTGGGGCGTTTTGTTGAAAGCTGGTCTTCCAGCCATTGCGTCATTGCTTCAACCTCGCGGTGTACAAAATCGGCGTCCTGAAAGACGTTGGCCAGGGAGGCCACTCCTTGACTGCGCATAAGCAGATGCATGGCAATATCGGATGCCTGATCGCGGTGTCCGAGTTGCACGAGCTGATCTTCCAGCCACTCGGCAAACAGGGTGAAGAGCTGGGCCGCTTCGGTCCGCAGTGCGTGATCGAGCTTGGCCAGTTCACTGCAGAGACTTCCCACAGGGCATCCGAAGGCCATGATCTGGGTTTGGTTGGCAATAAGGATGTTGATGAAGTTCTTGATCCGCATCACCGGGTCGGCTTCCTGCTGCTGCCATTGGGACAGCATCGCCCTGCGTTCATCAAGCCTGTGCTCGATCACCGCGCCCAGAAGCGCGTCCTTGGTCTTGAAGTGGTAGTAGAAGTTGCCCCGCGAAATCTCGACCACCCGCGCGATGTCGGCGAAGGACGCTTTTTCAAATCCCTGCTCGTAAAAGAGTTGGTCGGCTGCGACCACTATCTTCCGGCGCGTTTCATCGGCTTTCACGGTATATATTCCATATTAGGGCGTGTGTCCTAATCATTAGGACGCATGCCCTAATCTGTCAAGCCTTTGGCTGCAGACTTGACCGGTCAATCCCTTCGTGGCACCTGTCGCCGCACATTCAGGGCCGCTCCCGAGGCGGCACGCGAACCCATAATGCGCCATCCGGACACCAAGCCATGACCGAAACCCTTCCAGATCACATGCAGCCGACACGCTCGTTTCAGGCGCTCATTCTCGCGCTGCATCGCTATTGGGCCGACTACGGCTGCGTCGTGCTTCAGCCCTACGACATGGAAGTCGGCGCCGGCACCTTTCACCCGGCAACCACCTTGCGCGCGCTTGGCCCAAGGCCCTGGAACGCGGCTTATGTTCAGCCTTCGCGCCGCCCCAAGGACGGCCGCTACGGTGAAAACCCCAACCGGCTGCAGCACTATTACCAGTACCAGGTGATCCTCAAGCCCAATCCGTCCAACCTGCAGGAGCTTTATCTCGGCTCGCTCAAGGCCATTGGCGTCGATCCGCTGCTGCATGACATCCGCTTTGTCGAGGACGACTGGGAAAGCCCGACGCTTGGCGCCTGGGGGCTTGGCTGGGAGTGCTGGTGCGACGGCATGGAAGTCAGCCAGTTCACCTATTTCCAGCAGGTCTGCGGCATCGAATGCGCGCCCGTGGCGGGCGAACTGACCTATGGTCTCGAGCGTCTGGCGATGTATGTCCAGGGCGTCGACAATGTCTATGACCTCAATTTCAACGGCCGTGAAGGCGCCGAGAAGGTGACCTATGGCGATGTCTTCCTGCAGTCGGAGCAGGAATATTCGCGCTACAATTTCGAGATCGCCGACACCGCAATCCTGCTCAAGCATTTCGAAGATGCGGAAAAGGAATGCGAAGCCATTCTCAAGGCCGGCGCGCCGTCCGAGCCCGGTGGTCTGCACAAATGCGTGCTGCCGGCCTATGACCAGTGCATCAAGGCCAGCCATGTCTTCAATCTGCTGGATGCGCGCGGCGTGATCTCGGTCACCGAACGCCAGGGCTATATCCTGCGCGTGCGCAACCTGTCGCGCCAGTGCGGCGAGGCCTTCCTGCTGACCGACGCGGGCGGAGCAAATTTCCGCCAGGCTGCCGAAGCCGCGGAATAGAGAAGCCGCGCTTCAAGCCACATTCAGATCATCTTGCGCGATAGTTCTGCGCCGCCCCAGTACCGTGGCCATGGAATTCCGGTTGCAGGCCGCGCTCAGTGCACGTGCGGATATCCGTTAAGTCTGCTATCCTCCTGTCTGGGAGGACCACACAGGAGAAGCGAGATGACCGCATTCAAACTGCCTCTTTCCGGAAACGTAACGCAACTCATCAGCCCGTGGGCCAACTGGTTCAGCGACAGTCAGGTGGGCCTGATCAACATCAATCTCGGCCAGTCGAGCGCTCCCGAGGTGGAGCAGGAAATTCTGGAAGATGTCGGCAGTTACGGCCGGCAATTGGGCCGCATCGGCGATGCCCTGGCGGTCCTGATCACGCATTTCCACCCCGAACAGCCGCTCGACCCGAAGGAAGAAAAGGCCATCCGCGCATTGCGCGCGATGCTTGACCAGATCGGCGACATCAAGGAGCGGCACGACCGGACGGCGGTCCGTCCGGGAGAAGCCGTTGAAGTGAGCGGATAGACACCCTGAAGGGCAGTTCAGGCGGTGGAAGCTGCCTTTTCAACGGCGAGCGATCTGTTTAGGGCGTCAATCGACGAATGAGCGGCGTAATAGGCCCGCTTGTCATCATACATCGCCATATCCGCCCGCTTGACCATGTCTTCCATCGTTTCGCCGTCTCTGCTGCTGGCACAGCCGATGGAAACGCTGAGCGGCGTGTTCGAATAGAATTGGTTGTTGATGTTCAGCAGTTCACGGATGGTTTCAACCATTGATGTCACCGCTTTCTGGTCGGCCCCGGGCATCAGGATGGCGAATTCGTCGCCGCCGATCCGTGCCGCATTGTTGGGCAACGAGACGACGCCGTTGAGAACCTCGCCAAACCGGCGCAACAGGGCGTCGCCGGCATCGTGTCCGAGCTGGTCATTGGCCTCCTTGAGGCCGTTCAGGTCCATCAGGATTGCCGAGACAGGGCGCAACGGCTTGCGCTCGAGCCTGTTCATTTCATCGGTGAAGAAGGCGCGATTGTGCAGCTTTGTCAGCACATCATGTTTGCCCAGATATTCCAGATAAGCCTCGGCTTTCTTGCGCGCCGTGATGTCGGTCAGCGCCACCTGAACCTGTGACCAGTCCTCTTCATGTCCCGGCAACACCGCAAAATGCAGCAGGATATGCCGTATCGCTCCGTCGAGCGCATAATTGACCACTTCGCGCTGGTGGTAGAGCTTGCCCTCCCACAGATCCATCAACTGTTCGCGGAACGGCTTTTCCATTTCGTCGCGAAAGATCTCCGGCTGACGAAGCAGCAGCGTCTGCACATCAGGCGCACAAAACAGGTCGAGCGTCGCCTGATTGACGTCGATCACCCGGATCTCGCTCATGCACTGGCGGACAAACTCCGGATGCACATCCATGAACACGCGGAAATCGATGATGCCGCGGTTGCGCACCGTTTCGATCAAGTCCCTGATCTGGCTGAAATCCTCAACCCACAACGAAACCGGGGAGTGCTCGAACAGGCCTTCGGCATGACGGCGGCTTTGGTTTTCGTTGCGCCGCGCGTCTTCGCGCGCTGTCACATCTTCGGTTGTCAGCAGGATCTGTCCCAGCGTCTCTTCATGGCCCGGCATCACCGAACCCTTGAGCTGGATGTCCATCCGGCGTCCGGAAAGCGAGTAATTGACCGCGTTGCTGCAAAAATCTGTCTTGCCGTCCCAGAGCGCCGCCAGTTCGTTGATGTGGCTTTCAAGCATGTCGTCGCGAAACACCACCGAGATGTTTTCCACCAGATGCTCAAGATCCCTGGCTTCGAAAAGCTCGAGAGTCTTGCTGTTGACCTGCAAGACCCGGATCTGTTTCGAGCAATCCGCAACGCGCGTCATGTCGTCTTTGAGAAAGGCGCGGATGTCCTCAACGCCCTCGGAGCGCCATTGATCAAACATCCGTTTCACCCCGGAGAAATCCTCGATCCACATCGCAACCGGCGCGAGGTCGAAAATCGTGGCGTCAAAGGTCTTCATGTCGCAATGGTCCCGTGTCTTTGAAAATAGGTCAGGCAATAAACTGGAAATGCCGCAAAGGTTCCTAACCCGCTCCCTGATTATGGCGGGCCAATGGTAAATCATTGCTTGACAAGTCCGGCCCAAACCAGGTTTTTGCGCGGTCTTTTGCGATGAGACAGGCCCTGTCCAGCCGTTGTACGCCTCCCGGATCGGCGATATGGATTTTGCCGGCGCGGTCTATTCCGTGGATTTTCTCAATGAGTATGCGTAAGGTCATTGCGCTGTCAGGTCGGGCCTGCGCACAAGCTTTGTTGTTATCTGGATGCCGGGAGTGGTTGCATGGGGACTTGGATTTTTTTGGCGGTGCTGGTCGGCATCGTGCTTTTTGCGATTTCGCTTTACAACACTCTGGTCAAGAACCGTCAGATGGCGGGCGAGGGGTGGAGCGGGATTGATGTGCAGCTCAAGCGCCGCGCAGACCTGATCCCCAACCTGCTTGAAGCCGTCAAGGGCTACATGTCCCATGAGAAAGAGCTGCTTGAGGAAGTCACCCGTCTGCGCAGCCAGGCGGTTGCCGGCAGCAGCGGTTCGCCGGAACAGCGCGCAACACTGGAAGGCGCGCTCAGCGGCGCACTGGGACGTCTGATGGCCGTGGCGGAGAGCTATCCGGACCTCAAGGCCAACGAGAATTTCAAGGAGTTCCAGCAGGCGCTGGAGGAAACCGAAAACGAGATTTCGATGTCGCGCCGCTACTACAATGGCGCGGTGCGCAATCTCAATGTCTCGGTGGAGAGCTTCCCTTCGATGCTGATCGCCAGACAGTTCGGTTTCGTCAAGGCAGAGTACTTCGAAATCGAGGATGAAGCTGACCGCGCCGTACCGAAGGTCAAGTTCTGACCGCGCCGCAAAGCCGGATAATTCGAGAATAACGCATGCAAATTGAAAAACTCACGATCGTGCCGCCGGGACGTGCTCTCGCAGGTGCCATCAGTCCTCCGGGATCAAAATCGATCACCAACCGCGCGCTTCTGCTGGCAGCACTTGCCAATGGCACCAGCCGGCTCACCGGCGCGCTCAAGAGTGATGACACCCGCTACATGGCCGAGGCGTTGCGCGCCATGGGTGTGAGCATCGACGAGCCGGAAGACACAACCTTCGTCGTCACTGCCAGTGGCGCCTTGCGCGTGCCGGAGCAGCCGCTGTTTCTCGGCAATGCCGGAACCGCGGTTCGCTTCCTGCCCGCGGCAATTGCGGCCATGGTCAGCGGCGAGGTTGTCGTCGATGGCGATGAGCACATGCACAAGCGGCCGATCATGCCGCTGGTGACCGCGCTGCAGTCCCTGGGCGTGGATATCTCCGCGCCGTCCGGCTGCCCGCCCGTGACCATTCAGGGCACCGGCGGTTTTGTCTCCCATCACGTTGTCATCGATGCCGGGCTGTCGAGCCAGTATGTGTCGGCCTTGCTGATGGCCGGTCCTTGCTCGGGCAGGCCCTTCACCGTCGAGCTCGCCGGCGACGAGATCGGCGCACGCGGCTACATCGATCTCACGCTTGCGGCGATGCGGGCCTTCGGTGCGCAGGTCGAGCAGGTCACCCCGTCGATCTGGCGGGTCGAGCCGACGGGATACCGGGCCACCGATTTCCACATCGAGCCCGACGCCTCGGCTGCCACCTATCTCTGGGGCGCTGAAGCGCTCACCGGCGGCAAGATCGATATCGGAACCCCGGCCTCGGCTTTCACCCAGCCGGACGCCCGTGCTTTCGAGGTGATCTCTGCCTTTCCCGACATGCCGGCCGTCATCGACGGCTCGCAGATGCAGGACGCGATTCCGACCATCGCGGTATTGGCTGCCTACAACAACACCCCGGTGCGCTTCACCGGCATCGCCAACTTGCGCGTCAAGGAATGCGACCGGGTGCGCGCGCTCTCGCTCGGTCTCAACGCCATCCGCGATGGCCTGGCGCGCGAGGAGGGCGATGACCTGGTCGTTGCCGGCGATCCCGGCCTTGCCGGCCAGACCTGCCCGGCCGAGATCGACACCTTCGCCGACCATCGCATCGCCATGAGCTTCGCGCTCGCCGGTCTGAAAACTTCAGGCATCACCATTCTCGACCCGAAATGCGTCGGCAAGACCTATCCCGGCTATTGGGACGCTCTGGCGTCGCTGGGTGTCAGCTACAAGCAGGAGATCCCGGGATGACACGGTTCGCAACTTTCGTCTTCGCACTGCTGCTGTCACTTGGATTGGCAGGGAGTGCCTTGGCGCGGGAAGAGATCCGCAATTTCAGCGTCGATATCGATGTGCGCGCTGATTCCTCGATCGAAGTCACCGAAACCATCACCGTCAATGCCGAGGGCTACGATATCCGCCGCGGCATCTATCGCGATATCCCGCTGCGGGTGCTGGATGATTGGGGCCTGTGGTCAAGCAACGGCTTCGACCTCCTTGAGGTTCTGCACAATGGCCAGCCGTCACCCTACAGCACCGAATGGCACGGGCGTTTCTTCCGGATCCTGATTGGTGACGCGGATATCTTCATCCCGGACGGCGAGCACACCTACACGATCCGCTATGTGACCACCCGGCAGCTGCGGTTCTTTGACGACTATGACGAGCTCTACTGGAACGTCACCGGCAATTTCTGGAGCTTCCCGATCCTGGCGGCTGACGCCGTGGTGCACCTGCCTGATGGCGCGCGTGCACAACAGCTCGCCGGCTACACCGGCGGCTTCGGCGAAACCGGGCGCAATGTCACGGCGTCGGGAGAGGGCAGCTCGGATGTCCGCTTCGAACTGACCCAACCGCTCGGCCCTGAGCAGGGCATGACCATCGCCGTCGGCTTCACGAAGGGCGTTGTCACACAGAATGACGGCAGCGCCCTGTCGGTGGTCGCTGACAATATCGGGATCTTCCTGCTGATCCTCGGCTGGCTCGGCGTCCCGGTCTATTTTCTCTATGCCTGGAACAAGGTCGGCCGCGACCCGCCGGCACCGCCGGTCATTCCGCTGTTTCATCCGCCTGAAAAGCTCTCGCCCGCAGCCCTGTCCTATGCCCATTTCAACGGCTTCAAATCCGGAAAGAAGGGCATCGCTTTGCCATTCATTGCGGCGCTGCTGTCGCTGGGCGTCAAAGGTTTGCTGCGCATCGACGAGGATTCGCATGGAACGGTCACACTGCAGCGCGGCAGCGCTGCGGGCGCGTCCGGCTCGCCGGTTCTGCCTGGCGGCGAGAATGCGCTGTTTTCGACACTGCTTTCCAAGCGCGATGAAATCGTGCTCGACAAACACAATGGCCCGGTTCTCCAGAGTGCGCTGACAAAGCTGCGCATGGCCATTTCGCGCGAATATGAAGGCCGTTACTACAACGCCAATATCGGCTGGTTCATCCCCGGTGGGATCCTCGCCATCGCGACCTTCATCATCGGGCTGATTTTGCAAAGCCCGCCGGACGACGGCATTCTCTACGTGATCCCGGTGCTGATGACCTCGCTGTTTGGCGGCGGCATGTGGATTGGCGGACGCAGCCTGTTCCGGGAAGGCGGCGGCGGCAACAAGGTCATGGGCGGGATACTGTTCCTCCTTGGCGCTGCAGTGTTTCTGATCGGTGTGATCGTTGTCCTGGCCCCAAGTGACCTGCCGGTCTATCGTCTGGCCGGTGCGCTGGTAATCATCGGCAGTGTCGTCATGGTCTCGATGGTCTGGCTGCTCGGCGCCCCGACGCAGGACGGCGCCAAGGTTCTGGCCGACATCGAGGGCTTCAAGCTCTATCTCGAAACCGCCGAAACCAACCGCCTCAACCTGCGCGATGCGCCGGAGATGTCGGAAGAGCTGTTCGAGCGGTTTCTGCCCTATGCCGCGGGCCTCGGCGTTGAAAAACCCTGGTCGGAAGCCTGGGCGGCACAGCTCGCCCGCATCGATCCGGGCCGCGAAAAGGACTACCGGCCGCAATGGTATCACGGCAATTCCTGGTCGCCGGGCAATATCGGGGCGGCAGCGGCCTCTTCGGTGGCGGCGGTCTCCGCGGCCATGGCGTCATCGATGCCGCAGCCGAAGAGCTCTTCCGGCTCCTCCGGTGGCGGTTCCTCCGGCGGCGGCGGCGGTGGTGGCGGTGGCGGCGGCTGGTAGGCGCTGTGCGATATCCGATCCGCACGGCGTCAATCTTTCCGGGTCGCCCTGAATGCTCGTTTTTGCGGTAAGGGAAGGTGACTTTTTGCGCAGCCCTTGCTAAGCCGCGCGCAGCAAACCATTGACCGCGTGAGACCTGATGCCCGACCTTCTGATTGAACTTCGCTCCGAAGAGATTCCAGCCCGCATGCAGCGCAAGGCTGCCGGCGATCTGCGCAAGTCCGTCACCGATGCGCTGGTTGATGCCGGGCTCACCTATGAGGCGGCGCGCGAATACTGGACGCCGCGCCGGCTGGTGCTCGATATCCGCGGCCTGACCGCAAGGTCGGGCGACGTGCACGAGGACATCAAGGGCCCCTCGACCAAGGCGCCCGAACAGGCGCTGGCGGGCTTCATGCGCAAGGCAGGCCTTGCCGATATCTCCGAAGCCCATATCCACACCGATCCGAAGAAGGGCGATTTCTACGTCGCCCATATCTCAAAGCCCGGCCGCGACGCCGAGGCGATCATCGCAGACGTCATGCCCGGCATCATCCGCGGTTTCTCCTGGCCGAAATCCATGCGCTGGGGCAAGGCCTCGGCCAAGCCCGGTTCGCTCAAATGGGTGCGTCCGCTGCAGTCGATCATCTGCACCTTCGGTCCTGAAACCGAAGACCCGACGGTCATCGCTTTCGAGGTCGACGGCCTTGTTGCCGGCAACACCACCTCCGGGCACCGGTTTCACGCGCCTGACAGCTTCACCGTGCGCCGCTTCGATGATTATTCCGGCAAGCTCGAGCGCGCCCGCGTTGTGCTCGATGCCGAGCGCCGCAAGGAGATCATAGCGTCGGACGCCCGCAACCTCGCCTTCGCCTCAGGTCTGGAACTTGTCGAGGACGAGGGCCTGCTCGACGAGGTCTCCGGTCTGGTCGAATGGCCGGTGGTGCTGATGGGCGAGTTCGAGGAGGATTTCCTGCAGATCCCCGACGACATCATCCGCCTGACCATCAAGACCAACCAGAAGTGCTTTGTGTTGAGAAAACCAGGCAACGGCCTGTCCAACAGGTTCATCCTGGTTTCCAACATCGAGGCCAGCGACGGCGGCAGGGAAATCGCCCACGGCAACGCCAAGGTGGTGCGCGCCCGTCTCTCCGACGCGCTCTATTTCTGGAATACCGACCAGGCCGATCTGCCCGACCGCGGCAAGCTCACGGCCTCGGCTGAAAAGCTCGGCCTCGACCTGGCCAAGCCGCTCGACCAGCGCATGGCCAAGCTGGACCAGCTCGGCGTCACCTTCCACGCCAAGCTCGGCACGCAAGGCGAGCGCGTTGAGCGCATCGCCAAGCTGGCCGCTGAACTGGCGCCGGTGGTGGCTGACAGCCTTTCTTCCACCTCCCCCTTGAGGGGAGGTCGGACCGCAGGTCCGGGTGGGGGTACGTCGCCGCAGGCGACCCCAGCAGAGGTTACCCCCACCCCCAACCCCTCCCCTCAAGGGGGAGGGGAGCAGGCCGATATCGTCCAGCTCGCCACCCGCGCCGCCATGCTTGCCAAGGCCGATCTGACCACCGAAGTGGTCGGCGAGTTCCCCGAGCTGCAGGGCGTGATGGGCCGCATCTATGCCGGGCTTCAGGGCGAACACCCGTCAGTGGCGGCCGCCGCCGAAGAGCACTACAAGCCGCAAGGCCCGTCCGACGCAGTGCCGACCGACCCGGTCGCAATTGCCGTCGCTCTGGCCGACAAGCTCGACACGCTCGTCGGCTTCTGGGCCATCGACGAGAAGCCGACCGGGTCGAAGGATCCCTATGCGTTGAGACGTGCTGCGCTGGGTGTGATCAGGATTTTGGTGGAGAATAGCGTCAAGTGTGAAATCCTGACTCCAATTTCGTATTCTTTTGGTTTTCTGCAGGCGCTGATTATTTATGTTGAACGCCGTAATGCAGCTAAACTATCTGTTGATGAGCTGAAACGAGGCGGTTTTTCCAGTTTGTCTGACGCAGTTTGGAATGATGTCAAAGAGTTTATGAACAGAGATGAAATCAGGATTGAGCAGCACGAGAAATATAAAATACTTGTAAGCGACCTCCTCTCCTTCTTCCACGACCGCCTGAAAGTCTATCTGCGCGATCAGGGCGCGCGTCACGATCTCATCGACGCGGTGATCACGCCGGACTCCGATGACCTGCTGGACATCACCCGCCGGGTCGAAGCCCTTGGCGCCTTCCTCGACACCGAGGATGGCAAGAACCTGCTGGCCGGAACCAAGCGCGCCGCCAACATTCTGGCCGCCGAAGAGAAGAAGGGCACTGCAATCGCCGAGAGTGTCGAGCCCTCGCTGTTCGAGCTCGATGAGGAGAAAAACCTCTTCAAGGCGGTGACTCAATCTGTCAGCCTCGCGACCCATGCCATTGAAAATGAAGACTATTCAGCGGCCATGAGCGCACTTGCCGCATTACGTGAACCAGTTGATTCATTTTTTGAAGCTGTGCTGGTAAACGCAGAGGTTGAAAATGTGCGGGCCAATCGCCTCGCCCTGCTGGCGTTGATCCGCCAGGCCACCGGCGCGGTGGCCGATTTCTCGAAGATCTCCGGGTAAACGGGCGGCCTTGAATACCCGAAGCCGGCAACCCCTGGAGGTGGGCGCCGGCTGGGTGCCATCGCGTCAGCCGGACGAGGCTTGCGGGGCAGGGACGGGCGCTTGCGCTCCGTCCTGTCTTGGGTCCTGGTTCAGTTCAGCCTGAGCTCGAATTTCGAAGCATCGAAGTCCGCCGGAGCCGTGTTTGCCAGGGCAGACGTCTTGGTCTCCTGGTCAATTCCCGGAGCGCCGTTGGCAAGCACCGGCTCGAACAATCTCGGTTCGCTCCCGGCTTCGGTCGCTGCGGTCAGCGGCTCTGTGGCCACATCGGCCGCAGGCGCGTCGGTTTCGGCAAGCTGATTGCTCTCGGGGGCTGCCACGCCAAGCGCGATGAGATCGGCCTCGCTGGCCTTGCGCACCATCGTCACCGGTGATCCGCCAAGCAGGTTTTCTGTCCGGTAGATCATCATCTGGCCGTCGACGTCACGCACTTCGATGACTTGCTCGCCCGGCGCAAGCTGCACGTGAGCCTCGGCGGCAGCCTTTTCTGCAGCTGCGCGGGTGCAGGAGGGACAGCCGATTTCAAGGATGCTGTTCCGCGTGTTCATGCTCGGCGTGTAGGGCTCGATCGAGGACGCATGGGCGGCTCCCGCGCCGGCGCACATCGTGGCGGCAATGATCAATCTCAGCATCGTGCATACTCCCTTTTCGCCGGCTTTTCCGGTTTTGGTGAGTGCACTCTAGCAAGGGGCCGTTACGATCCGGTTTTTGGAAGCGGTAAACGCCGGGTTAATTTTTTGCCTCGCGCCCGACCGCCCGCCAGCCGATGTCGCGGCGGCAGAAGCCGCCCGGCCAGTCGATCGCGTCAACCGCTTCATAGGCCTTGGCCTGCGCCGCGGTCACGTCCGCACCCTGCGCCGTGACATTGAGCACCCGCCCGCCATTGGCGGCAAGCTGACCGTCCTTGAGCACCGTGCCGGCATGAAACACCTTGGCGCCATTGGCTTCGGCCGCCGCAAGACCGGCGATCGGCGTGCCCTTCTTCGGTGTTCCGGGATAGCCTTCCGCCGCCATCACCACGGTCAGCGCCGCATCGTCTTTCCAGCGTGCCGAGACATGCGCCAGTTCGCCTTCCGCGGCAGCCTTCAACAGCAGCAGAATGTCGTCCTTCAGCCGCATCATCAGCACCTGGCACTCCGGGTCGCCGAAGCGCACATTGTATTCGATCAGCTTCGGCCCGGTCTCGTCGATCATCAGGCCTGCGTAAAGCACGCCGCTGAACGGCGCGCCGGTCGCCGCCATGCCGCGCATCGTCGGCTCGATGATCTCGCGCATGGTCTGGTCGATCAGCTCCGGTGTCATCACCGGCGCCGGAGAATAGGCGCCCATGCCGCCGGTGTTGGGCCCGGTGTCGCCCTCGCCAACCCGCTTGTGATCCTGCGCCGTGCCGAAGGGCAGGGCGGTCTTGCCATCGCACAGGCAGAAGAAGCTGGCCTCTTCGCCATGCAGGAATTCCTCGACCACCACTTCCGCGCCGGCTTCACCGAAGGCGCCCTCGAAGCAATCCTCGATTGCCGCCAGCGCCTCCTCAAGCGTCATCGCCACGGTGACGCCCTTGCCGGCGGCCAACCCGTCGGCCTTGATGACAATCGGCGCGCCCTGCGCCCGCGCATAGGCCTTGGCCTTGGGCGCATTGTTGAACCGCTGATAGGCGCCGGTCGGTATGTTTTCCCGCGCGCACAGATCCTTGGTGAAACCTTTCGAGCCTTCAAGCTGGGCTGCCGCCGCCGAGGGGCCGAACACAGCAATCCCGGCCGCCTTCAGCGCGTCAGCCAGGCCTGCCACCAATGGCGCTTCGGGCCCGACCACCACCAGGTCGATCGCCTTGTCCTTGCAGAACGCAACCACGGCATCGTGATCGGTGACATCCAGATCGCTCAGCTCCGCATGTTCGGCAATCCCGGGATTGCCCGGTGCAGCGTAAAGCGTGCCGAGCATGGATGACTGGGCAATCTTCCAGGCCAGCGCATGCTCGCGTCCGCCCGAACCGATCAACAGCACATTCAACATCGGCAATCTCCATCGGTTGGCCTTGGCCCGGCGGACCGGGTTCGCGTTTGCATCGGGTTAGGAAATCACGCGCCCATGGTCAAGTGAACTTGCTGCCCCGGTGCCATGCGGGCGCATTTTCCAACGATTGAGGGGAGGTCTGTTCAGGGTTTTGCAATGGTTCGTATCTATTGTTGCCTATCTATCGGGCCGTGAGCCGGTTCCACCTCATGCATAGCCGAAGGAGCGGGCGTCATGTTGCGAATGTTGTATGTCAGCGGGGCCTCGGCCCCCATGAGCGACGCCGATATTCAGGATATTCTGGCAGCATCCCGGCGCAACAACCAGCGTGATGGCATTACCGGCATGCTGCTATGGGCCGATGGCGTGTTCATTCAGGTTCTCGAAGGCGAGCCACAGATGGTTCGCTCCGTATACCGGCGCATCCAGGCTGACGACCGGCATCGCAATCTCATGCTGGTTCTCGAGCAGGAAGCTGACGAGAGGATGTTCAGCCAGTGGAGCATGGGTTTCAAACAGCTCGATTCCGAAAAGGCCGTTGACCAGAAGCTGTTTCAGATTTCCCGCAACACACTGGCCGATCGTATCGCCAGTAACGATGACGGCTTGTTTCTGGATACCATTCTGGCCTTCAGCCGCGATTTCATCTCCGGCGTGGAAAAACCTGCAAGGGCATCACGGGCATAATGGCGCTCTGACTGCGCAGCGCGTGCTGTCGTCTTGACCTGCCATCGCCGTGGTGGCAACACTCGCGGTCATGCGCAAGAGGTCACACATCACCGACGACAAGAACGCCCGCGTTGCCGATGCACCATCGGGCAACTGGGTTTACCGGGTGCTGCCGCGCGCGCTCTGGCCGCATGCGCAACTGGCGCGCTGGGACAGGCCGATCGGCTGGCAATTGTTGATGTGGCCCTGCTTCTGGGCCTCGGCGCTGGCCGGCAATGTCGCAAACTCCCCCCGCAATATCAGCACGGTCTGGTCGCCGGAGATGATGGTCTGGCATCTTTTTCTGTTCATGGCAGGCGCCATCGCCATGCGCGGCGCAGGCTGCACCTGGAACGATGTGGTCGACTACAAGATCGACGCGAAAGTGGCCCGCACCCGCTCCCGGCCGCTGCCCTCGGGCCGCATTTCCCGCTTTGCCGCCACAGCGTTCCTTGTTGTGCAGGCGCTGGTCGGCTTGCTGGTGCTGGTCCAGTTCAACAGTTTTTCGGTTCTGCTGGGCATTGCCTCGCTCGGCGTGGTGGCAATCTATCCCTTTGCCAAGCGCTTCACCGACTGGCCGCAATTCTTCCTCGGCCTGGCCTTCTCCTGGGGCGCGCTGATGGGCTGGGCTGTCGTGTTCGCAGAATTGGCCTGGCCGCCGGTCCTGCTCTATATCGGCGCCATAGCCTGGACCATCGGCTATGACACCATCTACGCCCATCAGGACAAGGAGGACGACGCTCTGGTCGGGGTGCGCTCCACCGCGCGCCTGTTCGCTGAGAACACCAAGATCTGGCTTGTCCTGTTTTACGGTCTGTTCGCCGCAATGGCGTTTTCGGCGTTCTGGCTGAGCGGGGTCAGCTGGCCTGCCTATGCCGGACTTGCGCTGGCCGTCGCCATGCTCGGCTGGCAGATCCGGGTCATCGATATTGATGATGCCGATCAATGCCTCTCCCTGTTCAAGGCCAACAGCCGCGTCGGGCTGATTGTCTTTTTGGGCCTCATCGCAGCTATCTGGGCATAAAAAGACCCGGTCACCTGTGTGGGGCAGGTCACCGGGCCGGTATCAGCTTGCGTAATTAGCTGATGGTATTTGTGCATATCGCGCAAATATGTGCGCGGTTTTGTGATTACGATATGCAGAATCAAAGAGTTAAAGCGCGTTACCGGAAACCGGTTTCATGCGGCGCGCTTTAACGGCGCGCGATGATCTCGCGGCCTTCGATCCTCATGCGAATTCCCAGCTTGCCGGTTGAACGGCGTACCAGGAAGCGTGGCCGCCGATCAGCGATCTGGCTGTGCCGGCGCCGCCGTGCCTGTCCGTTTGCCGGCTGGTCGGCAGAGCCGTCATCGAGCGGGCGGGCCACTCCGTCGGCTTCGACCATCAGCATCGGCAGTGCATAATGCTCGGCCCAGCTCCGCCAGTCGGCGGCAATGTCGTCGAGATTGTGCGCCACCAGCAGCGGCACGCACAGCGCGGCGTCGGTGTGGTGCAGTTCAAGTGTTACCGTCACTGTGCCATCGCCATGGTCGATGGCCCGCGCGGCAACACCCTTGAAGGCGCGCGCCGGCAGTGCAATGGACAATGGAAGTCCGGATTTCGACAGCACCTTCTTGACCACAGCGCCACGCCCGTCGAGCGTGACCGAGACATTTTCCTGCTCGTCACCCACGCAGTAGGACAGGCGCTGCGGGAAGTTGCCCGGGTCGAGCCGTAATTCGAAATCGGCCCACTCGGGCTTCAATACGCTATTGGTCATTTCAATCGCCTCTGTAACTCTTGAGAGCCGGTTATCCGGTCTTCTCATCCGGGGCTTTTCGCCCTCTCACACGACGCAAAATGACCCACAGGCCGTTCCAGACGGCTTAAGGTTTTGGGTTAAGAAAATCTATGTTCTGGAAATGGTTAGCGAAAGACCACCGTCCCATTTGCATTTTGGAAAGGTTACCGGGACGCTATGATTTTGTTCGGGTTCATGATGCCGTTGGGATCGAAAGCAGTCTTGATCCGCTGCATCATCGCGATTTCCACAGGGGAGCGGATAGCGGCCAGTTCATCGCGCTTGAGTTGTCCTATGCCGTGCTCGGCTGAGATCGAGCCGTTCAGATTCAGGACAACCGCATGGACGATTTCGTTCATCTCTCCCCACCGGGTAAGAAATTTCTGGGTGTCCGCGCCAACCGGCTGGGAGATGTTGTAGTGAATATTGCCATCGCCCATATGCCCGAAGGCGACGATACGCGCACCGGGCATGACCGCGAGCACCGCCTCATTCGCCTTTGCCAGAAATTCCGGCACCAGCGCCACCGGCACCGACACATCATGCTTGATCGAGCCGCCTTCGGGCTTTTGCGCCCAGGACATCGATTCCCTCAGCTTCCAGAATGCCTGACGCTGGCCCTCGGTCTCCGCCGCTGCCGCATCCCGGATCAACCCCTTCTCGTCGGCGGCGAGGAAAAGCCCCTCCAGCATCGCCCGCGCCGCGTCCTGCGATTGACCGGATGAAATGTCGATCAGCACATACCAGGGGTGAGGCTCGGCAAGCGGGTCGCGGACGCCTTCTATATGGCGCGCGGTAAATTCAATGCCGATGCGCGGCATCAGCTCGAAACCGGTCAGCGAGGGGCCGCAATAATCCTGCGCCAGCCGGAACAGCTTCAACGCGGTCTCCGGACTGTCGACGCCGGCGTAAATGGTCTCGTGGCCGCGCGGGGCCGGAAACAGTTTCAGAACGGCTGCCGTAATCACCCCGAGTGTGCCTTCAGCGCCGATGAAAAGATCCCGCAGGTCGTAACCGGTATTGTCTTTCTTCAGGGACCGCAGACCGTGCCAGATCTCACCATCCGGAAGCACGGCTTCGATGCCGAGACAGAGTTGCCGCATATTGCCATAGGCAAGCACGGCCGTGCCGCCGGCATTGGAAGACAGATTGCCGCCGATCTGGCACGAGCCTTCAGACCCGAGCGACAGCGGAAACAGCAGCCCGGCCTCACTGGCCGCTTGCTGGGCCTTCTCGAGAACAACGCCGGCCTCGACTATCATCGTCTGACCGACAGTGTCGAGCGACCGGATCTTGTTGAGCCGTGACAGCGACAGCACGATCTCGCCATGGCCCGGTTGCGGGGTTTGTGCGCCGACAAGACCCGTATTGCCACCCTGAGGCACGACCGCGGTGCCGGTCTCGTTGGCCAGCCGCAAGATGGCTGCGACTTGCTCCGTGTCGGCCGGGCGCAGCACCAGCGGGCTTTCACCCCTGTACAGGCCGCGCAACTCGACCAGGTGCGGTGCGATGTCGGATGGTTCGGTCAGAGCATTCTGTGCGCCGGTAATACTCGCAAAACGCTGGATAAGTGCGGGGTCTGTCAAAGGTGTCGTCATGCATACGCATGTATCTTTGCACTGAGATCAAGTCGAGAGGCGCGCCATCGTTTTGCACTATTGCGAGCTGCATCAGGCGTTCATGATTGGCACGGAAGCCGCAATCCCTCCGCGAAGGCTGCTGAAAGTCAGGCAGAAAACCGGAGAACAGGAAGATCTGCACGCCGCTTACCCACCTCAGGTCTCTGGCAAAGAAAGCCCTTCTGAAATGCCTCGCACAGGCGGCCTGATATGTCCCTCGGCCCGACTTTCTAAGATGCAAATAGCCGGATTCAGCTTTCCTTATTCTATTTGGTGCAGCATCTGCGCAAAATTGGAGTATATCTATGCGGCGCTTCCTGGCGGACAGATCCGGAAATTTTGCAATTCTCTTGGCAATTCTTCTTGTGCCGGTCATCGGCGCGGCAGGATTGGCGCTGGATTACAGCAATGCCCTTTCGGTCAAGACCAGGATTCAGGGCGCCGCGGATGCAGCCGCATTGGCCGCTGTTGCGGAGAGTTCGCCAAGCGTCAAGCAGGCTTTCGCCATGTCCGATGATGGCGAGGTGCCGCTCGGCGTCGCCGATGCCATAACCTTCTTCAAGGCTCAGTTCGAAAGCGACCCCGAATTCACCCTTGATGAAATTGCCGCGAAAGTCGTCAAGAAGGACGGCCGTCTGTATTCGATCGTGGATTACAGGGCGACGGTGAAAACCACCCTGTCGAGGATTTTGGGCAAGGATCTTATCAGCGTCGTGGGACAGGCTATCGTCGAATACCAGACAGAAATCTACCGGGATTTCTTCCTGCTGCTGGACAACACGCCGTCGATGGGCGTCGGCGCAACGCCCGCGGATGTCGCCAAGATGGTGGCCAGCACACCGGACAATTGTGCCTTTGCGTGCCACATTGTCAAAAACGGCGTGGAAGACAAGAACAGCTATTACAATCTTGCCAAGGCACTTGGTGTCACGACCCGTATCAACGTGGTGGCGCAGGCTGCGGCGGCCTTGATGGACACGGCCAAGGATTCGCGCAAGAACTCGAACCAATACCGCATGGCGGTCTACTCCTTTGGTGAGAAGGCCGAGGACACGAAACTTCTGGAGGTTGTCTCGCCAACCACAGACCTTGGCAAGGCCAAGAACGCTGCTGCCAAGGTCGAACTGATGTCCATTCCCAAACAGGGTTACAACAACGACCAGCAAACCGACTTCGATCGGGCGTTCACCCAGGTCGCCGAAAAGATGGGAACCGCCGGATCAGGTATGACCGCGTCGTCGCCGGAGAAAATTCTGTTCTTCGTGTCCGATGGCGTGGGGGACAGCTACAAGCCTGCGAACTGCACCAAGAAGCTCACCGGCGGCCGTTGCCAGGAGCCGATCGATGTCCAGTATTGCGATTTGCTCAAGAGCAAGGGCTACCGGATCGCCGTGCTTTACACCACCTATCTGCCGCTCCCGACCAACGATTGGTACAAGAACTGGATCAGGCCGTTCCAGAATGAAATCCCTCAGCGGATGAAGGCTTGCGCCTCTCCCGACCTGTTCTTCGAAGTCAGCCCTTCGGAAGGCATCAGCGACGCGATGACAACGCTCTTCAAGAAAATCGTCAACACACCGCTGCTTACCGGGTGATAATCTTGAATTGCGGCTCTTCAGACCGGTGGTCTGGGGGCCGCGGCCCGCTTCAAACGATCATTGATGGCCTCGCCAAGACCATGTTCGGGAACCGCAGCCACCGCGATACCGCGCGGTGCTGATGCGTCGGCTTGCTTGAGCATGCCGAACAGGTTGGCGGCAGCCTCACGCAAATCACCGGTTGGCGACAGATCCATAACCGCCTTCGCCTGGTCCTCGCCTTCAACGGGCAAAGCGCCGAATTTAATCAGTGCCTCGCCGGGCATGATTTCTGACACATTCAGCCGCACCCGCGCATCCGGCGCATAATGCGATGCCAGCATGCCGGGCGCAATCACTGCGGCATCACCCGCCGGCGGTGCCGGGCGGTCCACACTCTTGCCTGTTGCCGCTTCAATCATCTCCACAGGAATGCCGCCGGGCCGGAGCAACTGCAGCTGCGACCCATTGACCGCCAGGATGGTCGATTCTACCCCCACCCGGCAGCGCCCGCCATCCAGGATCAGCTCAATTCTGCCGTCCAGATCATCCGCCACGTGTTGCGCGGTGGTCGGGCTCACGCGGCCTGAACGGTTGGCGCTGGGGGCGGCCAGCGGCTTGCCGAAACCGGCAATCAGCTCGCGGGCAAAGCCTTGGGGCATGCGTATCGCCGCGGTGCCAAGTCCGGCAGTCGCCAGCGGATGGATTTGACTGGTCTCGCTGAGCGGCAGGACGAGGGTGAGGGGGCCGGGCCAGAATGCCTCGGCAAGCTGCTCCGCCAGCGGCGAGAACTGCACATGCAGTTTAGCCATGTCGATATCGGCAACATGCGCAATCAGCGGGTTGAAACGCGGCCGCCCCTTGGTTTCGTAAATCGATGTGATGGCAGCCGGGTCGGTCGCATCAGCCGCCAGGCCATAGACCGTCTCTGTCGGTACTGCCACGGGCTGGCCGCGCCTGAGCACCGCAAGTGCGTCGGCAAGTGTGCCCGGATCGGAAATAGCGAGAATGCGCGTCATGACATGTCCAGTTTGGGTGCACGCTGTATCAGCGGCCCTGCAGATGCGCAATGAACGGCACGTTTTTCAAGATCTGCTAATAAACCGCGCGAAAGATCAAATTGAAGCTATCGTCTTAGCGGGCTTCTAAGTTTTTTGGCGCATAGGAGATTACATGCATATAATCACATGAGTATTCCCGATGAACAAACAGGCCTCAGCAGCGACATCTATCGGACTTCGGGTTGCCACCGCGATGTACCAGATGGGCATAGATGGATTGCCGCGAAACTATGAGCTTGTCTACGAGGCCTATTCCGGGACCAATCCCGAGCTGACCCGGGATTTCGTGGCAATCGGCAAAGCCAAGTCGCAGCGCGCGCTTGATGAACTGGGCCGCAAATATCTGCCGCATCATCATGAGGAAACCCATGTCGCCAAGACCAATGAGCGCATGCGGACCCAGATGACGAGCTTCATGTCGCTGCTGGAGGAGGAGAAATCCTCGCTTTCCGATTACGGCAAGATCATCGATCAGGCGTCGCGCACATTTGCCTCGGACGCCAAACTCGACAAGGAGGCGCTGAACCGCTCGATCCGGCAGCTCAGCGAGGCGACCGAGAAGCAGGCTTCCAAGAGCGAGGCCCTGGTGGCCGTTGCCTCCCGGCAGTCTGCACAGCTTGACGGTGTCAAAGCCGACATCGAGAATTTCGAGCAGATGAAGTTCACCGACCCGTTGACCGGTCTTGCCAATCGCAGATCCTTCAACAAGGCAGCGGCGCGGGTTTACACCAATCCCGAACTGCCAACCATGTGCGGGCTGGCCTTTGCGGAGATCGATGAATTCAAGCGCTTTTGCGAAGCCGATGACAAGGCAACCGGTGAGCACATTATCCGGCATGTCGGCCAGCTTCTGCACGCGGCCACCGAGACCGGTGACGTCGTGGCGCACCTCGATGGCAACCGCTTCGCCTTCCTGATCAGTTCGTCCGACGAGGCTGAAATCATGCGCGCCATTGACCGGCTGCGGGCCGCAGCCGCAAGCCGGCCGCTCATTCACGCCAAGACCGGCCGCACTGTCGGCAAGGCCACCTTGTCGATTGGTGTGGCCATGTCCACCGTGGCGGAAGGGGCTGGCCAGCTGCTCGGATTTGCAGAAACGGCCATGGCCAAGTCTGCCAAGGAAGGCGGAGACAGGGTCACGTTCTACTCCAATATCGAGCATGACAGCGCCGGTGCCGGCTGGATGATTTACCGGCCCTGACTGCCCCTGGATGGATGCCGTGATTGGCGGCAGGCGGCTGCCGCGCCGCTGTCCATCCGTGCCGGCGGTGCTTTCTCCCCGTGCGGCGTCATCGCCCATATGTTTCTCCCGAAATGCCGGTTAAGTTGATCGTCAGAAATTGACGTTTACGTAAAAACAACTTAGCCATGAGCCTGGTCCGGATCCGCCTCGGATAACAGGTGGCCAGCAGGGAGGAGAACACATGTATCGTGCGCCGGTAGACGAAATCGCTCACACGCTCAAATCTGTCGCAGGATTGCGCAAGGCCCTGGAAGCAGGCCGATTTGGCGATCTGGGTGAGGATCTTGTTGACGCGATCCTTGCCGAGGCCGGGCGCTTCTCTTCCGATGAAATCGCCCCCCTCAACGAAATCGGCGACAAGCACGGCGCAGTTCTCAAGGATGGGGCCGTGACCACGCCGCCTGGCTGGAGGAAGCTCTATCAGGATTGGATCGCAGGCGGCTGGAACGGCCTTACCGGACCTGAGGAATATGGCGGGCAGGGCCTGCCGATGCTGCTGTCGGTTGCAGCACTCGAAATGTGGAACTCCGGCGCGCTGGCTTTCGGCATCGGCCCGACGCTGACCATGGGCGCGGTCGAGGCCCTGGAAAAGCATGCCTCCGGCGAACTCAAGGCCAAATATCTCGAAAAGCTGGTGACCGGCGAGTGGATGGGGACGATGAACCTCACCGAACCGCAGGCAGGCTCCGACCTCAATGCGCTGAAAGCCCGTGCCGAACCGGTTGGCGACGGAACCTACCGGATTTTCGGCCAGAAGATCTACATCACCTATGGTGAGCATGATTTCACCGACAACATCATTCATCTGGTACTGGCGCGGCTGCCCGATGCGCCCGCCGGCACCCGCGGCATCTCGCTGTTCCTGGTGCCGAAATTCTTTGTCGGCGATGACGGCTCGCTGGGCGAACGCAACGACGCCTTCTGCTCCGGCCTCGAGCACAAGCTCGGCATTCATGCCTCGCCGACCTGTACCATGATCTATGGCGACGGCAAGTTCGGCGATCAGCCCGGCGCCATCGGCTGGCTGATCGGCGAGGAGAACAAGGGCCTGGCCTGCATGTTCACGATGATGAACAATGCCCGCCTCGCCGTCGGCATGCAGGGCGTGGCGGTTGCCGAGACCGCCTATCAGAAGGCGCTGGCCTATGCCCGTGAGCGCACCCAGGGCCGCGCGCCCGGTCACACCGGCGAGGGCATGAGCCCGATCATCGAGCACCCCGATGTCGCGCGCATGCTGATGACCATGAAGGCGCTGACGCAAGGCGCCCGCGCCATCTGCTATTCCTGCGCCGAGGCGCTCGACATGGCCCGGGTCAGCGAGGGTGACGAGGCGAAAGCCTGGTCGGAGCGCGCCAGCCTGATCACCCCGATCGCCAAGGCCTTCGCCACCGATATCGGCCTGGAAGTTGCCTCGCTCGGCGTCCAGGTGCATGGCGGCATGGGCTTCATCGAGGAGACGGGTGCTGCCCGGCTGTTGCGTGACGCCCGCATTGCGCCGATCTACGAGGGCACCAACGGCATTCAGGCCATCGACCTGGTCATGCGCAAGCTGCCGCTGTCCGGCGGCGCCACCGTGGCCGCCCTGATCGCCGACTTTAAGGCCGACGCCGACGCCGCGCGCGCCTCCAACTCGCCCGTCTTCGAAGGCGTTGCCGAGCGGCTCGATCAGGCCATCGCCGATCTTGAAAGCACCACCGCCTATATGCAGTCAGCGCTTGCCGATGGCCGCCAGACCGATGCCCTGTCCGGCGCGACGCCCTATCTGCGGCTGTTCGGGCTGACGGCAACCACCGCCATGCTGGCGCGCGGCGCCCTGGCGGATATGGACGCGCCGGAAGCCGCTGGCCGGGCAGCGCTTGTCCGCTTTGCCGCCGCCAATCTGGCGCCCGAGACAAAGGGTCTGGCAGCAAGCGCCACGGCGGGTGCCGAATGCCTTGCCGATGCGGCTGCCGCGCTTGCCTGATCCATCCCATCCGACGCCATTTGCGGAGACACGACCATGACCGACCATATTCTGACCGAACGCGCGGGCGAGAGCGGCGCCATCAACCTCATCCGCTTCAACCGGCCTGAGAAGAAAAACGCCATCACCCGTGCCATGTATTCGGCCATGGCCAGGGCGATGCTCGAGGGCGAGCGCGACGAGACTGTCCGCGTCCATGTCATGCTCGGCACCCCCGGCGTCTTCACCTCCGGCAACGACATGCAGGATTTCATGGCCGTTGCCATGGGCGGCTCGGGCGGCACCGAGGTGTTTGATTTCCTCGGCTGTCTGGCCAGCGCCGAAAAGCCGATCGTCTCCGGCGTTGACGGCCTGGCCATCGGCATCGGCACCACCATCCACATGCATTGTGACCTGACATTCGCCACGCCGGACTCGCGCTTTCACACCCCGTTCACCGATCTGGCGCTGGTGCCGGAAGCGGGGTCGAGCCTGCTGGCGCCTGCCGCCATGGGCCACCAGAAAGCCTTCGCGCTGCTGGCCGCGGGCATTCCGTTCTCGGGCGAGGAGGCCGAACGCGCCGGCCTGATCTACAAGACAGTGAACGCCGCCGAGCTCGAACCGGCGGTCTTCGCCGCCGCCGAACATCTGGCCGCCAAACCGCCCAGGGCGCTGGCCATTTCCCGCCGCCTGGTCAAGCAGGATTCCGCGCCGCTGATTGCCCGCATGCGCGAGGAAGCCGAGCTGTTTTCCAACCAGCTCAAGAGCGCCGAAGCACTGGCCGCCTTCCAGGCCTTCATGGCGCGAAGGAAGTAGGGGGCGATTTTCTTCGGTCTTCTTTCCTCTCTCCCCCGGAGAGAGGACGTGATTTCAAAGGCTTGGCGCTCAAGCGCCAAACTTTAGAAATCACTGGTGAGGGGGGTATGCACCAATGTCGCCTGTTCGCCCCCTCACCAAGCGCGTCCCTGCATCCGGCTTCGCCGCATGCGGACTTGCTATCCTCTCCCCGTGGGGGCGAGGAAATAGCCGCGCCCGCGTCATCCCCGAAGCCTCCGTCGTCCTCGGTACCCTCATTTAGTCATCCTCGGCCTCCGAGCCGAGGATCCACGCCCACCAAGTCAAATGCCCCGTTTCGGTTGCGCCGCGGCTTGCCCTGCACGCGCCAGCTTGCCATAGTCGGGTAACTGAAAATGGAGCCCACATGCCCGCCAAACCGGACGCAGCCCGCCCCAAACGACTGGCTTTGCCGGTCCGCAGACAGATGAACCTCACCGAGGCTGCCCATGATCGGCTGCGGGAGCTCAACCAGCGCTGGAAGCTCTCCAACAACTACCTGCTGGTCGTCCTTCTCGAACAGCTTGACGCCTACGCCGACCCGGAAAAACTGGATGCCGCCTTCGAGCGGTTTATTGCTGAATACGGTGCGCCCGAAGGCGGGATGGAGAAGAAGCCAGGCTCCTGACAATCAGCGCGGCCTCTGCGCGTGCTTCGCAACATGGCCCGGCTGAAGTGAGCAAGATAGGGGACAGTTTACTTTTTGCGCTGCGCGAAAAGTAAACTGTCCCCGAAGTTCTCTCGCGCCCCCCATCCCATAAAAAATCCAGACATTTTTTCCACACCCTTTGCCGCCGTGTCACACTTGCCCGGTCTTCCGCCCTGAACGGATGGCCGGTACCCACGGAGTGCGGGCTGGCGGAAGGCGGTGAGTTCCGGCGTGCGGGGGCCGTACCCGCGGGCCGGAAGCTTGCAAAGCGACTGCCCCGGTCAGCGCCGGGACCTGCCGGATCGCGGTGGATTGCGGCAAGGGTCTTTGGCGCGAATGGCCG
>JBLXGF010000008.1:0-228471 GCA_048261205.1 Hoeflea sp.
CGGGAAAACAAACCATGGCAACCCAAAAATGCTTGACTGACCGCACAGTCGCTCACCTGAAAAATCTATGACTTGGCACTACGTGCCAAGACCATGATTTTTCTTCCTCTCCCACAAGGGGCGAGGGAGTTCGTTGCCAGCCCCACGCCCCGTGGCCGCGCCTTATGAGTTGGCGAAATAGTAAAGTTCGGCGCCGCGCTCAGGCCTTCGTTCCCTGAAATCAATTTCATTGATTTCCGGCCCGGGGCCGGCGCTGCGAAGCCTCTCCCGCCAAGGGAGAGGAAAGGTGCCTTGCGGGACCGTCTTACGCAGCCCGTGCGCCGCCGGTGTGGTGGGCGGTTTCGATGTCGAGGCGGAATTTGGCGACCAGCGCGGTGAGTTCGGCGGCTTCCTGGGCCAGGGTGTGGCTCGACGCGTTGGTCTGTTCCACCATGGCCGCATTCTGCTGGGTCATCTGGTCCATCTGGTTGACGGCGGTATTGACCTCGGCAAGGCCGGTGGCCTGTTCACGGCTGGCGGTGGCCATGGCGCCGACATGCTCGGAGATTTCCTCGATGCGGGCAATGATGCGGGTGATGGACTCGCCGGTCTCGCCGACAAGGCTGACGCCGGAGCGGACTTCCTCGCCGGAGCGGGCAATCAGTTCCTTGATTTCCTTGGCGGCGCCGGCGGAACGGCCGGCCAGCTCGCGGACTTCCTGGGCTACGACGGCAAAGCCCTTGCCGGCCTCGCCTGCACGGGCCGCCTCGACGCCGGCATTGAGCGCCAGGAGGTTGGTCTGGAAGGCGATCTCGTCGATAACGCCGATGATCTGGTTGATCTTGCCCGAGGCGTCCTCGATGCGGCTCATGGCATCGACGGCGCGGGCGACGATTTCGCCCGAAGCGCGGGCGTCATTGGCGGTGTCGCCGGCCAGCTTGTCGGTGTCGGAAGCGCGGCTCGAGGCGGTGCGCACGGTGGCGGAAATCTCGTCGACGGCCGCCGCTGTCTGCTCAAGCGAGGCTGCCTGCTGCTCGGTGCGGCGGGCCAGGTCATCGGCTGCCGAGCGCATCTGGTCGCTGTTGGAGCTGATCGAGCTGGCATTGTCGCGGATGTGGTTCATGGCGTCGCGCATCTGGTCGATCGACTCGTTGAAATCAAGCCGCAGGCTGTCGAGCTCGCCGGAGAACGGCGTGTCGATGGTGGAGACAAGATTGCCCTGCGACAGATCGCGCAGCGCGGCGCCCAGCTGCTCGACAGCGAAGCGCACCTCGGCATCGGAGCGGGCCTTTTCGGTGTCGGACTGCTCGCGCGCCTTCGACGCCAGCTGGCGTTCCTTTTCGCTCTCGCCCTCGATGCGGATCTTGTCGATGGCGTTCATCTTGAAGACATCGAGCGCGCGTGCCATTTCGCCGATTTCGTCGGCGCGGACATTGTCGGTGACATCGACATCGAGGTCGCCCGCGGCGACATCGCCCATGGCGCGGACCAGACGGCGGATCGGACCCTTGAGGGCGGAGATCAGCATGGCCGCAGCGATGAGGCCGAAGACGCCGCCAATGAGGGCTGCGGTGAGCGTGATGCCGGAGGCGCGATCCTTGACCGCTTCAGCGCCGCGCTGCTGGCTGCTGGTGAAATCCAGAACCCCGCTCCAGGCCTGGTTGATGCGCTCCGAGGACTCCATGAACAGAGCCGTCATGGCATCGTTGGTCGAAATCAGGTCGCGGACCATCTGCGGGATGGTGACCGACTTGCCGTTCCAGCTCTCGCCGATCGCCTCGTTGATCACCTCGCCGCCCTCGGAAAAGGCGATGGTCTGGATGGAATAGGCGATGCCGCCGAGCTTGGCGGCGACGGTCTCGCCATTGGCTTCGGTGGGATTGCCAGAGAACTGCACCAGTGACAGTTCCAGCGCCGCCAATGCGGCGAGGAAATCACGCGAGTCGGAGACGATGGTGCGGCCCTTGATGATCTGCTCGTCGAGTTCGCCGAACTTGATCGTGGCCTCGCGCGCCACCTGGGAGGCCAGTCCCTGCAGCATGATGCCGGCCGGGCGCAGCGCATTGGCATATTTCTGCAGTTCGATCATGCCGGACTCATTGACGACACCGGCCTTCATGGTGGCGGTGAGGCCGTCCATGTTGTCCTTGACAAGGCTCTTGACCACCGGCTTGGTGGCGGGGATCGCCTTGGGCAGTTTCCTGCCCATGTTGCGGATATCGCGCTTGAGCTTGTCCGCGGCGGCGAAGGCCTCTTCCGGGGTGGCGGCGCCGGAGATGGCGGAGGAAATCTCGACAACGGTCTGAGCGCCGGCGCCGAGCTCGTCAGCCGCGCGCAGCAGCGTGTTGGTTTCGTCCTCGGCAGTTTCCAGTTCCCCGGAAACCGTCTCAATGGTGGTGTTGATGCGCTCGCGCAGCGCGTCGATTTCGTTCATGGTGCCGGTGATGGCGGTGCGGATTGCGGTTTCTTCGCCATGCAGGGTCCAGAGCGCGTCGACATCGCCGCGCAGCGCCTCGGCCAGCGAGCGGGAGTTTGTCAGCACCGCGGATTCCTGCTCGGTTTCGGCCAGCTGCAGGACGTTTTCCATGCGCTGAAGCTGCGAATCGAGGCTTTCCATCACGGCAGTGCGTTTTTCCTCATTCTGATCATGCAGGAAGTTGGTCATGCCGGCATAGGCTTCCTTGAAGCCGCTCAGCGTTTCGATACTGGCGCTGGTGCCCGACAGGCGGTTACCAAGCAGATTGCCGGTGTAGATATTGATGGCTGCAAGCCCGGCCATGGCTGCTATCAACGGAATGATGAAGACAACGACCTTGGTCTGGATCGAAAATCTGGCGAGCAAGCGATCAATGGTCATGAGGCAGTCCCTGCAGAGGAAGAAGAACATGCGGACCAGCCGCGAAGACTTAGCAGGGTGCATCATGCACAGCCGCCATAGCTCACGCCCGGCGGTCGCCTTACCTTTGCGACGCATGCTGGCAGATCCGGGTTAAAGCAACCTGAATGCGCATAGACAAAATCCCCGGAAATCCGCGTGGATCAGGCTTTTGTGCCGCGCATCCGGCAGGACGCGCGGCCGGGCAGCGTGCAAGCGGCTATTTAAGCCCCGCCTGCGCAGGCTTCCGCACTTCTAGTACAGCGCGCTGGCGCCCTCATCGGCGGTTCCGGCATTGTCACGGAAGCGGACGAACAGCTCCCGGCCCAGGCCCCACTCATTGTGGCTGAGATCGGCGGTTGCCGGTTCTCGGGCAGCAAATTCGGCGGCCGGGACCAGAACCTCGAGCGAACCGGTGACCGCATCGAGCCGGATCATGTCACCATCGCGGATGCGGGAAATGGGTCCGCCGTCCTTGGCTTCGGGCGTCACATGGATGGCTGCGGGCACCTTGCCGGATGCGCCGGACATGCGTCCGTCGGTGACCAGCGCAACGGTCTGGCCGCGGTCCTGCAGCACGCCCAGCGGCGGCGTCAGCTTGTGCAGTTCCGGCATGCCGTTGGCCTTGGGTCCCTGGAACCGCACCACGGCGACAAAATCACCGGTCAGCGTGCCGGCCTTGAACGCGTCCTGAAGTTCGGCCTGGGTGCTGAACACCCGCGCCGGGGCTTCCACCACATGGCGTTCGGGCTTGACGGCGGAGATCTTGATCACTGCCTTGCCGAGATTGCCGGTGAGCATTTTCAGGCCGCCATTTGACTGAAACGGCTTGTCGGCCGTGGTCACCACCTTGGGATCGCCGCTTGTCCTGGAAATCGGCTCGCGCACAACCGTGCCGTTTTCGCCAAGCTTGGCCTCGACTGCGTAAGACGCCAGGCCCTTGCCCCATACGGTGCGCACATCCTCATGCAGCAGCCCGGCCGACAACAGCTGATCGATCATGAAACCCAGACCGCCGGCGGCGTTGAAGTGGTTCACATCCGCCGGTCCGTTGGGATAGACCCGGGCCAAGAGCGGCACCGCATCGGACAGCTCGGAGATGTCTTCCCAGCTCAGGCGAATGCCGGCGGCACGCGCCATGGCCACCAGATGCAGCGTGTGGTTGGTCGATCCGCCGGTGGCGTGCAGCCCGATGACACCGTTGACGATCGAGCGTTCGTCGATCATTTCGCCGACCGGGGTGAACTCGTTGCCCAGCGCGGTGATGGCCAGGGCCCGCTTGGTGGCCTCGGTCGTCAGCGCATCCCTGAGCGGTGTGCCCGGATTGATGAAGGACGATCCGGGCGTGTGCAGGCCCATGATTTCCATCAGCATCTGGTTGGAATTGGCGGTGCCGTAGAACGTGCAGGTGCCGGGGCCGTGATAGGACTGGGATTCGGCGGCAAGCAGTTCGTCGCGCCCCACCTTGCCTTCGGCATAGAGCTGGCGGATCCGCACCTTCTCGTCATTGGACAACCCGGTGGTCATCGGCCCGGCGGGAATGAACATCGCCGGCAGGTGACCGAAGCTCAGGGCGGCGATCAGCAGCCCCGGCACGATCTTGTCGCAGACGCCGAGATAAACCGCCGCATCGAACATGTTGTGCGACAGCCCGACGGCGGCCGCCATGGCGATCACATCGCGCGAGAACAGCGACAGCTCCATGCCCGGCTGGCCCTGGGTGACGCCGTCGCACATGGCCGGCACGCTGCCTGCAACCTGCGCCACGCCGCCGGCTTCGCGCGCGGCCCGGCGGATCAGTTCGGGATAGGTCTCGAACGGCTGATGCGCCGAAAGCATGTCATTGTAGGAGGTGATGATGCCGAGATTGGGCACCACGTCGCCGGCCAGGTCCGTCTTGTCGCTGGGTCCGCAGGCGGCAAAGCCGTGGGCCAGGTTTCCGCAGGACAGGGTCGAGCGGAACGGGCCCTTGGTGGCCATTTCGCCCAGGCGCTCCAGATAGAGCTCGCGGCTGGGCTTCGAGCGTTCGACAATGCGGGCAGTGACGGCGGCAATGCGTGGATCGACAGTCATGGCTGGCATCCTTCCATTCAGATTGTGACGGGGCTCATTGCCCCTGTTTGGCCCCCGATAGCGCCTGAGTGGCTCAAGGCGACGGGCTGCTTGGCGCTCGTGGGGCGACGTCTCCCGGCAGATGGACCCATCCGCCAGGACCGCACCGCTAGGGCGCCCAGTAGATCTCGACCGGCGTTGCTGCGTGGTGCAGAACCGCGCGCACCGGCATCTCGGCTTCCGGCCCGGTGTCCAGCGCCTTCGCCAGCACGGCCTTTTTCGCCTCTCCTTCTATATGGAGCACGATGAGGCCGGCTTCCACTATGCGTGGAAGCGTCAGCGTCAGCCTTGGCTCGCCGGCGCCCGGTGCTTCAATGCTCATCACGCTCTGGCTACACCCGGGATCAGTCACAGCGGCAAGCGTCGTCCCGCCGGGGAAGAACGAGGCCGTGTGGCCGTCGTTTCCCATGCCCAAGATGACCACGTCGAAGGGCAAAGCCAGCGCGTCAATGGTTTTCGAGGCCTTATCGGCAACGGCCGCAGCGTCGCCGGGCTCGCTGTAGAGCGGCACGAAGCGCGCGTCCGCCGCCTTGTTCTGCAGCAGAAACAGGCTGGCAAGCCGATGGTTGGAGCGCTCATGCGCAGGCCCGACCATGCGCTCGTCGACCAGCGTCACCGTGACTTTGCCCCAGTCTACCGGGCGTTTGGACAGGGCGGCGAAAAAAGCCTTGGGCGTGTTGCCGCCGGACACCGCCAGCGTCGCGGCGCCGCGCGCCGTGATGGCCGCATCAAGCGCGCCGGCAACCGTGCCGGCCAGCGCCTCGGCCAGCTCGCCGCCATTGCCGAATTCCAGATTCCGGATCCTGGCCGGGGCCGCCTCAGTCGCTCTCATGCCAGGTCCTGCCATCACGTTCGATCAGCGCGATTGCCTGACTCGGCCCCCAGGTGCCCGCGGTGTAGGGCTGCACGGTCTGGCCGGTGTCTTGCCAGGCCGTAAGGATCGGATCGACCCATTTCCACGCCGCTTCCACTTCGTCGCGGCGCATGAACAGGGTTTGATTGCAGCGGATCACATCGAGCAGCAGCCGCTCATAGGCATCCGGATTGCGCTGTTCGAAGCGGTCGGCAAAACTCATGTCGAGCGACACGTGCTTGAGCCGCATGCCGCCGGGACCCGGATCCTTGATCATGATCCATTGCTTCACACCCTCATCGGGCTGCAGCCGCATCACCAGCTTGTTGGCCGTGATACGTCCTGCGCTTGCGCCGAAAATCGAATGCGGGATCGGTTTGAAGGCCACCACGATTTCGGAAATCCGCTCGCTCATCCGCTTGCCGGTTCTGAGATAGAACGGCACGCCCGACCAGCGCCAGTTGTTGATCTCCGCCTTGATGGCGACGAAGGTTTCAGTGTTGGATACCCCGCCCTCAAGCTCCTGCAGATAGCCCTTGACGGCACCGCCGGCCGAGGCACCGGCCTTGTACTGGCCGCGCACGGTCAGCGAATCGGCATTGCTCTCGTTGATCGGCTTGAGCGAACGCAAGACTTTCAGCTTCTCGTCGCGCACCGCTTCGGCATCCATCGAGGCCGGCGGCTCCATGGCAACCAGGCACAACAGCTGCACCAGGTGGTTCTGCACCATGTCGCGCAGCGCGCCGGCCTTGTCGTAATAGCCTGCGCGGCCCTCGAGCCCGACGGATTCGGCCACGGTGATCTGCACGTGGTCGATATGGGCCGAATTCCACAGCGGCTCATACAGCGCGTTGGCGAACCGCAGCGCCATCAGGTTCTGAACCGTTTCCTTGCCCAGATAATGGTCGATGCGATAGATCTGTTCTTCTTCAAACACTTCGCCGATGGTCTTGTTCAGCGTGCGTGCCGATTCCAGATCCCGGCCGATGGGCTTTTCCACCACGATCCGGGTCTGCTGGGTCACCAGACCGTTGGAGCGGATGCGCTCCGAAATATCGCCGAACAGTCCCGGACCGACGGCAAGATAGAACGCCCTGACCCGGTCCTGGCCCTCGTCAAGCAGTGCTTTCAGCTCAGGCCAGCCCTTGTCGGACTTGGCGTCGACGGCCACGTAAAACAGCCGCGCCACAAAGGTCTCTATCTCGCCGTCCTGATACTCGCCGTCCTTGAGGTGTTCTTTCAGCGCCTCGCGCGCGAAATTGCGGTAGGCCTCGTGATCCATCTCCGAGCGTGACGCCCCGATGATCCGCGTCGGCTCGGTCAGCTGCCCGGCGATCTGGCGGTGATACAGCGCCGGCAACAGCTTGCGCTCGGCAAGGTCTCCGGTGCCGCCAAAGACGACATAGTCGAACGGCTCGACCGGAATGATGATATGGCTCATGCGATGGCATCCTGTCCGTGAACGGTGCCTTTCTCATAATCTAATCGATTAGATAAAGCTAGGGTTCAGGATGCGGATGTTGTCGATTTGCCTGAATGGTCAGAATTTATCCCGCAGCGAAAACCAGGTCAGCGCCAGGAACAAGAGCGGCTTGCGCAGCTTGTTGCCGCCGGGGAAAGGGCCGACCTTGAGGTTGCGCATGACTTCCAGATCGTCCGAACCGCCATTGACGAAATCGGCGTAGAGCTTGCCGCAATAGTTCGACAGCATCACGCCATGGCCGGAAAAGCCGCCGATTGATGTGACATTTGGCATGACTTCGCGCACGAACGGACGCCGCGACAGAGTGATGCCGACCGAACCGCCCCAGGAATGGGTGATCTCTACATCTTTCAGCGCCGGGTAGATCTCGGCGATCTGGCGGCGGATGTGGCTCGAAATGTCGGTCGGATTGTCCGAAGTGTAGGCCTCGCGCCCGCCAAACAGCAGCCTTCCGTCGGCACTCTTGCGGAAATAGCGCACCACGAAACGCGAATCGTCGACCGATTCCCCGCCCGGGATCACCGGGCTGTCGTCGCCCAGCGGCACAGTGGCGCCGATGAAGGAGCGGATCGGCATCACATGGGCGCTGGTTACCGGCTCCAGCCCGTTGATGAAGGCATTGCAGGCAATCAGGGCTTTTCCGGCGACGATGTCGCCGGCATCGGTCTTGACGGTGACCTTGCCGCCGGCACTGGAAATCGCACGGGCGCGGGTGTTCTCATGCAGACGCGCCCCGGACGCCGACGCCGCACGGGCCAGTCCGACCAGATATTTGAGCGGATTGATGTGCCCGGTGGCCGCGTCATAGGTGCCGCCGTGATAGCGGCTTGAGCCAAGCTTCGCAGCCAGTGCGTCCTTGTCGAGAAAGCGCAGGCCCTGATAGCCGTACTCGTCCGTCATGATCTTCACGTGATCGCGGTAATCCTTGACGTAGCTCTGCTTGTGGGCCGCCGAAATCTGACCCGGCCGGTAATCGGCATCAATGCCGTGCGCCTCGGCAAAGGCGAGAAGATGCGCCTTGGCCCGTTCGGCCACGGCAAACTGCGCTTTCGCGTTGTCCGGGCCAAAATCCGCTGCGCTTTCCTCTACCCAGGCGCGCTGGCCGGTGCCGAGCTGGCCGCCATTGCGCCCTGATGCACCGTCGCCGAAGCGCGCGCCGTCGATCAGCACCACGTCCTTGCCGCTTGCGGCCAGATGATGGGCTGCCTGCAGGCCGGTAAAACCGCCGCCGACCACCACCACGTCGGCCGTCGCGGGACCACTTAGGGCCGGATAGGCAGGACGATCGCCGATGGTTGCCTCGTAAAACGAGAGTCCGGGCGCAATGGGGCTTTGATAAGTCATGATTTACATTTCTTAGACGTTGAGCAGCAGGAATTCCCGTTCCCACGGGCTGATCACCTGCATGAAGGTCTCGAACTCGCCGCGCTTGACCCCGGCATAGGTGTTGATGAACTCCTGGCCGAAAACCTGCGCAAATCCCGGTTCGCTTTCCAGAAGCGACACGGCTTCCAGCAGTCCGCGCGGCAGGTCGACAGAGCCTTCATTGACGGTCTGGTAGGCCGGGTCGCTCGGCACCAGGCCATTGGCGATGCCGAGATAGCCGCAAGCCAGTGAGGCCGCCAGCGCCAGATAGGAATTGGCATCCGACGAGGGCAGACGGTTTTCGACGCGCCGCGCCACCGGTTCGGAATGCGGCACCCGGAATGCGGTGGTGCGGTTGTCATAGCCCCAGGCATTGTTGACCGGACAGGCCATGTCCGGCGTCAGCCGCCGGTAGGAATTGACGTAGGGCGCCATCATCACCAGCGCCTTGGGCACATAATGCTGCATGCCGCCGATGAAGTTGAAAAAGGCTTCGCTGGGCTCGCCATCGGGCTTGGAGAACACGTTCTTGCCGGTCTTGGTGTCGACAATCGACTGGTGAATGTGCATCGCCGAGCCGGCATATTGCTGCATCGGCTTGGCCATGAAGGTGGCGAACATGCCGTGCTTGATCGCCGCTTCGCGGATGGTGCGCTTGAACATGAAGACCTGGTCGGCCAGTTCCACCGGATCACCGTGGCGCAGGTTGATTTCCATCTGCGCCGGACCTTCCTCGTGGATCAGCGTGTCGATCTCGAGGCCCTGCTTGTCGGAAAAATCATAGATGTCATCGACCAGTTCGTCGAACTCGTTGACGCCGGCGATCGAATAGGACTGTCCGCCGGTAATGGTCCGGCCGGAGCGGCCCCGCGGCGGCTTGAGCGGATGATTGGGATCTTCATGCTGCGCCACCAGGTAGAATTCGATCTCGGGCGCCACCACCGGCTTCCAGCCGCGCGCCGTATAGAGCTCGACCACCTGCTTGAGCACATTGCGCGGCGTGTAGCTGACCGGATCACCCTTGGTGGTGACCATGTCGCAGATCACCTGCGCGGTCGGGTCGGTTTCCCAAGGCACCACCGAAAGGGTGGAAAGATCGGGCACCAGCTTGAGGTCGCCATCGAGCGGATCATAGCGGAATTCGCCGGTTTCTTCAGGATACTCGCCCGAGATCGTGTGCCGGAACACCGCCGATGGCAGCGACAGCGAGGTGTTTGAGGTGAATTTCGACGAGGGCATCATCTTGCCGCGCGCCACACCGGCGAAATCCGGCGTGATGCATTCGATATCCTCAATGCCGCGGACCCGGAGCCATTCGGTTGCCTGAGTCCAGTTTTGGACGCCGCGCTTGGTATCGAGGAACTTGGGCGCAGCGGCCTGCGCCGGTTTAGCTGAAGCCGGTTTGCCGGACTTGCGGGATGCCATAAATCACCATGGGTTAGCTGAGAGTGCCGTGATCATAGAGGTTTTCTGGCACGGCGCCAGTCACCGTGACGGTTGCGATGCCCGGCCGGGTGCGCCGCGCAGGCCACAACCCGGCATCGGTTGATCGAGTCTCCTGCGGAATCCGGGATATACCGCATTATCGGCGGGAATCACTGCGGTGGCGCCCAGCGCCTCGACAGGTAAGAGCCGGGGGGGCACATCGGCGACGCAAATCCGTTGGGCCGAAGACTACCAGGAACGGACGTCCATCACGTGATCACGATGGGCCGGATGGGAACTGAAAACGAAGATACGATGCAGTTCCTTCTCGGTAATCATCCGCAGAAAACGCACTTCGACGGTGTTGTTGGTGTAGGTGCGTGTCAAGACACAGCCGATGCTGGAAATGCGGGCCTCGGGAACATCGAGGCAGAACTCCCGCGGCACCTTGAACTGGGTGAGGATCCCCAGAACCGCACTGCTGAGCGAAATGCCGAGCAACTGGCACCGCCGCGACGCCATGTGCATGACGCCCTTTTCCGTGTACTCGATTCGCGCTTCGTTCATTGTTTCTTCCATCCTGAACCGCACTTCGCGGTCATACATGAAAGATTCTTCGCGCTGCAAATAGTGTGTCCCCGAAACAGCCACTGCACTTTCCCCTTGCTTCTGGCCCTTCTTTGATCCGGCCGGCTTTGACTGAGAGGCATGATAGCGCGGGAAGTTTAATGGAAAGTGTCACCACAGCGCGGTAACACACTGAATTTGCATGATTAGGCTGTCCTAATTTTACCCCTGAGGCCGGAGCCGCACAACCGATGCAGCCCGTGCAGCATGGACGGCAGATCCCGCCTGGGTTGTCTCAGACAGGTTTATTCATGCGCTCCCAAGGCCGCAGATTGCAAAAAGCCCCATCCAGAAAGGATGGGGCTCTTGCTTTCCGGCATGACAGCACGCGCCCTAATAGCGGTAGCTGTTGCCGTCCGCGTCAAACAGATGCAGCTTGGCCCGGTCTGCGGTGAATCGCAGCTTGTCGCCGCGATTGACATTCTGATGGCCGGGCAGTTTGGCAATGATCGGCTCGCCATCCGTGAGGTCGTCGACATAGAGCAGCGTGACTTCGCCAAGCGCCTCGACAATCGACACAGTTCCCTCAAACAGGAAATCCTCGCCTGTGGTTGCCACCAGATCTTCCGGCCGCACGCCAAAGGAGGCTTTCTTGCCCTGGTCCGTGTCCGGCACCGCGATACCGGTGTCGACGGATTTGCCACCGGCAACCGCGAGCGTGGCACTGGAGCCGGCCTTTTCGATTGTGCCGGGAATGATGTTCATCGCCGGAGACCCGATGAACTGCGCGACGAACAGGTTCTTCGGGCGGTCATAGAGCTCCATCGGCGGGCCAACCTGTTCGATGTAACCGGCCGAGAGCACAACAATCCTGTCAGCCAAGGTCATCGCCTCGACCTGGTCGTGGGTGACGTAGATCATCGTTGTATCCGGCATCGCTTCATTGAGCTTGGCGATTTCGATGCGGGTGGCGACACGCAGCGCGGCATCGAGATTGGACAGCGGCTCGTCGAACAGGAACACTTTCGGATCGCGGCAGATGGCACGGCCGATGGCGACGCGCTGACGCTGTCCGCCCGACAGCGCCTTGGGCAGACGGTCGAGATAGGGGCCAAGCTGCAGGATCTCGGCGGCGGACTGAACCCGTTTGTCGATCTCCTCACTGCTTTGGCCGGCAATGCGCAGGCCGAAGGCCATGTTGTCATAGACCGTCATGTGCGGATACAGCGCATAGGACTGGAACACCATGGCGATGCCGCGCTTGGACGGCGGCACGTCATTGACCACCATGCCGTCGATTTCCAGTATCCCGCCAGTGATGTCCTCCAAGCCGGCGATCATCCGCAACAAAGTGGATTTGCCGCAGCCCGAGGGGCCGACAAAGACGATGAACTCGCCCTGCTGGATTTCAAGATCAACGCCGTGAATCACCTTGACGGCGCCATAGGACTTCTTGAGGCTCTGAAGTTTCAAACCGGCCATGCTGTCTCCTCCCCTAACGCCTGAATTGGCCTCACCCGAGCCTGGCGAAAAAAGCATCATAAGGTGATATTTCGATCGTATCGGGACGCAGGAATCCCGAAAATCCGTGACCATCGAGCTGTTCAAGCGCACCGGGTGGACGGTCAATGACCTGGACCTCCTCGCTGAGATTGAACGCACAGAAAACCGCCTCATTGCCGTCGCGGCGGATCATCGAGAGCACCGCATCCCCGGTATCGACAAATTCGAGACTGCCCTTTGCCAGAGCCGGATGCGTGCGGCGGAATGCCAGCAAGCGCCGGTAGTGATTGAGCATCGAGGCCTGGACGTGGTCCTGCGCATCGACGGCCAGATGGCGGTGTTCGGGCGGAACGGGGAGCCAGGGCTGGCCGACGGTGAAGCCGGCACTCTGATCGTGCTCCGACCAGACCATCGGGGTGCGGCAGCCGTCACGGCCCTTGAAATCGGGCCAGAACTGGATGCCGTAAGGATCCTGCAGATCCTCAAAGGCCAGATCCGCTTCGGTCAGGCCAAGCTCCTCGCCCTGGTAGAGGCAAATCGAGCCCCTGAGCGAGATGATCAGCCCGGCAAGCAGCCGCAGATAGCGTTCGCGGTCATTGACGTTGTCGCCCCATCTTGTGGCATGGCGGACGACATCATGGTTGGAAAACGCCCAGCAAGCCCAGCCTTCGGGGGCTGCAGTCATGAAATCCGACATCACGGAGCGGACGCGCTCGACGGTGACCGGCACGCTCGAGAGGAACTCGAAGGCATAACACATGTGCATCTTGTCATTGCCGGATGTGTAGTCGGCAACGATCTGCAATCCGATCTGGGCGTCACCGACCTCGCCCACCGCAGTGGTGCCGGGGTACTCATCAAGAAGCGCACGGAAGCGCTTGAGGAAGTCGAGGTTTTCCGGGCGGTTCTTGTCGTAGACGTGGAGCTGGTGATTGTAGGGATTGACCGCAGGCGCGATGGAATCGTTGCGCAGCTCCTTGGCCAGCGGCGGGTTGTCGCGCAACTCCTGGTCATGAACATAGAAATTGATGGTATCGAGCCGGAAGCCGTCAACGCCACGGTCGAGCCAGAAGCGCACGACATCAAGCAGGGCCTTGCGGACCTCCTCATTGTGGAAGTTCAGATCGGGCTGCGAGGTGAGGAAATTGTGCAGGTAATATTGCTCACGCTTTCCGTCCCACTGCCAGGCCGAACCGCCGAAGATCGACAGCCAGTTGTTGGGCGGTGTGCCGTCCGGTTTGGGCTCGGCCCAGACATACCAGTCTGACTTCGGATTATCGCGGTCCATGCGGCTTTCGACAAACCAGGGGTGCTGGTCGGAGGAATGGGAGAGAACCAGATCGATAATGATCCTGATGCCATGATCATGGGCGACCCTGACCAGATGATCGAAATCACCCAGGGTGCCGAACATCGGATCGACATTGGTGTAGTCCGACACGTCGTAGCCGAAATCCTTCATCGGCGAGGTGAAGAACGGCGAGATCCAGATGGCGTCGACGCCGAGCGAGGCGATATAGCCGATGCGCTCGGCAATGCCGATCAGATCGCCGATGCCGTCGCCGCTGGTGTCCTGATAGGATCGTGGGTAGACCTGATAGATCACCCCGCCACGCCACCAGTCGGCATCAGGGACTATCTCGGCGCCGGTTTGCAGCCGCTTGCCGGCGAGAGTCATGGTTTTCATAAAAGCCTCGTTATTTGACCGAGCCGGCCAGAAGGCCGCGCACGAGATATTTCTGCATGGCGAAGAACACCACAAGCGGGACTGCTATCGACACGAAGGCCGATGTTGCAAGGATTTCCCAGTTGCCGCCACGGGTGCCGAGCAGTTCGACGATCTGCTTGGTCATGACCGTGGTCTCGCCAGTGGAATCGATAAGAAAGACCAGCGCAACCAGCAGGTCGTTCCAGGTCCAGAGGAACTGGAAGATGGCGAATGACGCCAAAGCGGGGAATGACAGTGGCAGGATGATCTTGACAAAAATCTGGAAATCGGTGGCGCCATCGACCCGTGCGTTTTCGATGATGTCGCGCGGCAGGCCGACCATGTAATTGCGCAACAGATAGATTGCCAGCGGCAGGCCGAAGCCGGTGTGGGCCAGCCAGACGCCAAGATAGCCCTTGCCGATACCGATGTCATTGTGCAGCCGCAGAAGCGGGATCAGCGCCAGTTGCAACGGCACCACCAGCAGGCCGACAACGGCGGCAATCAGCAGCGAACGCCCCGGAAACCGCATCCAGGCCAGCGCGTAAGCCGCAAAGGCGGCAATGACGATGGGAATGATGGTGGCGGGAATGGTCACCGTCAGAGTGTTGAAGAAGGCCTTGGCCATGCCCTCGCGATTGCTCGGGTCAAACAGCACATACCGATAGTTCTCAAACGTAAACTCCGGCGGCGCTTCTGCGGTGGTGAAGACGCGCGGCAAGCGGCTGTCGCCAAAGCTTTGGGGAGCCGACAAACGGAATGCGCCATTAGCGGCGACCGTCAGACGGGCGCCGTCACCAACGTCGACCTCATCACCAGGCACATAGGCCTCGGGCTCGCGCGAACTCGTTCCCCAACGGCTGATGACCACATCGTCGGCTTCGAAGAGATTGCCCTGAATGACGAAATTGCCGCCTTCCGTGGTCTCGTCCCCCTCGATGCGGATCGCCGGACGCTGACGTTCCTGCGTGAACATGGAGGCCCACCAGCCGGTATTGGCGATCTGGTCGGCGGTGCGGAAGGACGACACGAACAGGCCGACGGTGGGGAAAAGCCACAACGCCACGAGAAGTACAACCGAGATATGAACAGCCCAGACGAGAGGCGATTTTTTTGATGATCGTGCTTGCATCCCCACCTCCCCTAGCGCGTTTCTTTGCGTGCGTTGTAGACATTCCAGACCAGAATCGGCGTGACCAGCAGCATGATGATCATGGCGCTGGCCGAGCCGACACCCCAGTCATTGGCCCGGAACAGCTTGTCATACATGTAGTTGGCCAGAACCTGGGTTTCCCACTGGCCGTTGGTCATGGCGAACACAATGTCGAACACCTTGAGCACGACGATGGTGATGGTGGTCCAGACAACGACGATCGTGCCCATGATCTGCGGCACCTTGATACGGAAGAAAATCTGGAACGGGTTGGCGCCGTCAATGACGGCAGCCTCGATGGTCTCCTCGGGAATGCCGCGCAGGGCGGCGGAGAGAATTACCATGGCAAAACCGGTCTGGATCCAGATCAGAACAGCCATCAGAAAGATCGAATTCCAGAACGGAATGGTCAGCCAGGTTTGCGGCTCGCCATAGGGCAGCGTGGCGCCGGCGAGTGAGGCCACGGACCCCAATGACAACCAGATCAGCCAGACGGCGATGAGCGCCAGAGCGCCACGCATGACAAGGCCCCACCAGGGAGTGGCGGAATGGCTTTGCCCGCCGCGCAAGAACGAGCGCGCCATCTGGAAAACGCCAAAGGCAAGGAAGGCGGAGAACACGATCAGCACCAGAGCGGGGAGGATCTTGAGCATCAGCACCGAGAACGAGCCGCCGTCAAATCCGAGCCAGACCGCATTGAGAACGCCGATCTGGTCCTTGCCGGCGGGACGCGTGTCATAGACCAGCTTCCAGATCACGGCCGCGCCGACGAAGGAGATTGCCATCGGCATGAAGATCAGCGATTTGGCGATGTTGCCCCATCCGATGCGATCAGTCAGCTGGGCGGCGAGCAGGCCGAACGCCGTCGACATGGCCGGGACGATGAACAGCCACAGCATGTTGTTGTACATGGCTTCCCAGAATTTCGGTTCGCCGAACATCTGGCTGTAATTGGCCAATCCAACAAAGGCGCCGCCGGCATCACGGTCGCTGACCGATAGCCAAAGCGTGGCAAAGACCGGATAGGCGAGATAAAGGCCGAGGGCAAAAAGAGCGGGAAAAAGGAACAACCACGGCCGGATCTGGTTGGCGCGGTTGATGTTGCGGCCGGCATGCTTGCCGGTGGCAGGAAACAGAACCCTGTCGAGGAACTGGTTGGAAAAATAGAAATAACCAACACATCCGCCAACGCCGACGATGATGGTGATCAACCCCTGAAGTGCCGGATGCATTCTTCTCCCCCCACAGACCGGTTTCTAAAAGAGACCCCGGGATTATCCCGGGATCTGCTGTTGCGAGCGGGCTGTTACTTCAGCGAGTCCCAGGACTTCTGGATCTCGTCGGCAACTTCCTCGGCCGGGCGACCGCCGGCGTAATCGACCATACCGGTCCAGAACGAACCAGCGCCGACACCGCCAGGCATCAGATCGGATGCGTCGAAGCGGAAGGTTGTGGCGCCCAGAAGAACGTCGTTCATCTTCTTGAGCGTCGGATCGGAGAACACATCGGTGTTGACGGCCTTGTAGGGTGTCAGGAAGCCCTTCTGCGCCATCCAGATCTCATGCGCGATCGGCGACTGCAGGAACTTGATCAACGCCTGGGCGCCGGGGCTGTCCTTGGTGATGGCCCAGAGCGTGCCAGCGCCGAGAACCGGCTTGCCAAGATCCTTGCCTTCATAGGCAGGCATGTAGAAGAAGTCCGCATCGGTGCCGACCTTGGTGCCATCCGGGAAAAACGCCGGAATGAAGGACGCCTGGTGATGCATGTAGCACTGCGGTGGCGAAGAAAAGAGACCCTTCGGGCTGTCGCGGAAATCGGTTGTCGCAACGGCGCCGGCACCACCGGCGACATAGGCATCGTTGCGGGCGAACCAGCCGAATTCCTCGATTGCGCCAATGACGGCGGGATCGGTGAACTTGATCTCGTTGGAGACCCACTTGTCGTAGACGTCGGGCGCCTGGGTGCGCAGCATCATGTCCTCGACCCAGTCTGTGGCCGGCCAGCCGGTGGCGCCGCCTGATCCCAGACCAATGCACCAGGGCGTGCCGCCATCGGCTGCGATCTGTTCGGTCAGCGCCTTGAGCTCTTCCATCGACTGAGGAATTTCATAGCCGGCATCCTCGAAATTTTCAGGGATGTACCAGACCAGCGATTTCACATCGACCTTGTAGAAAAAGCCGTAGAGATCGTCGCTGCCGTCCTTGCCGGTATAGGTGCCCAGATCCACCCAGGACTGGCCGGCGGCGTAGTTTTCCTTGACCCAGTCGCCCGTACCCTCAGGCAGCGGCGAGAGGAAACCGCGGCTTGCCATGTCAGATGCAAGGCCAGGCTGCGGGAAGACGGCAATGTTGGGAGCGGAGCCGGCTTCGGCGTCGATGACGATCTGCTGCTCGAAACTGTCTGACCCGACATATTTGACATCGGCGCCGGTGGCTTCCGCGAAATAGGCGAGCACCGCCTCCACGTTTTCCTGGTCAGGTCCAAGCCACGGACCAAATACGGTGACTTCCTCGCCATTGAGCTGGGTGGCCTTCAGCGCCTCATAGCTCTCCCAGTTGAAAGCGCCCTCACCGGGTGTGAATTTGAGATCGGCAGCATAGGCCGACCCAACCGTGAGCGCAGCAGCAGCGGCACTCATCAAAAACAGTTTCCTCATCAATACTCCTCCGGACCAATGTCTGGCCTCTCCATCAAGCGAAACGGATTCTCCCAGCCAGCGCCATGACTTCTTCAAAGCGCTTTGGCTTGGCTGCAGAGGATTACGTGTGCTGGCTTGAGTCAAGCGTAAAGTTTCAGGCGCATGCAGGTTTCCCGTAAGCCGCAACGAAATTGCCCGGCATTGCTGCGGCGCAGCACTATTTCGCACTGCAACCCGTCTTTTTTTCTTTTGCCTGGAGCAAAGCTGCGGTTAGATGGAGAGCTTGGGAGGGTGGCGTTTGCCGTTCGGTTTCCAAAGCGCTTTGAAGGAACGGATCGTCCTGTCGTGAATCTGAAACAGCTGTCAGCATTGCTGGAATTGTCGCAAACCACCGTGTCACGCGCGCTCAACGGCTATCCGGAAGTCAGCGAGCAGACCCGCAAGCGGGTGCTGGAGGCTGCACAGCGGCACGGCTACAAACCGAATTCGAATGCCCGGAAACTGGCGACCGGGCGGGCCGGCTCGATCGGCTACGTGCTGCCGGTGGGGCGAAACGTGGATCTCGACCCGCATTTCGTCGAGTTCCTCTCCGGCCTGGGCGAACACGCGCTGGTGCGCGAAGTCGATCTGTCGCTGACGCCGGCGTCCTATGAGCGCGAGAGCGAGGCCTACCGCCGCATTGCCGCAAGCCGCTCGGTGGATGGTGTCTATCTGTCCTCGATGCGCAATGACGACCAGCGCATAGGCCTGATGAAGAAGCTCGGAATTCCGTTTCTGGCGCATGGCAGGGCGCTGCAGCCGGCGGAAGGCTATGCCTTTGTCGACATCGACAATGAGGGCGCCTTTCATGACGCGGCCCGGCTGCTGCTGCAACTGGGGCACCGGCGGCTTGCCTATGTAAATGGCGACACCGATTTCGCCTTTGCAGTGCACCGGCTGAACGGCGTTGAGCGCGCAATGGCGCGCTACGGCGTGCCTCTGGAAAGCCTGCAACATCATTCAGCGGCGATGAATGAGGAGAACGGCTACCGCATCGCCATGACGCTGTTTCGCGACACGCAACCGGCCCAACGCCCGACCGGGGTTCTCAGCGCCTCGATGTTTACGACACTGGGCATGGTGCGCGCCTTCAATCAGCTGGGATTGCGGATGCCCGACGATGTGTCGATCATCACCCATGACGACGTGTTCCCGTTTCTCAAGCCGGAGAGTTTTTCGGTGCCGCTGACCACCACCCGGTCGTCGATCCGGGCTGCGGGCGCGCGAATCTGCGAACGGCTGGTCGACATCATCTCGGGCGTGGAGACAGAACCGGTGCAGGAGATCTGGCCAGTGGACCTGATCGTGCGCGCCTCAACCGGCCCTGTCCCGACGGTGCGGAGACCGGTGCGGGGACGTGCGGCGGAGCCGGCGGAGTAGCAGCGTCGGGATTGGTCAGAATGGGCGGGAAGTGTGAATTCGCCGCAACTGCGAAACAGCCCGGCAATTCCACACGAAGCGGAGATTCTGACATCCTGGGGCATGTGCTACGCTATCTTCGATAGCTGCTCCCAAATTGATTGCGCGACAATGCCAACGTCCTTGTCGCGCTTGCGCATTTGAAACAATTGCGATTGGCGTTTTTGATAACCTTCAACATTGAGAGCGACCAACGCGCCTTGAGCCAATTCCACCTCAATCATATGTGTCGGAATGCCGCCCCAACCCAGCTTCGCCAATAAAATCTCCTTTTTTGCCGCGAAGTCTGAAACGGTCCAGCGAAGGCCGCCTGGAAGCAAGTCTCTGCTTTGGACAAATTCGCCGCTGCTGCTGTCGGCAACGACCACTTGCGTATAGCTTTGCATCTCGCTGATGGTTTTCATGTGCGAAGTCCGTGCAGGTTCAAAATCTGGATGGGCCACCGGCACAATTGTCACCTGAGCAAAGGCCAAGGCCTCTACCTGTTCAACCGGAACGCCATCCATAGTTGCGATGATGATGTCCGCGTTATTGCGCAGCAGGCGTTCAATCGGCCCACCCATGCTTTCCCGTGACAGACGTATATGAGTGGCTGGATATTGAGCTCTGAGGGTGCCGATGATTTCGAGAACTGGCTTCAATGGAAACGTGGCGGTCACGGCCAAAAACACCTCCGGCTCCTGCTTGGCGCTCAGGTTTTTCGCAACGATATTCAGCTCTTTCATCTGCTGCATTACACGGGTTGCCTGCCGGTAAAAAACTTCGCCTTCTGCGGTAAGGGCCGGTCTGTACTCTTGACGCGACAGCAAAACGATATCGATCCCGGTCTCAAGTTTCTTGAGCATGTGGCTCACGGCCGACTGGGATTTGTTCAGCCGCTCGGCTGCGCCCCGGAATGTCCCTTCTGTAACGATGGCGTGCAGCACGACCAATTGCTCATATGTTATCATGCAACCCAGCCTTTCGCTCCAGATGATTAGAATTTTAGATCATCATGCTGAAAAAACAATATTATTAATGAGTTATATTGACCGCTACCTTTCACGAACTCACACGATGAATCTCTGAAAGGGAACCTCTTATGAAACTCCATTACAAACCCGGCTCGTGCTCGATGGCATCCCACATCATCCTGAACGAACTCGGCATCCCGTTCGAACTCGACAAGACCGACACCGATGCGGGCACGACCGAAGCAGGCGAGGATTACCGTAAAATCAGCCCGAACGGCTATGTACCCGCCTTGGTCACAGACGACGGTGAGATCATCACGGAAAATCCTGCCGTGCTGCAGTATCTGGCCGATCACTCACCCGACGCCGGACTTGCGCCACCGAACGGGACGCTGGAGCGCACTCGGCTTCAGGAAGCCCTCAACTTCGTATCGTCGGAACTTCATAAATCCTTCGGTCCATTTTTCTCCGGTACCGAACTTGATGATGCGGCGCGGCAGAAGGAAGAAGCAGGTGTCGGACGTCGCGCAGCCCATGTTGAGCGAAGCCTGGAGGACGGCCGTGCCTTTCTTCTCGGCGATACATTCACCGTTGCAGACGCCTATGCATTCGTCATCCTCAACTGGGCGGGTTTTGTCGGGGTGAGCCTCGATGCATATCCAAGAACCCAAGCTTACGTAGCGCGTATCGCGGCGCGCCCTGCCTCGATCAAGGCGATGGTCGCAGAGGGTCTCATGGAGCAAGCAGCATGACTGCCTTTGCCGCAGTAACCGGCGTTCTTGAGACTTATTTCGATGGTCTCTATCACGCGGACATTGAAAGGCTGGGAGCAGTGTTTCACCCAAAAGCGATCTACGCAACGGCGGACGAAACGCCGTTGCTCTACCGCACGATGGATGATTATTTTCCGGTGGTGGCCAAGCGCGTCTCCCCGGCATCACGCAACGAGGTCCGGCGTGACGTGATCGATTCCATAGAGTTCGCGGGGGAGAACACCGCTTTTGCCCGTGTGCGGTGTTCTATCGGCACAAAGGACTTTATAGACTTCTTGACCCTTGTGCGAACCGATGGCGCATGGCGGATCATGGCCAAGATCTTCCAAATCACTGAACGTGAAGGCTGAAAGGAAATCATATGCCCTATGTAAACATCAAGGTGACCCGCGAGGGCGTCACCCCTGATCAGAAAGCCGAGTTGATCGGTGGCGTTACCGACTTGCTGGTCCGGGTTCTCGACAAGTCTCCCGCGACGACGTTCGTCGTCATCGACGAAGTTGAGCTTGAGGATTGGGGGATCGGTGGCCTGCCGGTCGAACAGTACAGACGCAAAGCGGCGAGTTAACCGGGATGTCCATTCACACATCTCTTTGCGATCTGTTTGGCATCGAGCATCCTGTTCTCCTGGCGCCAATGGCGGGTGTCAGCGGCGGCGCACTTGCCGCCGCAGTCAGCCGAGCAGGCGGCCTGGGTCTGATCGGTGGTGGCTATGGCGACGCCGATTGGCTCGCCCGCGAGTTCGACGCGGCGGGAGATGCGCGGGTTGGCGTGGGCTTTATCACGTGGTCGTTGGCGCGTCAGCCGCACCTGCTGGACCTTGTCCTCGACCGTGCGCCCGCCGCGCTGATGCTCTCGTTTGGTGACTTTCAACCGTTTCTTGCCAAAATAGGGGATGGCCAGACCAAACTGATCGTTCAGGTCCAGACACTGGACCAGGCGCGCAAAGCTCTGGACGCCGGTGTCGATGCGATCGTTGCACAGGGCACCGAGGCGGGCGGACACGGCGGCACCAGAGCCACATTGCCTTTCGTTCCCGCCGTAGTCGATATCGCAAAGGAAACACCGGTAATAGCAGCAGGCGGCATCGCCGATGGGCGTGGTCTTGCTGCGGCTCTGGCCCTTGGGGCGTCGGGTGTGTTGTGCGGAACCGCCTTCTTTGCCAGCGACGAATCACTTGCCAGCGGCAATGCCAAACGGGCCGCTGTTGATGGCAGCGGCGACGATACCGAACGCAGTTCCGTATTCGACATGGCGCGCGGACTGGATTGGCCAGCCGACTGGAACATCCGCACAATGAGCAATTCCTTCACCGATCGATGGAGCGGTGACATCGGGGGCCTCAGGCAAAACCTTGCCGGGGAGCAAGCCCGTTTTGAAGCTGCGCGGGCTGCGGATGACATAGACATAGCCCCGGTGATTGTCGGTGAAGCCGCTGATCTCATTCGGGCTATCGACCCCGCGCAAGACACGCTTCACCGAATGATTGCGCAGGCCGAAAATCACTTGCGACGCATAAGCAGACTTGTTGAGCCAAACAGCAAAGGTCAGCGACGGTGAAGAAAATTACCGGGTGCTGCCTTTGCATCGAACCTGTTCGTGAGCATCGAAGGGTTCGACTGGGTGAAGGGCACGGAGGATATCGCCAGGCACCAAATGCCGGGACGGGGCGCAGACCGGCGCGGCGACGTGCGGCGGAGGCGGCGGAGTAGCGGCGCGGGGATTGGTCAGAATGGGCGGAGAGCGGCCGTTTGCTGCGGCGAGGACCGAGAAGGGGAATGGGCCGCCAGCAGCCTTTATAGAACGGGCATCGGAGAGGTCAGTTCCGCGCTTTTTAAGCTGGAAGCAATCCAAGCCGCATTCGTGAAGACGCCAATTAGGCTGCCGGTACCTCTTGCATCAATTTTCCAAGCCGGACGACTTCGCGAACCAGAACGTCAAGGTCTGCCTCAACGGTTCTGTGGTTGTTGATCGCCACGCGCAGGCAATGCCGGCCATGCACAGTTGTATCGGAGACCGCCGCCACGCCGGTTTCCTGCATCTGAAGCATGATTTCGGTGTTGACCCGCTTGGATTCGCTTTCAGACGCAAGACCGGCGCTGTAGCGGAAGCAGACGATGTTGATGCTGGTCGAAAAGGTCAGCTCCAGGGCGGGTTCCCGGTTGATCCGTTCCGTCAGATACCTTGCCTGCCGGATATTCTGGTCAATAAGACGGCCGAACTTCTGGACCCCGTGCTCCTGCAGCGCCATCCAGACCTTGAGCGCCCTGAAGCCTCTTGAAGTCTGGACGCCGTAGTCGTGCAGCCAATGCGCGGATGCGATGCCGCGCTCGGTGGTTTCAAGATACTCCGACGTCGTCGCAAAGGTGCTGCGATGCGCGCCGCGGTCCCGGATCAGCGCGCAGCCGACCTCGAACGGCGCGTGCAGCCATTTGTGCGGATCGAGAGCCACGGAATCCGCCTTCTCGATGCCGGCCACCCGCGCCTTGTTTTCGGGTGCGATGGCAATCAGCGCGCCGATGCAGCCGTCGACATGAAACCACATCTCCTCGGCCCTGCAGATCGCCTCGATTGCCATCAAATCGTCGATTGCACCGGTGTTGACCGTGCCCGCCGTGGCGATCACGCAAACAGGTTTGAGGCCTGCCGCGCGATCTCGCCGGATGGCGGCTTGAAGGGCGGCCAGGTCCATCGTGCAATCCGGCAGCGACGGCACCTTGCACAGCGACGCCTTGCCCAGCCCGAGCAGTTCCAAGGCTTTTTGATGGCAGGCGTGCAACTGGTCGGAGCCATAAAACCGCAATGGCTTTTCGACGCCCGCGACACCGTCTTGGCGCACGTCGATGCCGGCCATCTGATTGCGCGCAACGGTCAGCCCAATGATGTTGGCCATTGACCCGCCGCTGACAAGGGTTCCACTGGCGGACTGCGGAAATCCGAGCATCTGCTTGCACCAATCCACAACCTGCTGATCGATCAGGCCGGCTGAATGGTTGCCGCCGCCAAGGTTGGATCCCTGAACCGCCGCCAGAAAATCTCCGATCGCACCGGTGAAATTGCTCGACCCCATGTACCACATCCAGAACCGCGGATGGATGTTGCCCATCGGGTAGGGCATCATGTTTTTCGACAGCATGCCATACACATCTTCAAGCGCGGTCGGCTCCTGCGGCAACGGAGCGGCAAAACAGTTGCGAACATCTTGCGGCATTTCTTTCCATAAGGGGCGGTCCCGCACGTCGCGGGTATAATCTATGGCGTCGTCGATAATGCGATGCGTCAACTGGCGCAAACCCTCCCAGTCTTTCGGGTCAAGGGTTTCTTCATTTCCTGTCATGGGCTTACCCTTTGCTTGAATGTGGCATGTGAAGGCAGCAGGTCACCAGCTTGCGCGGTCAGGCGGCGGCGGTTGCGGTTGCGGCAGGTGAGCCGGAATTCAGGTAACCCAGAACGATGGCGACCAGGAAAAGCGCGGGAACATCGCCAAGCATGTGACCCATTTCCTGCCCATCGGTGACCGCCTGAACGGCCATCACCCCGGCATGGGCTACACTTGACCAGACGGTGAAGGAAATCAGGCTCTTGTGCTCGGCCGGATTGCGCGCGGCCATGATCAGAAAGACGCCCAGCACGGCGTATACGGCGCAGATCATCTGCAGGTAATAGGATCCCTGTCCTGAATGCCAGACCCAACCCGATGGCCAGAACAGCCCCAACGGATAGATCAGCAGAAAGACCGCACCGAATGCGGTGAGGGCAAGCTTCAGAAACTTCGATTTCGTGTCGCTGTTCATGTCATTTCGCTTTCTGTTTACGCAGATCCAGCCGATCTGGATGGCCGGTTCCTTGTGGTTGGAATTCGCCGAAAGCCCGGCGCGGCTCTAACCCAATTGGAAACCCGGCGTGGACAGTGAAATCGCGGTTTCCTCGGCGTCCATTTCTTCGGATATTCCCTCGAACAGCGGGGTGGACAGATAACGCTCGCCAGTGTCCGGCAAGACGCACAGGATGACCGTTCCGGGCGCCGCTTTTTGCGCGATCTGCATCGCGACGGCGAAAGAAGCGCCTCCCGAAATGCCGGTCAGGATGCCCTCTTTGCTAGCCAACTCCTTGGCCCAGGCGACTCCGTCCGGGCCCGCAATCGGTTCCAGATCGTCATATCCATTTGTGTCGAGCAGCTCTTGCAGCACCAGGGGTATGAAATCCGGTGTCCAACCCTGTATGGGATGCGGTTGAAAGGCCGTGTGACTGCCGGCCGGCGCACCATTCTGCGCACGTGGCTGGGCCTGCTTGCTGCCGATCAGCGGAGCATTTGCGGGTTCGGCCAGGACAATTCTGGTTTCGGGACGTTCGCGCCGCAAAACCCGGGCCACCCCGGTTACCGTGCCGCCTGTACCGAAGCCGCTGACAAAATAATCCAGCCGGTCGCCTGCGAAGTCCGCAATGATTTCACGGGCGGTCGTTGCCTCGTGGATAGCACTGTTGGCCTCGGTTTCGAACTGGCGCGCCAGAAACCAGCCGTTTGCATCGGCCAGTTCGACCGCCTTCTTGTACATCCCAAAGCCCTTTTCCGCCCGAGGCGTCAGAATCACCTTGGCGCCATACATCCGCATCAGTTTGCGCCGTTCGACCGAAAAGCTGTCGGCCATGGTCACGACAAGCGGGTAGCCCTTCTGGGCGCAGACCATCGCAAGCCCAACGCCGGTGTTGCCGCTGGTCGCCTCGATGATTGTCTGTCCGGGGCGAAGCTTGCCGCTGCGCTCGCCTTCTTCGATGATGTTGAGCGCCAGCCGATCCTTGACCGAGCCTGCTGGATTGAAGAATTCCGCCTTGACATACAACCGCACTCCCTCGGGAGCCAGATTGTTGATCCGGATGCAGGGCGTGTTGCCAACGGTGTCCAAGACGCTGTCAAATAACCTTCCGCGGCCATTGGTTCTTCTGATGTCTGCGTGAGTATCCATGGCGGTTTTTCCCTATGCGGTTTGGGATGTCTGGGTCGTGCCCCGAGATCTGACCCGAAGCGGTCTGTGGTCGAAGGTCAGTTTGGCGTGCGCGTTGTTGGCAAGCTTGAAGCGTGTCTGAATTTTTCCTGCAGAAAAGCCAGATTTTGAGGTAGATTTGCAGTTATGAGCTGGAGCTTCGCAAACTTTGAGTTGGATCCGGAGAGATTCGAGCTGCGCAACGCCGGTGCATTGGTGCCGCTTGAGCCTCAGGTTTTCGAGCTGCTGGCACTGTTGATTGGAAACCGGCACCGGCTGGTCACGAAGGAGGAAATCATCGAAAGCGTCTGGGGTGGGCGCTGCATTTCCGACGGCTCACTCTCCAGCCGCATCAAATCGGTACGAAAGGCCGTTGGCGACGACGGGACCACACAACACACGATCCGCACGATCCATGGCAAAGGCTTCCGGTTTGTGGCCGAAACCAGTTTGCGCCAACGTGCCGCCGTCGCGACACAGGACCAGCCCGATCTGGGCTTTGCCCCTGACGCGAACACGGGAAACCGGCCAACAATTGTCATCTTGCCGTTCAGGTTCCTCGGAGCGCCTGACGTGGCGGAGATTCTGGCCGAAGCCATTCCTCATGAACTCATTCAGGCGCTGTGCAAATTGCGTTGGCTGATGGTCATTGCCCGCGGTACCGCTTTCAAGTTTCGGTCCGAAAATGAGGATATGGCCGATATCGCTTCAGCCTTGAACGTTCGATACGTTCTGGCCGGATCCGTCGAAGCCCTGGGGGGCAGGCTGGTGATTTCGGTGGAACTGTCTGACAGCCGAAGCGGAGAGGTAATTTGGGGGGACCGTTACAACCTGTCTCTTGACGGTTTGCATGAGGTGCGCGCCGAGATCGCTGCCAGTGTCGTCGCGGCACTCGAAGTCTATATTCCGATGAATGAAGCCCGCGGCGCCCGCATTGGCACATCGGAAAACCTGGATGCCTGGGCAAATTATCACCTCGGGCTGCAGCAGATGTACCGCTTCTGCCAGGAGGGGAACGAAAGGGCGACGGGCCTTTTCCAAAAGGCGGTCATGCAGGATCCGGGGTTCGCGCGGGCGCATGCCGGGCTATCGTTCACAAGCTTTCAGGACGCCTTTGTCAATTACAGTGGTGATCCGGTTGCGGCAGCTCAGGCCGCAGCGCGCTCTGCCGAACGCAGCATCGAATTGGATCCGCTGGATCCCTTCGCCAACCTGGTGATGGGCCGGTCATTTTGGCTCAGGAACGAGTTGGAACTCGGGCTGGATTGGCTTGACCGTTCGATCGTGCTCAGTCCGAATTACGCCCATGGCCATTACTCGCACGCTTTCGCCGATATGCTTTCCAGCCGAGAGCACAGTGCGCGTGCCTATGTCGATACCGCCTGTCAGCTCAGCCCATTGGATCCCATGGTCTATGCAATGCACAGCACCCGTGCGTTGTCCTTCATTGTCGAAGGCGACTATGAAAGTGCTGCAAAATGGGCGGAGGCAGGCGCCCGATCCCCGAATTCACATTTTCTGATCGGCATGATTGCGGTTCTTGCCCATTACCTGAACCGGGACCCCGAGAAGGCAATATTCTGGAAGAGAAATGTTGCCGGCCGCCGGCCGGATGCAAATCAAGAGCACTTCTTCAAGTCTTTCCCATTCACCGATCCTGAAGTGCGTCACCGAATAGCAAGTGCGCTCGCGCTTTCAGGGTATTGAGAGAGAGTGTCCGATTTCCAATGATGTTTTACTGGTCCAGATTTTGAATGGAAAACTGCAGCAGCCACTTTCTCACCTGCTGCAGTCCGGGTAATCCGCGGTGTCGACATTGGAAAATTCGGAATTCTGCGCGGTTGACCGATTGCCGCAGCTGCGGGGCAGCATTTGGCAAGGTGACGAAGGTCCGAAAGCGCCAATCGTCTTGGCTCTTAAACCGGCCAGATAGTCGGCCGCCGCCCCGATCAGAACGACGGCGGCTTCAGTCCGTGGGCGCGCATGGCGGCGGTTACGGTGTTGGCCATCAGCATGGCGATGGTCATCGGGCCGACGCCGCCGGGAACCGGGGTGATGGTGCCTGCGACATCGGCGCATTCGTCAAAGGCGACATCGCCGACCAGCCGGGTCTTGCCCTCGCCCCGCTCGGGCGCGTCGATGCGGTTGATGCCGACGTCGATCACCGTGGCGCCGGGCTTGACCCAGCCGGCCTTGACCATCTGCGGGCGGCCGACGGCGGCGACCAGAATGTCAGCATTGCGGCAGACGCCGGGCAGGTCCTTGGTGCGGGAATGGGCGGTGGTGACGGTGGCGTTGGCAGCCAGCAACAGCGCCGACATCGGCTTGCCGAACAGGTTGGAGCGGCCGATGACCACGGCATTGAGGCCGGAGAGATCCGGGCCGTGGGTCTGGCGGACAAACAGCATGGCGCCGGCAGGCGTGCAGGAAATCAGCCCGCCATCGAGGTCTCCGGTCATCAGCTTGCCGGCATTGACGACGTGCAGCCCGTCGACGTCCTTTTCGGGCCGGATCGACTGGATCACCGGATCGGAATCAAGATTGCCGGGCAGCGGCAGCTGCACCAGAATGCCATGGATTTCTCGATCCTCATTGAGCCTGGCGACCAGCGCCTCAAGCTCGGCCTGGGTGGTCTCGGCGGGCAAGGTGTGCTGCACCGACTTGAAGCCGCACTGCTTGGCCATGCGGCTCTTGGAGGAGACATAGACGTGTGAGGCGGGGTCGTTGCCGACGATGACCACGGCCAATCCCGGACGCGCCCCGGTTTGCGCTTCCAGCGCATTGCTGGCCGCCGTCACCTGCTCGATCACCTCTGCCGCGACAGCCTTGCCGTCAATCACCTTCGCCATGGAAAATCCTCTTCACTGACTTGCTTGCCAGGCCTCACGCGGCACAGGGCCGGCTCCTCCGCCAACCCTACGGGAGCGAATGCTGCGGCTGATAGCCTCTTTGCGTCCTCTGATGTCAAAATTCAAGCGGCGAGATCCTGTCAGGCGCGGCGGCGCTGCGATCCGTAACCGTCAATCCTGGACCGCAACTGGTCCATCTCGCGGCGTATCCGGTCAACCTGCTCGTTGCTGGCAGGTGATGCCGGGGGCTCTTGCCGGACGGGCTCAGCAGCAGACGCGGCCTGCAGCGGCGCTGCCATGTGCGGAGATGCTCCGGCAGGCGCCCGGGCGAGATGCGGTTCAGGCGTGGGGCCGAATTGTGCTGGGTGGAGCGGCGCCGCCGGCGCTGCGGCTGGGTGCGGTGCCGGAGCAAATTGCGGCTGATATGGCATTGGTGAATGCGGTGGCTGGTAGGCCTGGGGCGGGACCGGATGCGGCTGGTACTGCATTGCCGGGGCCTGCATCATTTGCGGCGGCATCATCTGGGGCTGGGGCGCAGGATAGAGCGGGGCAGCGGCATAAGCTGCTGCCTGCACTGCGGGATGGTTCGGGCTGACCCCAGGATGCACCGGCGCATAGGGATCAACCACAGAGCCGGAATGAGCGGCGTGATGATGTGGCCAATACGGGGGCTGCGCAGGATGGAACGGCGGCTGCTGCTGGGCCCCATGAGGGTGAGCCGGAAGGTAGGGCTGGAACTGTTGCTGCGGGTGGGGCTGATAGGCCGCATGCGCAGGCAGTGGCGCAGGATAAGCGCCCCAGACCGGCTGGGCGCCGCGCGGATCCATTGTCCCCGGGGAGGTTGCTACTGACGCAGGCGCAGGAGCGGGATCGGCAACCGGTGTGGTTTCCGTGGGCGCTGGCTGTGCCTGCGCAGACATGAAGGCTTGCGCGTTGCGGCCCGTGGCCGGTCGCTGTTCCGCCATGGGCGGGCGTGGGGCTTCGGCGGCTGCCGCTGGCTGTTCACGATACCCGGCGTCTGGTGCTGTGTTGCGGGCCGCCGCAGAGCTGTCCCGCCGCGCCCATTTGGGACGAAGGAAGCCGGTCCGCACCGGTTCAGCGGAGACCGGGCTGTCTTGATCGGGAGTGGCGTGAACCGGATTGCCGGCAGCCTGGGCCCGTGCAGCGGAGGAGGACTGTGCGCCGGTTTCACCCATGGCGCCATCCATGGCGTCGGCGCGCGCGGCCATGTCGTTCTCGCGGCGCGGCCTGTAGTGCGGGCCGGGACCACTGGAGGGTCCTCCTGGTCCGGGTTGCGGCGGCGGCGGATAGCCGCCCGCCGGTGAGCCCGGATAGCGGTTCTGGAATTGCGCGCCATTGTAGGCGCGGATGCTGTCGATTGCGCCGATCAGCAAAGCCAGTCCGAGGCCTGCGAAAAAGCCTGCCATCATACCGGCGATGGCGATGATCTTGCGGGACGGCCCCATCGGCTGGATCGGGGCTTCCGCCGGTGAAATGACCCGGACATTGCGGGTCGACAGATTCGAGCGTTCACTGGTTTCGCGCGAGCGGGTGAGGAAGGCCTCATAGATGCCACGGGTCGCATTGGCCTTGCGCTCCAGCTCCCGCAAGGTGACCAGCTCCACCGACTGGTCCATGGCGCGGCTCTTGGCGATGGCCATCTGGCTGGCCAGTTCCTGCTCGGTCTCGATGGCGCGTTGCAGTTCGGTCTGCGAGCTGGCGACAATGCGGCGCAGCTCGGCGCTGATTTCATCGGTGATCGTCTTGAGCGACTGCATTGCCGCAATATATTGCGGATGGCGCGGCCCGAGCCTTGTGCCAAGCGAATCGGCGCTGGATTTGGTCTCGGTATATTGTTTGCGCAATGCGGCCAGATTGGTCGACAGCAGCTCTTCGGGAAACGCGCCGGACAGGACATCGTCGATATTGACCTTGGCCAGGTTCTCGGCCTTGACCCGGATACCGACTTTCATCGCACGGGCATTGCCGAGCTGGTCACTGAGCGCCAGGATCACCTTGTCATCAATATACTGACCGCCAACCCCGACCAGACCGTTCTCGGCCTTGAAGCGTTCGACTTCGCGCTCGGCGGCATCAAGATCGGAACGCAGCGAGTTGATCCGGGTGTCTATGGATTCAGATGTCCGCTCCAGCAGGTTGGATTGCGCCTGGCCTTCGGAATCGAGGTAGGTCTCGACGACCTGATTGGCGATCAATGCGGACTTGTCGGCATCGCGCGTGCTCACACCGACGATAATGACGAATGTCTTGGCATCGCGCGACACGGACAATGCTCTGCGCAGATTGTTGAGCGCTTTCTGCTCCGCTTCCTCCGCAGGATCCGTGCCGGTCAGAATCTGCTTGATCAGCGACAATCCGCCCCGGATGCCACCCGGAGACAAGGAGCCGTTGAATTCGGGATCGCGGCTAAGGCCAAGATTGCCGATAACGTCTTCGAGCACGCTCGTCGATGACAAGATCTGCAACTGGCTGTCGGTGATGGCCAGCATGGCTTCGGTGGAGAGCTGCTGGTTGCGGATGTCGTCGTCGGTGACGCGGATTTCGCGGGGGTCCACGAACAACCGGCTTTCCGCATAATATTTGTGCGGCGTCGCCAGGGCAAAAATGACACCCAGTATCGCTCCGGCCACGGTAAACGCAAAGATCGTCCGCCGGAAGCGCCACACCGCGGATATCAGGATCGAGGCATCAAGCAAGGGACGCGTCTCATCTGCAAAGCGGGACGTGTCAGACGCCGGATGCCAATGATTGTGATTGTGGCTGTGATTGCCCCGCGGATAAGGATCGTCACCGTGAGAGCGGCTATTGTCCGGGCTATCATATGAAAATGAGGGGTGCTCCGGCTCTGCAGGGCGTCGTGACACGGGGCCGGGCTGAGCAACGGGCTCATGCGGTTCTGCCGGCTCGGCGCGCGCCTGGTCCTGGCCTGCGGGATGGCGTTGCGGCGGCTTTTCGTCCGGCGTCATGGTGCCGATCAGCCTGGCGATCCTGTCGCCAAATTTCTCGCGCCCGGCAGAGGCTGTTTCTGAAGGTTCGCCGGAGCGGGGCGCCGCCATGACAGGCTCGGCGGGAGCCGACGCGAGCAGGGATTCGGCTTTTGGCCCGGGCGCCGGATCTCCGGAACCGGTAAGGCGGGCGGTGGACACACGGGCCGAGCGGGCTGGTGCGGACAGAATGGAGCGGGCAGCGCCGCTGGATGGCTGGTTCGGCGACACAGGTTCTGCAGGCTGCCCGGCCGTATCCAAGCGCGCGTCACGAGCGTGGTCGAGCAGTGATCCGCGGTTGCCGCGGTGCCTCCTGTTGTCAGTTGAATCGCTCATATCCGGCTTTGGCGCCCTTTTTGGCAAGGAAGTCGACTTGGTTAAGGCAAGTTATAAATTCATGGGTAACAAATGGTTAATTTCCGAAACAGTCCCTACAAAAAGACAAGGATATCGGGCTATTGGAAATCGCCAATCGAGCCCGGTCAAAAGCCGGATTGGGACCACTCCATCCGTTCAAACGCTGAATTAACACTTTCACTCTAAGATTTGACGGGTGAAACGACGGGTGCGGCAATTGCAATCGTCTTGCCGAAACGGTCCCCGATGAACCTACGTCTGAAAAATCTTGCCAGCGCCAACGCCCCTGTCATCCGGGCCTATCTTTCGATGGTGGGAGGGTCGGCGGGGCGACTGGTGATTTCGCTGGTCTATTTCATCGCAATCGCCAACACCTTGTCGATCGCCGAATTCGGCCTGTTCGCCACCGCTTCGGCTTGCGGCATCATGTTGTCGCGGCTGCTGGCCTTCGGTTTCGTATCCCCGCTCTACCGTATTGCCACGGTCAAGACCCGCCTGCTGGGGGTCTATACCGCGGGCTTTCTGGGTGGAGTGGTGCTGTCGGTCCCGGTCATCGCGCTCGCCGCATGGCTGACCCATATGCTTGTCTTCTCCGAGCAGATGGCCCTGGCGACTTTCGCAAAGATCATCGTGGCTGAGGTGTTGTGCTGGCGCATCATGGAGATCGCGGTCATCGTCAGCTACGGCACCAACCGCTTCGGCTCGGGTTCGGTGCTGGTGGTTGTCGCGACCCTGCTGAAGACCATTGCTGCCGTCCTGTTTGCCTGGCTGGCGGATGGGTCTCTGGCAAGCTGGGGCTGGTACTATCTGGCCGCCAATGGACTCTCCGCACTTCTGGCGGTGTTGTTTTTCTATCCTCGCGTCCGGCTTCGCTGGAACCTAGCACTCTACACACGCCGTTGGGTCGATGCCGTTTCGGTGGCGGGTGCCGAAATGCTGTTTTACATCCAGTCGGAGCTCGACAAGGTTCTGGTGCTTTCACTGGGTGGCCCCGAAACCGCCGGTATCTATGCCATCATCATGCGATTGGTCGACCTGACCGCACTGCCGGTGCGCGCCTTCCTGACGGTGTTGACCCAGAAGCTGATGCGCACCCCGGCGATGCTAGAGAAGCTCAAAAACCGGGCGTTGCTTGAGGGCGCAGTGGCGGCGGTTTCAACCGCTGGACTGCTGGGGATGGCCGGGTTTTTGTGGCTGTTTCCCAATGCGCTTGGAAAGAATGTGGCCGTGGCCGCGCCGCTGCTGATCTTCGTCGCACTTGTTCCGGCATTCCGCAATCTGATCGAGTATCACTCGGAACTGCTGTATGCGACCGGCCGGACCGTGGTGCGCATGGTGATCCTGGCGTCACTGGGCGCCATGAAGGCGCTGCTGCTTGCCTATGTGCTGGGATTGCGCGCAGACGTCGTGGTCTGGGTTGAACTCTTGAATGTGGCGTTCCTGGTGCTCTATCTGCAATCGGCGCTGATGACCTACCGGGCGCTGCGCAGGATCAGGAAACGGCCGATCTGACCCACACAGCGGAAGCAGCGAGCCTTGTGAATCCCAACGGCAGGACGGCGCAGGATCACGGGGTGACGGAAAACGCCAGACGCCGGATTTCCGATATATCGTGACCAACGAAAGACTGGACGCCGATCGCCACCTGACCGGGCTGCAGGCCTGCCATAAACGCCTCAAGACCCTCAAGCGTTTCCGGATAGGCCTCGCTTGACCAGAGCATGTGGCACAGGGCCTGGCCGGAGACATCATGCCCCTCGCCTTTCAGCACCTCGTCAACGAAACGGCCGTAGATGGTGCATTCGGAAATGGCGCGCGACGAAATCAGCGCGCGGATCCAGTTCCGGCCGCTAATCTTTTCGATGTGATCAAGCATCGCCCGCGCGGCGTCGACGCGCCAGCCGATAAAGGTGTTGATGTAATCATGCGCCGGCGAGACTGCTGCAGGCAAGCCGAGAAGTTTTCCGGCATGGGCAAGCCACTGGCGATGCTCGGCCATATCCTGAATGATACCGCCATCGATGCGGAATAGGCGCATCCTGCCGTCTTCCCACATGTTCGACGGATCGTAGGGACGCACCATGACGACGTCGGAATCGATGGACAGCAGCATGTCGGCATCGACGTGCCGGGCCAGAGCCAAACGCCTTATCTGCTGGGCGTGCCAGCCGCGCAGGGGTAGCGAGAACGGGCTGAGCCAGACGCGGCGGCCGCCAAAACTGGCCGGATCGGGGAAGGCGCGCAGCCAGCTGGGGAACAGCTCGGCTTCGCTGACAACCGTCCGGCGGGGGCCTTCAAGCGAGCGGAAGGCCGCCACATCACGGGGTTCAACCAGCAGATAATGATGCCAGTCGCCCGAGAGAAAACGATCAAGGCTTTCACACATCAAGCGGCATCGGTCCAGATCGGCGGACCATGATGCGGTCATTACGGCTGTCTTCATGGTGATTCCGCCTGGTTTCCGCAGGTGCTGGGTCCGGCGTCTTCAGACTGGAAGGGCAGCTTGCCGGCGTGCGCCAAACAGCTTGTAACGCAGGACGTGAAACAGGAAAACAGGGTTCCCCACAATATAGCGCCGCCAGAGCCGCGACGGCTCTATGATCAGACGCCAAACCCATTCGAGCCTGAGATCCCGAAGGAACAGTGGTGCACGCGGAACAGCGCCGGATACGAAATCAAACAGCGCGCCAACACCAAACACGACACGGCCATGGCCCTGACGGATATGGGTATCGATCCAGATTTCCTGCGCCGGACTTCCCAGGCCGATCAGGGTGATATCCGGATTGACCGCCGCCAGATCGGCAAGAATTTTCGAACTGTCGGCCCTGTCGAAATATCCATCCGAAACCGCGACAAATTCATGCCAGGGGGTGGCCGCCTTGAAGCCGGCCACTGCGCGTGCGAGGTTTTCCGGACGTGCGCCGATGAGCGCCACTTTCAAAGGCCTGTCGGAATGGACAAGAAGTGCCGGAATGAAATCGGTGCCATTGAGGTTGGCGGGGAACGCTGTGCCATAGAATGCGCGCGAGGCGATATCGACACCAACGCCATCGGGCAGAACTTCAGATCTGGAGAGGCCCTGACGATATTTCGGGTTGCGCATGGCAAGATTGGCATTGTTTGCGTTGAGAAAATTGAAAATACGCTGCGGACCATCGCCGTCAATCGCACGCGCAAACTCATCGAGTGCCTGGGACCAGCCAAGTGCTGCAACCCTGATGCCCATAATGTCGCGATGCTGACCGTTTTCCATTACCGGCATGGTTACTCCGAACACTCTTCCCAGATGCGGACAATCCGTCCCGGACAGCCCTGTGTTAGCACTTTCTTGTTCAGGCTCCATCCGCATTTCCCAAATGCAGTTAAGGATTGGATTTACCTTCTGTTAAGCATGTGGCCGAGACCGCTCGACAGTGCCTTGGTGAGCCCATCCAGCTGGAGTGCGTGAAACTGGCGGCCATCCCTGTCCAGGGGCTCTCCGGCGCGTGAGCGGCCGATCATCTCAACCAGACAAGCAGCAAATTCTGCCGGATCATCGGCAACCATGCAGTTTTCCGGCTGTGCCGATATTCCCCGGACGGCACTTGTTGTTGCCACAGACGGCAAGCCCATCTCAAATGTCTCGACCGTCTTGAGCTGAACACCGGTCCCGGCACGCGAAATCAACGGCACGATCCGGCAGGACTTCACAAAAGCCCGGGCATCGGGGACGCGGCCCAGAAACACGACATTTTCGGGGGCTTGCGGCACATCCGCATCCATACCGCCGGCAATCGCGATGCGGAAATCAGATGGCAGCCGCGGTATGATCTCACCGAGGAACCAGTCAAGTCCGGCCCGGTTGGCGGCCCAGGTCCAGGAACCGATCATGCCTGCGTCATAGACCGGTGCGCGCAGCGAAGGCGGTGGCGGCGGCGTGACGGACGTCACCAGCGGGAGCACTGTGGATTGTTTGTCAGTGGCAACACCGAGAGCCGCCCGATCAGGCTCGGCAAGAGTGAAAACGTGCTCCGCCTGTGCGCAAAGGCCACTCTCCAGATCCGAAAGCAGACGCGCATCGCGGGCGAAAAGAAAGCGAGTCAGGCGGCTGGAGGCATTCCGGGCGTTATCGGCAGCGCTGTCGGCTTCAACATTGTGCGCCACGAAAACCGAAGGAAACTCCGAAAACACGTCAATGAACGCGCCTGGCAATTGCACCGAATTGAGGATCAGACCATCGACCGGCGCGAGCTCAGCCAGTGCGGCGCGGATGTCACGAGCCGTGACTGCGTGCATCTTGGCAACCGATACCGGCTCGCCATGGACGAACGCATCCTTGAGCCAGAGCGCCTTTTGCAGCTTGCCGACACGCGCATTGGTGACTTCCACTTCGCCAAGCAGCCGTGTCTGATCCGGTTTTGCAGGGACATGGCCAGGCTGCAGGAATCCGAGCACCGAGATCTTGTGGCCCAGCAACCGGAGCGCATCGACGATTACGCGATTGGCGATATCGTAGCCGGACGACGGGTTTGCCACTGGCACCAGGGAGGAAATGAATATGACGTGCATGCGTTTCCCATTCAGATATCGCCGGCATTGTAATCCGATGGCTTGAAAGACACGTTAAACACCTGATTCAAATGCCGGGTTTCGCCTTCAGGCATTGTTCAGACCCTTGTGGTCTTATGGCAGCTATACCAATCGGATGCCCACCATGACGCCTGACGCTGATCTTGTTTCCGAGCATGCCCGCTCCGCAGACCTCGATCCGGACCGCATCCGCGTGGTGATCACGCTGCCGACCTTCCGCCGGCCGGATCATCTGGTGATGACGCTGGATTCGCTTCAAGCGCAGGGATTTGGCCACGACACCGCTGTGGTGATCATGGACAATGATGCTGCGGGGCTTGAGGGTGCGCATGCTGCTGCGGACTGGCTGACCGGTTCCCGGCTCAAAGGCATAGCCATCGTGGCGCACCAGCGCGGCAACTGCCACGCCTATAATGCCGGCTGGGAAACCGCCCTGGCGGAATTTCCCAAGCTTACCCATATCGCCGTTATCGACGATGACGAAATCGCCGGGCCGGATTGGCTATCGGGCCTGATGAAGACGGCAGAAAAAACCGGCGCTGACCTGGTGGGCGGGCCGCAAATCCCGGTGTTTGCCGACAAGGCACTGGACGGTTGGCGCAAACACCCTGTCTTCACCCCGCACTACCAGGTATCCGGGCTTGTTCCGATCCTCTATTCATCGGGCAATGTGCTGATCTCGCGTCCGGTGCTGGACATCATGCCTAGGCCTTATCTGGATCCGGCTTTCAATTTCATTGGCGGCGGTGACAGCGATTTCTACCGTCGCGCCAAGGCACGCGGATTTGCTTTCGGCTGGAGCGCCGAGGCAGCCGTCATGGAAACCCTGCCCTCGCGACGCGCGGAATTTTCATGGCTCAATGCACGTTCGCTGAGAAACGGCGCGATTTCCGCGATCCTCGAGAAGCGGCAATGGCCGGGCATCCCAGGCCGCGCCCGCACATTGATCAAATCACTGGCGCTGCTTGCCGCAGCTCCGGTGCGCGGGGTCCGGTTGGGACTGGAGACCGGCTCGGCGGTTATCGGGCTTTATCACATTCAGGTCGCTGTCGGCCGGCTGATGGCTGAGTTCGGACTGGTCAACGAGCAGTACCGCAATCCCGAAAGCAACTGACCGCTACCGGCGGCCGTAAAGTGCTGGTAGCGACGCTTCATGCCTTGAGGCGATCAGTTCGAGGGGGCAGCCGCCGCGGGCGGCGTTGAATGGCTCTCGCTCGCGTTGTTTTTGAGAGAGCGGCCTTGCTGCACATTCGACCGGATGTCTTCCTTGGACAGGAAATCGATCTGTTCGACGATCACCTCGTGGAACAGTTCCTCGCCGACGCGCTCGTTGAGAGCATCGCGAATATGGGTCTTGAAGGCTTCGAGATCAAACACCTCGATATCCGGGAAATCAATGACCGGTTCGCCGACCAGTGCCGTATAGAGCACGTCGGTAATCAGCTCATCGGCCGGAATGGAGAGCTTGGCGGTCCTGAGCGGATCGACGGTGTAGGACAAGCGGGTCAGGAAGTAGCCCTGCACGGCCCCGGTCGAGATAACCGGGATCGATATGACTTCGCCGCGAATGGTTTCCAGACCGCCAAACATGGCCGGTTCCGGCTCGACGCTTTCCTTGGTGTTGGTAATCTGCACCGAGAAATAGACAGAGCCAAGCGCTACGGCACATATCCAGATACCGATCGCAAGCGTTTTGATCATGACAACTCGATGGCCCTGAACTGCGCTTCGGAATAGGTACCGTCAGCTTCCGCGGCGGCAACGGTTTCCTTGATCATGTCGGCGATGTCGCGAACCGCTTCCATATGCGCCTTGACCTTGGTGTTGTTGATCTGCAGCTTGCTCTTGACGGTTTCAAGATGGACCTTGTGCTCGGGATCAAGCTCGAGGGGACGCTTGCTGCTGAACAGCATCGTCATGTCATACAGACAGCGGCTTTTGATTGAATTTGACCGGTCCAGGTCGAATTTGGGATCATTGCCGATTGCGGCATTTTCCGCGTCGATGACAGCTTCAAGACGGGACAGCACGCCAACAATACGATGATCGTTTGAATTCAGGTCACTCATGCTGTGTGTCGCTCCTGGCTGGATTTGGTTGCGGCATTATCGGATTCATCGGTTCCGGCAATATCTGCCAGGATCCGCGTCTGAATTTCGTTGGTCATGCTGGCGGCGCGGTTGGTCAGATTGTCATCGGCCGGTGGGGCCGCGATGATGCCCTCACCCGACATACGCGCTGCAATGCCGATGCCACCACCAGCTGCCAGCACTGCGCCCAATTGTTCGGCCATCATGCCCTTCCAGATCTCTCCGGCAGTTCCCTTGCCGTAGAGCTGTTCGCTGTCCTTGGGCAACATGTCGCCGATGAAACTCTGCAAGATCATCGCTTCAAAGCGCTGATAGGTTTCCATGGTCTTGTCAGGAACGGCAAGGCCGGGAGCGGAGACCGACACCGATGACTGATCGGAGGACGCCAGCAACTGGTGCTGGAATGCAGGCGTTGCCGCGGCCCGCTCCGATTTCCGCGCCGAAGCCGCTTCGAGCATTGCTTCCGCCCGTTGTGCCACGGCAGGATCCGCCGCCTTGACGACATCAAGAATAATATCGGTTGCTGTTTGTATGGACAAAGAGCTCGCCTCGCAGAAATTGACCGGAAATGATCCAGGACACATTGTCCTATGAAGCTTACGCTAGCCTTGCGCTGGAAGGCCGGGGGCGGCACGGCCCGGAGATCGGCCCTATAAAGCGGGGACGGCTGGATCATCGGGCATTGGACGCGGCATCCCGGCTCAAAGCCGAAGTGCCGTTTCTTCTTTCGCGGTCCGGATGACGATCATCGTGAAAAAGCGGGCGACGTTGGTCTGGTCGCGGAACAGCCTGTCGCAGAGCGCGTCAAACTCTACCATGTCACGCAGGCGAAGCATGAGGACGACATCGGTTGCGCCAGTCACCGCATAGGCATGGGAAACCGCCTCTTCCGCGCAGGCAATCTCCAGAAAGCGGCGCATATGCTGCTCGCCATGCCTTTTCAGTTCCACCGTCACCATGGCCTTGATCACGCGTCCGGCTTTGGCAGGATTAAGGATCGCAACAATTCTCTCGATCAGGCCGGACTTGCGAAGCCGCTGCACGCGGCGCAGACACGACGAGGGAGACAAGCCCACCTCGTCGGCCATGTCGACATTGGTCCGCGACGCGTCGCGCTGCATGAGGTTGAGAAGCTTGCGGTCGATCCGGTCCATTTTCAAAGAATAGCAATGGACCGCTGATTTGCAATAATATTGCAAGATACTGCAATCTTTGACCACATCTTCGAACCAACCAGGGTTACGACGTCGAGGCCACCCAAGAGGAGCCCGCGATGCTATTCCGCGTACCTATCGACAGACGAATTCCCCACCAGGCACGCCTGTGCCGGGAGAGGCAGGAACAGGCCTTCATGGAAGAGCATGGCGGATGGGCGCCAAGAATGGTCTTCAGGGTTTTTTCCACACTCGGCGAGCTGCCGGACATTGCAGTTCGGTTGCGCCGTAAGGTCTTTTCCAGCTCCGGGAGCAGGCAAAACCGGGAGGTTCTCTCATGACGCTCATTTTGACAGTCCTGCGCAAGACACCCGATTCACTGGCGATTTACTGGATGCTTGCCCGGATCATGATCCCTCTGACGATCATGGCGGAGCTGCTGTCCAGATACGGTGTGATCGAGGCCGTGGCCCCGGCTTTCGCGCCCGTCATGAACCTGGTCGGGTTGCCTCCGGAACTGGGCCTGGCCTGGCTGACGGCCATGATCGTGGGGATCTGGGGCGCTGTCCCGCTCATCTACACGCTCGTCCCTGTCTCCTCGCTCAGCGTTGCGGACGTGACTGTATTTTCCGCCTTGATCCTGTTCGCGCACGGCTTGCCCATCGAACAGAAGATCATCCAGAAGGCGGGGCCTGGTATGTTTGCGACGACAACGCTGCGCGTTGCGGGTGGCCTGTTGTACGCTATTGTGCTGCACCAGGTTCTGCTCGCCACGGGCTGGTTGCAGGCCCCGGTTGACCCGGCATGGGTTCCAATGAGCCCAACGCCCGATTGGATTGAATTCTTCCGCAGTCTCGGAGAGACCATGATCTGGATGCTTGTCATCCTGCTCGGTCTGTCCTGGGGCCTTGAAATCCTCAAGCTGACCGGACTGCTGGACCTTATGATGCTCACACTTTCGCCGGTTCTGCGCCTGGCCGGAATCCGGAGCGAAGCCGGACATCTCACCGCCGTCGGATTGTTTCTGGGGATCTCCTACGGCGCCGGCCTTCTGATCCGCGAGGCACAATCGGGGACCATATCTCCGCGCCAGATATTCCTGTCATGCGTGCTGATGGGTTTTGCCCATAGCGTGATCGAGGATACAATTGTGGTGATTTCGCTGGGCGCCGATGTCTACGGTGTTCTTGCCGGCCGGCTGGCGTTTGCGCTGGCGGCCACGGCGGCAATCTCGGCCCTGCTTCGCCGACTCCCCGACAGGATATTCCTGGCGCACATGTTCCGATCGAAAAGCCTGCAACCGGAATGAAGAGAAGTCATTGCGGAACTTTGACGGCTCAGCGGCGCCGCAGCGAACCGTCAAGCAGATCCAGGAGGCTCTCGTCCGTCTCCAGGCGGTCCTCGGCCTGGGCGGCCTGACCAGCCTGGTCAGCGAGCCGGTCTGCCTTGGTTTTCTCCGTCAACATCTTGCGTTCCTGAACACCCTTGGCGCCCGCCAGCATCTGCGACCTGGCAGACAGTCTCTGAAACCGCTGGGCATATTGATGCGACATTGCGGTGTGGATCGGATTGAACGAGCCGACCGCGTTGACAAGCGCCTCCTGGGTCGCATCGGTCTCGGCCTGTGCGTACATGGTCAGAGACAGTTCGTACTCGGCCATGCGCTCCATCTGCCGCTGCACACGGACGAGACGGGCAAGCTTTTCGGAACGCGATCCCGCCATCTCAGAGCAGCCCCGTGAAAAGGTCAGCAAAGCCATCGGTGAACAGCGTGAAGAAAGTGTGGGAGCCGAAATAGAGCAGAATAAGCCCCCCGGCGAGGATGAACGGAATCGAGATGAAGTAGACCGGAATCTGCGGTGCAAGCTTGTTGACCATGCCAATCGACAGATTGAAAATCAGACCGTATGCCAAGAACGGGCTGGCCAGCCGGAGCACCAGCATGAAGGAGTTGGCAAGGGTATCGGTAAGGGTCATCAATGCCAGCCTGGGTTCGAACCCGGTGGCCATCGGCATGAAGCCGTAGGAGCGAACCAGCGACGCTATGATCATGTGATGAAAGTCCGTCAGAAACAGAATGAACAGAGCGGTGAAGGTGATCAGTGCGGTCAACTGTCCTTCCGGTTCGTTCTCGATAATACCGCCGCCCGGCGATGAGTTGAAACCGATCGCCATGGACATTGCCGTCCCGGCATACTGAAGCGACATCACGATGAAGCGCGCAACCAGGCCTATGGTCACGCCAATGAGCATTTCAGCGCCGACAAGCAGGACGTAGGAACCGCCGCCGCCCTTCACATTCGGATAGATGGTGTCCCAGAGAGTGGGCAGCAGCGCCATTGAAACGGCGACCGCGAGGAACAGGCGAATCTGAAGCGGGACGCGAAAACTTGCAAACCCCGGCAGGACCATGAAGCATCCACCAATCCGGCAGAATGCCAGAAAGAGGGCGAGCACAGTGCCTTGCGGGTCTTCAATCACGAAATCGCGCCGAGAAGCTTGATCTCAATGCCCTTCGCGATTTCGACGTGCGACAGCACCGGCAAGGTTGCAAATATCCGTTCAACGATCATTCGGACATAAGGCCGTGAGTCGGGCGAAGTTACCAGTACAAAAGGAACGCCCTTGTCCATGTGCTCACGGATAACCTTGGTGGCCTCTTCGGAAAACTCCTCAAGCATGCGCGGATCGATGTCAAATTCGATGATCTCGCCCTTGGGATCGCGCTTGAGCGCCTGGTGGAAGGCCAGATCCCAGCGATTGCCCAGTCTCAAGACATTGAGCTGACCATTGCGGGCGATGTCGCCGCAGAGCTGCTGGGCCATGCGGATGCGCACATGCTCGACAATCTGCTCGGTCTTGCGCACATGCGGCGCCAGTTCCGCCACGGCCTCGAGAATGAGGTGCAGGTTCCGGATCGAGACCCGCTCGGCCAGCAGCAGCTTGAGAACAGCCTGGAATCCGGAATAGGTCAGATGCGAGGTGCAGATCTCGTCGGCCAGCTTGCGGTATTCTGGATCCAGCCGGTCAATGAGGATCTTCATATCCTTGTAGGACAGCAGTTGCGGCAGGTTGTTCCGGATCACCTCGGAGAGATGGGTAAGCACGACGGAAACGTTGTCGATCGGCTGGAAGCCCTCGCGTTTGAGATCTTCGCCGAAGCTCTCCGGTACCGACAGTGCCGGCAGACCGAAGGCCGGCTCGCGGATCTCGTCACCAGGCAAGGAAGGACGATGGGTTCCGGCGAGAACCACCAGAAGCTCGCCGACTCTGAGATCGTTGGCGGCAACCGTGGTTCCGTGAATGCGGATATGGTAGCTCTTGTCCTTGATCGAGATGTCGTCGGTGACCTTGATCTCGGGAACCACGAAGCCGTACTGCGTGGCGAACTTCTTGCGCATCTTGGCGACACGGAACGCCAGTTCCTCGTGCGATCCGAGCAGCTTGGTGGCAACCTGCTTGCCAAGCACCAATTCGATCTCCGCCGTCTTGAGGATGGACTTGACCGAATCCTTTTCCTTGTCCTTTTCCTCCTGCTCGGAGCGGTGCACTTCCTGTGCTTCGTCGCGGGCCTTCTGGTCGCGCTGACGCGGGATGATCCAGCTGCCGAACGCCATGCCTGCGCCCAGGATCATGAAGGGAAAAAACGGCAAACCCGGCATCAGGGCCAGGAGGAAGAGCAGTCCGGATGCGGCAAACAGCGCACGCGGATAGCCGCCGAGCTGATCAATGACTGCCTCGTCGGTCGAGCCAAGCTGGCCACCACGGGAGACCAGCAGGCCGGCTGCGAGTGAGACGATCAGAGCCGGGATCTGACTGACCAGGCCGTCGCCAACCGAAAGCCGCACAAACACATCGGCGGCTTCGCCGATCTGCATGTCGTGGCGCGCATAGCCGATGATCACGCCGCCGAACATATTGATGCCGGTGATGAGCAGGCCGGCGATGGCATCACCGCGCACAAACTTCGACGCACCGTCCATGGAACCGAAGAAGGAGCTTTCCATCTCGAGTTCGCGGCGGCGGTCATGGGCCTGTTTGTCATCGATCATGCCGGCGGAAAGATCGGCGTCGATCGCCATCTGCTTGCCGGGAATGGCATCAAGGGTAAAACGCGCACCGACTTCCGCGATACGGGTGGCGCCCTTGGTGATAACGATGAAGTTCACCGTCACCAGAATCAGAAACACGATCACGCCGATGACAAAGTCACCGGACATCACCATCTGCGAAAAACCGCCGATCACCTGTCCCGCTGCATCGGGCCCAAGGTGGCCTTCAGACAGAATCACGCGTGTCGTCGCGATGTTGAGCGAGAGGCGCATCATCGTGGCGATCAGCAGAATGGTCGGGAATGAGGAGAAATCCAGAGGACGCCGGATCCACAGAGCCACCATCAGGATCAGAACGGAAAACGCGATGGAAAATGCGAGCCCTATATCGATCAGGAAAGCCGGAATGGGCAAGAACAGGATGGACAGGATCACGACGATGCCGAAAGCAAAGCCCATGTCCTTTCCCTGGAAACCTGTCTTCTGGATCGCCAGCGCTTGCGGATTGGCCATGTTTTCTGAGCTCCGGAGCACAGCGCAGGCATCATGCCCACGCAATAGGTCACCGCGACCCTATAGATCGAAGCTTGCGCGAAGGTGGCAGAGTGAATGAGGAGAGTGGCAGTTCAGGACCGGCGCCTGCCCGATTGGCATTTTGCCGCGCAATGAAATGAACTCGCCGTGGAGGTCAAATTCATCGGACAAAACGGGTGTTGGTCAACTTCGGAAAGCCTGCCGGAGGAGACGTGAATCAGAAGCCTGATTCTATGCGCTGGAACACGATGTCTGTGAAGGTTGAAATCTGCGCTCCGACAAAGGGGGCGGAGACTGCAACGGTCACCAGAATGGCAACGATCTTGGGAACGAAGGTCAGGGTAATTTCCTGAACCTGGGTCAAAGCCTGGATGAAGGCAATGCTGACACCGACGAACATGGCAACAAACACCGCAGGGCCCGAACAAATGAGCACGGTCCAGATCGCTGTTTGTACTATATCTAGGGCGTCAGCTTCGTTCATCTTAGCTTATTATCACACCTGGGCCGACCACAACTTCCTTGCCCGAATCAAGCAGGGCTATCAAGCCGTCTGAAAAGACCTTTACCTGTTCAACCACGCCAGTGATAGTGCCATCTGCACTTGTCACTGTCCGCCCGATCATGGAGCCAGCCTGACCCAGGGTCGAGGACTGCAGCAGGTTTTCCAGGTTCTTGTTGGTCTGGATGGTCTGCTCCACCTGGCTGAATGTCGCGAGCTGAGCAATCTGCTCGGTCGCATCCATTGGCTCGGTGGGATCCTGGTTCTTCATCTGCTGCACCAGCAGCGTCAAGAAGGTATCATAATCAAGCGTGGCCTTTTTGGCCGCGGTTTCCGCAACCGATGCCGATGCTTTCGTGCTGGCCGAGACTGAATTCACGTCCATGGCGCTAACTCCTTGCGAATCTGCTCAATGGTTCCAGCCGACATGCCGGCGGTATCAAGGATCTGCTCTTCGATCGGATACAGCGCCCGGATGGCCTTGAGGGCTTCGAAGGCCCGGCCCTGGGTGACCATGCCGTCGATATGCTTGAGTTCGGTGAGAACTTCCTCGTTCTTGAAGCAGGTCAGCAACATGACAACCGACTTTCGGAACATACCCATCGCCTGTTCCGCACCTTCCGGATTGATCAGCATCATCTGAACGATGAAATAGAGCTGGCGGAGCGGCGTGGTGGCCTGTTCAGGCTGCAGAACGTGGTTTTCCAGAAGAAAGGTCACATCATTGAGGAACTCGAGAGCAACCTTGCGGTCTACCCGAAGCACGGCTCCGTTGATGAATATCCGTTCGCCGGCCTTGAGAGAGATGCGAAGAGAGCTTTTCATTTCAATCCGTCCCTGATGATGACAGAGATATCAATGATGCCCTGGAAATTGTCAGATTGACGTTTCCTGATGCTCTCTGATTCCTTGATTATCCATATCCCTATGGAGATGAGGTTGGCGCGAAGCTCCTCAGCCAACTGATTGTCAGGGGATGCCAGATCTTCCACAAATCGCACCCAAAGACGGCTGCAAAAGTAGACTGCCTCGATCGCGTCGCGAGATTCCAGACCATTGGCCTTGGCTGCCTGCAGCAGCGAAATTGAATGATTGATTGCCTCTCGCTCGCGCTCGCGTGCTTCGGCAACACCATCCTCCTGAACATCCGCGTAGGAAAATTGGTACATTCAGACGCCCTTCATGTTTGTCCATTTAGCCCGGGAACTCCGGGCCATGCTGCTACAAATAATTCATTAAGCTCAATTGCTGGATGCGGGCAGTGAGCGTGTAGGACGTCTCCACCTGAGCCAACAATGATTTCATTCGCGTAGACGCCTCATAGGCATCCACACCTTCAATATCACCCAGATGCAGTGTGATAATGCGTAGTTGGGATTCCAGCGCGGTATTTGCCTTGGTAATCCGGTTCTCGGATACACCCAGCGTGCTGCGCTGATTGTCGATGCCCGTCACTGCGCTACCGGCGTATTTGATCGCGCTGGCGTTTACTGCGGTGCGGACTTCGGCAGAAATCGGAGAATTGAGCAGCTCGACACCAATGACCGCAGCCAGAGCAAAATTGCGCATGCCGGCGGAATTGGAGTTGGTGCTGGAATCCACCACCTCATTCTTCAGGATCCGGCTGGATACATTGGTATCGGAGGCACTGGACCAGTTCGTGTTCCAAGCCGCACCCGTGAAGGTTGGCTCAAGCACATTGGAGATGAAATTGTCCATCTGGGCGACCGTAATGCCGGCGGCTGCCGGATCATTCTGGGCAAACCCGAAATGGCCAAAGAAAGTGGCATCGAACGCAGCCTTGGGCGCTGACCCTGCGGCCAGATAGTCTTCCAGCGGCTCAGTATTGGTATTGATGCCGGAGAACAGATATTCGCCGTTTGCGGAGGTGTTGCCGGCAATCGTATAGGCCCCGAGGGCGGATTCCACGTCGCGCTGAGCAATCAGCAATCGGTTGGCATCATCAGAGCCGTTGACCGCGATGAAAGCCTCGAGCATCTGCTGGGCGGCATCGGACATCATGTCGAGAGCTGATTGCGATGCTGAAAGGCGTTGGGTCACCAGGGCATTGGAATCGAGAATGCTCTTCAACCGGGTCACATCGCTGTTGAGCGTGACGCTGTTGGAGGTCTTGGCCCCGAGCGCCAGACCAATATCGGCATAGCGACCGGTGACAATTTCCGTGTTCAGCTTCTGAATTTCATTTTGGCCGCGACCAATGGTCAAGCGCATAGCGTTTTGAAAAGCCAGATTTGAAACAAAACTCGTTTTCATCGCCTTACCCTGCCGCTGCTATGAGAGTCTTCAGCATCTCGTCCACCGCACTGATCAAACGGGCAGATGCCTTATAGGATTGCTCCAGCTGGAGCAGCATCGACATCTCTTCGTCCAGCGAAACGCCGGTGATGTTTGACAAGGCTTCGACAGAGCGGAACCGCGCGGCCTCGCGGGATTCCGATGCAAATTCCGCATCTTTGCGATTGAGCTCCAACCAGCCAATTGATTCAGCGGTGAATTCCATCAGGCTGGCCGAAGGCGAAAGCCCGGCGGCGGTATCGAAGGCGATCGGCTCATCCAGCGCCAACACATGGGCATCAAGCAGAGACGAGTAGCCGGTCGCGCCGGTCGGGTTCGAACTGTAGGCTGCACCGTTGATGCCACCGTCGCGCAACAAGGTGGGATTGCCGCCGAGCGACTGGATCAGCGCCGGGTTGACGGTGATGGTCGATGCAATACCGGCTTGAATTGTTGCGCCAGCCGGGATGGTACCGCCCGCCCAGGTGAACAGACCCGGCATGTCGGGAAGCACCGGCACGGCGGATTGATCACTTTCGGCAAACGAGACAACAAGCGCGCGAGCGATCTCGTCGAGCTGGCTCTGCATTGCCGGGGCGTAATCATCACGGATCTGGATCAGAGACTGAAGCGAACCACGCCCGGTGGTATTGGCTCCCTGACCAGATCCCAGCGGAACCCCATCCACAAAGACCTGATTGCCCTGAAGCGATGCCGAGAAGCCCGAAGAAGGCTGGAACTCGACCGGCCGTGCAACGGTTTCAAACAAGGTGACACCGTCGGAGGTGTACAGCGCCATGTCATTGCCAGACCGGTTGACCTGGGTCACGCCGATGATCGATGAAATCTGCTTCAGCAGGGAGTCGCGCTCATCCAGTTCGGCACTGACGTCCTTGCCGGTCTGAGTACCGCTGAAAACGCGGTTGTTGTTGGTCTCAAAACGCGCCAGCAACTCGTTGAGTGTATCGACCTGCCGTTTGATTTCCTTGTCGGCTTCATACCGGACGGTCTGAACAGCCTCGGATGCATCATTCAGGCCGTTGGCGACTGTGACCGCATCGGCAATCGCCATCTGCGCCAATGTGGATTCCGCAGGCTTCGCCGCATAGGTCGCGAGCGTGTCGCGCATGGTGGCGATCAGGACGGAGGGCGATGATTCATAATCATTGCCACCCAGAATATTCTTGAGATCCGACAGGCCAGTGAGCAGCGTATCCTGTGCACTGGCCGATGAAGTGTCGGCGATGCTGCGGAAGAACAGCGCCGTGTCCTGGGCCCGCTGGATGGAAACACCCTGCGAGCCGATCAGCGAATTGGTCAGAACAGCATCTCTACGAGAATAGTTGGGGTCCGTAGAGTTGGATATGTTACGCGATATGACATTCGACTGTGTCGCGTAGTTCGACAGAGACGTTTGCGCTGTATTAATTGCTGATGTCAGAGACATATGCGGTTCTTTCCAGTTCCCGAAACGAGCTTATCGTTTGAGATTTACAAGGACGTCCAGCAGATCCGAACCGGTCTGGAACACCTTGGAGTTGGCAGTGTAACTGCGCTGTGATGCGATCATGTCCGTCAGCTCCCCGGCAAGGTCGACGTTGGATCCTTCAAGAGCACCCGCGATCAGATTTCCGAAGCTGCCCGAGCCGGCAAAGCCTGTGATGATGACGCCTGAATCAATCCCCTGCTGGTAGACATTGCCCGGAAGCGGAGTGAGATTGTCGGGGCTGGGGACATTGGCCAGCGCCACCTGATAGAGCGGTTTCAGGTCCCCGTTTGCATATTTCGCATAGACGGTGCCGTCCGCCGAGATCTCGACATCGGTCACCGCACTGGGTGCATTGCCGTTCGCGTCTGCATCATCGACAGTAAACTCGTAATTGAGCTGGGTCATATTCGCGAGGTCTATGGTGAGCGCCGCGCCGCCAGGTACGGCCAGCGAAATACTGGTCGGGCTGGCTGCAGCAAGGCCACCGCTGAGCGCGGGATCGAATACCAGGTTCTGGGTCGCGAGAGCAGCGGCACCATAAGGGAAGGACGTCCCTGGCGTTGCATCTGCACGATTATAAACCGCAACTTCCCAGTTATCGTCGGCGGTTTTGGTGTAGTAAAAATCGAGCATGACTTCCGCGCCGACATTGTCATACACAACCAGAGAGCTCTTATGCGAGTATTCAGCGGTTGCGGCGTTCGCCGACGGCAAGTTGGCCGGCACAACAACGGCCGCACCATCATCAAGGTTGGCGAAAAAATTGCCGGTTGTTGAAGGTGTCGCGGTCAGCCCTGCAGATTGCACGTTCACGGGAACCAGGCCGTCAAATCCGTTGACAACAGGCGCCGGAGGACCGCCGGTGTAATCATAGCCCATCAGGGTATAGCCGGCAGCATTGACAAGGTTGCCATCGCCATCCTTGACGAAGGATCCGGCCCTGGTCAGGAACGAACTGCCGCCAGAGTCATTGACGATGAAAAAGCCGTCGCCATCGATGGCCAGGTCGGTATTGGACGTGGTGAAATTGAGCGGGCCGGCGTCGCTGATCGAATAGCGTACATTCGTATTGACCGCTCCGGAATTGTAGGAACCGGCGCTGGAAGGCAGAATGAGCGAAGAGAAAGCCGTACTTGCCCTCTTGTAGCCAGTGGTACTGGAGTTCGCAATGTTATCTGCAACGGTGCTCAAGCGGTTGGCTTGCGCGTTCATTCCCGATGCACCGGTCTGCATCATTCCATAAAGGCTCATCGCGTAATCCCTCGTTTACTACTGCGATTTAGATTAGCTTGCGTGCCTTGCGTGAACCTGATTGCCTGCGATGCATTTGAAGCTGGCCAACCAATTTTTGTCGGTTGGCCAAATCCCATTTACTTCCAATCGATCAGATATCCGAGGAAACGCTTCGAATCGATCGGATCGAATCCCAGACGCTTGCGCAGCTTCTTGCGCAGCTTGGAAATGTGGCTTTCAACAACGTTCTCTTCGACGTCTTCGTCGAAGATTCCGTAGATTGCGTTGAAGATCTGCTGCTTGGTCACGCGGCGGCCGCGGTTGGCAACAAGATACTCAAGAATGCGGCGCTCGCGCCTTGGAAGCGCGAAAGTCCGATCCTCGATCTCCGGATCACGGCCATCTGAAAAGACCCGGATGGGACCGATTTCAATATGGGTCGAGATCGCCTTGAGACGGCGGCGGATTGCCGCCGCACGCGCCAGGATTTCACGTGGATGGACGGGCTTGCGCACCACATCGTCAACACCGCTGTCATAAAATGCCAGAGTTGATTCAAGTGAAGGCGTATCGCTTACTGCAATTACCGGCGCCTGGGAGCGATCCCGGATTGCGCGTGGCAGGTCCATCATCTGGCTGCCCTGCCCGATCAGGAATGCTTCGACAGCATCGAGATCCGAATCTGCGGCCGCGTGAACCCACTCGCCGAATTCGATGGAATCGAAACTCGCCGAGGGAACCCCTTCCCGCCCGAAAAGGGATGTGTACCCATCTTTTACCAATTGCCGGTCATCAACCACTACGATCATTCGTTCGCCTCCGAATCAGTGTGGTGCCTCGTTACATAAGAAGTACGAATCCGCCGAATCTTGGTAAACTACGAAATGAATCCGGTGACAATTAATAATTGATTAACCATATTTCCTGCTGATTTGCCTAGATATGGTATGTCGTAACTCCAGGACACACAATTTTGATTGGAAAAGTTAACAAAAGGTTAATTTTTTCCTTGCCCTGTCTAATTCTGCCCAAATCTTAACAAATTTGCCTAAATCGAGACAAATGTTGGCGTATTCGCGCATTGGTTGTATTAGCTACAGAATGATCGAGCCTGTTTTGTCCATGCTCCATGACCGGTCGCTATGAGATTTGCGATCACCCGGCAGACATAACGCTTCTGCGCAGGATCGTTATTCGGGCCGGCGTGGTATCGCGCAACAGCCATGGTCCAGGTTTCATGGCGAGCGTGCAGACGGGACAGGAAGCGGGCCGCATAATCGACATTGGCATGTGGCTCCAGCATAGCGGCAACCGACTTGAATTCAGCTCCATGATAACGATGATTGATCTGCATACATCCCAGATCGATCAGTGTTTTTCCCTGTGCCCTTGCCTGATCAAATTCGCGCAACGCCTCAGCCCTGCTTTTCGCATAGACAGTGCGGCCCTCGATATTGAGCGCGTAGGGGTACAGAGACCCCTTTCGGCCGGTCTCGGTCAGGCCGACCGAATGAAGGATGCCTGGCGGCACCCCATGGGCTCTGGCGGCGGCAAGAATTTCTGCTTCGCAGACACCGGTTGCAGCCTGCGCCTTGCCTGCCACCAGCCCGTCAGAGATAAACGCCGTCAGTACGCCCAGCGCCAGACCCAGCATACGAACTCTGATCATTGCCCTGCCCTCCTCGGCTGCCGGATTGCTGCTGGCCGGCACTGTTGCGATCGCCGTCTTTACCGAAAGACTGAGCATCATTTGACTCTGGCCCCTGCTGGCTGGATTGAAAACCCGGTTGGGCCGTCTGGCTGGAAGCACGCTCATTGCCGACCACATGCTGAACGGTAATCTGTTCGACGCCAAACCCCTGCCCGCGCAGGGCTTTGAGTATGGATTGGTTGTCTTCCTTGAGCTGACGGTATGCTTCTGCGGTCTGAACCTTGATTTCAACGGACAGATCTTCGCCAGAAAGCTTCAGCACCGCGGTCACGCTGCCGAGCGAAACCGGATTGAGCTGAAGCTTGAGTGTATGCAGGGTCTGCCCCGCCTGTGGCAAGGCAGTCTGGACAAGCGGCTGTGCCGGTGCCGCGCGCTGGGCGGCCAATGCATTGGTGCCGGCCTCCGCCAGCGTACGGGTCAGCATCTGAGCGTTTGCAGACAGGTTCTGGGCCGGCATAAACCGTCGTGATTCAATCACTTCGATCTTGCCGTCCTTCTTGCCGGCAAGGTCATTAATGCGCTGGTCATCGGCGCCGCCCTGCTTTGCCGCATTACGGCCCTGTGACTTTGCAGCATCCGCTTTGGTAAGGCCGGACGCACCTTCAAGACCCAAGGCGCGCATCGCCTCCTTGACCGCAGACGAATCCTTCTGCGATTCACTGCCATTCGATGCCGTGGTGGCTCTGGGTTGGAGCTGCGTGCTCTGACCAGCCAAACCTGCGGCCGCGGACGCGACCTGTGCCGGTGTTGCCGGCGACTTCGCATCGGCAGCTGGCTGGGTGCTTGTGACAGGGGCCCGGGATACCGTCTCAGATCCCGCGACAGCCGCTGCGTTTGAAGCCTGGCCGGCAGCAGCTTGTGCCGTCTGGGTGCCGGTGGTTTTTTCAGCAACAGCCGACCGGGCGTTAGCCTCAGCGCTGGCCAATGCAGCGGCGGAGTTGGCGCCGGAAACCGCTGGTTGCGCATTGGCCGTGCGGTCAGCCTTCTCCACCGGCGCTTCATTTGTATCAGCAGACTCGCCATCGGCCTCGACCGGCACACCTTCAGCTTCCGCTGATACGTCACCGGTTTCGGACTGCAGCTTTCCGGGCTCGCCAATTGCAACTTCGAGCGAAGTGTCTTCAGCGCTCGCGGAATTCCCGAGCTCCGCATCTTCAGCGTAGGCAGCGCTCGATTTCAAACCGGACAGAAGGCTCAGGATTTCGTCTGATTGCCCTGCCCCGGCAGATACCTGCTCATCGCCTTCAGGATCTTCTCCGCCGGTCTCGGACTGGCTGCCGGACTGGACCTTGTCCCGCTCTGCGACGGAACTGCGCTTTTCCTGCGAGAGAGCCGCGGAAAAAGTGTCATTCCTTCTGCCGTCTGCGGCGTCCCCAGCGGAAAAGCCTTCGCCCGCCTTTGCGGCCGGGCGCGCAGGTACTTGCCGCTGCAATACCATGTCCAATGCACTCACGACACTATCCCTTCAATTACTCAAGCAGCTTGTCTATGCGCTCGAGTGCTTGCCTCCGGTCCGACAGGTACCCTTTAAACGCTTCTTCCTCAGCCACCCTTATCTCTTCATTCGCGGCGTCTGCCCGTCTGAAAAGGGGGCTTCCGGCCTTCTTTGCGGTGTCAGCCGCAGGTGTGAGGTTTTCACCATCTTGCATGATTTCCGGTTGCGCCATGATGGACGGCATTGCTTGCGTGAACCTGTCGAGCACCGGCTTCTTGACGACTTCGCTGGCAACGATCGCTGCAGCTTCCCGCAAGGCCTTGTCACGTTGCGACAGCCGCGCTCCCGACAAGGCATTGATGCTTTCAAGAACGCCATCAACACCATCGGTGGGGATCTTTGCCATACCGGAGTAAAGCGCCGCCATTGCCTGTGGCGTGGTGTCATTGGTTCCCAGAAGGGCTTCCGCCTTGTCGGACGTGAATATGGCCAACTCACGCATTCCGGCGATCGCCGCCTTGCGTGCGATGCGCAGATAGATTTCCCGTTTCCTCGGCCTGTCCATGAAGGACAGGATTTCACTCAATCCGTCCTCCCCGATCTGGCTGTAATTTGTCTGAATAAGGTCGACCAGGAGATCGGCATACTGCCCCGCATAGGGCGAATTGATAAATCGGCGGGCGTACATCTGCGCATAGTGCAATGCCTCTTCCACCAAATTCTTCTCAGAGGCTATGAACAGTGACCGGCGGAGGGCTGCTTCCTCGATCAGAGTACCGGGAGCGGTCAGTCTTGCCCAATCAAAAAGCTCCAGCGCAGCGACGTCATTCATCGACGCGGTTACATTGGCCGCCACCAGCGTGATGTAGGGACCAATCTCGGTATCCCGGTAGATTTTCACCACATCGGTCAATGTCGTCTGGGTCTTGGCCGCCCGGCCATTCAAATAGGCGCGCAGCACGGTGGTCACTTCGTTGTCGAAGTTTCCAAACTTGTCCCTGATTGCCAGGATATCGAGTGTTGCCGGGTTTCCGCCACTCATGGCGTAGATCAGCGCGGCGTCGACATTGCGCGGATCATCAAAGACCTCCTGCTCCGCCTCACGCAGCCTGCTGTCTATGACGCCAATGAGAAAGCGCTGCATCTCCATCGCGGAGTGATCGCCCTGCACGACAGCGTCCTGAACAAATTGCAGCGACCGGATCAGCTTGTAGGGCTGCAGGGTTTCCATCTTGTCACCGACTTCGAAACCGGGAACCTCGCCCGGTTCGGAGAACGGCGCCTTGACACCTTCCACCGGGTCAATCTGGTGCTCGGCAGCGTCCGGCGTATGCGCGGCCGCGCCGGAGTCCGGTGCATTGTGCCCGTCTTTTGCCGGCGCAGGCTCAATGCCTGCATTCGGGAACACCTCTGGACCGTGAAACAGCTCAAACGGCAGAGGCTTGGGTTTCTCCTGTGCAACAGCTGCAAAAGCAAACATCGCCGCAAAAACGGCGAGGCTCAAAGGCGCGGATTGACGGACGCGCCGCATCATCAACTTCCTTCAGCCGCAACGAGAATTTCAATACGCCGATTGACTTCGGAATAGGGGTTTTCCGGATCTTTCAAGCGCCGGTCGGCAAATCCGGAAACCTGGACTATCCGCTCCTCCGGAACGCCGCCGCGGACCAGCATGAACAGGGCCGAGTGTGCCCGCGCCGTCGACAGCCGCCAGTTGTCATCATTGCCTGATGAATATGGCCGGGCGTCGGTGTGCCCCCGGATCGCGATGGCACCAGGACGCTTTGCCAGCAATTCTCCGATTTTTTCCATGGCGACCACCAGATCGCGGCCGGGAACGGCTGAGCCGACATTGAACATGCCAAAATCAAGCTGGTCGGTCAGTGAAACGAGCAAGCCGCCTTCGGTGGGCGTAACCGTAAGACCTTCGGAAAGCTTGCCGACGCTGGTGCCCAGGGCCTTGGCAATCTCCTGTTTTAGCGTTTCCGCCTCCACCTCTGCCGCTGCCTCAGCTTCTGCCTCTGCCTTCGCCTGCTCGGATTGCGAACCGGTTCCATCCTCGCCTGCAGTATCAGCCATCTGACTGCCGTCAGGGCCCGTTTCAGGCGTCGCACCGAAATTTCCGGCCTGCGCATAGGGGTCATCAAGCAGACCAAGATCGTCCACGCCTTGAGCGGGAGAAACGTCTTGCGGATATCCGTTCGCCTCAACCATGGCCTGGCTGTCTTCCTGGGCTTGCCGGTCCAGTTCAACCTGCTTGGACCAGAAATCCGGATCAAACGGATCGCGATAGGCGTCACCACCCGAAGCACCTGTTGCCGGTCCCGACTGCGCGGCTCCGCCATCCCCCTTGTCGGATATATTCGTCTGGGTTCCGGTTTCCTGGGCAATTTCAGCCAAAACCGAGAAGGGATTTTCGAAATAGTCGGATTCGGAGTAATCCTTCTTTTCGCCGGCGGTGCTGTTTTCCTTGTTACCGGCCTCGGCTGCCTCGCCGTCGGTGGTCCCTTCGCCTTCCGACTTGGATTTCGGCGCTTTGGCCTCGCCGTCCTGGGTGTTGCCGACCTGTTTTATGCCGCGGTCGGTCGGCTTGTCGTCCATGAGCTTGATCGGATTGAAGTAACTGGCGACCGATGCCTTGCTTTCCTCATTGGCGGCATTGACCAGCCACATGACAAGGAAGAAGGCCATCATGGCGGTCATGAAGTCGGCATAGGCGATCTTCCAGACGCCACCATGGCCGCCATCTTCGTCAAGACCGCCACGTCGTTTGACGATGATGATTTCGTTCTTGCCCTGGTGGGTCGAGTCGCCTTCGGCCATTAGAGAACCTCTGCGAGGGCTTTGGACCAGTCGTTCAAACGGCTGGCGAACAGGGTCCGGTTGACCTCAATCTCCATATCAAATCCATCGGTTTTCTGGATGGTGAGTTGTTCTTCGTCAGCGCCGATATGCTGGCGAAAGGCCTCAACGAGAGCCTCGGGGCCTGAGACGCGGATATGATGCGCGTTTTCCAAGGCAAGGATCTTGCGGATCTCGTCAACCAGGCCTGCGAGAATTCGTCCGCGGACCGCTTCATCGATCAAGGGAGTCAGCACGGCCTCGACATCACCCGCCAAGGTCTCGGCAATTTCAGCAGTTCTGGCTTCAACAGCAGCTGGAATGGTCTTGGCGGCGCTGGCTTCGAGTTCCTCGCGCAAAGCCTGCATTTCAGCGGCATGAAGGTTCTCGATGGCCAGATGCTCGGCTTCGAATTTCTGGGTAAGCTCCGCGCGTACAGCCGCTTCGCCTTCGGCGCGGGCCTCGGCCCGGATGCTCTCAACATTGATGTTGGGTAAAGCTATGGGCTTTTCAGCCTCATTTACATGCCGGTCAGCATGAAAACCGCTCATGTCAGTGAATTCGAAATCCGGTAGATACCGGGCGAAACTGGCCGTCATGAGCCTCTCCGATTGCTTGCAATTGGTGACGATAGCCGGTGCAATTTCGTTCCCTTCAATATCTGAAGGCTGTGATCGCAATATCCGACTGCGCCTTCATGCGCGTGAGAAACCTAGATAGCTAAACTTGTGTGAGAATGACGTCAGGTTGCCCGACCTGAGAATTTTTCTGGCTCTCACACTCAGAAAGCCGCTGGTCCGCCTCAAGGGCAATTTTGGGGCGGACCAGCTGATCCACTATGTCCGTTGACCGGCGGCACAGCGGAATTCAATCACTTAAGGCGCGCCCTGACGGCGCGCTTTGAGTGCTACTGGAAGAGCTGAAGGATGTTTTCCGAGTTGGAATTGGCGATCGACAGCGACTGAATGCCGAGCTGCTGCTGTGTCTGCAAGGCCTTCAGGCGGGTTGATTCCTCGTTCATGTCTGCGTCGACAAGGCGGCCGATACCTGAATCGATGGAGTCCATCAGATTGGCAACGAAGTCCTCCTGCATGGCAACGCGCTTGTTGACAGCACCAAGGTTGGACGCGGCGTCCGTCATCTGGGTCAGGATCGAGTCAACAACACGGATCATGTCGTCAACCTGAGCATCGGTGGTCGCGGTGGTCAGCGCGATCGCAGTACCCGAACCAGCCGTGGTTGCCGTGCCGTCGGAGTCGATCAGGTAGTAGTTTACAGCGGTACCGGTTGAACTCGGATTGAGCACATCGGCATCAATATCCTTGGTCAGGATACCGAGGCTTTCGTCAACCGTTCCGATCATGGTCAGGCTGGTGACATTGATATCAAGCGTGGTGATCGAGACCAGACCGTTGACGTCGCGGTTGAAGCCACCGACCACCGATTTGGTGCCTGCAGCAACAGCGGTGGTATTGTTGAGCCAGTTTTCACCGGAGAACGAGGCGGAAACAGCGATCGAGACCAGCTGGTTCTTCAGCTCGGTCAGCTCCTTGTCGATCTTGGTCTTGTCGACACCGGGTTCGCGCGCTGCAACCAGCTTGGCCTTGATTTCCGAGATTACGTCGATGGAACTGTTCATCGCAGTGTAGGCGATGTCGACCTTGGCGGCGCCAAGTCCGAGTGCGTCCTTGACCGTTGAAAGCGCCTTGTTGTCCGAACGCATTGTTGTTGCGATCGACCAATAGGCCGCATTGTCGCCGGCCGTTTCAACGCGGTAACCCGAAGACACGCGTGCCTGGGTAACCTGCATTTCAGTGTTGATAGTACGAAGAGTCTTGAGCGCAGCCATTGCAGCTGCGTTGGTCATGATGCTGGTCATATTTAAATGCCCCCTATAATTGCCCAGGGACATACCGGCCACAACCCCGGTTACGATGATCTCGCGTCATGCTACCGGATTGGCTTTGCCCTAAACACCGGTTCATCGTTGGTTACTAAGATCTAAACGTTTATGGTTAACGAGGAGTTAATTCAACCCCTAAATCTAGTAATGCCGCTGCGTTTGTTGCGAAACGGTGTTTCCTTTCAGGTTGGAATCTATCCCCGTGTATTCAAAGCTTTACCGCGGCGCACACTGGAAATGAACAATTGTTCAAACCGGCAAAACCGACAAACGGAAAAGGCCGCATCGAAATCGATGCGGCCTTTTGGTTGTTGCTTGCGAAAACCGCTTGAAGGCGATTCCCGTTCTGCGCGCTCTTAACGGAAGAGCTGCAGGATGTTTTCCGAGTTGGAGTTGGCGATCGACAGCGACTGAATGCCGAGCTGCTGCTGTGTCTGCAGGGCCTTCAGGCGGGTTGATTCCTCGTTCATGTCCGCGTCGACAAGGCGGCCGATACCGGAATCGATGGAGTCCATCAGGTTGGCAACAAAGTCCTCCTGCATGGCAACGCGCTTGTTGACAGCACCGAGGTTGGACGCGGCATCGGTCATCTGGGTCAGGATCGAGTCAACAACACGGATCATGTCGTCAACCTGGGCGTCGGTGGTCGCGGTGGTCAGCGCGATCGCGGTACCCGAACCAGCGGTGGTGGCTGTGCCATCGGAGTCGATCAGGTAGTAGTTTGCAGTGGTACCGGTCGTGGTCGGGTTGAGCGCATCAGCATCGATATCCTTGGTCAGGATTCCGAGGCTTTCGTCCGTGGTGCCGATCAGTGTGGTCGAGGTGGTGTCAACACCCAGTGTAGTCAGCGAGACCAGGCCGGCGGCGTCGCGGTTGAAGCCAGCAACGATCTCCTTGGTACCGGATGCAGCAGCACCGGTGTTGTTAAGCCAGTTTTCGCCCGAGAACGATGCCGATTCAGAAATCGAGACCAGCTGGTTCTTCAGCTCGGTCAGTTCCTTGTCGATCTTGGTCTTGTCGACGCCAGGCTCGCGGGCCGCAACCAGCTTTGCCTTGATTTCGGAGACCACGTCGATGGCGGCTTCCATACCGGTATAGGCAACGTCAACCTTGGCAGCGCCGAGGCCGAGAGCGTCCTGAACCGTCGAAAGCGCCTTGTTGTCCGAACGCATGGTGGTGGCGATCGACCAGTAAGCGGCGTTGTCGGCAGCTGTTTCCACACGGTAGCCGGAAGACACCCGGTTCTGTGTCATTTCCATGTCGGAGTTGATTGAACGAAGTGTGGCGAGTGCAGACATTGCTGCGGAGTTAGTCATGATGCTTGTCATGGTGGTGTCCCTTTTGACAAAGTTACGCGGGACATACCGGACTCGAATACCGGTAATAGCAGCAAGGCATCATGCCCGTCGCATCTGACTTTCCAAAGTCCGCGACCCACTATTTCTTGAGGATCAAAATGCCGGACTATGGTTACCGAAGGTTTAACTCGCCAGAGCTTTCTTTACTGAATTTCCGTAGTGAAAAAAAACGCCGGAGATTGCTCCCCGGCGTTCGATAGTCATCAACTCGAAAAACGAGCCTGAAGCGCTCCTTAACGGAACAGCTGCAGGATGTTCTGTGAGCTGGAGTTGGCGATCGACAGGGCCTGAATGCCGAGCTGCTGCTGTGTCTGCAGGGCCTTCAGGCGGGTCGATTCCTCGTTCATGTCCGCATCAACGAGACGTCCCACGCCCTTGCTGATGGAGTCCATCAGGTTGGAGACGAAATCGTCCTGCATGGAGATGCGCTTGTTGACAGCACCGAGGTTGGACGCGGCGTCCGTCATCTGCGTCAGGATCGAGTCAACAACACGGATCATGTCGTCAACCTGGGCGTCGGTGGTCGCGGTGGTCAGCGCGATCGCGGTACCCGAACCAGCGGTGGTGGCTGTGCCATCGGAGTCGATCAGGTAGTAGTTTGCAGTGGTACCGGTCGTGGTCGGGTTGAGCGCATCAGCATCGATATCCTTGGTCAGGATTCCGAGGCTTTCGTCCGTGGTGCCGATCAGTGTGGTCGAGGTGGTGTCAACACCCAGTGTAGTCAGCGAGACCAGGCCGGCGGCGTCGCGGTTGAAGCCAGCAACGATCTCCTTGGTACCGGATGCAGCAGCACCGGTGTTGTTAAGCCAGTTTTCGCCCGAGAACGATGCCGATTCAGAAATCGAGACCAGCTGGTTCTTCAGCTCGGTCAGTTCCTTGTCGATCTTGGTCTTGTCGACGCCAGGCTCGCGGGCCGCAACCAGCTTTGCCTTGATTTCGGAGACCACGTCGATGGCGGCTTCCATACCGGTATAGGCAACGTCAACCTTGGCAGCGCCGAGGCCGAGAGCGTCCTGAACCGTCGAAAGCGCCTTGTTGTCCGAACGCATGGTGGTGGCGATCGACCAGTAAGCTGCGTTGTCGGCAGCCGATTCAACACGGTAGCCCGAAGACACACGGTTCTGCGTGCTTTCCATGTCATTGTTGATTGAACGAAGTGTGGCGAGCGCAGACATAGCTGCGGAGTTAGTCATGATGCTAGTCATGGGATTGTCCCTTTAAATTACGCAATACTGAGGAGGGACATACCGGGCTTATTGATTTACCGGTCATGCGGTGCGGCATCATGCCTGTCGGAACCCGCTGACTTTGCAGAGGTGCTCCTTCCCGTCATGTTGGCAGCATAATCCCAGCAGTGGCTTTCTAAGTCATTAACTTGAAGCCAATATTTATAGTAATATCAATATAGTAAACACCGGGTTAATCACGCGCATGCATACTTAACCATAACACGGCGCTTGCCGGCACCGGCCGTTCAGGACTGTGTCATGGGTCAAACCGCATCAAGGCGCGGGCAGAAATTCAGACGAAGGACCGGATCAGACTTCCGACCATCAGGTTCCAGCCGTCAATCAGGACGAAGAACAATATCTTGAAAGGCAGGGAGATCGCCGTAGGCGGGAGCATCATCATACCCATAGACATGGTGATGGTGGCCACCACCAGGTCAATCACCAGAAAGGGCAATACGACAAGAAAGCCGATTTCAAAGCCGCGCCTGATTTCGGAAATCATAAAGGCGGGAACCAGAACACGCATATCTATCTTGCCGCCGGACTCTGTCTGCTGGCCACGCTCATCGGCAATATCGATGAAAAGGGTCAAGTCCTTGGGTCGCGTGTTGACCAGCATAAACTCACGAAAGGGATCGGAGATAAGCCCGATCGCTTCTGATTCAGTCACCTGATTTTCCAGAAGCGGGTTGATGCCCCTTTCCCAGGCCTGATCAAATGTCGGCGCCATGACGTAAAAGGTCATGAAGAGCGAAAGGCTGACAAGGATCATGTTGGCGGGCGTGGTGGCCAGTCCCATACCCGATCGCAGGATGGCAAATGCGATGATAAACCGAGGAAAGCTGGTCACCATGATCAGAATACCGGGCGCCACCGACAGAACCGTCAGCAGACCGAAGGTACGAATGATCCAGCTTGCGACAGAACCGTCTACCGGTGCCTGCAACAAATTCTGGTCTATGATCTGGCCGTAGGCCGCCGTTGCAAATGCCATCATGGCCGCAAAGGCTGAGAGAAATCGAATCATTCGATGACAAATGTCCTCAGAAGGAGATCGTTAACACGGCCTTCCGACCGCAATTTCACACGTTCACGCAGGTCTTCACGCAAGTACTGAAAGCCGCGCGGCCCTTCTATCTGCTGAAGCGACACGGTGCGCAGATAGGCAAGAATGTCCTGGTGGATCTGATCGGCAAGCGCATCATCCGGCAGATCAGCGAACACCAGCGAGACTTCGACTCGAATCCAGTTGTCCGAAGGGTATGACAGGTTTGTGGTGATAGGCTCAAGCGCAACAACGTTATTCCGCACCTTGTCTTCCGCCTGATCCCCTTCTTTTTCATCCTCAGCATGCGCAGGCTGTGCCTCAACCGCTTCAGGCTGGTCAACCTGCGGTGCGATCATGCCGCCTACAACCCAGCCGCCCCCTGCCGCAACCGCGCTGAGAACCAGCACGATTGCGATGGTGACGATAAGCCCGGACTTCTTTTTACCGCCGCCTTCTTCGTCGAATTCAGTCAGTGCCATGGGTCAAACCGTCAGATCGGAGAATAGATGTCGACAAGCTGCTGACCGACCGGAGGCTGCTGGACTTCCGTCAAACGTCCGCGGCCGCCGTAGGAGACACGCGCTTCAGCGATCTTGTCATAGGCGACAGTGTTGTTGTGATCGACATCCAGAGGCCGCACGATGCCCGCAACATTGAGAATGCGAAGTTCGTGGTTGACCCTGACTTCCTGACTGCCGCTGATAACAAGATTGCCGTTCTGCAATATGCCTGTCACGACAGCCGCGACGCGCAGTTGAAGCTTTTCAGATCGTGCGGTCGTACCCGCGCCCTTGGTCGAAGTGTCCGAACCGAAAGACACATCATTGGACCCGATCGAGGCAATGACGGGCAGATTCCAGCCGGCATTAATGCCGCTTGAATTCTTGCGGCTGCGGTCGGTGGCGTTATCAAAACTGGCTTTGTCATTGATCGCCAGATCAACGGTCAGAATGTCACCGACACTCACGGCCCGTGCATCCTGAAACAATTTCGACCGCCGGTCATCCCAGAGCGAGAAGCTGGCGGAACGCGTTGCCGGCTGCTTGGGATAGGCAGCCATTTGCGGAGTTTCGCCATAGGCAAGCCCCGAGCCTACGGGGCTCATCGCCGGCGCCTTGCCGATCTCCTTTAATGTCTGCGAGCTGCATCCGCCGAGCGTGAGTGCAAAAACAGTGATTGCGAAGGCCCTAATCATGACGGATCCTTGGGTTGTTCGGCTGCTGCAGCAGCAGCGATAATGCTGGTCAAGGCGGCAGCCTTCTTCGTATCCATCTCGTTGAGTATCGAACTTGCCAGCCGCGGGCTGAGTTTCATGATGATGGCGGAAGCGACGCCAGGCTTGACGATTTCCAGCTGTTTGGCGGCGGAGTCAGGCGCCATGTTCTTGTAGATTTCGACCAGTTGGGTATCGGCGACCTGCATGAAATCCTCGCGCTTTTTCAGCCACTCCTTGTATTCGGCGGAGCCTTCTTCAAGCTGGCGCATGCGCTCATCGACATCCGCCTGCAGCGCTTCAAGTTCTTTCTTCTGCAGCAGATATCGCTGGTCACGCGCGGCATCGGCAATGTTGCCGCAAAACGCACGGATCTCGTCTTCCAGGCTGGGCGGCGGCGCCTGCTGCGCCAAGGCACCCGGCGCAATCATGCCCAGCGCGACGATTGCCGCCGCTGCGCCTGCGCCACGTCCCCATTTAGCAGAGCCAATATGACCGATCGCCCTCATTGCAGCACCAGTTCGGCATGCAATGCGCCGGCTGATTTGATGCCTTGCAGAATGGCAATGACGCCATCAGGTTTGACACCAATCGAGTTGAGGCCAGCGACAAGGGTTCTCAGATCAGGACCCTCGATCATGGCGATCTGACCGCCATCAATACCGGCCGTAATGTCAGTGAGCGGTTCAACCGCTGTCACGCCGTCAGAGAAAGGCAAGGGTTGCACGACTGTGGGCATTTCATTGATCTGCACGGTCAGCGTGCCATGGCTGACAGCAACCTTGGAGACGCGCACATCATTGCCGATGACAATCGTCCCGGTTCGTTCGTTGACGACCACGCGCGCCGGTGTGTCAGTCTCAACAACCAAGCCTTCCAGCTCGGCCGTCAGCCTGGCAAGATCTGCGCGCGCAGGTTTGCGAACTGCGACCGAGGTGGAATCCTGTGCCTCTGCGATGGCGCTGCCATAACGCGCTTCCGAGAAGGCGTTGATGACATCAGCCATACCTACCGCAGTGGTGAAATCCGGATTCCTGAGCTGGTAAACCAGTCCATCGACCTGCTTGAATTTCGCAGGGATCTCGCGTTCGATGATGGCGCCGCCAGGCAACCGGCCTGCGGTAGCGGTGCCCTGCTGCAAGGTTGCCGCATCGCCCTGGGCATTAATCGCCGAGACAATCACAGATCCCTGAGCAACGGCGTAAATCTGGCCGTCGGCTCCGGACATGGAGGTCATGATAAGTGTGCCACCGCGCAACGAGGTTGCGTCGCCGAGTGAGGAAACCGTGACATCAATGCGCGAGCCCAGGCTTGCGAAGGGCGGCAGATTGGCCGTTACAATGACAGCGGCAACATTGTTGACACGCGATGCACCGCCTTCGGTGGAAATCCCGAGATTTTGCAGCATCGCGCGGAGCGACTGCTCGGTGAAAGGCGAGTTTCTCAAACCGTCGCCCGTGCCCTGCAATCCGACGACGAGGCCATAGCCGATCAGCTGGTTATCGCGACCGGCCTGCAGGGACGCAATGTCCTTGATGCGTGAAGCAGCGCCGGCGGGACGGATAAAGCTCAGCCCCGACCCGGTTGCGAATGAGTCAACGGCACCCTGGCTGGTTGCCGTTCCCGTGCCATTTCCGGCTTCGGTTCCAGTTCCAGCTCCGAAATCCGGGCCAGGTCCGGACCCGGCCAGGCAGAACATGGCGATCCAGATGCCGACTATCTTGCCAAGTTTACGGATCATTTCACCGCCACCCGTATGCTGCCGTTCTCCATCACTGTCCCGGAAACGATAACTCCGGATTCAATGTTGCGAACGCGGATGAAATCGCCAATCGCTGCATCTTCAAGCGGCGTCCCCATCGCGGTGATCATCAGGCCACTCCCGCTGAAGACGAGCGGAACAGTCTTGCCGCGCTCAACAGCCCAGGAATCACGCAATGCCGCAACCGGAATGGTCCGGCCCGGCAGCAAAGTGCGGGTTGTCACCTTGCCCAAGACTTCGCTTGTCACTTCGACGTAGCCGCCGCGAAGATTCGGATTGGTCACTTCGACCTCGCGGACCAAGCTCTCCATGAGCTCTTCGCCAGGATAGATGGTTCGTTCGGGGACGACTGCAGTCCCACGTCCCGCGTGCGCCACAGGCATGGCGCACAGCAAGCCGAGCACAACAAGAGCCGCGCGAGAGAGGCCTTTGCAAGGCAATGTTGGGCGAAACGTCATGTCTGCCTTATCCTTTATGACCTAGAGGTTCTGGGAAACGACGGACGCCATTTCATCCGCCGCCTGGATGATCTTGGAATTCATCTCGTAAGCGCGCTGCGCGGAAATCAGGTCGGTGATTTCCTTGACAGGATCAACATTGGACGCTTCCAGATATCCCTGCTGGATATGGGCAAAGCCGGGATCCGCAGGAACACCGACGATTGCGGGACCGGAAGCTACAGTCTCGCGGAACAGGTTGTCACCGAGTGGCTCCAGGCCTGCTTCATTGACGAAATTCGCCAATGTCAGCTGACCCAGATCCTGCAGTTCAACCTCGTCACCAATACGGGCCAGGACCTGGCCGGTACGGGAGATCTGAACGTCACTGGTTTCGTCCGGGAAAGTGATGCCGGGAACAACCACATAGCCATCAATGGTCACCAGCTGACCTTCGGCATTGGTGTTGAACGCACCCGCCCTTGAGTACTGGGTCTCACCGTCCGGCGTTTCAATCTGGAACCAGCCGCGCCCGACGAGCGCCATATCCAGTTTGTTCGAGGTGCCGACCAGGCTGCCCTGGATGTGCAAATTGCGAACTGCGGATGTCTGCACACCAAGTCCGATATGGGCACCTTCGGGCACGATCGCCTGGTTGGATGCGTTGGGAACCCCGGAGTTCCGCTCGACCTGATAAAGCAGGTCGGAAAACTCGGCGCGGGCTCTTTTGAAGCCTGTTGTGTTGATGTTCGCCACGTTGTTGGCGATTACTTCAAGATTGAGCTGCTGGGCATTCATGCCGGTAGCTGCGATGGCCAAAGCCTTCATGGCGTGTTCCTCAGATTTGCATACGTGCGATTTCGAGATAAGCAGTGACCATCTTGTCGCGGATCGCGACTGCGGTCTGCAGCGACTGTTCGGCCGACATGATGGCGTCGACGACTTCACGGGTCGGGACCTCGCCGCGCATGGCGGCAAACGACTGACCTTCAGCAACCTTCAGATTGGTTACGACGCCTTCACCGAGGTTCTTCATCGTCTCGGCAAATGAACCCGGGGCCGGCGCACCGGCCACCGCCGGCATGCCCGGCATTGCAGCGGCGCTGGCCATATTCGTCTCACGCGGACCACCAAGGCCCGACATAGCTGACAGGCCTGACAGGCCAGAAATCTTGTCAATCATTGACCGGCCCTCAGCAGTTCGATTGTCATGGAAATCAGCTCCCTGGTTTGCTTCACTGTCTGAAGATTGGCTTCGTAGGACCGGTTGGCCTCACGCATGTCGGCCAGCTCGATCAAGACGTTGACGTTGGGCAGCTTGACCATGCCATTGTTGTCGGCCGCGGGATTTCCCGGGTCATATTCAATGGTGAATTCGCTTGGGTCATCGTCGATCTTGGCGACTTCGGCGCGGGTCGCGCCCGTGGCGCGGTCAAGCTCCCAGGAAAAACTGATCGTCTTGCGGCGATAGGCGTCTTCACCAGGCGTGTTGCCGGTGGACTGCGCGTTGGCAAGGTTTTCCGACAGAATGCGCATCCGGGTTTCCTGGACGTTCAGGCCGGATGAGGCGATGCGGGAGGCGAGCGAAAGAGGATCAACGGGCATGGTCAGCGCCTCACAGTCAGGAGCATCATGCGGTGAAAGGCCTTCACCATTCCTGTGTTGAGTTCGTACATGCGCTTGATCTCTCCGGTCTTGCTCATTTCCTCAGGCAGGCTGACCGAGTTGCCCGAAGGCTGCACGTCGACATCACCGAAGCTCTCGCTGCGAATGGAGCCGCGCATAGGGTCTTCCTGAATATGTCCTGGATGAGTTGCGGCCATGCGAGCCTGCGGCTGGGTCTGGTCGAGAACGGCTTCAAAAGCAGCAACATCTCGGGTCCCGTAGCCCGGCGTATTGGCGTTCGCGATGTTTCCGGCAACAACAGTCTGACGCACGGTGAGCCAGTGCGATTGCTTGGATGCCAGTTCGAAAAGCTGAATCGGCTGCATGGATTTTCCCTGTCCTTAACAAGCCCAGAGACTAGGTGGTTAATCTTGCGTGTGCCTTACGGGGAATTAACCATTCAGTAAGCTCCGTACCTGACGCATGTTTTCGAGGTGATTCGGAGGCATAGCGGGATCGCAGTAGCGGCACCGCGCGGCCCGGTCTGCAGGCAGGGATGACACAGCGGCAGCTCCCAGGCCGCCAAACCAGGCGAAATTGCCGGAACCTGCCACCCGGCACAGCCGTGAAACCATGAATATGGAGAGTTTATTGCAGCCCCTCAGGGCTTATCCCGGATGGGCTGCTTCAATGGCACAGGCGTATCGTTGGGGTGACAGGACGATGCTCGAACAACACGCATTGCTCTCAACGCCATCGAAGATGACCAGAGACCGTCGCATCAGGCGGGTGGTGTGGGCGCAGGCGCGCCTGTTCAGCGCTGAATAACCTCGCCGTTTGATGTGATGATCACCCACTGGCCTTCACGCTTTTCCAATGTGGCAAGGCGGGAATTGTCGGGAAGGACAGAGCCGATACGAACAATGTACATACCCGATGTATCCTCGATGAGCGCCCTTCCGTTGGCGACATGCAAGAGCTTGTAGCGTGGCTTGCCGGGAAAGCTCTTGTTAGGATCAACCGCCGTTGCGGGCGCCGCACTAGTTCCTTCATCGCCGAGGTTGGATACCGTCGCAGTGGTGATCGGGTCAAAGGCCGAAGGTTCTGCGGTGCCGTCCTTTTCATCGGGAATGGCAAGGGGGGATACATTGACGAATGAACGCCCGCCGATTTCAGGCAAGTCGCGGGTTTCGGAATAGCTCATGGGAGCGATCCCGAAGCTTTCCTGATTGAAGAAAACGTACCAAGGGAAAAATGCCGCGGCCGTGGCCAACAGGAAACCGGCAACCGCCACCAAGCGATCGCCGTTACCGCGCGGGGAAGCCTTTCGGACAAGCGCTTCTTCTTCGCTCTCTACAGCTTCGATTTCAGCTTTTTCTACATCGGTCACTGTTTCGTCCTTTCCTTGGCAGGCGGTGAAACGGGCAAGCCGGCCGCGGCCTTCATTGCATCCGCGAGTTCGGCAAATGCATCGGCGCTCGGGGGCTGTTCCGGCGTCTGGCGCAATGTCTCGTAGATCACCGGCGTTTGCTTGATCGCCATTTCCAGTTCAGCATCCGATCCTGCCCGGTAGCCGCCTATCAGCCGCAAGTCGCGGGTTTCCTCGAAACGATGGATCAGAGCTTTGAGACGCATCACCAGCTTTTCCTCGTCGCCACGCCAGGCTTTGCGGGCGAGCCGGGAAATCGAGGTCAGCGGATTGACCGGCGGATAGCGGCCTTCATCGGCAAGCGCACGATCGAGCACGAGGTGGCCGTCGAGAATGCCTCGGGCAGCGTCCGCCACCGGATCATTGTGATTGTCGCCGTCCACCAGGATCGAAACGATGGCGGTGATGGCTCCTGCACCTTCCGGCCCAGGTCCCGCACGCTCAAGCAATCCCGGCAGGGCGGTAAAGACAGATGCCGGATAGCCACGGGCGACCGGAGGTTCGCCGGCGGCCATGCCGATTTCACGCAGCGCATGCGCAAAGCGCGTCAGGCTGTCGACGATCAGGAGCACATTTTCACCGGCGTCCCTGAAATGCTCGGCAATCGCCATGGCTGTCAGGGGAGCGAGTTTGCGCTGCATCGGACTTTCATCGCTGGTGGCAACCACTGCGACCGTCTTTTGCATGTTCGGACCAAGCGTATCCTCGATGAACTCGCGGACCTCACGGCCACGTTCGCCAACAAGCGCGACCACGGCGCGATCAAAATCCGCGGCTTTGGCAAACATCGACAGGAGTGTGGATTTTCCGACGCCCGAGCCGGAAAAGACACCAAGCCGCTGGCCCTGACACATCGGCGTGAAGACATCGACGACCCGGATGCCCGTCTTGAGAGGTTTGTTCACCCGCTGGCGCAACATGGATGCCGGTGCAGCTCCAGTCACCGGGCGCGGTTTCGCGCCTTGCTTGAGCGGCCCGAGACCATCGACCGGGTCTCCGAGGGCATTGATGGTACGGCCGCACCAGCTCTTGTCGGGTGACAGACGGAACGGACCGCGCCGCCAGACCCGCTCGCCGATATTGGCCTGCGATGCTCCGTCAACCGGACAGGCGATCAACTCGTCCGGCCCGAGACTGACAACTTCGGCCAGCTTGGCCGTCTCGCCATGGCGGAATGTCAGAAAATCGCCAATCCGCACATGCCGTGACAAGCCGGCGACGACACAATGGCCTGGCGCAACAGTTGTGACAGTGCCCGAGATGTCGTAGGCGCCTTCCGGACTGGAAAAACTGCGTACGCTGTCGGCAAGCCTTGCCAACCCTTGCCGCCCACTCATTGTGTGCAAATCTCCAAGGCCGCCGATGGTCTAGGCGGCAGACACAAGATCAATGTCATCGACCGCTGCCCAATGTCCGTATGGCTTCCCTGAAGACGTCCTCGGTCGATTTTGTCATTGCCGAAATATTTTCAAAGGCGCGCGAGATCACAATCAGGCGGCTCATCTCGGCCAGGGCGTTGACGTTTGAATTCTCGATATATCCCTGCACCAGACCGGCGCTGTCGGCGTCAAGAACGGGTTCGGGCGGAATTGTGGGGACGATGCCAAGCGAAGCCTTGCGGATGAAACCATCCCTGAAATCAGCCGAGAACAGGCCGATTGCTCCGCGTCTGAACCCATCCTGGGTCAGACCGCCATCCCGCCCAGCCTTGGGTGGTTCGCCATCGGGATCCAGTTGGATCGGGGCTTCGCCCGGATCCAACACGGGATATCCGTCGACATTGACCAACTCACCGGTGGGGGTGAGGGTAAAGCGGCCATCACGGGTGAGCATGTTGCCGGTGGGCGTTTCGATCATGAACCAGGCGTCGCCGCGAATAGCGAAGTCGAACTGGCTGCCGGTGCTCTTCAAGCCGCCATTGGCCGTTGTCAGATAGTCCTGGCCCTCGTCGACGAAGGAAACATCCGTCGAACCGGTATTGGCCAAAACCTCGTTGAACTTGACCTCGGTCGCCCGGAAACCGGTTGTGTTGGCGTTGGCGACATTGTCAGCCAGTGTCGTCAGGCGACGTTCAAGCGCAATCTGCGATGATAGCGAAACGTAAAGCGAACCCTGCATCAGCGGCCCCCGAGTTTGAGATTGTTGATCGAGAGCATCAATTCCGGCGAGATGCCGAACCCGGTGGAAGACCCAAGCAGAAGACTTGAGCTGGCCGACCCGCCCGACGGGTTGTCGAGCTCCCAAAGCGCGGTGAAGCGCTGCATGAAGAGGTTCAGCTTCTCGGGATCCTTGAAGTCCTCGATGTCGAGGCGTTCATTGAGCATGTCCGCCTGTTTGTCGATATCGGACGCGGCAATCTCGGCGGGAATGCCGAGGGCTGTGCGCACCACTTCGTACAGAGCGGTATCGGCAAGAATGCCATAGGCGGAATCGAGTTCGGGCGCGGCTCTCTGGAAGTAGAGTGCCAAGCGTACGCCGGTGTTGTCCTGGCCAGCTTCCTCTTCCAGCGACAGCCGGTGGTACTTGTCCACCGTGCCTTGCTGTGCCTTGGTGAAAATCGTTGCCGTTTCGCCGTTGCGCGCGAAATTGTAGGTCTCGGCGAATTCCTTGTATTTGGAATCTGCAAGCTGGTTGGCGAACGCATCATCATTATCGACGCCTTCCGTCAGCACCTTGCGCATGAAGGCCTTGGCGTAGTTCATGTCTTCAAGGCCATGAGCCTTCATGGCGTAGTTGAAAAGGCGCGTATCAGCCATAAATTCGTCGATAGATTTAATCTCAGAAATCCGCTTGAGATAATACTCGCTTTCGCGCGCAACCTGAGGCTGGCTGGCAATCCGTTCGATGGATCGCGGAAGATCTCGTGCGATGAGATTGTAGCTGGTGTAAGTTGATGTCACCGGATGCCCCTCTTGTTCAATAGGGCATATTGAGCGGTCTCATAACCGGCACAGCCCCAGCAAGCCTGTCCCGGATTAGGTCAGTTTGCTTGTGCGAGGCTGAAGATTGCAGGCGGCTGTTTATCTAACGGGCAGATTCAGCTTCACACAAGGCTCAAGCCGTAGTGATTGTCATGCAAGTCATTTACTGCGGCGGGGCACCATGAACATCATTATTGGTTTTGTTATTACGATCGGCTGTGTGCTCGGCGGATTTATGGCGATGGGCGGGCACATTGAAGTGCTCAACCAGCCGTTTGAGCTGCTGATCATCGGTGGCGCCGCGATCGGAGGGTTCATCATGACGAACCCGGTCAAGACCATTAAAGATACGCTGAAAGCTCTGGGCGAGGCCTTCAAGGGCAAGGTTCCCAAGGAGCGCGAATATCTCGATACGCTGAGCATTCTCTATTCGCTGATGCGCGACCTGAGGACCAAAAGCCGCAACGAAATCGAAAGCCACATCGACAATCCGGAAGAGTCCGAGCTGTTTCAATCAGCACCGACGATTCTGAAGAACAAGGAACTGACATCGTTCATTTGCGATTATGTTCGCCTGATCATCATCGGCAATGCCCGTCCGCATGAAATCGAAGCTCTGATGGACGAAGAGATCCAGACGATCGCCCAGGACCGGCTGAAAGCCTATCACGCCATGAGCACCATGTCTGACGCCTGCCCGGCCATCGGGATTATCGCGGCTGTTCTCGGCGTGATCAAAGCCATGGCGGCTATCAATGAATCGCCGGCCGTGCTTGGCGGACTGATCGGCGCCGCGCTTGTGGGTACCATGCTCGGGATTTTCCTCTCCTATTGTGTATTCAGCCCTATCGCCACGAACATCAAGATTGTCAGAACCAAGCAGAACCGGCTCTACACCATCGTCAAGCAGACCCTGCTGGCCTACATGAATGGTTCGGTTCCGCAGGTTGCTCTCGAGCACGGCCGCAAGACCATTTCTTCCTACGAGCGTCCATCCATTGATGCGGTCGAACAGGAAATGATGAATCCTGGCGGCGGCAGCGAAGCAAAGGCGGCTTGATCCCATGAATGTAGCAACAGGGTCTCCGCGGACATCAAACCATCAAGCCTTTGATCCGGACCTCCTGGACCGGATGATCGGCGTTAAGGGAAATGGCGCCGACATCGACTCGAAAAGCCAGACCTTGCTGAATGCTCTGGGGCCTATTCTTACGGCGACCTTCTTGAGCGCAACCGGCGTGACGATCGATGCCCGCCCTGGTGAAATCAAATTGGGGCGCCGGCGCGAGCTGCTCACCGAATTGAGCGGCGACACCGTCTATTGCGAAGCCACAATCGCGGACTGGTCGTCCGACATCTGCAGCCTGTGCGGCACCAAGCTGATCATCGGCATGGTCGAGTGCCTGCTGGGTGGCTCTGATCCCGACCATCTCGATATTGCCGCAAGGCCATTGTCAGGCATCGAGCTGGACATGTCGCTGGTGGTCTTCGAACAGCTCAACGACAGCCTGCGCAGCCTTGTTTCGAGCAAGACGGACGCCAAGGCGAGGGCAAAGAACCCGCACCCAGAACATCCTGAGGAAGAAGACGATCCGATCGCGGATTTTCACGCTGTTGCCCTTACTCTCGATATTGAATTCGGATCGGTCGCGGCTCCTTTGACGCTGATCCTTCCGCAATCGATTCTGCTCAAGACCAAGCTCAACCCAGCCAAACTCGACAAGAAGACAGACCCCAACAAGGGCGAGTGGACAGAACGGTTGAGCGATCGCGTTTCCAAATCACAGATCAGCCTGCAGGCAGCTGTGGCATTGCAGCCACTGGAGCTGGGTGAAATCAGCCGCTTGCAACCGGGCGACCTGATTGCCTTTGCACACAATGGCGATATCGAAGTGACCCTGAGCGCAAACGGACAGCCGCTGTACACCTGCGCCCTGGGCCGGGCGGGCTCACGCTATATGGTCAAGGTTGAAGGCCAGGCCGGGCCGGACGAAAACTGGAAGACCGATTTTAGATGAGATTGCGCCCGCGAACTGCATGGCAGGCTCCGGGCAAGCTTCAGACGGGATAAAGCTACATGGCTAGCGATAAAGCACTAGATGGCATTGAAGATCTTACGGCGCAGGATGACAGCGCGATAGATGACGCTGTTGATGGCCTTCGCGATGTTTTGAAAAAGGATACCGGCATGGCGCCGGACCTCACTGAAGAAAGCGTGGATGGTATGGGTGGCGCAGCAGCCTTTGGTTCCGATTTTGGCGCAGACTTCGAAGACGACACTGCGACCAACGATCCCTTCAACATCGGCGACGACGTTGCGGACACGTCTGATTTCGGCGCAGTCGGCATGGACGCACCAGGGCTAGGCGCTGACTTCGGCGGCGATTTTGACGCTGCGCCGGAACTCGACGAGCCTGCTTTCGGTGCACCGGATGGCGGAAAATCGCTGGTTCAGGATTTCGGCGGAGCACCGTCGTCCAAGCCAGGCGTCAAGATTGGCGCAAGCGGCGCCGCCAATCGGGTCGATCTGGTTCTCGGCATACCGATTGACGTACAGATCATCCTCGGTTCGAGCCGTATGGCGGTTTCCACATTGATGAACCTTTCCGAAGGCGCGACAATCGCGCTGGACCGGAAAATCGGGGAACCTGTGGATATCATGGTCAATGGCAAGCTAATCGGCCGCGGAGAGATTACTGTACTGGAAACCGACGACACAAAATTTGCTGTCAAGATAATCGAAGTCATCGGCGAACCGCAGAAGAAGTCGAACTGATATGACCAGCTATGATGAGTTCACCCCCGAAACCACCGAAGGCAGCACCATCCTGACGCCCTCGGAAAAGGCCGCAGCCGTGCTGCTCGCCATGGGCAAACCGGTGGCGGGCAAACTGCTGAAATTCTTCGAACACGAAGAACTGCAGGAAATCATCAAGAATGCCCAGAACCTGCGGACCATCAAGCCGCAGGAACTGATTGAACTGGTCAATGAATTCGAAGATCTTTTCAGCGAAGGCGCCGGCCTGATGGACAACGCCAAGGCGATGGAGGGCATTCTCGAAGAAGGCCTGACGCCTGACGAGGTCGACGGGCTCTTGGGACGCCGCACGCAATTTGCCAGCTATGAAACATCGATCTGGGACCGGCTTCAGGATTCTGATCCCGACCGGGTCGGCAAGTTTCTGCAGAACGAGCATCCGCAGACAGCTGCCTACATTGTCTCGATGCTGCCGACCGCATTTGCCGGGCGCACGCTTATGAAACTTCCCGAGAAGGTTCGGGTCGATATCGTAAGACGCGCCGTCGATCTCAAAAACGTCAATCCGCGGGCAGCGGAAATCATCGAAGCCCGGGTCCGGGATCTGGTTACCGCCATCGAAGAAGAAAAGGCCAGCACCGGTTCGGTCAAGGTTGCCGAGATCATGAACGAGCTGTCAAAGCCGGACGTGGAATCACTGCTCGGCGCCCTGGAAACCGTGTCTAAATCGGCCGTCGACAAGGTTCGTCCGCGGATCTTCCTGTTTGATGACATATTGATGATGCCGCAGCGTAGCCGCGTCACGCTCTTCAACGACATATCCGGAGATATCATCACGACGGCGCTTCGCGGCGCTGAACCGACCCTGACGGAGTCAGTGCTCTCGGCCATTGGCGCACGTCAGCGCCGCATGATCGAATCGGACCTGTCCACAGGGACTGCCGGCGTCAGCACACGTGAAATCGCTGTCGCCCGGCGCAGCATCGCCCAGGAGGCCATCAGATTGGCCGGACTTGACCAGCTGACGCTGCGTGAAGACGCTGCCGCCGAAGCTGCAGCAGCTTGAGCCTGAGCTGATATGGCCGACGGCGAAGACAAAGACAGCAAAACAGAAGAACCAACAGAGAAAAAAATCCGAGACGCGGTGGACAAGGGCAATGTGCCCTTCAGCCGGGAGGTCCCGATTTTTGCCTCGACGCTTGGAATGCTGGTCTTTCTGGTCTTCTTTCTACCCAACAGTGCGGGCCGGTTTACGGAAACATTGCGGGACCTGTTTGAACAATCGGATGGGTGGCGGCTTAACAATGGCGGCGATGCGGTCGCCTTGTTCCAGCTGTTGTTCTGGGAATCCAGCGGTATCCTTCTGCCGGCCTTCGCCCTGTTGATGGGGTTTGGCATATCCGCTTCGGTTCTTCAGAACATGCCAAGCCCGGTGCTCGACCGGATCCAACCCAAACTGGAACGTATCTCGATCAGCAAGGGCTTCGGCCGGATATACGGCGCCAAGGGCTTTGTTGAATTCGGCAAGAACATTTTCAAGATCGTCGCCGTCTCCACGTTCGTCGCCATTGTCATGCAGACGGAGTATTTCCGGTCGCTGGACTTCATGTTCATGGACCCGACGCTGGTCGCGCCCGACATGGCGCGGATGGCAGGGAAGGTCGTTGTCGTCGTCCTGATCTGCACCGCGACGCTGGCCGTCATCGATCTCCTGTGGACCCGCTACAGCTGGCACCAAGACCTGAAAATGAGCAAGCAGGACATCAAGGACGAGCTGAAACAGTCCGACGGTGATCCGATCGTCAAGGCCCGCCAGCGGTCACTTGCCCGCGATCGTGCTCGCCGCCGTATGATCTCCGAAGTGCCGCGTGCCACGCTGGTGATCGCCAACCCGACCCACTTCGCGGTCGCCTTGCGTTATGTCCGCGAGGAAGGGGGGGCGCCGATTGTCATTGCAAAGGGGCAGGATCTGATCGCGCTGAAGATTCGTGAAGTCGCAGAAGCGAACGGAATTCCTGTTTTCGAAGACCCTCCATTGGCCCGCTCCATTTTTGCGCAAGTCTCAGTGGATAATTTCATTCCGCCAGTATTCTACAAGGCAGTCGCTGAGTTGGTGCACCGCATTTATTCAAACAAACCGAATTCCAGAACTCCGGACGTGCGATCATGAAGCAGAATCCATTCTCCGCCGAGCAGGAAAAAATCATCGCGGATGCTATTTGCACAGTTGCGAGCGAATTGCGGCTGATTGACGTGGCTGACCTGATCGCGATGCTGCGCTTTGAGCGGCACGGCGATCTGGCCGACCTCGTGGCTTCGGCAGCCGAGATGTATTTCCTGCCCGGAACCGTCAAACTTGGCATCGGTGGCGATTACTATCTGGACTGGGGCGGACAGCCGCGCGTGGTCCTGGACCTCGAGATCCGCCCCAAAAAGGTGACAATCTATGCACGCCTGGTGCTGGAACAGGACTGCGGTGGAATCGAAATCAACCACATCAGTTTTGACGAGCCACTGGAAAATCCGGATGACGACACGCTGGTGCTGGCAGAAAGCCTGCGTGCGGCCGCGTTCCGCCCGTTTGTGCCCGCGGTCCACATTTCTCCGCCCGCCGCATGAACCTGAAGTCAAGGTCTATTCCTGGCCTGGCTGGCATATCGCTGTTTCGAAAAAGGCTGAGTTGGCTTTCCGAGAGGCAATTAAGGGGACCGCCGAAACGAGCACGGCAAGAGACACTGTTCTTTATGCGATAATTCCGAGGCGAATTGCCTTGGCGATCGCCTGGATGCGATTGACGGCGTTCAGTTTCGTGGTGGCGGAACCGAGATAGGCATTAACGGTGTGGACCGACAGATTGAGCTGCTCGCCGATTGCCTCACTCTTCATGCCGTTGCCGACAAGCTGAAGGCATTCAATTTCGCGATCGTTGAGATTTTCCGATCCGGCCGAGATGCCGAAGGCCAGCCGCAACTTTTCGCGCATCACGGCAAGAGATTTCCGGTGTAGATCGATCAGGAGATCATTGTTCAGCACAGCGCCGGCATTGAAAAACAACACAAAACCATTCCCCATCGTCCCCAATTGCACGGGGAAGGCCAGATGGGTCGCATCATCGGGCCCTGTGTGAGCGACAACGGCCGGCGACATGTCGAATGCCTTCGCGTCCTTCGGGTTGAAAACAATCGGACAAGGCGATGAATAGATGTGTTTGAGCAGGAATTCAGAATTTTCCAGGAGAAATTTGCTGACCAGGGCCTGAGAACCCGAGCTCTGCATAGCGCATTCGAGCTGGCCCGGCTTGAGCAGCGTATGAGCCTGGATCGACAACAGAGCGAAGTCCGTGCTGCCACACAGTCGCTGCATATTGACCATTTTGGGAAAAAGATCAGCCGTCGACGCGGCATGGCCGATTGCATCACCATTTAAACGCTCAGGCGCCCGCTCCTGGGTATTCTCGGTGTCTTGAGGTGCTCCTAAATCCGGCAAAGTGCTTCCTTTGGTCATATTATGCGTTGGCGCACGGCAAATGCAACTGCTTCGGAGCGTGTCTTCGCGCCAGTCTTGTTCATAATACTGGTGATGTAGTTGTTCACGGTGTTGCGGGATATGCCAATAATCAGGGCAATCTCGTCACTGGTCTTGCCCTCTCCAATCCACGACAAGCACTCCACCTCGCGGACAGTCAGATCCGATAGCGTATTGTTGTTGGAGACAATCTCGGGGTAATGCGACATGTAGTAGGCCGTTGCCAGGGCAACATCACGCAAACGGTCATGGGAAAGAGAGACATCCTTTTCGAAGAGAAGCCCCAACAGCATACGGGCCTGGCCGGCATTGAAAGGAATCAGACACATCCTTGGCGCGTAGTCGCTGAAAAGATCTTCCGATGCATCGATATCCTGAAAAGTCGGCTCGAACGCCTGAAGGCAACGGCGGACCTCACTGGTCCGGGCCTCACTATCAACCAGTGACGCCCCAAATTTGCGCACCAGATTGAAAGGCCAGTTCGACGTTACGATGAAATCGTGATTGCGGTCAGAATACAGATCTGTTCGGGCAAGAAGGTAAGATCGCGCACCTGCGAAGGCGCAAATCAGATCCATTCCACCGGTCAGGTGCCCACACGTCCGCTGGGCTTCCAAATCATGGAGAAACGAACCACGCACGTTCATAACACCCCCTCACCTCGTCTTGTGCACACACACCTTACAGCGCACATACAAACCACACCATGCCCTGGGGATGCCGATACCTTACACTGCACGATACCGGTCGCCCCACCCGCGGGACCAACCTGCCACCTCTTGTCCCGGCGCAACGAGATTCAACGAATCATCTCCCCGGATTTCCAGTTTGCCAAAGTTCACCCTGAGAAAACATGACCATATCTAGGACTGGACAAACTGGCGGTTATCTGGGTCAGTTTACGCGAATTTTGGACATTTGCACGAGCTTTAAACGAACCAAGCCGTTTAATCTGTGAGAACAGGGATTCTATACCGCGATCGCCGACACAAACGCCCGCAGCAGCGGGATATGGCTCCAGGCCGGCAGCATCTGAACGAGGCTGCAGTTTCCGGATATGCGGGTCGGGAGTGGGATGTCATCAACGCATGGAGACGCAAATAGAAATTGCGAACCCGGTTTCACTTCCACTGGAGCTACTGCGCTGTTGAGATGGGCGGCCACGCCCTGACAATGAGGCGGCCGCAATGCTGCAGAACGCTCCCCGCAGGCACTGTCTCAAGCGGCAGCAGGTCCGGGAACCCTAAGGAGAATAGTTGCTGTTCAGGCCGCTTCGTTTGAAGCCCAGCTTCTGAGGATTTTGGCGGCCCGCTCTTCGTTGATCTCGACCATCCGAGCAAGACGACGTTCCGGACCTTCCTTGACCCGGCGGTTGAATGAACCGGAATCTTCCATATCCAGCTCGTTTTCGCTTTCCTCGCCAAATCCGAAGTCAGCACCGAAGCCTTCCATTGCCATCGAATTTCCGCCGCCCATGGCAGCCGGTGAGAAGTCCGGCAATTCAAGTTCATCGTCGAGCCCAAGTTCATCCTGCCCGGCAGCGCCAACCGAGCCGCGCATCAGCGGACGGAAGCCGAACATGATCAGGAGGACCGCGACCGTGATGAAGGCCAGAGCATTGATGATCGTGCCAAGCTGGGTTTTCAGCGTATCCATGAAGCCCGGCTGAGCGGCATCAGCCGTGAGGATCTCGCTTGCCAGGAACTCCATGATGGTGACGGTTGCCCGGTCGCCGCGTTCCGCGTCAATTCCCGAGGCAGAAGCAACAACCTGCTCGAGTTCCGTGAGATAGGCTGCCGTCTGTTCCGGTGTAGGTTCGCCGCCAAGCATAGCGTCAATGCGGGCCTTGTTGACCACAACGGCAATCGACAGCCCTTCGACATTATAGCTGTTGCGTACGGTCGATACCGTTTTCGAATTGATCTCGAAGTTGGTTTGCTCTTCCTTGCGCTCGGCCAGCTCGCTGGACTTGGGTCCGGCCGCACCATTTGCGTCAGGTCCCTGATCCGGAATGTTCTGTTCGACAGTGGCCGGAGTGCCTGCGGCCGATTCGCTGGAAGTCTGGTTTTCCCGTGTTACCCGGATCGAGCGCTCAACACGGGATTCCGGATCGTAAACGGTTTCCTGGATCTGCTGGCTGTCGGTGTTGACCGTTGCGTTGACGCTGGCCCGGAAGTTCTCGATTCCAAGAAACGGTGAAAGCGCTTTCTCGATATTGGTTTCAACCTCGGTCTGAACCATTTGCACGATCGACAGGGACCGGTTGAGGTTGGAATTGGAGAAGTCGTCTCCGGCAGCGAGCAGTTTACCTGTCGCATCCAGAACGGTGACTTCATCAACGGTCAAACCTGGCACCGAAGAGGCGACCAGATGCCGGATGGAATCAGCTGCGCGATTGGCCAGACTGCCGCCGCGGACCATGACAGATGCCGATGGTTTCTGGTCCCCACGCCTGAAATTGCCGCGATCGGGCATAACGATGTGAACCCGGGCAGCCGAAATACCATTGATTGACTGAATTGTGCGGGCGATTTCGCCTTCGAGTGCGCGAACCCGGGTAACTTCCTGCATGAAGCTGGTCAGGCCGAGCGAGCCTACATTGTCGAAAAGCTCGTAGCCGGCACTGTTTGAAGATGGCAATCCACGTTCGGCAAGCAGCGCCCTGGCGCGGCTGGTCATGCCGGCAGGCACAGTTACTGACGATCCATCCGCACCGGAAGCGAAATCGATATTAGCTTCGGCAAGAACCAAGCTGATCTGGTTTATGTCATCACCTGAGAGACCAATATAGAGGGTCTCGCGTGTCGGTTTGTTCAGGAATATGGCAGAGCCGATAATCAAGAGAATCGACAGGGCGCCGACCCCGACAAGAGCCAACAATTTCGTCTGACCGAGTCCGGCCAGATTCTTGGTGATTTGTGACAGCTGGTTCAACAGACTCATTCTGTATCCGCGCTCAATAAAAGATGCCGGCCACATTGACCGGTATGTGCACCCTAGACGGCGAAACTTGCGCGAAGATGGTCTGTTACCGGAGAGCCCGGTTGCTAGAGCCGATCATCTTTAGCTGGAAGCGATTTGATGGACAGGATTTTTTGTGTCAGCAAGAAAAAACCGCAAGCGCGATGCAGCGCATCGTGCGAGGATTTTGACGAAGCTGGCGCGGATAAAACGTCCAAGCCTGGCGAAATGGTGTGCTCATCCAATAACCATCCATTGTAATCGTCTGAACTTGGTCTTTCGCGCTCTGGACAGCGTCGCGCGAGGCTAACGGCGCTCGCGCCGCGTCGCCGCACGCTTCTTGCCAGATCACGAAATCCCGGCGTTCAAACGATTCCAGCTAAAGATGATCGACTCTAGAAGAAGTCGAGGTCTCCTGATGCCTTTTGATAGAGATCGGCTGACGGCATTTCATGAATGGAGGCCATAAGACGCCGCTTCATGTCTTCCAGAGTAATCAAGTTGAGCGCTGTGGTAATGTCAATCAGGTGCTCAGGTTCCAGGTGCTCGCCAATTCCACCGACGAAATCCGCTAGTCCGTGGGTCTTCTGAACCGCCAGATCGATACCCTGCATGACACGCATGTGGTCCGGAGAGGCCAGAAATTCTGTGGACCGGCCGTTGGACAGGAGCGGCTCGAGCCGCTCGATCAACTGCGCGACATCCACAAGCTCCGAACTGATCCGGGCCAAGACTTCACGCAACGGTTCGTTGGTGTCGCCGCCATGGTCGAAAGGCAACTGCGTCATGATGGCGGAACTCCTTAGAAAAACTCGATCGACGTATCCGCCGGCTTGGGTGCAATGATTTTCGGTGGCGCGGTTTCAAGTGCCACGGTTCTCTGCATTTCTGTCCCGGTAAGAGGGTATTGCCGGGCACGGCCACTGACCGGGAAATATTCGAGCTTCCGCCCGACATCTCCACCGGTGTTCGATCCGATCACGCGAATGCCTTCATCGCTGAGAAACTGCTGGGCAAATTCCGCGTTCTTCTCTCCGACATTGGAGAAACCTGCTATTGTCTTGGCTCCGCCGATAATCTTGGCTTCCAGCCGCTCGCGCCGCGCACCCTTCTTGAGCAGCCCGTTGATGAGCAATTCCATCAAGTGGACGCCGTAGCGGGTTGCCTCGCCACCAGATCCGTTGGCCGAGCCCGGCAACAGGAAATGGTTCATTCCGCCAACACCCGCAACCGGGTCGCGCATGCACGCAGCCACACATGAGCCGAGGATGGTGGACAGCACCACATCGGGATCATCTGAAACCTTGTACTCGCCCTGGATTACGTGAATCCTGCGAAATTGGGCATCTTCTGTCATTTCAGGGATCCAAACACTGCTTCGATCGCGGCTCTCATTTTTTCAATTGTGAAAGGCTTGGCCAGAACATTGTTTGCACCGAGAGCAGCGGCCTTCTGAACCAGCGCCCGGTCACCCTGGGCTGTCAGCATGATAAATGCCGCTTTCTTGGTTGCCGGGTTGGATCGGACCGCCTGGAGAAAGCCCAAGCCATCCATTTTCGGCATATTGAAGTCCGAAATGACCAGATGGTGTGGTTGCTGCGCCATAATCTTGGCACCTTGCTCGCCATCGCCGGCCACAGTGATCTGTGTGAAGCCGAGCTGCTGAAGAGCATCACCCAGCAAAAGCCGGCTGGTCACCTGATCATCAACGATGAGAACCTTGATTTTCTGTGCAATGGACATCATGCGACCCTATCTTTGCGAGAGGTTGTTGTTGTTGATTTGAGGATTTCTTCCCCAATCTGACCGAGTGGAAACTGGTGATCTACGGCACCTATTTCATGTGCGACGCGCGGCATGCCATAAACCACACAGGATTTTTCATTTTGACCGATGGTGCTGGCGCCGGCCTTTTTCATCTCGAGCAATCCCGCTGCGCCATCACGGCCCATGCCAGTCAGTATAACTCCGACAGCTTTACGGCCTGCTAATTTTGCAACCGAACGGAACATGACATCCACTGATGGCCGGTGCCCGTTCACGGGAGCACCCTCAATCAGCATACAGCGGGGCGCAGTCGCATTTGAAATTTCCATGTGACGATCACCACCCGGAGCAAGATAGATGCGGCCAATCTCCAGCCTGTCGCCATCTTCCGCTTCCTTTACCTGAGGCGCGCACAGCCTGTTAAGGCGTTCGGCAAAACTCTTGGTAAAGGTTGCCGGCATGTGCTGGGTGATGACTGTCGGCGGACAGTTGGCCGGAAATTTGGTCAAAACCGCAATCAGTGCTTCGACGCCGCCCGTGGAAGCTCCGAGTGCGATAATCTTGCGCGCCGGCTGATAGTCGCTGGGCGCGGCATAGGCGGCGGCTGCCACAGCAGATTGGGCGGCAGATGCAAGATCCGGCAGATGGCGTTGCGAACGCGCTGCCGCCTTTACGGTTTCAATGAGATCCGCAAACGGCCTCGGATCGCCCGGCAGAGGCTTTCCAATGCAATCAAATGCACCGATTTCAAGTGCAGCCAGTGTCGCCTCTGCGCCTCGCTGGGTCAGTGTTGACACCATGATGACCGGCATCGGCCTAAGCTTCATGATCTTTTCAAGAAACTCGATGCCATTCATATTGGGCATCTCGACGTCGAGAGTGACAACATCGGGATTGAGCTGCTTGATGGCGGTCCGCGCCTCCATGGCATCGGCGGCTTCGCCAACAACCTCGATGTCCGGATCAGAGCGCAAAACAGCACGGATCAGGCCCCGCATTGTTGGGGAATCGTCGACAATTAGAACACGTGCTGGTGCTGCCATAACTGTCAGACCCTTCCCTTGTGGCGATAGGTGGTAATGGCAGTGTTTTCAAAGCGATCCTTGCCCTCACCCGACAAACGTTCCGAGTGACCGATGTAGAGATGCCCTCCGGGCGGCAGAAGATCGGCGTAGCGAACCCAGATCTTGGCCTGGGTCGGCTCATCGAAATAGATCACCACATTGCGGCAGAAAATCACATCGAACTGCCCCCGGAAAGGCCATTGAGCCATCAGGTTGAGTTCTTTGAACGTTACAAGCTGCTTGACCTGATCGCTGACCTGCCAGCGTTTTTCCGGGGTCTGCGAGAACCACTTGCTGCGCATTCCGGCGTCGACGGTTTCGATGGACTGCGCATCATAGATGCCAGCCTTTGCCTGAGCGATAATCTTCGGATCGATATCGGTGGCCAGGATCTTGAAGTCCAGGTTCGCAACGTTCGGCGCCATGGAGAGCACCGTCAGCGCGATCGAATAGGGCTCCTGGCCATCAGAACAAGCAGAAGACCATATGCGAACACGACCGCCAGCATTGGCCCGGGCAAGAAGACCCGGCAGGACTTCGTGGCGGAGATGCTCGAAATGATGGTTCTCGCGGAAGAACCGCGTGAAGTTTGTTGTCAGGAAACTGAGCATCTCCCGGCGCTCGTCTGCACCGGCGGTTGAACTAACCAGGGCACAATAATCCCTGAAGCTGTTCAGCCCGATCTGACGCAACCGCTTGGACAGCCGCGAATAGACCAGAGACGCTTTTGTCTCGTTGAGCGCGATGCCTGCATCGGAATAGATCATTGCGGCGATCTCTGAGAGGTCCTTGCGAGTGAGCGGATACTCTCCCTTTACGAGGCAATCATCAGGGCGACCTGATTGGAGTATAGCAGCGGCGCTCATGCGGCTTCACTTTCCATTGTGCCAAAAAGGGCATCGAGTTGAAGAAAACAGATCATGCGTTCATCCATCGGGATCATTCCGCGAATCTGGTCGCGATCCATCGTTTTGCTGACATCCGGCGCCGCATGGACATCTTCAGCTGAAACAGTGAAAATATCGGAGACCAGGTCGACAAGCAGGCCAATAATCTGATTGCCAATCTGGGTGACTATGATGACGGATGCCTCGGAAGGTTCGGCAGGCGCCAAACCCAATCTCTCAGCGAGGTCCATCACAGGCAACACCACACCGCGAAGGTTGATGACGCCGCGGACATGCCCCGGCGAGTGCGGCAATATGGTTGCAGGTGTCCAACTGCGGATTTCACGCACAGACATGACTTCGATGCAGAACTCCTGATCGCCAAGTGTGAAAGCAATCAACTCAAGCATGCCGTTTCCTGAAATCCCCATATTCCATCCCCTCCTTAGCCGGTTGCCGCCAGCGTCATGTCGTGGCTGAGCGGCTGACCGCGAGAAGCGGTGACAACTGCGTCGACATCAAGGATGAGAGCCACTCGGCCGTCGCCCAGAATTGTCGCCGCAGCGATACCGGGAACATTGGTGTAGTTGGCCTCAAGACTCTTGATGACAACCTGACGCTGCCCCTGAATGGCATCGACCATGAGTGCGCGCTGACCGCCGCCCTCGGATTCCACCAGCAGCGCCACTCCGTCGACAGGATTGGCAAGATCGGCCCGGAAATTGAGGATGTTTCCAACATCGACCAGCGGACAGAAGGTATCGCGGATGGCGATAAGCCGCTGACTTGGGCCGAACGAGTGAATGTCGTTCTTCTCGGGCTGCAAGGTTTCGACGATTGCAGTAAGCGGAACCACCAGTGTCTGGTTTGCCACCGTGACCACCATGCCGTCGAGCACGGCCAGGGTCAGCGGCAAGCTCATGGTGAAGACAGAGCCCTTGCCAGGTTTCGAAGTGATCGAGATCCGGCCACCCAGCGCCTGGATGGAGCGCTTGACCACATCCATGCCGACACCACGTCCGGAGATGTCCGAAATCTTGTCCGCGGTCGAGAAACCGGGATGGAAGATCAGGTTATCGATATCCTCGTCGCTCAGATTTGCATCCGCTGTGATCAGCCCGTTCTCGATCGCCTTAGCCTTGACGCGCTCGCGGTTGATACCGGCTCCATCGTCGGCAATCTCGATCACGATCCGGCCAGAGCGGTGTTTCGCGCTCAGGCGCAGCACACCCTCGGCGTTCTTGCCAATCTCGGTGCGTTTTTCCGGTCTTTCCAGACCATGGTCCACAGCATTGCGGATCATGTGGGTCAACGGTTCGGCAATCTTGTCGATCACCGTCTTGTCTACCTCGGTGTTCTCACCTTCAGTGACCAGCCGAACCTGCTTGCCGGTCATGTCGGCGATTTCGCGAACGATACGGCCCATGCGCTGGAACACCGGCTTGACCGGCTGGGCGCGGATGGCCATCACGCTGTCCTGGATTTCCCGGGTCAGCTGCTGAAGTTCTTCCAGGCCCAGATTGACGGCGGACGAACCACCGCTTTCATTTTCCACCACGCTTTGCGCCAGCATGGCCTGATTGATGACCAGCTCGCCGACCAGGTTGATCAGGCGGTCAACACGGTCAAGATCAACGCGGATTGTCTGCGGTGCAGCAGGAACTGCGGGTGTCGCAGTTTCCTTTTTCTCGGCTTCGGCAGCAATGACCTTGGCTGCGAGCGGCATGCTCGCAGGGGCCAGCGCCGGTTCACCAGCGGCAGCGGCCGGAGCCTCCGGTGCTGCGGCCTCAGCTGGGACGAGCGGCTCATCTTCGAGTAATGAAAGGTCAAACGGGATCGCCGCCATAGGCTGTTCTTCACCCGAAGCGCTTGGAGCGGAGAAGGCTTCCTCATCAGCGCCAGCGGTGATTTCAATGGTCGAATCCCACTCGACAAATTCGAAGACCTGGCGGATCGCTTCTTCATCGCTTTCGGTTTCGACCCGTATCAGCCATGAAAAATAGGCACCTTCCGGGTCCAGCTGATCCAGCGCAGGAAGGTCGTCTGTTTCGCAGCGTACCTGGAGATCACCAACCTTGGCGAGTTCACGCAGCAGCAGAACCGATTCATTGCCCTTGGCATAGAGATCCGAGCGGGGCTTGAAGCGAACCATGAAGACCGAAGTAGCGCTAATCGCCAGTTCATCATCACCATCGAAGCTGAAGGGAACAGGCTGGAAGCCGCTGTCGTCGGTTGCCGCCGGCGCCTCAACAGCCGGCGCTTCAGATTTCGCAGGAGCAGGTGCTGCAGCGGCAGGAGCGGTAGCCGCGGCGCCCGGCAGTGGCTGGCCTTTGGCGTAGGCTTCAAGTTCAGCCACCAGGCCCGAGGTCCGCGAGGCATCGACAGTGCCACCATCTCGGGACGCTGCGGTGAGGTCAGCGAGAACATCGGCCGACCTGAGCATCACCTTGAGCAGGTCTTGCGAAGCTTCCAGTTTGTTGGATCGAACGCAATCAAGTGTTGTCTCGAACACATGTGCAAAGGAGACGAGATCATCGAGCCCGAAGGCTCCGGCGCCACCCTTGATAGAGTGAACGGCACGGAAAACCGCATTCACCGTTTCCGGATCGGTATCGCCATCATTGAGTCGGAGTAGACCGGATTCCAGTTCTGCGAGTTGTTCCTCGCACTCCTGGAAAAAGATCTCCTTGATTTCATTCATATCCATAGGAAGAATCCTGTCAGGCGGTTACACGCTCAATGGCTGCGATCAGTTTGGAAGGGTCAAATGGTTTGACAATCCAACCAGTTGCACCGGCTTCACGGGCGCGGTTCTTTTTCTCCGCGTCACTTTCAGTCGTCAGAACCAGAATGGGTATGGCGCGGAAGCGGTCGTTCTGCCTCACGCCTTCGATGAAGCCGAAACCGTCAAGCCGCGGCATATTGATGTCGGTGACGATGACATCCGGATTGGACTCCTCGAGCACTTCCAGGCCTTCAATGCCGTCTTCGGCTTGCACTGTTTCAAAGCCGGCGTTGTTCAGAGTGACCAGCAGCATGTTGCGGATGGTCCGCGAGTCGTCCACTGTGAGAACCTTCTTCTTCATTTCAGTATCTCCTTTGGAAGCAGAGCTTCATCCGAAATTCCTAACAATTGCAAAGTCTTGACGAAGACATCCGATGCAGGAGTGACCTTGAAATTCTGCTCCTCGGCACGCCAGCTCTTGGCGGCGGCCAACAGCACCTGAACGCATTGAGCGCCAACCCGGCTCACGTCAGATGCGTCGATATCAATGTCCTCACCCTTGTGGGCGAGTACTTGTTCATGCAGGCGGCTGGCTGCGTTGAGGTCGAGAACCTCCGGCAGCTTCAGAACCTTCGGCGATGTACCGTCAGACGACATGTCGACTATCCTTACGTGTGAATGGGCGGAAGCTGTTTGCTGCTGTCTGTTGCTCAATCAAGCTCATCGGGAGAGCCTCCGTTGCGACGGTTGCGCCTGATCAGTTGAGGCAGGCGCCCGCTGAGCGGACAATTCAACGCTTTGAAAGCCGGCATGACGCTGCTGCCGGTGCAGGCGGATCTGTTCGCCGAGCTCGGAAATGACAAGATGCAGATCGGCACCGGTTTCAGCAGCGCCGGCAAAGCGCGCACCACCGGAATTGATCAATGCTGCAATCCGGCCGAGAGAATTTGCCGAGCCACCGATGTGATCGGCTTCGGTTTGCGCCTGGGTGCCAACGCCTGCGACGGATTCGGAAATGCCGCCCACCTGGTCGACGAGCCCGGAAATAGCGGACCGGGTCTGATCGACCAGAGCGACGCCGCGTCCAACATGGGATTTTGCGTCAGACACCAGATCCTTGATTTCATTGGCAGCACCGGCAGACCTTTGTGCAAGGGCGCGAACTTCGGTGGCAACAACGGCAAAGCCCCGTCCAGCGTCGCCGGCCCGGGCTGCCTCTATGCCTGCATTCAGAGCCAGCAAATTGGTCTGAAACGCGATTTCCTCAATGACCGAAATGATCTTGCCGATCTGTTCGGCGGAGTTCTCGACGCCGGCCATGGCATCGATCGCTTCTCCAACGACCCGGTCGCCGGCCTCGGCGCTCAAGCGGGCATCAGCTATCAGGGTTTCAGCCTTCAGAGCGGTCTCGGCCGTCAGGCGTATGCGGCCGGCAATGGCTGCAAGGCCATCATGTTCCTCGCCCACGCTCTCGCCATGACGTTCGATTTCAACCCGGACTGCTTCGAGATCGTCGCTCAACCGCACCGCAAGCTGTTCGGCCTTTTGCAGGTTCGCCGCCGAGCCGGTTATCAGGTCTTCGACACGACTGGCCGCTCGGTTGAATTCATCGGCAGCCTGCTGGTGGGCTTCAATGGCCTGAGATTCGATACGCACAGAAAGATCACCGTCAGCGAATTGCGCCAGCGCAGCCGCCAGGGTCGTCGCGACGAAATCGCGCTCTTCGGCGATCTGGCCGTGGCGCTGTTTCGTCATTCTCTTGGCTTGTTCGCTCAAGCGGTGCGAGACCTGCATATCGATGTCGACAAGCGTCGCCTTGACAACGTCGACCAGACGGTCGGCCAGAAGTGTCCGATCTGCCTTGCGGGAGAAGGCCTTGAACAGGCCTGTCCGGCTTTCATCAACTAGCCGGCGAATAACACGCTCGAGCACCAGAGCATGACCGCCGATCGACCAGCCGGCGTCCAACCCGATACGTTGGCGCACCTCTCCCAGAATGACCGAGCGGTCGACATAGAGCCCGTCGAACCGGCCATCAGCCAGGATTGACCAATGCGCCACTTCCAACTCTTCCAGCCGGTCGATTTGACGGCTGGAGGTGAACAGCGAAGCAATCTCCGGGGTGTTTTGCAGGCGTTCAAAGAAGGCTGAGAGAGCGACCCGGGCTTCGGCCTCAATCATCGGGCGCATGTCGCGCAGACGATCGCCGCTGTCTTGATCAAGCTTGGTCAGGTCAAGGCGCGCGCGCAGGCCATCAGCGGCCGCCGAATCCCTCACCCTTGCTTGAACATGCCCCACGCTATTAACCCCATAGGCGGCTCTGAGCCGATATCACCGATTGGGCCAACTTTGCAGCGTGTGTGGCGTCGAACATCGGCTGCATCTGTCATAAATTCTGACAGGAAACAGCCGGTGTCTTCATACCTTGTGCCGCTTGGCCCATGAAATTCTGGAAATCCGGATCTTGCCGGAATCTCGGAGCGGCTTCATGCCTTTGTGGGAGCGGAACGATCACGCGAAACCACAATCCGGAGATTAGTTTGTTTTTTACGTATTAATCCTTGCCCGAAGGTTAACGCCGGTTACCAGTGTTAATCATAAATCTGCGGCAAAGCTCGGTTCACCTTGCCGCGATCGGGGCAGTTTCATGCAACAATTTTTGTTGCGGCATAAGCTTCGGACAAGTTGCACTGTCTACCCGTTACTTCAACGATGGCAATGATGTCAGCTGGGGTTGAGCAATGACTGTTCTGGAAATAGGCGCGATTATGATCGCGATTACCACGCTCGCGAGTTTTTCGCTTCATCTCCATACGAGAGATACGCGTCGCAAGTTCAAACGAATTTTCTAAGCAATACAAAGCTCCAGCATAAGGCGTAGTTGCTAAGAGCGCTCCGCTTTGTGCGACTTGCTCAAAAGCTAACAATTTAACCGCCAACTGCAAGATCTTGTAGTCGAAGAGCGGCTTCACCCCGGCGAATCAGCATTGCGTCTGGGTAAACTCAGGCCTGCCAGGGCGCATGAACCGGTTTTAGCAAGAGAGCATGAGCCCGGCATCCAGGCGATATGCGCCAGCTGATTTTTTCTTCATGCCGCGGAAATTTGCAAACCGCGCTGCGGTTCTGTGCAAAATGGATCAGTTCACACACGCGCGATGTGATTGTCCCAGGCGCGCTCATGACTGGCCTGACCGAAACGTCCGGTCTCACTTGCACTGATGAAGCCGTCCCGCCGGGCCTGAACTCCGCAGGTACCCGGATCGAACGTCATATCAAGAGTTTTTCCGGTTATCGTGTCGAGCCTGACCAGCGCACCGCTTTTGGGCGATGTGACGGCAAGTATCCTCCCGTCATTGCTGATCGCAACCGATCCGGCATATTTGTTCAGTGCCCCTGAGACGCGGTCTTCAAGCTCGACAGAGACCAGGCCCCTGTCATCATCAAGCCGGGCAAGAACCGGAACATCGTCGAGAAGATCGCCCTCATACTGGCCGCCGATCCAGACCTGATGGCGGGCGTCGACCGCCATGTGGCGCAGCGACAGACGGTGCAGCTTTGCCGGCAAGGCGTGGGAGGAAATCAGTTTTCCGGTCGCGGTATCGATGAGAGCCATGGAGGGCGCCATGGTTGGCAAATTGAGCTTCTGGCGTCCCTGATCCGGGTGCGTGCGAATGCCGCCATTGGCCACGCACAGCGTCTTGCCGTCCGGCATCAGCACAATTTCATGGGGCCCCACGCCGTATGACGGGAATTCCGAAATTCGGGTGAAGCCATCGGTGACGTCGTAGACGCCAATGGCCCCTTCGCCTGTTTCAAATGCATTCTCGGCGGCATAGAGCAGACGGCCATCTTCAGAAAAGACGCCGTGGCCGTAGAAGTGCCTGTCCTCTGGTGTGTGAAAGAGAATGGGTTCGGTGGACTTCCGGCGGTGTATCGCAACTGCGAAATTCCCGGGACGGCGGGCGAAAGCAACCAGCCATTGCGCTCTTGGATTTGCCGCAAAGCCGTGACCACGCCCGGGCAGCGGATGGGTCGCGACGAGTGACGCCGCCTCGTCCAGAATGGCGACGCCATAGTTGCCGCCTGAATCCTTGTAAGCTGATGCAAACAGGATATCGGTAGCCAGCAGCCTCTCGGCACCGGCAGGAGTCAGGCTGCTGAGCCAGGCAAGCCCCGCGCCTGCAAGGAATTTGCGTCTTTCGACAACAACAGGTTTCAATCGCCATCTCCGAACGAGAACCCGACCGCAAGACCGCCCGCCTGCGCGAATTCCTGATCAAGGCGATTGATGATAATCTTGATGGCTAAATCGAGATAGACAAGTTTATCCCGGGTCTGCGGATCCGCGAGCAGTTCGCTGACAGGTGCATCGAGGTCTTGCGCGGTTCGAATTGCCTGCCTGAATTCAAAGCGGATGGCATCTGCGAGCTTGGGCGCCATGTCTTTCGAGATGATTTCGATGCCGCTTTCATTGAACAAGGCCTGAAGCCCTTCCAGATTGGCCTCGATGGAGGGGAGCGTCATGCCGGCACGCCAGAAAAGAGCCGATTTCGGCCTGTCCCGGGTTGGCTCCTGCTTGTTGAGGAATGCGCTCAGCCGAGTGTCGCGTATGGCTTCAAGTCCGTGAATCATCTGGCCAAGAAGCAGGTTCAGTGCTTCCTGATCCGTTCTGAACAGTGGATCGTCTGGGCCGGGTTTTCTGAAAAAAGTGACCAAACCGGTGTCGTCGCGCCAACCGGCGATGATCTCTTCTGACAGATTGACGAGATTGTCAGCGGCGGCCTGCGCAAAAGCACATCGGTGGGCGACCTTTGACCCGCTGAGCGCGTCACTGCCGTTGCCAAAAAGCAGAAACTCGATCGCCCCAAGACCCTGCATTGCAACACTTTGGCCTGCCAGAGACTCCACACTGGTGACAGCATCGCTTTTTGATGCAATGGCCGCCTGAACCTGTTTTCTTCCGGTTCCCTTGCGGTCGGGGAAAAACAGGATGCGCTCCAGGCGGTTCTCGGACATGACCGGTCCGAGCCGCAGCCATTCCATTCGTCCCCAGCGATCAACGGTGGTGCGAAATGCGGATCGCGCGGTTTCAAGACTGGCTTCGGAAGGGACGCTGCACAGCGCAGACATTGCGGCGCCAAGTTCCGCTGCAGCACCTTCAAAAGCTGCATATCCGGGCCGGATATAGCCGGTCAGCATGTTTTCAAGCACAGGTTCAATGGGTGGACGCGGTGTATTCTGATCCGCCCTTGCAGCGCCGACGCTGATTGCCAGCGCGAAAAGAGCAACGACCAGACGTTTCATCACAGGCTTTCCAGAAACTTGAGAAGGTTGTCCCGGTCTGACTTTTCGAGCCCGGCAAAACCATCCCGCGCATTTTGTGCCTCGCCGCCGTGCCAAAGTATGGCTTCAGTCAGATTGCGCGCACGCCCGTCATGGAGGAAAAACGTGTGCTCATTGACGATTTCGGTCAGGCCTGTTCCCCAAAGCGGCGGTGTGCGCCACTCCTGGCCATTGGCAGAGCCGACCTGCTGGCCATCGGCCAAGCCTTCGCCCATGTCATGCAGCAGAAAGTCGGAGTAAGGCCAGATCAGCTGAAACCGATGAGCCTTTGTCTCGGCATTGCGGGACGTGACATATTTCGGGACATGGCACGTGGTGCACCCCAGATCGTAAAATATCTTCTTGCCGGCCAGTACTTCGGCATCATCCACATCCCGACGCGCCGGAACAGCGAGGTTTTGCGAATAGAATGTGACCAGATCGAGCACCGGATCGGGCGCCTCGGTTTGCCCGAGATCCTTTTGCACGCCGGTGGGCAGCGCCATGCACTCGGCTTGACGGGGCGTACAATCACCATGACTTGCCGGGTTGTCCGGAGTGGAAATTCCGATGTCACCGGCGAAGGCGCCGGAGGATTGCTGACGCACCGTCGCATTCTGCGCCTTCCAGCCGAACCGCCCGACGGCAAGCTTGCCTGTGGCGGGGTCGCGGGCCATGGCGATACGGCCGGAAACGCCATCTCCGTCACGATCATCAGGGTCGGCATGCGCCAGTATATCGGCCGGATGAATGGCTTCAATCAGACCCATGCCAATCATCTGCGGCGTCATCCGCGGTGAAAGAGTGGTTTCCGGATCCAGCGGGCCGAAACCCAGATCCGCGACGCTGTAGCTTGGTTTGCGCAGGGACACGACGGAGCCGTCAGCCAGTTCAACCGGTTGTTCCTGATAGGCAATCACCATGCGGCCTTCGGCCTTCAGGCCCGGTACGGCCAAATCCTGCAACTGCCCGCCATAGGTAGGATCAGGGAGCGAGGCGATCACATAATCTTCCAGCGCCTGGCGCTCTTCATCCGTGCGCGGAGGGCGCGCCAGACGAAGAAACATCGAGGTGGCGTCCGCTGCACCTTCGGGCGGATGGCCGCGGCCATCCTTGATGTGGCAACTCTGACATGCGCGTGCGTTGAAGAGAGGTCCGAGACCGTCTGATGCCAATGTCGACGAGGGGGATGATACCCAGAGCTTGCGGAACAGGGCGTTGCCGAGCTTGAAGGTTTCCTCCTGCTCGAATGTCAGATTGGCGTTGAATTGCGACAGCGCATCGCGATTGACGAGCTTGGTGGATGTGCCGGCGCCGCCCTGCATCCGTTCGAACTGTTCGGGAGCTTGAAACGCCGTCGCAGGCTGAACCACCTGTTCAACCCGCTTGCGGTCCTTGGCACTGAGATCGTCACGGACAACCGGAAACTCCGTGCCGTCGGCCGCAGCCACGGGACCAAGAGAGCTGAGCAGGAAACCTGCAATCAGGCTACAGACAAAGGCCGACAAAGGCCGCCCGCCTGGGCGTTCCGGTCTACGGATTGGCAATACAAATTGGTTAGGTAGTGAAAAGTATTCGGTCATACAACGCCGCCGCGAAAGAACTGAGGCTGGCGCATAAAATTTTCGCTCCGGGGCCAAAAACGATCCCGGTAATTGTGTTGCAACTGTCATTGCCGTCTCTTGTCTGTTTAGTCAGCGTCCGCCGGTGAAGCGTTCAACTGACCGTATTTCTGTTCGCCCAGATTGCCGAGAAGCTCGAGTTGGGTTTCAAGGAAATCGATGTGGCCCTCCTCGTCTGCGATCAGCGCCTCGAACAGGTTCTTGCTGACATAGTCTCCCTCTTTCTCGCAGATATCACGAGACTTGGTGTAGGCGGTCCAGGCGTCCTGCTCACCAGCCAGATCGCTTTCGAGCACTTCCCGAATGTTCTGGCCAATCCTGAGCGGGGCAACCGTTTGAAGGTTGGGAAAACCGTCGAGGAAAATGATCCGCTCGATGATCTTGTCGGCGTGCTGCATTTCCTCAATGCTCTCCGCCCGCTCCTTCGCCGCCAGCTTTGTGTAACCCCAGTCATCAAGCAGACGGTAGTGCAACCAGTACTGGTTGACTGCGCCAAGCTCGAGGAACAGGGCCTCATTCAGGCATTCGATAACTTTCTTGCTCTTTTTCATAAGCGGTCTGTGTCCTTCTGGTGAAACGGCTTCGCATTTTGCACCATCAGGCTAACAGTTGCGAATGTCTTTTGGCCGCCGCCCTCTTTTTTGCCTTTTCCATACGCAACCGCTGGTCGGCAATGCGGTTGAGCAAGTCCACCACCTTTGGCTCCGGGCTGCGCATCTGGGCGTGATATTTCTGTGTCGTTTCAACGATGATGTCGATCACGCCCGGAAAACAGCCGCAGCATTTTCCGCGCGCGCTCATCGCCTGAAATACCTTACCCGGCGTAATCAGCTGCCATTCGTCCGCATGGAGGAATTCCAGGATGACATCCTGGATATCCCTTTTTGATACAATATTGCAGCTGCAAACGATCATGGCCGTGCTCTTACTTGAAAACCGCGTCAGGGCTGTCGAGGCTGTCGGACCCTTCCAATTCAATCGTGCCAAGCTCCAGTGCTGCGATGGCACGTTCGATCGAACGTGTCTGGGTGATCAAGCCATCAATCGCGGCCTGAACCGTGGCATTGCCCTCATCATTGCCAACAGCAATCATTTGGTCATAAGCCTCGACCTTTTCCGCGCGATCAACCATCGCTTCCATGGCAGAGACCGTGGCATCGAGATCAGCAGAAAGCTCCTCAGCAATGGCAGGATCTTTTTCGGCCAGCAGATCGGCAAGCGACGGGCCTGTCATTTCCGTACCATCGGGCCTTGTGTAGACCCCGGTATAGGCTGTGCGAATGCCAACGGCGTCATACCGATGTGAATTGTGGGTATTGTCGGAAAAGCAGTCGTGCTCTTCTTCCGGATCACCGAGCAGCAGACCAAGCTTCATGCGTTCGCCGGCGAGTTCACCATAAGACAGCGACCCCATACCGGTCAGGATTGTCGACAGGCCTCCGGCCACGCCGCTTTCCTCGACAGCCAAGCGTGCAGCCCCGCCTTCTTCCCAGTTGGCGACCATTTCCTCGAGATCAGCCACCAGCAAGTCACTCGCCGCAGCAAGATAGTCACGGCGGCGATCACAATTGCCATTGGTGCAGTTTTCAAGACTGTAGTCTGTCACCGGGCGGCTGCCGGCGCCGGGACCGTTTCCATTCAGATCCTGCCCCCAAAGCATGAATTCGATGGCATGATAGCCCGAAGCAACATTCGCTTCGATACCGCCTGCTTCCTGCAGCGTTCCGGAGATGAACTCAGGCGTGATGTTGCTTGCATCTACGGTCTTGCCATTGATTTCGATGGTGGGATTGGCAATGACATTGGCACTGAAGAGCGAGTTCTCGTCACTTTCCGAGCCATAGCTCGCATCGACGTAATCAATCAGCCCCTCATCAAGCGGCCAGGCGTTGACCCGGCCTTCCCAGTCATCAACAATCGCATTTCCGAAACGATAGACCTCTGTCTGCTGATAGGGCACGCGCGCGGCCAGCCAAGCGGCTTTTGCAGCCTGCAGTGTTTCGTCGGTCGGGTTTGCGAGCAGGTTCTCGATAGCCTGGTCGAGCGCCTTGGCGGTCTGCAGAGCATCGCTGTATTTGGCTTCCGCAATATCAACGTAATGCGCGATCACGCTCTCCGGCGAAACTTCGGCGGCAGCCACAGTGGTCATGGCGGTTGAAGCGGCAAGGCCAAATGCAAGTAAATATGCGATGCTTGTCATAATCGTGTATACCTCGTTTTACTTTGGTTTTAATCAGTGAATTGAACCACTTGCCGCGGCTCCGGCAAAAGTGGACTTCATGTCTATGTCGGCGATTGCGCTGAGCGGGATCGGGGCAAGCCTTTGACTGTGACCAAGCAGGATTGCGGCATAGGTGCTGGCGCTTTCAATCACCTCGACACACGCATCGGAACAGGTCAGCAGCTTCGCGGATTGCACCAGAAGATCTTCATCTCCATGCTGCGCGCCTGCGACCATGCCAAGCACCAGACACTCGTCGCGGCACAAATGACCGGCGCCAGGCTTGTAGAACCGCAACGGACAGGTTGCGCAGGCGCCAAGCTGACGGACAAGGGAGGCCATGGCATCGAGAGCCACTCGTCCATTGATCGCGCCAAGCGCTTTCGCATGAGCTGACCAGGCGGCATCCCAATAGCGGGAATCGGAATGGGCCAGGCCCGCGATCCAATTGCGATAGCCGTTGACGACCAGGTTCTCCGGCTGCTGGCGCAGATAGGCCGCAGCAGGACAATCCGCGCTATCATCATGTTCCATTCCGGCCATCATTTCCCCACAGATTCAAACATGAGTATTTCGGTAATGTATATGGAAAGTGGAGTCAAACAGTTCAGTTTAGAACGACTCCAAACTGTTGCGCAAAACGCCTCCTGCCTGGCATTCATGTCATTATAATTATTGGATTTTCTAAATTTGAATAGATTGGAAATTTGCCTCGTCAGGCGCGATTATCATCGTCCGTATCTTGACCCGGCGACACTGCCGCACCACCCGGCGCTGTGAAGCCGGCCATTGAGAGCTGTCTGCGCTCCAGGCAGGGCAGCCTCTGTTCATGATCACGCCAGATCCGGTGTGGATGGCCGGTTCCATCGCGCCTGCTGGACCCCCTTCATGCTGCCCTGCTTAAAGGAGAGAAACGCCAGACGGCCACCGTCTTTGCCGTCCTGTTTGGATGTCACCACCAGTTGGCCGCAGTCATCTCCGTGGAACGCCAGTTTGGTCGGGAAGGTGACCGGCAAAGGAACGTCAAACAGATGCTCTGCGTCCGGCGAATAGACCCTCAACGCGGCTCCGTCGACCGCAGCAATCCAATAGCGGCCTTCTGCATCCAGAGCCGCGCCATCCGGCCGGCCGGCCCTGGATTTCATGTCGGCAAACAGTGCCGAAGCCCCCATCTGCGCGCCGTCGGGATCGAGACCAACTGTCCAGATGGCCTGCACGTCCGGATGCGAGTCCGAATAATAAAGCCTGCTCCTTAAGGTATCGATCGCGATGCCGTTGGGAATGGTCAGTCCTTCGATGACGGGGGCCAGCGCCAGATCTTCGGCAATCCGCCAAATTGCCCCCTCTCCCCTGGCCGCCGTCAGTGACATCGTCGACGCCCACAACCGGCCCCGCGCATCGACGGCCGCATCATTGAACCGATGGCCGTCACGGGTCTGATCGAGAAGCTTGTGCAATTCCCCGGTCTGCGGATCGAGAACGAAAAGGCCCGTTTCCAGGCCGATGACCGGCAGCCCCGACGTGTCGAGCACCACGAAACCGATTTCTTCCGGCAGGTCCCAGAAACCAGTCTCAGCATCGCGCGTGCCGGTCCGGAACAGCCGCTTGCCCACGGTGTCGACCCACCAGACATGGCCGGTCGCATCATCAACCGCAGGACTCTCGCCAAGCACCGCTGCCGGGATTTCCGTGTGGTCGAACTCCACCACCGGCTCATCAAGCACATACATTTCGAACTCCGCAGGATTGGAAAGTGGTCACCATCAGGGCACTCGAGAGTGCGCTTGACAAGCGGAGATAATTAAAATTAATACACTAGCGCAACTAATATTTCAGTTGAACATGTATTTCTGGGAGGAAATCAGATGAATTTTGCAAACCATACGCTTGGCCTGTGTGTGGCCGCGGCGCTGTCGCTCGGCCTGGCACTGCCGTCCCATGCTGCAACAACACTCAAGATCGGGACCGTTCTGGCCCCCGCCGACCCGATGGGCCAGGGGCTTGAAAAATTCAAGACCGATGTCGAGGCCGCCACGTCGGGCGAAGTGGTGATCGAGGTGTTTCACAGCTCGCAGCTGGGCGACACCACGGAAATGATCGACCAGGCCCGGGCGGGCGCCAATGTCGGCACGATCACCGATGTTGCCCGCCTGTCGAGCTTCGTGCCATCTCTTGCGATCATGTCTGCCCCGTTCCTGTTCGACACCTACGAGCAGGCCGATACCTTCGCATTGTCGGACGAGTATCTGGCGTGGGGCGACGAACTGAAGGAAAAATCCGGCCTGGTGATGCTGGCCTCCAATTGGTACCAGGGTCCGCGTCATCTGCTGACCCAGAAGCCTATCGCCTCTCCCGCCGACCTCAGTGGCGTGCGCATGCGCACGATTGGCGCCCCGGTATGGATCGAGACAATCAGGGCCATGGGTGCAGAACCGACGCCGATAGCCTGGGGTGAAGTCTATTCCGCCCTGCAGCTCGGGGCGATCGACGCTGCCGAAGCCCAGCCGACCGCCATCACCGGCGCCAAGCTTTTCGAAGTCGTCAAGAATGTCACCAAGACCGGACATATCCAGCTGGTCACGGCGCTGGTCGTCTCATCAGAATCGTGGGACGCGATCTCTCCTGAGAACCAGAAGATCGTGCGCGACCTGGCGGTTGAAGCCGGCCGTTACGGTTCGAACCTCACGATCAAGCTGGGTGCGGAATCGCTGGAGAAGGTCGCCGCGGGAGGCGTCACTGTCAGCGATGTGGATCTCGCCCCGTTCAAGGAAGCGGTAAAGGGCGTTTACCCGATGCTGAACCTTGAGGCCGAAGCCAAGATCGTGGACCGTGTGCTCGGGCGCTGAGCGCCCGGCTTCACACAAGGCCACGAAAACTGGCAGATACAAGGACAGTGAAATGCTGAGACGAATCGAATTCGTGTCCGCGTCGATCCTGCTGGCGGGCATCGTCTTGCTCGTCGGCGGGGGATCTGCGGCCCGCGCCTTCGGCGTGCCTATCATCTGGTCGGTGGAAATCGCCCAGTTGATGTTTCTGTGGCTGTGCGTGCTGGCGATCGACATTGCCATGCAGGACAATCGGCATTTCGGCCTGGAGGTGCTTCTCGATTACGTGCCCGCGGGGCTGCGCAAGCTGATCGAGGCGGCGAACATCATCATCATGATCGGGCTTCTGATCTTTCTGCTGCGCTATGCATGGAAAAACATGATCCTCATGCATCCCCGTCTGGACGGGGCTCTGCAACTCAACGGTTCGATTTTTCACGCATCCATGGTGCTGGGCTTCGCGCTTCTGGTGCGGACGCTGATCGCGAAACTCATCACCCTCACCCGATAACTGGCAGGCCATTCCATGTTGCTCCTGATTGGCGGATTGTTCGCCTTCTTTCTCATTGTCGGAATGCCGGTTGCCTTCGCGCTGGCATTGGCGTCGATCCCGGTCTTTGTTCTTACCGGCACGATGCCGGCGACGGTCGCCGTCCAGAAGATGGTGACCGCGACACAGAGCTTTCCCCTGCTGGCGGTTCCCTTCTTCATTCTTGCCGGCAACCTGATGAATGCTACCGGCATTACCAATCGCCTCGTCAATTTCGCGCGGCTGCTGACCGGTTGGATGGCCGGTGGGCTTGGGCAGGTCTCGATCGTGCTGAGCATGCTGATGGGCGGCATCTCCGGCTCCGCTGTCGCAGACGCCGCCATGGAAGCGCGCCTGCTCGGTCCCGGCATGATCAACAAGGGCGGTTACTCCAAGGCCGCCGCGGCAGCGGTGATCGCTTTCGGCTCGGTCATTACAGCAACCATCCCGCCAAGCATCGGCCTGATTCTTTTCGGGTTCATCAACGAAGTTTCAATCGGACAGCTGTTTCTCGCCGGGGTCGTTCCGGGCATCCTTCTGACGGCCATATTGATGGTGACAGCCTGGCTTGTGGCCAAACAGAACAATTACGCGCCAGACCTGCAGTCGTTTCCCACCTTCCGAGAATTGCTCGCCGGCTTTGTAGACAGCATCTGGGCGATCGCTTTTCCGGTAATCCTCATCGTCGGCTTCAGGTTCGGCTTCTTCACAGCCACCGAAGCCGGTGCATTCCTGGTCTTCTACGCCATCGTGATCGGTGTCTTCGTACACCGTGAACTGACCCTTGAAGCCCTGTACGAAGCCGTGAAGGGCACTCTATCCGATATCGGCATGGTCATGCTGCTGATCATGATGGCCGCAATTCTCGGCTATGCCGTGACCATCGAGCGCGGGCCCCAGCAGATCACTGAATTGGTGACGGCACTGACAAGCGAACCGGTCCTGATTCTGATGTTGATCGTGACACTTCTGGTCGTGAGCGGCATGTTTCTGGAGGGCGCTGCAAACATCCTGCTGATAACGCCCATCGTGTTGCCCGTTCTCGTGCATGCCGGATACGATCCCGTGCATATGGGCATTCTCATCGTCACCCTGATCAACCTTGGAGGGCTTACACCGCCGGTGGGAATCATCATGTTCACCGTCTGCGGAATTCTCGACGTCAAGACGGGAGCCTTCGCCCGCGCCTCCATCCCCTACTTCATTGCCATCCTGTTATTCCTCACCCTTCTGGTGATTTTTCCACAGCTGTCGCTACTCTTGCCAGGAAGCCTCATGTAAGGGGAAGCAATCATCATGGACGAAACAACGAATGACCGGAAAATGACAGCGAATCCTTTCTCTGCGGCCCTATCAAGTGCAAACGAGGAACAGTTCCGTCCGAGTGCGCAGGGCTCCGCATCGGCCCGGGTTTATTCCGGTATCCGGTCGCAGATCATTTCACTTGAGCTGCAGCCCTACTCCAATCTCGTCCGCACCGAGATCGCCGAAAGTTTCGCTGTCAGCCAGTCTCCGATCCGCGAAGCGATCCACCGGCTGGAACAGGAAGGGCTGGTGGTCTCGTATCCGCAGTCGCGAACCGTTGTTGCCAAGATCGATGTCGATCATGCCCGCGAGACACAGTTTCTCAGGGTTTCAATCGAACTCGAGGTGGCCCGGACGCTTGCCGGAATGGCGCAGCCGGAGCTGCTTCGCCCGGCACGCCGGGTGTTGGCGATGCAGAAAATGGCCGGCGACGATCAGGACATCAACGAGTTCACCGCGCTCGACCGGCTGTTTCACCAGTCGCTTGCGGAGCCGGCCGGTGTTGTCTCGCTGTACCATCTCGTCTCCAGCCGTTCAGGCCATATCGACCGGCTCCGCCGGCTCAACCTGCCCGATCCCGGCAAGATCATCTCGGTGCTGCAGCACCACACCGAAATACTGGATGCGATAGAAGCCGGAGACCTGACCAAGACCGAGGACGCCGTGCGCAGGCATCTGGGCGGGACGCTGGCTGCCGTGCCGCAGATCATGGAGCAATATCCCCACTATTTCTGAAATGAGCCAAACAGCCCGCCGCAGCGACTGTCAGAAATAATCCGGATGACGCGCAATGATCTGGTCGACAGCCGCGAGCGTCCCCGAAAGATGCTCCCGGACAGTCTTTTCCACCGCCGCAGTGTCTGCCGCCTCGATCTTGTCGAGAATCTGGTTGTGATAGTCGAGAATATTGGCCGTCTTGCCCGGATTCGGCAGATTGAGGTTGCGCAAGCGATCAATGTGACCGGAATGCGAATTGATGATCCTCCAGAGATTCCGCACGCCGGCAGCCTCACACAGCGCGCCGTGAAACAGCTTGTCGAGACGGGCGAAACGTCCGAGATCACCGGCGGCCAGTGCGGCCTCCTGCATGGAGAGAACCTTGCGCGCCGTCGCAAGCCGGTCCTTTCGCGTATCCCTCGCCAAACACCGCGTCACCTCCAGCTCCAGTGAGAGCCGCAGGAACTGGGTCTCGCGTGCCTGGTCCAGGTCGATTTTCGACACCTCTGTCCTGGACTGCGGGAAGATGATCAGCAGGCCTTCTTCCTCAAGCTTGAGCATTGCATCGCGAACCGGGGTCTGGCTGACACCGTAATAGCCAGCAATCTCCGTCCGGGAGAGTCCCTGGCCGGGAACGAATTCCAGCGAAACGATTCTATCGCGCAAAGCGCCATGGATCTGCTGACTGGCGGAGATCCGCTTGATGCGGGGATCGTGGGATGCGCCAAATACGGTGCTGTCTTCCTCGACCAGCAAACTGCTTTGCGTGTTCATTTCCTCGCTCCTTGCGATGCGGCTGACGAATCTTGGCTCGTGACCATACATCGGCCTTGCATAAGATGCACTAATATATTAGTGCATCAGTTGTGGGAGGACCCCGCGCCGGATTTCAACAGGAGGACATTATGAAATTCACCAAGATCGCCCTGCTTACCGCCTCTGTTTCGGTAATCGCGAGCCTTGCGCAAGCGGAAACACTGAATATTCAGACGTCATTCAACGCCGGTGATTTCTCGACCCAGTATCTGACCGATACCTGGCTGCCGAAGATCAAGGAAATGACCGATGGCCGTATCGAGATCATCCTGACACCGAACGGCTCTGTCGTACCTGCCAGGGAGACCCCCGAAGCCGTGGCGGCCGGCGTCCTCGACGGCGACTTCACCTCGGTGAACTATTTTGCCGGCCTGGAGCCCGCCTATGCAATCATGGGCGACCTTATCTCCGGCTATGATACGCCCCAACAAATGCTCGGCTTCTGCAAGGACGGCGGTGGCGAAGCGATGATGCAGAAGGCTGCGGATTCGGTGACCGGCGGGGAAGTTCATGTCGTGGCCTGCGGTCCCTATTCGCGGGAAGCACTGCCGGCCCGGACACCGATCCGGACCTTTGCAGACCTTGCCGGAAAAAAGATCCGTTCGCCTGAAGGCCTCGCTGCGGCGGTGTTCCAGGCAGCAGGCGCTTCACCGGTTTCAATCCCGTTTTCGGAAGTCTTCGGTGCTCTTGAAAAAGGCATCGTCGATGCGGCTGACGCCTCCGCCTATGTGAACAATGACGCCACCGGTCTTCATGATGTAGCGCCCTTCCCGCTTTATCCCGGCATCCATTCGATGCCGTCGATGCAGTTCACGATCAACACTGAAAAGTGGGAGTCTTTCTCGGCTGAAGACCAGCAGGCCCTGCACACCTGGTGGTACGATGCGATGTCGGCGATGACTGTGGAAGTCGACAAGAAAGACAAGGAACTGGCAGCCCGCGACAATGCCGGCGACAAGATCGAGGTTATCGACTGGGCGCAGGAAGACCGTGACCAGTTGCGTGAGGTCGCCCGCAAGCAATGGGAAGCCTATGCCGAAAAGTCCGATCTCGCCAAGGAAGCGCTCGACGCCAATATCAAATACATGACCGAAATCGGCCTCTTCAAATAGGCTTGGCCGTATTCCTGGACGCGTCACCCGGCCCCGGGTGACGCGCAAACCTTCTTTGTGGAGACAAGGCGATGGGTCGATTGCTTGCCCGATACGCCGAGGTCATGGACCGCATCAGCGTGTTCATAGGCCAGGCCTGTTCGATATTACTGTTTGCCTGCGTGGCTGTTTCAGCCTTCGAGGTCGTCATGCGCTACGGCTTCGACAAGCCCACCGTGTGGTCGACCGAGCTGGCGATGACGCTGTGCGCGAGCGCCTGGGTGCTGTCCGTCGGCTACGTGGTCGAACGTCACCGGCATATTTCGATCACGATGGTGGAAATGCTGGTGAGTGCGAAGACGTGGCGGCGGATGCGGCTCGTGCAGATGCTGATCTCGGTTGGTGCGGTTTTCGTTCTCACACTCGCCCTGTGGGGCCCCGCGGTCAAGGCGCTGCAACGTGTGGAGCACTCCGGCACTGCCATGAACTCAATCCAGCCAACCTATCTCAAGATCCTGCTGGTGGTCGGCTGCCTTCTCTATCTCTTCCAGCTCGCCGCCAACATCATTCGCTGGGCAAATCATTCCGAAGGGGATGTCGTCAATGGGCATTGAATACATCACTCTTCTGATCGTCATCTCGCTTCTGGCACTGATGGCGATCGGGGTGCCGCTCGGCATCACCACGCTGACGGTCTCGCTTGCGACGGCCATCCTCTATTTCGGCGAACGGGCCGGCTTCTTCGTAGTTGCGGCGAATGTCAGCGAGGTGCTCCATAAATACGAGCTGATCGCTGTTCCCTTCTTCGTCTTCATGGCGAATGTGCTCGAGCGTTCAGGCATCGCCAAATCCCTGTTTGATTCCATGGCCATCATGGGCGGCCGCTTTCGCGGTTCGGTGGCTGTGCAGACCTGCATCGTCGCGGTGGTGCTTGCCGCGATGTCGGGCATCATGGGCGGCGAAATCGTCATGCTCGGCCTGATCGCTCTGCCGCAGATGCTTCGCCTTGGCTATGACCGGAAGCTGTCAATCGGCATCATCTGCGCTGCCGGCGCACTGGCAACACTGATCCCGCCATCGGTCGTCCTGATCATTTACGGGCTTGCCGCTCAGGTCTCGATCACAAAGCTGTTTGCCGCTTCGGCTGTTCCCGGCCTGATCCTCGCCTCGCTGTATATCACCTACATCCTGATCCGGGTGCGCATGAACCCGTCCCTCGCGCCGATCTATGACATTCCGGAGACAGGGCTGCCGTTCTTCCGGCGGCTTCGGTACCTGAAGGGTGTCATCCTTCCCGGACTGTTGATCGCTGCTGTGCTCGGAGTGATCTATTCGGGGGTAGCCACCGTAACCGAAGCCGCAGCCCTTGGCGCTGTGGGTGCGCTGGTGGTCGCCGGCGTGCGGCGGGAGTTGAACTGGGTGATGGCACGCGATGCGATGCGGCAGACCGTGCTCACCGTGGGATCCATTATCTGGCTTGTGCTTGGCGCCGTCTCGCTGATCGGTATCTACAACCGTATCGGTGGCGGGGAATTCCTCCGCGGACTGCTGACCGCGCTCGACGTTTCACCGATCTGGGTGATTGTCGTGATGATGCTGATCGTCATGGTGCTGGGCACCTTCCTGGAATGGATTGCGATCATCTTCATCACCGTACCGATCTTCGCGCCGGTGGTGATCGACCTCGGCTTCGATCCGGTCTGGTTCGGCGTGCTCTTCGCCATGAACATCCAGATGTACTATCTGTCGCCGCCGTTCGGGCCAGCCTGTTTCTTCCTGAAATCGGTCGCGCCCAAGGACATCGAACTGCAGGAGATATTCGCGGCCGTCTTGCCGTTCATCGGGCTGCAGGCAATCGGGCTGTTCCTGGTGCTGTTCATCCCCGAACTGGCCCTTTGGCTGCCATCAATGCTGGAGTGAGGAGACTGCCATGGAGACCGACAAGAACGATCTCACACGCCAGGATGAAGATATCTCGGCACAGGAATTTGAAGCTGAGGAAAAACGCGATCGCCATGATTTCGGCAATTGGCCGGAAGCCGTCGGAGTGGTTGCGACGGTGATCGTCATCTGGCTGATTTTTGCCTTTACAGGATAAGACCATGACTCGAAAAACGCCTTCGCAACTGCGCTCCGCCCGCTGGTTCGCCCCCGACGATTTGCGCAGCTTTGGCCACCGGTCGCGGATGATGCAGCTCGGCTATGCCGAGGAGGATTTCATCGACAAGCCGCTGATCGGGGTGCTCAACACCTGGTCCGAGCTCAACACCTGTCATTCGCATTTCAAGGAACGCGTACAGGATGTGAAGCGCGGCATCGCCCAGGCCGGCGGTTTCGGCGTCGAGATGCCGTCCCTGTCGGTCGATGAAAGCTTCACCAAGCCGACATCCATGCTCTACCGCAACATGCTGGCGATGGAGACCGAGGAGATGATCCGCTCGCATCCGCTTGACGGAGTGGTGCTGATGGGCGGCTGCGACAAGACCACGCCGGGCCTTGTGATGGGCGCGATCTCGGCCGGCGTGCCGATGATTTATCTGCCGGCAGGACCGATGCTGCGCGGCAATTACGCCGGCAAGATCCTCGGCTCCGGATCCGATGCCTGGAAATACTGGGACGAACGCCGCGCCGGCAACATCAGCGACGAGGAATGGATCGGTGTTCAGGGCGGCATTGCCCGCTCGGCCGGCACCTGCATGACGATGGGCACGGCATCAACAATGACGGCCATAGCCGATGCGATGGGCCTGACGCTGCCCGGCGCATCCTCGATTCCGGCGGTGGACGCCAACCATCAGCGCATGGGGGCGTCCTGCGGCCGCCGCATCGTCGAGATGGTTTGGGAAGACCTTACCCCCGGCCAGATCATCACGCCGGCGTCCTGCCGCAATGCGGCAATCGTCGCCATGGCCACCGGCTGCTCGACCAATGCGGTTGTGCACCTCATCGCCATGGCGCGCCGCGCCGGCGTCAACCTCACGCTCGACGACCTCGATGAGCTGGGACGGGTGACGCCGTTGATCGCCAATGTCCGGCCATCGGGCAAAGACTATCTGATGGAGGATTTCTACTATGCCGGCGGGCTTCGGGCCTTGATGAAGCAGATCGAGGACCGCCTCGACTGCTCCGTGATGACGGTGACCGGCAAGACCATGGGCGAGAATCTGGAAGGCGCCGAGGTCTACAATGACGACGTGATCCGGCCGCTGTCCAACCCGGTCTATGAGCAGGGCTCGCTTGCCGTGCTGCGCGGCAATCTCTGCCCCGATGGCGCAGTGATCAAGCCGGCAGCGTGCGATCCGAAATTCCATGTACATCAGGGGCCGGCTCTGGTGTTCGACAGCTATCCGGAGATGAAGAAGGCGATCGACGACGAGAACCTCGATGTGACGCCCGATCATGTCATGGTGTTGCGCAATGCCGGTCCGCAAGGCGGGCCCGGCTTTCCCGAATGGGGCATGCTGCCGATCCCAAAGGCGCTGATCAAGCAGGGTCACCGCGACATGCTCCGGATCTCGGACGCGCGCATGTCGGGCACTTCCTACGGCGCCTGCGTGCTGCATGTAGCGCCGGAAAGCTATGTTGGCGGCCCACTGGCACATCTGAAGACCGGCGATATCGTCAGGCTGGACCTGCCCAACCGCCGGCTCGACATGCTGGTTGACGAGGCCGAGCTCGCCCGCCGCCGGGCAGAGTGGAAAGCGCCGAAACCCCGTTTCGAACGCGGATACGGCTACATGTTCAACCAGCATGTGACCCAGGCCGACCAGGGCTGTGACTTCGACTTCCTGCAATCCGATTTCGGCCGTACGGCCGGCGAACCCGACATCTATTGAGGCTCTCATGACCGATTACATCCTCTCCGACGAAACCCGCGCCAAGCTGAAGAAAATCTCGACCGCGTCAATTGCCACCGCGCTGTTCAAGCGCGGCCTGCGCAACCAGTTCATCCAGGGTGTTGTGCCGGTATCGCCCAAGGCCGAAACCATGGTCGGCCAGGCCTTCACCTTGCGCTACATTCCCGCCCGCGAGGACCGTAATCCGATCACCGTGTTCCGCAATCCCGAACATCCGCAACGCGTGGCGATCGAGACCTGCCCGGCCGGCTGGGTGCTGGTGATGGACGGGCGCAAGGATGCCCGCGCCGCTACCGCCGGATCGATCCTGATCACACGGCTTGCCTTGCGGGGCGCTGCAGGTGTTGTCTCCGATGCCGGTTTTCGCGATGCGGACGGCATCGGCGCGCTGGACATGCCGGCCTATTACGCCAAACCTTCGGCGCCGACAAACCTGACCCTGCATGAGGCGCTCGACATCAATGTCCCGATCTCCTGCGGCGACGTTGCTGTGTTTCCGGGAGACGTCATGCTCGGCGACCGCGACGGCGTCATGGTCATTCCGGCGCATCTGGCCGACGAGCTCGCCGATGAATGCACCGGCATGGAAAGCTTCGAAGACTTTGTGCTGGAGGAGGTCACCAAGGGCACCGGGATCATCGGGCTTTACCCCTGCACGCTTGAAGAAAACCAGCAGAAATATGAAGCATGGCGGGAGCGCACCGGGCGCTAAGACCCGAGATGGATCGCACATGTCACATGCGAGTCAGCATTGCCACACAGGCGATAGATGTGACCTGCCTTCGCTGATCCGTGATGAAGATGTCAGGCTTGAAGTTGCAGGCAAACGCTTGCTCTGCCGCTCTGATGCGGAAGGGCGGGACCGGCAGCCGGCAAGAACGCCGATCGCTGCCTCGAGGAGAGGTTCTTTGGATTGCGAGATCTGCTTGGCATAGCCGTCAAGTTGCCGGGACAGCTCCGCCACAGCCTGCATGCAACGGATGATGGAAACAGTGCCACTTCGGCCTTGAAGGCCGGGAGGTGGCTGCGGTGAGGTCACCTTGATATGCCATCTCCTGTTTTGGACATCCTGGCCGAACTCAGGACGAAATCCCGTTTCTCCCGGTGCCCTCCGCTTCATTGCCAGAAACAATGCCAAGCACACCGACGCCGCAACGACGGTCCGGAAATTGTAACGAAGGGGTTTGACGTCGCGTGACGCTAAATTCTCCCTTGGGCCGCCAAGAGCTTGATCTCACACTGACCTTCGGAAAAATAATGGTGCCCGGAGGCGGATTTGAACCACCGACACGCGGATTTTCAATCCGCTGCTCTACCAACTGAGCTATCCGGGCATCCGGTCCGTGAGCCGTGAAGGCGGGACCAGAAGCTTGCCGGTGAAGGACTTCTGCAACACCGAAAGCGAGCGCGTTATACCATCTTGAAAGGCACTGTCCAGCACCCTTTTTGCTGTTTTTTCCGATACTCGAAAAAACAGCGAACCAGGTCAGCCGCGGTCGTCGAAATCCTCGTCCTGATTGTCCTCGACTTCGGTCACCGGAATGGCATAGCCACCGACCAGCCAGCGGTTGAGATCGACCGAACGGCAGCGCTCGGAGCAGAAGGGATAGCTGTCGCGCGTTGAGGAGCGCCCGCATTCAGGACACGGCTGCGCCTTGCGCAAAGGGGTTACCTTGCCGTCATTCATTTGATCAGCCCTCAAGCCATTTGTAATGAACATCATAGCCTTCACCGGTCAGCAGGCCAACCGTCTCGTAGAGCGGCAGACCGACGACATTGGTGTAGGAGCCGACGAGTTTGACCACGAAGGTTCCGGCCAGCCCCTGGATAGCGTATCCACCGGCCTTGCCGCGCCATTCCCCCGACGCCAGATAGCTCTCGATCTCGACGCTGGACAGGCGTTTGAAACGCACTCTGGTTTCGACAATCTTCTGGCGGATGGTCTGATCGGGGGTGACCAGGCAGATGCCGGTGAAAACCCGGTGATTGCGGCCCGACAGCAGATACAGCGCGTTGGAGGCCTCATCGATCTGCTCCGCCTTGGGCAGAATGCGGCGCCCGACCGACACAACGGTGTCGGCGGCAAGTATATGCGCACCCTTCCAGGCCGGATCGCCCCGGGTATCAGCCAGAGCGGCCTCGGCCTTTTCGCGCGACAGCCGTCGTGCAAGCGAGCGTGGATGTTCGGAACGCTGCGGGCTCTCGTCAAGGTCCATCGGCATCAGCCGGTCAGGGGCGATGCCGGCCTGATCGAGCAGTTCAAGCCTGCGCGGGGAACCGGAAGCGAGGATCAGTTTTTGCGATCGTGCCATGGTGCGGCGTCACACCTGTCGCTTATTTGAAGCGATAGGTGATGCGGCCTTTCGTCAGGTCGTAAGGTGTCATTTCGACGAGCACCTTGTCGCCTGCGAGCACACGGATACGGTTCTTGCGCATGCGTCCCGCGGTGTGCGCGATGATCTCATGCTCGTTTTCGAGCTTCACCCGGAACGTTGCGTTCGGCAGCAGTTCGGTGACCACGCCGGGAAATTCTAGAACTTCTTCTTTCGCCATTCAGTGTCTGTCTTTCTTTTAAAAAAAGGCGGCGCATAATGCGCGGGCCTGAAATTTGGCCGGAACCTACACAAAGACGAGCGCTTTGTGAACCAAATTGATTCACATGGCCGAAGGCGCCCGTGACCAGCCCTTGCCCGAACTGATGCGCTGTTTGAGCATGTCACGCACCTCCCGATAGGCATCAAGAATGCGCTCGCGGGTTCCAGTCGCCACGGTCGGGTCCGGCGTTGGCCAGTAGATTACTTCAACGGCGTTGCCGCGGGTAAGTTCCAAGGCGCGGTGATGGCCTTCCGGCGCCAAAGTGACAATGACATCGAAATAGTCGTCCTCAAGCTCGTCCAGAGTTTGCGGCTGGCGGCCTCCCAAATCAAGCCCGATTTCGTTCAGGACCACATCAACAAAGGGATCGCGCTCGCCCGGGCGAACACCGGCGGAGGCGATATAGGTGCCCGGCGGAAGGATGGACCGGGCGATGACCTCTGCCATTGGCGACCGGATCGCGTTCATGCCGCAGACAAACAGCACCGCACCTGGCGTGGCATTGGCGGGTTTGGCTTCGATATCATCCGCCATAGCGGTCTCTATCCGCGCCAGTGCAACACGCAAACCAGCGTGAACAGCCGCCTGGCGGTGTCGAAGTCCATCTTGATCTTGCCCTCCAGCCGGTCCATCAGCGTTTGCGAGCCTTCATTGTGAATGCCGCGGCGGCCCATATCGATGGCCTCGATCTGGCTGGGCGTCGAGGAGCGGATCGCCTCGTAATAGCTTTCGCAGATCATGAAATAGTCTTTGACGATGCGCCGGAACGGCGTCAGCGACAGGATATGCGTGGTGATCGGATCGTCGGCCTGCGTGGCAATGGAAAACACCAGCTTGGCGTCAATCAGCGAGAGCTTGAGTTTGTAAGGCCCCTTGTCATGACCGGCCGGTTCGAAACTGTTTTCCTCAATCAGATCGAAAATGGCGACAGCGCGCTCATGCTCCACATCAGGGGTTGCGCGGCCGATGGTTTCATCGAGCACAACATCACAGAGCCGTTGAGTGTCCGCCGCTGTCATCGCTGTCAAAGGCCCCCATCCGGCCCTTCGCCACGCTGGTTCATCCTGATAGACACCGAGCGCGCATGGGCATCAAGCCCCTCGGCCTGCGCCAATGTTATGGCAGCAGGGCCGAGCGACTGCAACTGCTCAGCACCGAGCCTGAGAACCGAGGTGCGCTTGACATAGTCGAGCACAGACAGGCCCGATGAGAACCGCGCCGAGCGGGCCGTCGGCAACACATGGTTGGAGCCGCCGACATAGTCGCCGATCACTTCAGGCGTGTGACGGCCGATGAAGATGGCACCGGCATTGCGCACCCTGGCGGCAAGCGTTTCGGCATCATTGGTGGCAATCTCAAGATGCTCGGCAGCAATGCGGTTGGCCAGCGGCAGCGCCGCTTCCCAGTCAGGCACAAGGATGACAGCCCCGAAATCGGCCCAGCTCTTGCGCGCGGTATCGGCACGGCTGAGCGTTACCAGCTGGCGCTCGACTGCCTCTATCACCGCCTCGCCGAAGGCTTCATCGCGGGTCATCAGGATGGATTGCGCACCGGCATCATGTTCGGCCTGCGCCAGCAGATCGGCAGCGATCCAGTCGGGATTGTTGTCGGGGTCAGCCATCACCAGCACTTCGGACGGGCCGGCGATCATGTCTATGCCGACGGTGCCGAAGACCTGGCGCTTGGCGGCTGCCACCCAGGCATTGCCGGGGCCGACAATCTTGGCGACAGGACGAATGGTCTCGGTGCCGTAGGCAAGGGCTGCGATCGCCTGGGCGCCGCCGATCCGGTAGATTTCGCTGACGCCGGCTATGCGGGCAGCGGCCAGGACCACCGGATTGAGCGCGCCGTCGCGTGCGGGCACCACCATGACGATGCGCTCGACGCCCGCGACCTTGGCCGGCACGGCGTTCATCAGCACCGAGCTGGGATAACTGGCAGTCCCGCCGGGCACATACAGGCCGACTGCTTCGATTGCCGTCCAGCGGGATCCGAGTTCGACACCCAGTGCGTCAATATAGTGATCATCCTTGGGCATTTGCCGCTGGTGATGACTGGCGATGCGGTCATGGGCCAGTTCAAGCGCGGCAATGATGGTCGGATCTGCTGCCTGATAGGCTGCCGCGATCTCGTCCGCGGTCACGGCAAGGCCAAGCGCGCGCGTGTCAATCCGGTCAAAACGCTGGCTGAACTCGTGCAAAGCCTCATCGCCACGCGCGCGGATCTCGGCAATGATCGACCGGACATCGGCCTCAACATCGACCGACACCTCACGCTTGGTGGTGAGAAACGCAGCGAACCGGCTCTCGAAATCCGGCTGCCGGTAGTCAAGCCTCAGTACCAATGTCCTGTCCCCATATCCTGTGTCTTTCCAATCAGCCGCCGAGCGGATGACGCGGCTTGAATTTCGTTTCCCAGCCGCCGCCGATGTCAGCGAGCTGCAGTTCTATGCAAGCGACATCCAGATGGATCACCGCACCGCCGGATAAGACCAGTTCGATTGCACCCGCAGGCGCTTCATCTGCAGGCACGAAACGCAATGCCAGCAACGCGTGCACCGCGTCGGTGTCCTTGAGATTGACGCCAAGCGACTTGACCGCGTGGACCTGCTTGATTGCCAGCAGCGCACGGCGGCGCTCGAAGGTCTTCTTGTCCCTGCCCTCTTCCCAGACAAAGCGGTTTGCCTCAAGCGTGAAGACGCTGTCCTTGCCCAGAAATGCAGTGTCGCCTGTCTTGAAGACAGCATCCTGCAGGCAGGTGGAAATCACGGCCAGGTCGGCTTCATCGAGCGCAATCAGTTTCAAACTGTCCATCAGATCCTCAAGCTACTGTCATTCAGGGCGTCCCCCGCTGCAAAGCGAGTGCTGCACTGCAAGGTAGGTGCGGCAGCAGCAAAGCGCAATGCGCCGAAGGTGGTGGATATCAAGCCGGGGTCGCCGCCTTGCGTTCTAGCCGCTGATGCGTTCGACGATGGCGCCGCAGTTGGTCAGCTTCTCTTCCAGCCGCTCAAAACCGCGATCGAGATGGTAGACCCGGTTGACCACGGTCTCGCCTTCGGCAGCAAGTCCGGCAATGACGAGCGACACCGAGGCGCGCAGATCAGTGGCCATCACCGGCGCACCGCGCAGCACCGGCACACCGGTTACCGTTGCGGTCTGGCCCGACAGTGAAATCTTCGCGCCGAGACGGGCGAGTTCCTGGACATGCATGAAGCGGTTTTCGAAGATCGTCTCGGTGATGTGGGAAACGCCATTGGCGCGGGTCATCAGCCCCATGAACTGCGCCTGCAGGTCGGTGGGGAATCCGGGAAACGGATCAGTCGTCACGTCAACGGGCAGAATATCGCCACCGTTGCGGCGGATGCGGATGCCGCCAGTCTCAGCCGTGACCTCCGTGCCGGAGCGGCGCAGCGCCAGCATCGCACTCTCAAGCAGGGTTTCGGAGGTGTTTTCAAGCAGCACGTCACCGCCGGTCATGGCCACGGCCATGGCATAGGTGCCGGTCTCGATGCGGTCGGGCAGAACCCGGTGGCGGGCGCCCGACAGCGAGGCAACGCCATCAATGGTGATGGTCGGGGTGCCGGCGCCGGAGATTTTCGCGCCCATGGCGATGAGGCAGTTGGCCAGATCGACGACTTCCGGCTCGCGCGCGGCATTTTCGATCACAGTCTGGCCCTTGGCCAGGGTCGCCGCCATCAACATCACATGGGTGGCGCCGACGGAGACTTTCGGAAATACGTAGCGTCCGCCAATCAACCCCTTGGGGGCGCGGGCATCGACATAGCCGTTCTCGATATTGATCTCGGCACCGAGGTGCTGCAGCCCGTCAATGAACAGATCCACCGGCCGTGTGCCGATGGCGCAACCGCCGGGCAGCGAAACCTTGGCTTCGCCCATACGCGCCAGAAGCGGGCCGATGACCCAGAAGCTGGCGCGCATCTTCGACACCAGCTCGTAAGGAGCCGTTGTGTCGACAATGGTGCGCGCGGTAAAATGCACTGTGCGGGCGTAGGCGGTGTCCTGACGCTCCCGGCGGCCGACCACGGCAATATCAACGCCGTGATTGCCGAGAATGCGCTGCAACTGTTCGACATCGGCGAGATGCGGAAGGTTTTCCAGCGTCAGCGTGTCGTCGGTAAGCAGCGAAGCGATCATCAACGGCAGCGCCGCATTCTTCGCGCCGGAAATCGGAATAACGCCATTGAGCGGATATCCGCCAACGATCCTGATGCGATCCATGCTGTCCTCTTGATTCTTGAACTGCGCCTGTGGTGAGCGGCCGCGTCCAGTAAAACTCTGCGGCGCTGTTTAGACCATCAATGGGAATGCGGCAACACAAGGACGGGCTTCGCGGTTAATCCGCGTCCTTTCCCTTGCCTGCTGCGCTGCGGCCGGAGGATGCCGGCAATCCGTCGGTCTCATCGGCACGGCCCTCGCGGCGGGCACGGACCTGCGCCTTGCGGCGTTGCAGGTTGGCGCGCAATTGTTCAGCGCTGCGCTCGGCGCGCTTTGCCGCCTGGCGCTCGACTTCGGCCTTGCGTTGGCTGGTTTCGGATTCTGGGGATGTCTTGTCGGTCATGATGCGAATTCGATAGCGCAAAACCGGGCGCAGGTGAAGAACCCGCCGTTTGTTACACTCTGCGTCCGCGCAAAGAAATGCAGCAAATAATGTTCCGGGACGCGTGCGGCATGCGGATTCGTTTTCCAAGCAGCCCGCAAGGCGCAGATAGCCAGCACCGGATGTGGCCGCAGACGGCTTTTCCGCCCGTGCCGGGCAGGCATTGCAAGGCTTTTTGAAACTTGTCACGCCATTCGCCCGTTTGCGCTTGCACTCCTGTCCAAGCTGTGGCAATAGCGGGCCGCTTCAGTCGTTTACCGCCTTTCGATCTGATCGGAAGCGCTTTACGGACAGCGGCTGACGGAGACACTCTCCTGTCTGACCGCCGATGAAAGCTGAAGCAAAGGGCTGCCGTAGCTCAGGGGTAGAGCACTCCCTTGGTAAGGGAGAGGTCGAGAGTTCGAATCTCTCCGGCAGCACCAGATTTTTTAAAGAAGAATCAATCAGTTGAAACGGCTAATCCGGTGAACTCGCCTTTGTGGTACACAAAGGTGTTCCATCGGCCCGCCATAGCTTCACCACAGACCTGTGGCGTGCACGCAGACCAGTGCAGCCATTGTGGGCGCAAGCGAGGCATTCGGGATGTTGCAGTGATTGTAGTGACAATGTGCCGGGCGATGCTTCGCTAGAAGCGCCAGCGGAGTTTGCCCTTGATGGATTGCGAGGTGACCGATTTGCCGAACGCACCATCGTAGCGGACATCGAAGCCAAGCCCCTCCTGGCCGAAAAATTTCATTCCGGCGGCGATTTCGCCAAGATAGCGGTCGTGGCGGGAAATCTGCGTGACCGGGCTGGAGAGCCCGGAAAACAGCACTTGGGTGGCCGTGGTGTTGTCCGGCATATAGCGAACGCCGCCGTAGCCATAGACCCGGACACTCAAGCCGGGATTCAGGTCATAGCTTCTGCCGGTCTCCATGCCGGCGGCAATTGAGATCTGGAAATCATCTGCCGGGAGTACGCTCAGATTATAGATGCCGGCCCCGGTTTCGGCATATCCATTGGTATGCGTGTAATTGAAATCCACGTCGGCCAGCGGCTTTGCGTCGTGGACAGCGCTTGCGTGCCCGGGCTCAGCGGTTGTTTGGTGTTCGGTCCATCCCCAGTGCTGGAGGCTTCTAGGTGCGCAGTGCCGGCAAGCCTACTCCGGTGCTTTCAAAGCCGCCGTCGGAAGCAATCACCTGGCCGGTGACATAGCTGGCCTTCTCCGAGCACAGGAAGGTGATCACCTCTGCGATTTCGCGCTCGGAGCCGTAACGATTCAAAGGAATCGCGTCATGATAGGCGGCAATGATCTCAGGCGTATGGACGGCCATGGCCAGCTTGGTGCGGACCGGGCCGGGGCAAACACAATTGGCACGGATGCCGTACTCGCCCAGTTCGGCGGCCTGTTGTTTGGTCAGGTGGATGACGGCGGCCTTGGAGGTGCCGTAGGCAACCCGCAGGGTTGACGCGCGCAAACCAGAGATCGAGGCGATGTTGACCAGGGCTCCGCGGGTTTCGCGCAAGGCGGGAATGGCGGCCTGCGAAACCAGAAAAACACCATCGAGATTGGTTGCCATCACCGCGCGCCAGCGGGCGAAATCCGTCTCGCCGATCGGGCCGAAATCAGCGACACCGGCATTGTTGACGACAGCATCGATGCGTCCGAAGCTGGATGTGACCGCATGCATCAGCTCATTGACTTCATCGGGGATCGAGACATCATGGACGAAGGCGCTGGCCTCGTTCAGGCCGGAAGCCGCCTTGTGCAACTCGTCGCCATCCCGGTCGACCATTGCCACGCGCCAGCCCTGTTCGATGAACAGCTGTGTTGTTGCCAGGCCGATGCCGCGTGCCGCACCCGTTACCAAAGCCACTTTTTCCGACATTGCCTGCCTCATCCCAATTCGATGGTGTCAGCCGGATCAGTCTGTCCAGCCTGAAAGAACAATCTGGTTTCAGCCTTTAGAGAGCTTATCCAGAACCGTTTCCAGCTTGGCCAGCGTGCCATCGACGTCCCCAAGCTTGTCGAGGCCGAACAGGCCGATGCGGAAAGTGCGGAAATCAGCCGGTTCGTCACACATCAGAGGAACGCCCGCAGCGATCTGCATGCCCTCAGCCAGGAATTTCTTGCCGTTCTGGAATTCCGGATCCCTGGTGTAACTGACGACGACGCCTGGTGCTTCAAAACCTGGAGCGGCGACCGATTTGAAGCCCTGCCCGGCCAGCAGCGCGCGGACCTTGCGGCCAAGCTCCCATTGACGGTCGCGGGCGAGGTCGAAACCGAAATGTCGGGTTTCGATCATGCGGTCGCGCAGAACCACCAACGCATCGGTCGGCATGGTCGAGTGATAGGCATGACCGCCACCAACATAGGCCTGCATGATGTCATGCCATTTACGCAGATCAACCGCGAAGCTCGAACTTGTTGTCTCGCCCAGCCGCGCAAGTGCGCGTTCGCCGAGCATGACGAGCCCGGCAGACGGCGAGGCGCTCCAGCCCTTTTGCGGCGCAGAGATCAGGACATCGACACCGGTTGCCTTCATATCGACCCAGATGCTGCCCGACGCGATGCAATCCAGCACAAATAGCGCGCCCACATCGTGGGCGGCTTCGGCGATAGCCTTGAGGTAATCATCAGGAAGGATGACCCCGGACGACGTTTCCACATGCGGGGCAAAAACGACTTTCGGGCGTTCTTCACGGATCTTGCCAGTGATCACGTCAACCGGCTGCGGCGCAAAGGCCGACGTGCTCTCATTGCCGATCTGGCTGGCCTTGATCACGGTTGTTTCCGAGGGAATGGCGCCCATGTCGAAGATCTGGGTCCAGCGATAGGAAAACCAGCCATTGCGGATGACCATCACTTTCTGGCCGGTGGCGAACTGGCGGGCGACCGCTTCCATTCCGAAGGTTCCGCCGCCCGGCACGATAACCGCCGCATCGGCTTGATAGACCTGGCACAGCATGGTGTTGAGATCGGTCATGACACCCTGAAATGCCTTGGACATGTGATTGAGCGAGCGATCCGTAAAGACCACCGAAAATTCCATCAGACCATCAGGATCCACGGGTGACACTGTCATGTTGATGTCCTTCATTCCTGTTGTGCAATCCCTGCCGCTGGACAGGTCTCGGTTCCGCTATAGGACGGATCATTGAAACAATGAAGGCGTGCCTGCCCAATAAGTCTGCGGGTGCCAAATTGACGCAATCCCGAATAGGCCGTGTTGACAAACATGTGTGCTCCAAAGGTTTCTCAAACCCGGATCGGCAGATACAAGAAAACCAAAGGGAGAGACCGCCATGACTTATGCCTGCTTCACGGTCGAAATTGCCGACCATATTGCCCATATCCGCTTCAACCGCCCGGAAAAGGCCAATTCGATGACGCCGGAATTCTGGAAGGAACTTCCCGAAGCGGTCGACAAGATTTCCAGCAATGCGGAAGCGCGGGTCATCGTGATCTCGTCAGAGGGGAAGCATTTTACTTCCGGCATGGACATTTCCGTTTTCATGAGCGGTGCGCTTGAGGGTGGCGGCGCCAACGCACATGTTTCCGCGGAAGCATTCCGCTACAAGATAAAGGCGCTGCAGGACACTTTCTCGGCGCTTGAACGGGCCCGCCAACCGGTGCTCGCCGCCATTCAGGGCGGCGCGATCGGCGCGGGCGTTGACCTCGCGACGGCCTGCGATTGCCGCTATGCGTCGGCAGATGCTTTCTTTGCCGTACAGGAAACCGCGATTGGCATGACTGCCGATGTCGGCACGTTTCCACGGCTGGTCAAGCTGATCCCGGAAGGATGGGCACGGCAGATGGCCTATACCGGCGAGCGGCTTCCGGCCGGCAAGGCTCAACAGATCGGCCTGGTCAATGAGGTGTTCGAGACGCCTGAAGCGCTGCTTGAGGGTGTGATGGCGATCGCACGGAAGATCGCCGCGCACTCGCCGCTTGCGGTCACAGGCTGCAAGGTGATGGCCAATTATTCCCGCGATCATTCGACCGCCGACACGCTGGATTACATTTCGGTGTGGAACGCGGCGATGTTGCGGCCCGACGACATCAAGGAAGCCTATTTCGCCAAGGGTGAAAAACGCCTGCCGGTGTTTGATGATCTCAAGCCGGTTTCCACGTAGAGGAACGCCAACCGGCTGGCGTCAGCGATCGTACCGGCGGCGCGCCAGTACGGGAGCAAATGCAAGGGCGTTGCCGACAACCTCCTCCATGTCGTCATGGGGTGGCGTCCAGTCGAGCACGATACGACGGGGGTTCGGCCCAGCTTCGGCAAGAACATGGTTGCTGCGGGCGAGTGCTGCCTCCCAGGCCAGTGCGCTGCCGACGATCTTGTCGATGTCATCGTGCTGAGGCTGCCAGCCGAGCACGGTCCGGGCACGGGTTGAATCTGCCACCGAAGTGACAATGTCGCCTTCGCGCCGGGCGCCATAGCGGATCTCGAAGTCGCGGCCGCTGAGGCGTTTGACCGAATCTAGCACTTCGCGAACCGTATATCCGCGTCCGTAACCGCAATTGGCGACGAGGCTGCCGCCGCCAGCCCGCAGGTAAGACAGCGCATTGAGATGTGCTGCGGCCAGATCGGTGACATGAATGAAATCACGCACGCAGGTGCCGTCGCGGGTCGGGTAATCGGTGCCGAAGACCTCGATGCCGTCGCGTTTGCCCATCGCGGCTTCGGTCGCCACCTTGATGAGGTTGGCTGCACCACGGGTCGATTGACCGGACCGGCCCAAGGGATCAGCGCCCGAGACATTGAAATAGCGCAGTGCCGCATAGCGGAAGTCATGAGCAGCCGCGGCATCGGCGAGCATCGTCTCGGTCATCAGCTTGGACCAGCCATAGGGCGATTGCGGCAAAGTTGGCGTGGTCTCGGCGACCGGATCATCACCCTCGGGACTGCCATAGACCGCGGCGGTCGAGGAGAACACAAATTTCTCGACGCCGGTCTCGATTGCAGCGCGGATCAGGGACAGGGAGCTGGTAGTGTTATTCTGATAGTAACCCAGCGGATCGGCAACGGATTCAGGCACTGAAATCGAGCCTGCGAAGTGAACGATCGCCTCGATGTGATGCGAGCGGATGATCCCGGTGATTGCGCCGGGATCCGACACATCGGCGCGGATCAGCTTCGCCTCAGGCGCAACCGCCCAGTCAAAACCTGTCGACAAACGGTCGACGACAACGACATCCTCGCCGGCGTCGAGCAACGCCCAGACCATATGGCTGCCGATATACCCTGCCCCGCCTGTCACCAGAACCGTCATGTCTATCCCTTAAGGTGTTTCCACCGCGTCAGGATGAACCTCAAGTTTCAAGAAACCGTGAATCGGTGCTGTGCCTGTCTGATGCAGCTCGGACCGGTGTCAGAGAGAGGAGATGTAATCCGCCAGCCGGCCCGCCGCGTCCTCGATATGATCGAGACGGCGCAGAAAACAGGCCCGGAAGAATGTTTCGCCGCCCTTGCCGAAGGCCGTGCCCGGCGCGAGCCCGACGCCTGCCCGGTCAACAATATCGATCGCCGCCGCCTTGGTATCGCTGATGCCGTCAATCCGGAAAAATGCATAAAACGCACCGTCGGGTTTCCGGGTGACGACGCGGTTGGTGCCGGTCAGGGCGTCGCAGAACAGATCCCGCGCCGCGCTTGCCTTGGCAATCTGGGTCTCAAGATAGGCATCCCCATGCTCGAGGGCTGCCAAAGCCCCCTTCTGCATGAACTGGGGAACACCGGATGTCTGATACTGGACGCTGTTTTCGAGCACCTGAATGATCGACGGCGGCGCCACGATCCAGCCCACACGCCAACCGGTCATCGACCAGTTCTTGGAGAATGTGTTGACGAAAATGATCCGGTCGTCCTCATCCATGATGTCCATGAACGACGGCGCCCGCCCGCCGGCATAGAAGAAGCGGGTGTAGATCTCGTCGGCGATGATCCAGAGGCCATGCTTGCGCGCCAGTTCGAGAACCGCGTTCAGATCCTCCGGCGTGGCTGTCCAGCCGGTCGGGTTGGATGGAGAATTGAAAAAGATCGCCCGCGTTTTCGGCGTGATCGCTGCAGCCAGCCGCTGCGGATCAAGGCTCCATCTGCCCTCAGCGCAATCAAGTGGAGCAGCGACCGCGACCCCGCCGGACATGCCCAGCGCCGCGGCAAAATTTGGCCAGGCCGGGGTAATCTGGATCACCTCGTCGCCGGGATTGACCACGGCCTCGATGGCGATCTTGATGGCCTGCATGCCCGATCCGGTTACACAGAAGGCGTCGAGCGGCAATTGCCTGCCAAACAGGCGGGCATGGTAATCAGCCAGGGCTTGCCTGAGTTCGGGGATACCGCGCTGCCAGGTGTAGAAGGTTTCCCCCGCAAGCAGGGCCTCAGCGGCCGGCCGGGCGATGAAGTCGGGAGTTTTCTCGTCACCCTCGCCCGCCCAGAGCGGAATCAAGCCGGGCTTGAGACGGCCATGATTGACCACGGCGACGATACCGCTTTCAGGGGCCTGGATGGCGCGGCGGCTAAGGCTTTCGTACTGATTCATGGCAAACTCCGTTTGCCTTTCTTAGCGGTTTACGTAAGCCCTCGCATCTGCCCAGGCTTTATCAATCCATCGATTTTTCTGATGCAAGCCAGACGAAAACAGCAAAAGCCCCGGCACGAATACCGGGGCCTGGTTTTGAGTGATTCTCTCCAGGTCTGCGTTGCCGTGGCAAGCAGCATGGACGCGGACTACTTTTTCAGAAGATCGCGGATTTCACTGAGCAATGCGATGTCGGCGGGCGGTGCTGCAGGCTTGGCCGGTGCGACTTCTTCTTCCTTGCGCAAGGAATTGACGGCCTTGACCATCAGGAAAATGATCCAGGCCAGGATCAGGAAATTGATCAGAACCGTCAGGAAGTTGCCATAGGCGAGAACAGCGCCCTGTTCTTTTGCAGCTTCCAGCGTGGTCGCCGTCACGCCGCTGGCGAGCGGAATGAAGAAATTGGAAAAATCAATTCCGCCAAAGATAGCTCCGACGATCGGCATAATAATGTCATCCACCAGCGATGAAACAATAAGACCAAATGCGCCGCCGATGATCACACCGACAGCAAGATCCATTACGTTGCCCCTGGCGATGAACGCCTTGAACTCATTCAACATGTCAACTCTCTCCGTTTGTCGCGGATGTCCCTCTCATACGAACCGCAAGGCCCGCGCGCCTCGTCAAACCGGTTTAGAAAATTCTAACACAATTGCGCGTGTACAAAACCTGGAAAATCCGTGAATACACTGCTGGTTCGATTGCCGGCCTGCCCGACCAAAGGCTGCCTTGCCTGGGGAATATTAGCCCTTATGCTGCGGTGTGCAGCGTGGGGAGGAGATAGAGCATGATGCCCGGCTGGCTGGTTTTCGGATCAGCGCTTTTTTATCTGCTGATGCTGTTTGCCATCGCCACCTATGGCGACCGGTCGGCGCGGCAGCGGCGCAAGCGGACCGCTGGCCGCCCCATCATCTATTCGCTCAGTCTTGCGATCTATTGTACATCCTGGACCTATTTCGGCGGTGTTGGGCTGGCCGCTTCACGCGGATTGGAGTTCACCGGGATCTATATCGGCCCGATCCTGATGTTCACCCTCGGAATGCCGATCCTGAAGCGCATCGTGACTTTGGCAAAGGCCGAGAAACTCACGTCAATTGCCGACTTCATGGCGGCACGCTACGGCAAGAGCCCGCTGGTGGCTGCGCTGGTCGCACTGATTGCGGTGATCGGCACGATCCCCTACATCGCCCTGCAGCTCAAGGCAGTGTCCTCATCGGTTGCGGTGATGGTCGATGTCGAGCAGCTGAACCGGGTGACAGAGACCTTCTTTCTCTCTGACATCTCGTTTTTTGTCACTCTGGTGCTTGCGGCATTTGCCGCGATTTTCGGTACACGCCACACGGACGCGACCGAGCATCAGGATGGCCTGATCCTGGCCATCGCGATGGAATCCCTGGTCAAGCTGTTGGCGTTTTCGCTGATCGGGCTCTCGGTGATGTTCGTGCTTTTCGACGGCCCATGGGACCTGCTGCAGGCCGCGACCGCCAATGCCGAGGTGATGACCGCGATGACGCACGAAACGCCGTTGTTGCGCTGGGCACTGCTGATCGTGCTCTCGGCCTTCGCCATCATCCTGCTGCCACGTCAGTTCCATGTGGCCGTGGTTGAGAACAGAACGCCCGGCGAATTGCGCCTCGCCGGCTGGCTGCTGCCGCTGTATCTGGTGGCAATCAACATCTTCGTGTTGCCGGTGGCGATCGCCGGGGTTCTGCAATTCGGCACCGGCGGATCGAGCGATCTGTTTGTGCTCGCCTTGCCGATGGCCAACGACATGCCCGTCATCACTCTCATGACATTTATCGGCGGTTTTTCGGCTGCCACGGCGATGGTGATCGTGGCATCGGTGGCTGTGGCCATCATGGTCTCCAACGACATTATTGTCCCGGTGGTGCTCAGACGGCGCAACCGCCGTGGCCAGAGCGGTGATTTTTCCGGCCTGATCCTGTTCATCCGCAGAACAGCGATTGTCGGGATCCTGCTGCTCGGGTTTGCCTATTACCGGGCAGCCGACATCAATGCAGGGCTGGCCTCCATCGGGCTGTTGTCATTTGCGGCTATCGCGCAGCTCGCACCAGCGTTTTTCGGCGGGCTGTTCTGGCGCCAGGCAAACGCCCGCGGCGCCATTGCCGGGCTTTCCAGCGGAATTGCCATCTGGGCCTATATTCTGATGGTGCCCAGCCTGGGTGGGCCCGACAACAGTCACGTTGCGGCCGCAATCCTCGATTTTCTTATCCCCGGCACCTATGCGTTTTCCGGGCCCGGCTCTGACCCGTTGTTCAATGCAGTGGTACTCAGCCTCACCGTCAATTGCCTGTTCTATGCATTCGGCTCCCTGTCGCGCAGGCCCAAATCGATCGAGCGCATCCAATCAGCGATGTTCATTCCGGAAAGCCAGCGGCTGACAACATCGGGGCGCAGCTGGAAAACCAAGGTAACCGTCGGCGACCTGAAACAGACGATCAGCCGCTATCTGGGCCAGGAGCGGACAGAACGTTCTTTCCACTCTCATGAACGTGCCATCGGCCGCTGGATCAATGAGCAGGACCCGGCTGACATGGGGATGTTGCGGTTTGCCGAGCAATTGCTTGGCAGCGCCATCGGCTCGGCTTCGGCCCGGCTGGTCTTGTCGCTGCTGTTTGAGCGCGCTGACGACATTCCCGGCGACACAGCGCGGCTGCTCGATGAAGCTTCTGAAGCGCTGCAATACAATCGCGACCTGTTGCAGACTGCGCTTGGGCAGATGAACCAGGGCATTACCGTGTTTGACAGCTCCAACCGGCTGACGGTCTGGAACAAGCGCTTCCGGTCACTGCTGGAACTGCCCGAACAGGTCGGCCAGGTCGGGTTTTCGCTGGAAAGCATTATTGCCATTCTTGTCGAGCGTGGCGATCTCAAACCCGGGGAGGGCCAGGAGGCGCTGGACCGTTTTCTTGTCATGGACCACGCCTTTTCTCTCACCATCGGTCCCGAGAAACGGATCATTGAAATCCGCTCGAATCCGATGCCGGACAGCGGCATCGTGACCACATATGCCGACATCACCGAGCGTGTGGCCGCCGATATGGCGCTCAAGCAAGCCAATGAAACGCTGGAGCAACGCGTAACCAAGCGCACGGCGGAACTGACCCGCGTGAACCGCGAACTCGAAAAAGCACAGCTGACCGCGGAAGAGGCCAATATCGGCAAGACACGGTTCCTTGCTGCAGCCGGCCACGACATTCTGCAGCCGCTCAATGCGGCACGGCTCTATTCCTCCACGCTGGTTGAGCGCCTGGGCAATTCGCCCGACCAGAAGCTGGTGCAAAATATCGATTCCTCGCTTGAATCGGTGGAAGCCATCCTTGGCGCGGTGCTGGACATTTCCCGGCTGGATACCGGCGCCATGAAGCCGCAACTGGCAAGCTTTCCACTCAACGACCTGTTGCAACGGGTGGTCACCGACTTTGTGCCGGTGGCACGCGAAAAGAACCTCAAATTCACCGTGATGCCGACCAGCGTTCATGTGCGTTCAGACCCCAACCTGTTGCGCCGGCTGATCCAGAACCTGATATCCAACGCCATCAAATACACCCGTGAAGGCAGGGTTCTGGTCGGTGTCCGGCGCCGCGGCGACAAGGTGCTGATCCAGGTCATCGACACGGGGATCGGTATCCCGTCGACCAAATTCCGCACCGTTTTCAGAGAGTTCGCCCGGCTTGAAGAGGGCGCGCGAACCGCCTCCGGCCTGGGACTTGGGCTTTCGATTGTCGACCGCATCGCGCGGGTTCTCAAACATTCGGTCGACATCGCCTCTGTCTCGGGGAAAGGCACCGAGTTCCGGGTCGAGTTGCCAATCGAAACCAATATTGCGCGCATCAAGGCTCAGCCGCCACGCAGGGGCATAGATGCGGCCAACACCAATTTGAAAGGCCTGCGCATCCTGTGCGTCGACAATGAGCCGAAAATCCTCGAAGGCATGACGCTGCTGTTGAGCGGCTGGGGCTGTACGGTTCTGGCTTCAGATTCGTTGAACGCCTGCCTGGAAATTGCGGAGACGGAGGATGCGCCGGATGCGATTTTCGCGGATTTTCATCTTGATGACGGCACCGGCATCGAAACCATCGTTGCACTGCGCAAGCTCTGGAAGATGGACATTCCCGGGCTGCTGGTCACCGCAGACCGCACACCGGAGGTGCGGGGCATGGCGGAAGCGGAGCGGATCGCGATCCAGAACAAGCCTATCAAGCCGGCAGCACTTCGGGCATTTCTCAATCAGGTGACAGTGAAGAGGCGCTCAGCCGCTGAATGAATGCATGCAGCACCGCGTTCGAATTCCCATTCGAGCGCGGCTGGAATCAGACGTCGCCCTGGGTCAGAACCTCGGCGCCAATCTTGGAGAGCTGGATGACAGCCTGGGTGCGGCTGTCGACGCCGAGTTTCTGAAGAACAGCCGAGACATGCGCCTTGATCGTAGCTTCGGAAACACTGAGCTCATAGGCAATCTGTTTGTTCAGCAAGCCTTCGGCCAGCATCCCGAGCACCCGTCCCTGCTGCGGGGTCAATGTCTGGATGCGGGCAATCAGACCGGCAATTTCCTGATCGTGCTCGGACCCCAAATCGACGTCGGGCGGCGTCCAGATGCCACCATCGAGCACGGTGCGCACGCCTTCGCGGATTTCGTCAATGCTGGCAGATTTCGAAATGAACCCGGATGCGCCAAGCTCAAGCGCGCGCCGCATGGTGGAAACATCGTCGGTGGCGGAGACCACGACAACAGGTAAGCTGGAAAACTCCGCACGAAAGGCGATCAGGCCGGAAAGACCGGAAACGCCCGGCATGGTCAGGTCCAGAAGGATAAGATCGGCTTCGGGATGATCCCCGGCTTTCTTGCGAGCGCCTTCGAGATCACCAGCTTCCAGAATATCAATAGTCGCACCAATGCCTTCAAGGGCTTGCCGCATGGCGCCCCGAAACAATGGATGATCGTCCGCAATAATGAATGTCAATTGCGCCATGCACTCTCCCCCCTCCTGATCGCGCTGCCGCGGCAAATCAGGCCAAAACCTGTTTGCCCAACTACTCTAGCGGCGCGCCAAGCCTTCGCGCAAGTGCATGAACCAGTTGATGGTCAAAAGGCAAGCCGACTTATGACCCCTCAGATGTCAGGTCCTGTCCGGCACGGGTTCGAGCGGAACTCCCGGGTTGCCATCAAAATCCTTCTGCAACTCTTCAACCATGCCAAAGAAACGTCGCATCATCTTTTCCATAGCGCCCAGCGCCTGATCCAGCTCCTTCTCATCGGGAATGCCGGAGCCCGTGCTGTCATCCGATGGCGCCAGTGCATCGAGACGGCTCTCCAGGATTTCGACCCGCGCCGAGAGTTCCGACAGGGTGTCTTCAAAGGCACGGCGCTCATCGGCGGCAATCCGGCAGACGAGTTGACCGGCCTGCTCTGTGCAGATCGACATCTCTCCGGTCCGCGTGTCCAGCCGGACAAAGCCGTTACCGGTCTTTTCCATGGTATAGCGGTTTGAGGCCGGCTCCTCGGCAAAAGCCTGAACGGTGGCGATCAACGTGAAGGCTGAAACAGACAGAATTACAAAACGGGTCATGACGGCACACTCCTGTTTCTGTATGTGATGACACGCAAAGAAGACAAAATCGAGGATGGATCCGGAACGAAGGGCGAAAGCACCGCGATCTGGCCCTGGATCAGGAAAGCGAGACAGCGAAGCATGCACGCGACAATTTACAAGATCACACCGGAATCGCTTTGGCGCGAAGCTGAGGCAACGGGCCGGTTCACAGGCGCGCCGATCGATCTGGCAGATGGCTTCATTCACTTCTCCACCCGCGATCAGGCCATCGAAACCGCCAGCCGGCATTTTGCCGGACAGGAGAATCTGTTGCTGGTGGCCGTCGATGCGAGCGCCCTGGGTGAGAAACTTGTGTTCGAACCTTCGCGCGGCGGTGCCTTGTTTCCGCATCTCTACGCCGAAATGCCACTGTCAGCAGTCAAATGGGTCAAACCGCTGCTGCTCGGAAACGACGGCGGGCATGTGTTTCCGGATATGGAAACATGAAAAACCTGTTTGACGGAATCGCGCGGAGCGCGCTTTTCACACTCGATCCCGAGACCGCTCACGGGCTTTCGATCACGGCACTTAAAAGCGGTTTGATACCCGGATGCCGGGGTGACCGAGATCCACGGCTTGCGGTCAAGGTCGCTGGCCTTGATTTCCCCAATCCGCTTGGCATGGCCGCGGGATATGACAAGAACGCGGAAGTTGCCTCGGAGTTGGCGCGTCTGGGTTTCGGATTTGTGGAAGTGGGAACGCTGACACCCAAACCGCAGCAAGGAAATCCGAAGCCGCGGATATTCCGCCTGGTGAAGGACCATGCTGTCATCAACCGGCTCGGGTTCAACAATCAGGGGCACGCCGCGGCGTATGACCGGGTTTCAGGCCGCCGCCGGGAAGGTGTTCTCGGGATCAATATCGGCGCCAACAAGGATACCGAGGATCGCATCGGCGATTATGTCGCCGGAATTTCACGTTTTGCCGGCGTGGCAGATTATTTCACCGTCAATATTTCCTCGCCCAACACTCCAGGCCTGCGCAATCTGCAGACAAGAGAGGCGCTGTCTGAACTGTTGGGCCGGGTTCTTGCCGAGCGCGACGCGAAGGCCAAACGCATTCCGGTGTTTTTGAAGATCGCGCCGGACCTGACCGAGCCGGATCTTGATGACATTGCCGCAGAATGCCTGTCGCACAAGCTTGACGGCATCATCATCTCCAACACCACACTGTCGCGCGCAGGGCTCGCCGATGACCCGAAGACGGCCGAGGCCGGCGGACTGTCCGGGCGGCCCATCTTTGCGCGCTCGACAATTGTGCTGGCAAAGATGCGTCAGAAGCTTGGCGCCGAGATGCCGCTTATCGGTGTCGGCGGCATCGACAGTGCGCAGTCTGCGGCTGAGAAAATCCGGGCGGGTGCGGATCTGGTCCAGCTCTACACCGGGTTCATCTATGGCGGGCCTCTGCTGCCGGGCCGGATTGTGCGTGGGTTGTCGGAGATCTGTGATCGCGAGACTCTGGCTCGGATTTCAGATCTGCGCGACAGCAGGACCGGACATTATGCGGCTTTGGCCATTCCTGAATAGTCTCAAGCCGTGCCGAAGGCCTGGTCCCGTCGGCGCGGCAGGATTGCCAGCAAGGTGAACCCACGCGCCGCCAGGAAAATATTGAGCGATATCCAGAGCCCCAGATTGCCCCAGATTTCCGTCAGAGCGACAGACAGGGCGATGAACAGGGCCAGCGACAGCAGCATCATGTTGCGCATGTCGCGTGACCAGGTGGCGCCGATAAAGACACCGTCCATCTCGAAGGCGAGAACGCCCGCCACCGCCGTCAGTGCCGCCCAGAACAGATAGGATCCGGCTTCCAGGCGCACGCTTTCCAGTGTCGTCATCAGGCCGATCACAGCCTCGCCGAAGATCAGGAAAAAGCAGGTGGTGAAGCCGGCGAGAGCAAAGCCCCAGAACACGGTCAGGCGCACAGCCTTGTCGAACGCCGGACGATGGCGGGCGCCAATCGCCCGCCCTGCGAGCTGTTCCGCAGCAGTGGCAAAGCCATCAAGATAGTAGCCGGCGACCATGAAGAAATTCATCAGGATGGCGTTCGCGGCCAGGGTGGTTTCGCCAAACCCGGTGCCCAGCCGGGTAAACCAGGCGAAAGCAATGATAAGACAAAATGAGCGGATCATGATGTCGCCGTTGAGCGCCATCAGCCGGATGACCGAAGGCCGGTCGATCACCTGCGTCCAGGATGGGCTGTGGGCGCGATCAAACCTGATACGGATGATCGCGAACCCCACCAGGCAGCCTGTGACTTCCGCGATCACCGTCGCCCATGCGACACCCTGAAGGCCATATTCCAACCACAGACCAAGCCAGATCGACAAGATTATATTGGTGCCATTGATTACGGTTTGCAGCAGCAGTCCTGTCGTGCCCATGCCGCGGCCGAGCACATAGCCGAGGATTGCATAATTGGCGAGTGCGGCAGGCGCCGAGAGCGCCCGGATCACAAGATAGGTTGAGGCTGCGGCAGCGATTTCACCTTCGGCCCCCATGAAGGCCAGGCCTGCGGCCAGAAGCAGTGGTGTTGCGGCTATGACGGCCACACCCGCGACAACCGAAATCATCAATGAACGCCAGAACACTGCCTGTTCCTCGGTCGGGTCATCGCGGCCCATGGCCTGAGCGACAAGACCTGTGGTTGAAGATCGCAGGAAATTGAAGGTTGTGAACACCAGATCGAACAGGATCGCCGCGATCGCCAGACCGCCGAGCAGCGCCGCATCGCCCAGGCGGCCAACCACAGCGGTGTCGACCAAACCCAAAAGCGGAGTGGTGAGAAACGCCAGCGTCATCGGCACAGCGATCGCAAACACCATGCGGTTGTTGACCTCGAAGCGACGGCCTTCAGGCGGCAGCAGGTCAGGTTTGAGAAGCAAGTCGGACAAGCGGGAAATTCCGTGATGAAAAAGTGATGCACCTTCCTGTTCGAGTTCGCCCACCCTGTAAAGAGGGGAACGCAGATAGCTCCAACAAAGCTTGTGATGGGTGATCTGAAACCTGTTTGTGATGAGCCATGACGTTCGCCGGCCATCTGTCCGCTTCCCATTCACGGGCGGGCGTGGCGACACATTCGCTGACGATGCTGGCGACCTTTGCGAAATTTTGTGAGCGTCCCGGAATGCCGGAGTGATGGCGTGTGCTTTTGATGGACGAGCGCAGCACAGCCGGGCATAAACAGCACATGCCATTCCTGCCGATCGTTCACGCACCTGACTATGACGCTGATTTTGCTCCGGACCACCGGTTCCCGATGGGCAAATACACCAGGCTGATGGAGCTGATCCGCGCAAGCCACATGGGTGAGCGTGCAATCGTTCATGTGCCAGCGCCAGCATCTGCACAATGGCTGTCGCTTGCCCATGACCGGGTTTATGTGGACCAGGTGATGGCTTGCAAAGTGCCGGTCATCATCGAGCGCGAGATCGGATTTCCTGTCAGCGAGCGGGTGAGCCTGAGAGCCCGGCTTGCGACGGCCGGAACCGTGATGGCGGCACGGCTGGCGCTATCCGGGGGCATTGCCTGCAACACGGCCGGCGGCAGCCATCATGCGCGGCGCGCGCAAGGTGCAGGTTTCTGCACCTTCAACGATGTCGCGGTGGCCGCACACCTGCTGCTGGCCGACGGCGAGGTCAGCCGGGTGCTGGTGATCGATCTCGATGTCCATCAGGGCGACGGCACCGCCGAGATCTGTGCCGGCATTGACGCAATCCGGACCGTCTCGATGCACAGCGAGAAAAACTATCCCGCGCGCAAGCAGGTCTCGTCAATCGATGTGGCCTTGGCTGACGGCGTGCGCGACGAGGCCTATCTGGAAACGCTGGACTGGCTGTTGCCGCGCAGCATCGACGGCTTCGCGCCGGATCTGGTTTTCTACAATGCGGGCGTCGATCCACATGAGAATGACAGGCTGGGGCGGCTGTCGCTGAGTGACCGGGGCCTCAAGGACCGGGACCGCCGGGTGTTTTCATATTTCAGAGAGCGCGGCATTCCGGTGGCGTCTGTGCTTGGCGGCGGCTACAGCCGCGACATCGATGCCGTCGCCGGACGGCATCTGCTGACGTTTGAAGCGGCTGCGGAATTTGTCTGAGCTATTTGCGCAGGCTGAGCAGCCGCAGGACGATGAAAACGGGGATCACAACGCCTGCGCCCAGCACCAGATAGCCGCCAAAGCGGCCCAGCGCTGCAAATCCGGTTTCCCACAGGTTGACCACGAAATCGCGCACGATGTAAAGCAGATCAACCGGGTACCAGTTGAACGCGGCCATGATTACCCCGACCACAAATGATGCGACGAGCAGCTTGAGTGCCGTGCGGCCGGGCGTGTCACCCAGAAAGCGTGTCAGACCATTGCTCATGGCGTCCATTCCCGTGTTCCATTGTCCCTCACATAGTCATCCGGAGCAAGCCGGGCAAGTCCGTCATTCGATGCCGTCGATCATCCGCTCGAGGGTTTCAAGCCTGTCCGCCTCTGCCGGCGGCTTGTCCCAGCGAAGCCGGCTGATCCGCGGAAAGCGCATTGCAACGCCTGATTTGTGGCGGCTCGAACGATTGATGCCTTCAAAGGCAACCTCGAAGACCAGCCCCTTGTCGAGCCCGGCGCGCACCGAGCGGACCGGACCGAAGCGTTCAATGGTGTTGGTGCGAACATATTTGTCGATTTCCACCAGTTCGTCATCGGTGAAACCGAAATAGGCCTTGCCGACGGGCACCAGCTCGCCCGGCTCGCGCCAGACACCGAATGTGTAGTCGGAATAGAATCCGGAGCGCTTGCCATGGCCGCGCTGCGCATACATCAGCACCGCATCAATCAGGAACGGATCGCGCTTCCACTTGAACCATTGGCCCTTTGGCCGCCCCGGCAAATAGGGCGCCGTCTTGCGTTTGATCATCACGCCTTCGATCACGGCAAAAGGTGGACCGGCGCGCAGTGCTGCCAGCTCGTCCCAGCTGTTAAAGGAGAGCATCTCGGAGCAGTCAAATCGCGCCGGGTCCAGTTGCGCGACAAAGGCTTCGAGGCGGGGGCGGCGCTCAATGAACGGGGCCGCCCGCAGATCGTCCCCGCCGTCCTGCAACAGATCATAGGCGCGGAAGAAAGCCGGGTAATCGCGCAGCTGTTTGGCAGTCACGGTCTTGCGGTTGAGACGCTGCTGCAGATCGGAGAATGTGCCGGTTTCCAGCCCGCCGCCTGCAGGGCGGGCAACCAGCAGTTCACCATCGAGCGCGCCGTCGAAGCCGATGGTGTCAACCAGATCCGGAAAGGTGGCGGAAATATCGTCGCCGGTGCGGGTGTAAAGCCTGGAGATGCCACGTTCGGAGGTCGCCTGGACACGGATGCCATCCCATTTCCATTCAGCTGCAAAGTCTGCCGGATCGAGTTTTTCGAAATCCTTCTCGTCGATCGCATGGGACAGCATCACCGGGCGGAATGGCGCCGCGGCCGCATTGACCGGTTTCGGGCCGGCGCCTTCCAGCCAGGCGAACAGGTCCGCATAGGGCGGCGTCAAACCGTGCCAGAGTTCCTCGATCTCGTTGACATTGACCTCGCCGAAAGCCGCCAGCGCCTGTTTGATCAGCCGGCCGGAAAGGCCCATGCGGAAACCGCCGGTGACCAGTTTCAGCAACGCATAGCGGCCGGGAGGATCGAGCCGGTCAAGCCAGTCCTCGACAAGACCGGGACCTTCGCGGCGTGACGAGGCAATCAGCGTCTCGACCACCTCGGAAAGCCCCGGCGCGTCATTGCGCCCGGCGAGCGCCTCGCCCTTTTGCGGCCAGGCCAGTGCGATGGTTTCGGCCAGATCGCCGACATAGTCATAGGAATAGCCAAACAGCTCCGCGTCCATGCGGGCAGAGATCAGCTCGCGCAGTTGCGCCGGCTTGACCGCCGGAATATCGAGATCGCGGGCGATGGCTGCCAGCGCATAGCCCCGCTCCGGATCGGGCACGGTGCGGAAATAATCCTGCAGCAAAGTGAGCTTGGCGTTTCGCGAAGGCGTAAACGCCAGCATGTCGAGAAGATCGGCGAAGCGGTTCATCGGTCAATCGCCCTCGTCTTCATAGCCGACCAGATGCAGCGGCCTGGCGGGGATGCCCTGCAGGGCGCACCAGCGCACCAGTGCCTCCTCGCGGCCATGGGTGACCCAGACCTCGCCCGGCGCCACCGCCTGAATGGTCTCGGCCAGTTCATCCCAGTCGGCGTGATCGGAGATGACCAGCGGAAGCTCGACCCCGCGCTGGCGCGCGCGCGCCCTCACCTGCATCCAGCCCGAGGCAAAACTGACCAGCGGATCAGGAAAGCGGCGGGCCCATTTGTCTCCAAAGGCCGATGGCGGCCCGAGCACAATCGCACCGGCGAAATCGCCCTTGGCGCCGGCATCCACGGTGGCCGGGCGCAGGTCGCCAAGCGCTATGCCCTGGCTTTCATAATAGTCGCACAGCTTTTGCAGCGCGCCGTGAATGTAAAGCGGATCATGATAACCGGCGTCACGGATCAGGCGGATGACGCGCTGCGCCTTGCCGAGCGAATAGACCCCGACCAGATGCGCCCGCTCAGGATTGCGTTTGACCGACCGCAGCAGCCTGCCAATCTCGTCGCTCGCCTGCGGGTGACGGAACACCGGCAGTGCAAAGGTTGCCTCGGTGATGAAGACATCGCAAGGCACAGGCTCGAACGTGGCGCAGGTCGGGTCGGGCCGCGGCTTGTAATCGCCTGAGGCGACGATGCGCAGGCCGTTCATTTCAACTGAAATCTGGGCCGAGCCCAGCACGTGTCCCGCCGGGTGGAATTGCACCGTCACGTCCTTGATGCGGATTTGGTCTCCCAGGCCGGTGGCTTGTGTGGCGCTGGCATGGTCCGCGCCATAGCGGATGGCCATGATATCGAGCGTCTGGGACGTTGCGAGCACATGGCCGTGTCCGGCGCGGGCGTGGTCCGCATGACCATGCGTGATCAGCGCCCGGTCGACATTGCGGACCGGATCGATGAAGAAATCCCCCGGCGGGCAGTAGAGCCCTTCACGGCGGGGGATCAGCAGGTCTTCGGGTTTCATTGCCATCATCATCAAGTAGGGCGGATCGTCCGCATTCGAAAGGCCTTGCGTTTTGGCCGGACTGAACGCATAGGCTTTGGCCTCAGTTCCTTTCCGGTTCACACATGACATCCTATCAGCTTTCCTCGGGCGATCTCACTGCCGATCGCCGCGCCCACTACGCCCGTCTCTACGCCGAGGGCGGCGACCTTGCTGCGGCCATTGATCTGCAGCGGCAGGCGCTCGACCTTGCGCCCGGCTGGGCCGCGGGCTGGCAGACGCTTGGAACCTTTTCCGAGAAAGCCGGAGATCTGGCCGGCGCGGCGGATGCGTGGCGCAAAGTGCTGGGGCTGTCTCCGACAGACATTTTCGGCGCGGGCCTGAAGCTGTCGCTGACCGGACAGGCCGAGACACCAGCTACGCCTCCCTCGGAATATGTTGAGGCGTTGTTTGATGGCTATTCGGATCGTTTTGACACGGCTCTTGTCGAAAATCTCGGCTATTGCGTTCCCGAGCGGCTGGCCGCTCTGATCGCGGATGTTTCCGCCATGGATGCGCAATTCGCAAAAGTGATTGATCTGGGCTGCGGAACCGGTTTGTTCGGGGAACGCATCCGGCGCACCGCATCCTGGCTTGAGGGGTATGACCTGTCCCAGGGCATGCTGGCCAAGGCCGGGGAGAAAGGCGTCTACGACCATCTTCGACAGGCCGATATTCTCCATGGGATCCCGGCGGCGCGGCTGACCGGCGCGGAACCGGCAGATCTCGTTGCGGCAGCCGACGTGTTTGCCTATTTCGGCGATCTTTCAGGCGTCATGGCAGTCGCCGCCAGCCTGACGGCGGAGGGCGGGCTGCTGGCCCTGTCGCTGGAAGCCGGGCCCGAGGATTGCGAATGGTTGTTGCAACCCTCCTTGCGCTATTGCCACGGCGAGGCCTATCTGCGGCGGCAACTGGAGCAAAATGGCCTGGACCTGCTGACATTGTCACAGGAGCCGATACGGCGGGATGGCCCCAATACCATTTCAGGGCTTCTCGCCGTGGCGCGCAAGCGGCCATGTGCGGCTGTCAGCGAAAAGCCGGCTGAGCTGGTGCCGGAAGCCGCGTTGACCATCGCTCTCAACTGACCGCTATTGAGAATCTGCTCTCTGGAACATGATCAAGCATTGAATTGAGTTGATCCTTGTCAGCCTGCTTGGAGAGCCCGGATGGCTGCACTACATTGCGCGGTGTGAAAACCGAATCCGCGCCAGCCTCAGACAATCCGGGCTTCTCATTGCCCGAGCCGTTCCTCGGCTGGTTCGCCAGCCGCGGCTGGAGCCCACGTGCGCATCAGCTGGAACTGCTGGCGGAGACTGCGGCCGGGCGCTCGATGCTGCTGATCGCGCCGACCGGCGCCGGCAAGACATTGGCCGGGTTCCTGCCGAGCCTCACCGAGCTTGCCGCGCCCGGCAAACCCAAACCGGGCGCTGCCGGGTTCAGATCCCTGCACACACTTTACATCTCGCCGCTGAAAGCGCTGGCTGTCGATATCGAGCGCAATCTGGCGCGTCCCGTCGAGGAGATGGGGCTGCCGGTGCGGATCGAGACCCGGACCGGAGACACGCCGCAATCCAAGCGCGCCCGGCAGCGCACTGACCCGCCAGATATCTTGTTGACCACGCCGGAACAGGTTTCGCTGCTGATCGCCAACGGCCATGCCGAGCGTCTGTTTTCAGGTTTGCGCTGCGTGATTTTCGATGAGCTGCATTCGCTGATTGCGTCCAAGCGCGGGCATCTTCTGTCGCTGGCGCTGGCACGGTTGCGCAAACTGGCCCCCGGGCTGCAGACTATCGGGCTTTCGGCAACGGTGGCCGATCCGGAAGAGCTGCAGCGCTGGCTGGTTCCACAGTCAGCCGGCACAGACAACATGGCCGGGCGGATTACCGTTGCCGGCGGGGCCAGCCCGTTGATCACCATCCTGGAAAGCGAGGAGCGGATTCCCTGGTCAGGGCATTCGGCGCGCTACGCCATTCCCGACATTTACCAGACCATCAAGGATCACCGCACCACGCTGATCTTCGTCAACACCCGCAGCCAGGCGGAGTTGCTGTTTCAGGAGCTGTGGCGGATCAATGATGACAGCCTTCCGATTGCGCTGCATCACGGATCGCTGGACGCGGCGCAGCGGCGTCGGGTGGAAGCTGCCATGGGGCGCAATGAACTGCGCGCCGTGGTCGCGACTTCGACATTGGATCTGGGGATCGACTGGGGTGACGTCGACCTGGTCATCCATGTCGGCGCGCCAAAGGGTGCCAGCCGTCTGGCGCAACGCATCGGCCGCTCCAACCACCGGATGGACGAGCCCAGCCGGGCCATCCTGACCCCGGCCAACCGGTTTGAAGTGCTTGAGTGCCAGGCAGCGATCGACGCCAATTATGTCGGCGCGCAGGACACCCCGCCGGGCGGCGACGGCGGGCTCGATGTGCTGGCCCAGCATGTGCTCGGAATGGCAGCCGCCGCTCCCTTTGATGCAGATGATCTCTATCGGGAGGTGAGCAGCGCCTCGCCCTATGCCTGGCTTGACCGTGACAGCTTCGACAAGATCATCGAATTCGTCGCCACCGGTGGCTATGCGCTGAAAAGCTATGAACGCTACGCGCGGATCCGCAAGCAACCGGATGGGTTGTGGCGGATTTCCAACCCGCAGGTGGCGCAGCAATACAGGCTCAACATCGGCACCATCATCGAAGCGCCGATGCTCAATGTGCGGATGACGAGCCGCAAGAATGGAGCGCTGACCGGGCGCGGAGGCCCGCCGCTTGGCAAGGTGGAAGAGTATTTTCTCGAAACGCTGGCCCCGGGTGACACATTTCTCTTCTCCGGCAAGATTCTGCGGTTCGAGGGTATCCGCGAGAACGAGTGCATGGTTTCCAAAGCCTGGGACCAGGATCCGAAAGTGCCGGCCTATGCGGGCGGCAAGTTTCCGCTCTCGACCTATCTGGCCGACAGTGTGCGGGCGATGATCGCCGATCCGGCAAGATGGGGCGCGCTGCCCGACCAAGTGTCGGACTGGCTCAGGATGCAACAGCAGGTGTCGCAGCTGCCAGCGCGGGACAGTTTGCTGATCGAAACCTTTCCGCGCGCCGAGCGCTTCTTCATGGTCTTCTATCCATTTGAAGGCCGTGTCGCGCACCAGACTCTGGGTATGCTTCTGACCCGCAGGCTGGAACGGCTGGGTGCCCAGCCGCTGGGGTTCGTGGCAACGGATTATTCTCTTGCCGTCTGGGCACTTGAGGATATGAGCGCGATGATCTCGGACGGACGGCTGGATCTGGGGGCTCTGTTTGACGAGGACATGCTGGGCGACGATCTCGATGCATGGCTGAATGAGTCCTGGATGCTCAAACGCACCTTCCGCGCCTGCGCGGTGATTTCCGGATTGATCGAGCGGCGGCATCCGGGCAAGGAAAAGTCTGGCCGGCAGGTCACCGTGTCAGCGGACCTTATTTACGACGTACTCAGAAGTCACGAGCCGGACCATATTCTGCTGCGTGCAACCCGCGCAGATGCGGCCCAGGGGCTTTTGGATATTCAACGTCTCGGCGCTATGCTGAAGCGAATCAAGGGCCATATCAGGCACCGGGCGCTGGAGCACATTTCGCCGCTGGCGGTTCCGATCATGCTGGAAATCGGACGCGAGCCGGTGACCGGCGAGGCCCATGAAAGCATATTGGCTGAAGCCGCAGAAGATCTGCTTGCCGAGGCACAGGACCAGACTTGAACGGAACAGTCATGCACGGCGCAAATGCGGCACTCAAAACAGACTCTGAAGCAAGTGGCCCGTCAACCGCGGACCTGGCAGTCAATGGGACCGCTGTAACATGCGACCGCGCCGGCGTGCTGTGGCTGCCCGACAGCGGCGTTCTGGTGGTGTCCGATCTGCATCTGGAAAAAGGCGCAGCCTTTGCGCGGCGCGGCATGATGCTGCCGCCTTACGACACCGCTGCGACGCTGGTCCGGCTTGGCTTGGCGATCACGCGCTACAATCCGCGTCTGGTGATCAGCCTTGGCGACAGTTTTCATGACCGGAGCGGCTCGGCGCATCTGCCCGATTGTTACCGCGAGCAGCTTCAGGGCCTGCAGCAGGGGCGCGACTGGACCTGGATCGAGGGCAATCACGATCCGGACAGACCGGTGGGACTGGAGGGCAGTTTCTGCAGCGAACTGCATGTAGAGACCCTGGTGTTCCGGCATGAACCGGCACAGGGCTCCGCGCAGGGTGAAATTGCCGGACACCTGCATCCGGCAGCGCGCGTGGTGCGGCGCGGCAAGGCAGTTCGCCGGCCTTGTTTTGCCAGTGATGGCAAGCGTTTGCTGATGCCGGCCTTCGGCTCGACCACTGGCGGGCTGGAACTGCGTCATCCGGCAATGCGCGGCTTGTTTGACCGCAACCAGCTGGTGGCGCATCTGATCGGCAAGGAGCGGATCTATTCCGTGGCCTTCAACCGGATGAACGGGTGATTCGATTTATGCTGCAGGCCTGCGAGGCAGTGCAGCCCTGCATCAATCCTTGCGGAAAATGACACTTCCGAGCCAGCCTGTCAGTGTGGCGAGAAGCACAGCAACAATACCGTAGGCCAGCGAATAGGCGTGGGCGAAATTGAAGAGGAACTGCTCGAGACCGGTCTTGACCACACGCAGCGGAATAACCTTTTCCATGACGAACTGATTGTTCTTGTAGAGCACAGCCCGAACCTTGTGCTGACCAACCGGGATGTTGGCCGGAAGCCGGACAGCTGCACGAAACAGCGATTTGGAAATGAACTGCACACCGGTCGGATCGCGCTGATACAGACCGCTGGCCTGCTTGATGCGGCGCAGCGCATCCCGGAATTCGGTCAGCCGCGACCCGTCGCCGACACCGCCGGTGGGTACGAGACGGATGTTGTTGATGCCGATATCGCGCGAGGCGAGCTCCATCATATTGCCAATGTCGGCCAGTGGCCGCGTACTCGACATCGAGTAGGAGGCCGGAATCGGCTCAAAGCGGATCGAGTGACGGTTGATCCAGATCCCCGCGACACGCTCCTTGCGCCGCACGGTGCTGGTGGCGCGCGGCCCTTCCAGCGCAACGACGATATCATAGGCAAAGGTGGCCAGGAGCAATTCGTCCGCCCCTTCAATCGCGCCGAAGACCGTGATGTCGGCACCGGAAAAATCCGAGGTAATGGCGATTTCGTTGGTGGAAATACCTATGTCGATCCGCTCGGAAAATTTCTCGTTGACCGTCACCGTCGGGTCGGCAAGCTGCGCCAGGGCGGGAAGGCTGACGCACATAGATACAACAAACAGACACACAGCGGACCGCATCAAAACCCGAACCTCCCGCTGACCACCGAGTAGATTTCATCGGGCGGAAGCACCAGATCGAAGCCGAGACGAATCCCAACGCCCAGAACCAGCAACGCCAGGCCTGCGCGCAACTGCTCGCCGCGCATTTTCTGGCCGACGCGGACACCATACTGCGCACCGATAACGCCGGCGACCATCAGCAACCAGGCCAGAACGATGTCGACGGAGAAGTTGGTCGCCGCCTGCACAACGGTGGTGAAGGCAGTCACGAAAATAATCTGGAACAACGAAGTTCCGATCACGACGCTGGTCGGGATGCGCAACAGATAAATCATCGCCGGGACCATGATGAAGCCGCCGCCGACGCCCATCACCGAGGTCAAAATACCAATGCAGAAACCCAACAGAATAACCGGGATGACGCTGAGATAGAGCTTCGACCGCTTGAAACGCATCTTGAACGGCAGGCGATGAACCCAGTTGTGCTGGCCGGGCTTGCGCAATGACACCGGCTTGTTCTGAGAGGCGCGGCGCAGCGAATTGACGCTTTCCCACAGCATCAATCCACCAATTGACCCAAGAAACACAACGTAGAGCAGCGAGATAATGAGATCGAGCTGACCGAGACGGCGCAGCATGGAGAAGATCTGAATACCGACAGTGGCGCCGGCCAGGCCGCCCACCAGCAGGACCAGCCCGAGCTTGATATCCAATGTGCCACGCCGGAAGTGCGCCAGAGCCCCGGAGACCGAGGAGGCGACAACCTGATTGGCGCCGGTGGCCACGGCTACAGCCGGTGGGATATTGTAGAAAATCAGCAGCGGTGTGATCAGAAATCCACCGCCCACGCCAAACATTCCAGACAGGAAGCCGACTGCCGCGCCCATCCCGAGGATAACGAAGATATTGACCGACAATTCTGCGATCGGCAGGTAAATGGTCACCTTGCCCCCCGGGGGTCAATGACTGGAAAAGAGTTACACCGGGGATAGCCCGATAAAACGGTTTTGCGCGTTTCGAAGGTGCGAGTCAAATCAGTTGATCCTGTCCCGGCAAGGTTTTTCGATACTTGCCGGTCTTTTTCATATGCTGCGGTGCATAACGGCGCCAGGTGCACCCGGGAATGCCGGGAAGCAAATGAAAAAGCTTCGAAATGACATGGCATTGTCACAGACCTGCTTCACCTGCCAAACGAAACTGAACTGTCTCCATGAACATCAGGATCTTCCAAAACCGCCTATCCGCCGAGATGCGCAAAAGTCGTTGTTGCCGTCCGGACGTGGTGCGTATTTGCACGTCTTCCAGGCGCGCATTAGCCAAGCCGGGTGAAGAGCCAACCAACTGTGATGAAATCACTTTAGCGCCGGACTGAATTTATCCGGCGGCAACTGGATTCGACGCGGGCAAGCGGCGCTTGCTCGCGCAAACCCCATCAGCCGTTGCGTGCAAGCAGTTCCTGAACCAGCCGGTCATCGATCTCGCCAGTGGCTTCCAAACCGATCGAGGTCTGGAACTGCTTGATCGCAGTCACCGTCCGTTTGCCCATGACACCATCTGGCGGGCCCGCATCAAAACCGTTGTTGTTGAGAATGGCCTGAATGTTGCGGATGGCCTTGCCCATGTCCACCGAGGCAGTTTCGGTGGAGGCGCCCTGCCATGAGGCCGGAACTTCAACTTCATTTGCGTCCGGGTTTATCGGCTGTGCCGTCCAGTTTGCGACGGCGGCACGGGCAGCCTCGGCCTGCTCCGGCCGCAGCGCATTGAACACTTCATCGCGTTTGACGGCTGCATCCTTGTCGCCGTCATTGGCCGCAATGGCAAACCATTTGTAGGATTTCTCGAGATCCCGGGGCACACCGTCTCCACGTGCATACAGGATCGCCAGATTGACCTGACTGTCACGGACACCGACCTCGGCTGCCCGGTCAAACCACGCCGCGGCGCTGTCGTAATCCGGTACGGCTCCGGCCGCAGCATAGAGGACTGCAAGATTGTGCATGGCGCTCGCATTGCCCTGTTCGGCAGACAGCTGATACCATTTCTTGGCGGCATCGAGATCACGCTCGAGGCCACTGCCCTTTTCATAGAAATTGGCAATCCGGTATTGTGACGGAGCGTGTCCGAGGTCAGCCGCGCGCTGGTACCAGGTGGCGGCTGCCTTGAGATCGACAGGAACACCTCTGCCTTCGGTAAAGCGCGCGCCGATCTCATAGAATGCCAGCGGGTTTCCAGCCGCAGCAGCTGCCTTGAGAGCGCCGGTAGCCGCATCCGCCGGAAGCCCATCCAGCGCGGCGGTGAGACCATTGTCAACAGCCGGAGCAGGAGCTGGCGCCGTCTCCTCATCCTGCGGTGCGATCGCCGCGGTCGCCTCGGGCGACGTGACCGGAGGCGCGATCTCCGAAACCCCGGCAGGCGCATCCTCGCCGGGTTCAATGACCCTGACCTCAGGCAAGCGTGTTTCCATGACAGGCTGCTGATCTTCCACACCCGACGCGAGGCTTTCAGTATCTGCGGGCGTATCGAGCTGCTCAACTGTTGCCGGCTCGACAATGGCCGGTTCAACTATCGCCATATCCTCATTGCCGTCCGACAGCAGACCGGAAACCAGTGGATAGGACATGATTGCCAGCAGAACCGCACCTGCGGCCATGAGCATGGGGCGGCGGCGTGACTTGAGAACTTCAAGCATGCCACCACCGCTCTTGCGGCCCTTGCCGATAGTCTCGACTTCAGCCGCTGCAGCCATGGCGGCGCGTCGGGCAGAAGCCAGGAACTCCGATTTTTCCGCACCGTTGTCGGCCGGGCCGCCATCGCGCTTGCGTTCTGCCGCCTGGGCTTCCCGCACCTTTTGCAGGATCCGGTTGATGTCAGGTGCGCCCGACCCGGGTTCAAGCGGCATATTTGCGGTTTCCGCATCCATCTCCATGGATGGATCGAGCGGCGGCGAATCATCTTCGGCAAAGTGCGGTTCGGACTGGGATTTGGAGGTGTCCTTGCCTGGCCTGATACGGGCCGCCAAGCCGGAGAGGAATGATTTATCGCTTCCGTTGTCCGCGCCTGCCGAAAACTCAAGGTCCTCGCCATCCGGCTCATGGCTTGCCGCAAATGCGGCAGCCATCGCGGCAGCCTCTGACGGGGTGCGCGCCGGCTGGGCCTTGTGATCGGTCCGTGCGGGACCAGCCCGGGTGGAGTCGTCCTGATAATCGCCTGACGCCTGCATGGCTTCGTCAAGCGCCGCAGTTGATGCCCCCGGCATCACCGCATCGCTGCTGCTTCGCGCGCCAGCCGCGACGCCAGACCGCTCACTGGGATACGCCGCTTGTGGCGCATCGAGCCGCTCCAGCCGTCCGGCAATCTTCAGCATGGTTTCCTGGACGGCTTCGAAAGCACGAGTGGTCCGGTCTTCGGTCTTGCGGCTGAGCCCTTCAAGAGCCTTGAGGTCGTCAGCCAGTGCGGTGATGACCTCCATATTTGCGAGTGATTGCGGTGACGGCGAGCTGCCCATCTGACCCGAATAGGCCGACAGGGCTGCTTCAGCGGCCTGCCGGGCAGCTTCAACCACAAACTCGTCGCTCGTTGCCAGATGCTCCTCGATGGAAGCCAGGCGCTCGTCGAATGCTTCGGAGCCCACTCCAGCGGGCGCTGAGCTGATCAGGCGGGACAGGTTGGAAATCTGGTCTTCGAGCCCGCGCATGGCCTGATCGCTCGGACCAGTTCCAGCATTGCTGGATGAATCGAGCCGCTCAGCGATATCGGCCAGCCTGGCTTCCAGGTTTTCGATGCCCGGCAGCATCACCGGAGCCTGGTCGATATAGGGTCTGTCGAGCCGGGCGGAAATTTCAGCCAGCTGGGCTTCGACGTTTTCCAGCCCGTGGACGGGCTGCATGGCGTTGCCGGCGGCTGTCACTTCAGCCTGCTGCAGCTTGTGGGCAATGTCGGCCAGCCGTGCGTCGAGGGTTTCAAGCCCAGGCAGAGGATCAACACTGCGCGTGACGGTGGCTTCGGCACGGCCGATCAGCGCCTCCAGACGGCCGATGACGGCATCGGGGACAGCGGCGGGCTGGGATTCGGGAGCGGAAAGGTTTTCGATCTGATAGGCCAGTTGATCCAACCGGGCGATCAGCGATTCATCAACGCCACGTGCGTCAAGCGCTTCGATCTTGCCGGTGATGTCGCTGAGATAGTCAGTCAGTTCCGGCATGCGATCTTCACGCGCGCCATTCTCGATAAATGCCTGCAGATTTGCAATCCGTGCGTCCAGCCGGGCGATGGCTTCTTCGTCAGCCAGCTGAGCCACGCGCGCGGCAAGATTCTCAATGCGGCTGCCGATCTCGGTTTCCACCGCAGCCGGTTCGAGCTCATCAATCTTCTGTGCGAGAGATGCCAGCCGCGCCTCAAGGCGCTCGAAAGGCGCATTGTCGGTGGCGGAAGGAGCTGAAGCGGGCATCGCTGAGATCGCACGGGTGATTTCATCAAGTCGCGCGCCGAGCATGTCGAACTGCGCCGGGAAATCGGGGCTGGATGCTGCCGTCTGGTGGGTCATCGCCTCGATTGCATGCGAGAGTTCGACGATCTTGTCCTCGATCGCCTGGCCCTGGCCGGATGCGGGCATGGTTGTGAGGAATTCGCGGATTTCGTCGACACGGTAAGCCAGGTTGACCAGCTCTTCGCGCAGTGCGGTCATGTCCAGACCGTTAACCTGCTCCTCCATCGTCTGCCAACGGTTTTCAAGCGAGCGCACGCTGTCCTCGCGGGCCAGCTGATCGACCATGCCGCGCATGGAATTGAGTTCCTGCCTCAGTGCATCAGCGCCGCCATCCTGCGCGCCGAGTGCATCGATCGAGGCCGAGATCCCGGCAAGGTCCTTGCGCAGTTCTTTCGGCAATGACTGGTCACGCGCTTCCGCCCGCAACTCACCCATCTCACGGCGGAGAGCTGTCATCTCATTGATCAGCTGCTGGCTTAGGTCCGGTCGCGGGTCCCGGTAAGCAGCGGCAGCAGGCTGGGCCGCCGCAGCTTTGCGGGCAGGCTGAGACGCGCGAGATTCGCTGGCCGGAACCGGTGCGGCGGTCCGCGCCGGCCTTGCAGAATGAGCAGATGCGCTGCGCGACGCCTGTTCGAGGGCGCGCTGCCGGGCGCGAATATCTTCGAGAAGGTCGCTGCCCAGACCGGCAGATTGCGGGTTCGCCGCCATGGCCTGGTGTGTTTTCGCAGGCTGCCTTGCCATCGCTGCCTCGCCGTCCCGGCCAAGCATCGTTTCAATTCGCGCTTCCAGGCTTTCAATCGTGCGATTGAGCGAATCCAGTGAGGATCCGCTTGCGCCGGGCCTGCTTGAATGAGATCGCGATCCGTTCATTTTTGTTTCCGCTTCGCGTTGTTGACCGGGGCCTGCCGCCCCACCCCTTACGCAGCACATCCATACCGCCATCCGGATCAGCGGGGAAAACATCCCAACTCCGAAAGGCCAGACTTCAAACCGGCAAAAACAAGATACAATGAATCCGGGCTTACTGCTCTTCGCGCCCACATTCATCGAAACGTGGTAAACAACCCGTTAACCAAGGTTACTTTTCTTCATAGCAGTGTCTGGAAACTGTCGCGACTTGACGTCACGGAAGGTTTAGTGTCACACCGAAATTCATCCATTTGACGTCCCACCAAGAATGGCGGCTTCGCCCAATCATGAATGATATGACAGACACCAGCGCCGACCACGACGAACCGGTTTACAAGATTGGCGATCTGGCAGAGGAATTCGGCGTCACGCTGCGAACCCTGCGTTTTTATGAAGACAAGGATCTGCTCAGGCCAACACGGGTAGGCGTGACCCGGTTGTTTTCAAAGCGGGATCGTGCCCGTCTGAAACTGATCCTGCTTGGCAAACGGGTCGGATTCTCGCTGACCGAGGTCAAGCGGATGATCGATCTGTACGATCCTCGCGGCAAGAATGTCACCCAGCTCAAGGTGGCCCTGTCCAAGGGCGAGGCGCAGATGCGCGTGCTTGAGGAGCAGCGAACCAGCATCAACACCGCCATCGAAGAACTTGAACGGACCATAACGGTGGTCCGCGATATGCTCAAAGAATCGGAATAACCGCCCGCCGGCCACCGCCGCTCTCGCATCAACCCGCTCAAAAGGCGGGTTTTTTGTTGCCTGGTGCCCCGCGGCTTTCGATTCGAACCGCCGAGCCCCTTGTCCCGAGCGATCAAACCGCCACATAAAAAGTTACAAGGCCTGGCTGTTTTTGAATTTTTTCTGGCAGAAAAATCCAAAAAACACTGGAAATTGATGGATTTCGGGATCAGCATACACTCTTCGGCCCGATCCGCTCTATTTTTTACGTTTACGCAAACGTCAAAGTTTAGTATGCACTTTCACGGGGATCGCCGGGCTATTGTGCCCGAGGCGACGAAACTACAAGGGATGAGGATCCATGCCAGTCTTCAAGGCACCGGTCGATGATACGCTTTTCATTCTCAATGATGTACTCGGCTACGAGCGCTACATGAATCTGCCCGGATTTGCCGATGCGAGCCCGGACATCGTCGAGGCCGTCCTGCAGGAAGGCGCGCGGATTGCTGAAGAAGTGATGCTGCCGCTCAACCAGATCGGCGATCAGGAAGGCTGCACCCGTCATGACGACGCGACTGTCTCGACGCCGAAAGGCTTCAAGGCAGCCTACAAACAGTATTGTGAAGGCGGATGGCTGGGGCTTGCCGCGCCCACCGAATATGGCGGCCAGGGATTGCCTTACACGCTGCACACCGCGGTCTCCGAATACATGATTTCTGCCAACCTCTCGCTGCTGATGTATCCCGGGCTGACCCAGGGAGCGGTCGCGGCAATTGCCGAGCACGGCACTGACGAGCAGAAGACAAAATACCTGCCGAAAATGATCGAAGGCATCTGGACCGGCACCATGAACCTGACCGAGCCGCATTGCGGAACCGATCTGGGTCTGCTGCGCACCAAGGCAGTGCCGCAGGACGATGGCAGCTACAAGATTTCCGGCCAGAAAATCTTCATCTCGGCTGGCGAACACGACATGTCCGACAACATCATCCATCTGGTTCTCGCCCGCATCGAAGGCGCGCCTGAAGGCGTGAAGGGCATTTCGCTGTTCATCGTGCCGAAGATCATGGTTGGCGATGATGGGTCGCTGGGCGATCGTAATCCGGTCACCTGCGGTTCGCTCGAAGAAAAGATGGGCATCCACGGCAACGCCACCTGCGTGATGAATTATGACGAGGCCACAGGTTATCTGATCGGCAAGGAGAACGCAGGGCTCAAGGCGATGTTCGTGATGATGAACGAAGCCCGCCTCGGCGTCGGCCTGCAGGGCCAGGCAATGGGCGAAATCGCCTATCAGAACGCCGTTGCCTATGCGCGCGAGCGTTTGCAGGGCAGATCGCTGTCGGGCGCAAAATTTCCCGACAAGAAAGCCGATCCGATCATCGTGCATCCGGACGTGCGCCGCACCTTGATGACTATCCGCGCCTTCAACGAGGCCGGCCGCGCCTTCATGCTGTGGACCGCGCTCAAATCCGATGTCGCCCACAAGTCAGAAGTTGAGGCCGATGTTCAGCAAGCCGACGATCTGCTCACTCTGGTCACTCCGGTGGTCAAGGGCGTTCTGACCGACAAGGGCTTTGATCATGCGGTGATGGCGCAGCAGATGTTTGGCGGCCATGGCTACATCGAGGAATGGGGCATGAGCCAGTATGTCCGCGATGCCCGTATTGCGATGATCTATGAAGGCGCCAACGGCATTCAGGCGCTCGATCTGGTGGGCCGCAAGCTCGGCCAGAACGGCGGCCGCGCCGTGATGGCATTCTTCAAGGAAGTCGGCGATTTCTGCGAGGAGAACCGCGGAAACGAGGAGCTGGCGCTCTACACCAAGGGCCTTAAGAAAGGCCTCAACGATCTGCAGGCCTCGACCATGTGGCTGATGCAGAACGCCATGGCCAAGCCGGACAATGCCGGCGCAGCCTCGACCGACTACATGCATTTGTTTGGCCTTGTGTCGCTTGGTTACATGTGGGCGCTGATGGCCAAGGCCGCCGTGGAGAAGCGCGACAGCGGCGCTGACGGCAAGGAAGAGTTCCTGGCCTCCAAGCTGCTGGTCGGCAAATTCTACATGGAACGCATCATGCCGGAGACCGCACTGCGCAAGACCCGCATCGAGACTGGCTGCGAGACCATGATGGAGCTGGCCGAAGAGGCCTTTTAAGCCGCATCCAGCGGCTTGAATTGAGACGGCAATTGAGACTGGCGGCGGGCGCGTTCATGCGCCCGCCTGAAGCTTCGGGAGGAAGACATGGCGACTTTGCCATCAGACGTGCTTGGCGTACCCCGTCCGGACTGGATGGAAGACGACGTTGCGATGCTCGCCGATATGGCTTCACGCTGGCTCGAAGCGGAAGTTGTTCCGCACTACGAGCGCTACGAAAAGCAGGAGATGGTCGACCGAAGCGCCTGGGAAGGCGCTGGCGCGGCAGGTTTGCTTTGCGCGGCAATTCCCGAAGAATATGGCGGCGCGGGCGGCACTTACGCGCATGAGGCTGCCATCATCGAAGCCCTGGGCCGCACCGGAACCGACGGTTTCGGCATAGCGCTGCACAATGCCATCGTCGCCCCCTACATCCTGCATTTCGGCTCGGAAGAGCAGAAGCAAAAATGGCTGCCGAAAATGGCGTCCGGCGAGATGATCGGCGCTATCGCGATGACTGAGCCCGGCGCCGGTTCGGATCTGCAGGGGATCAAGACCACGGCGAAGAAGGAAGGCAATCACTACGTCATCAATGGCTCCAAGACATTCATCACCAATGGCCAGCATGCCAACCTGATCATCGTGGTGACCAAGACCGACCCGACCAAGGGCGCCAAGGGTGTCTCGCTGATGGTGGTGGAAACCGAGGAAGCCGAAGGGTTCCGCCGCGGCCGCAATCTCGACAAGGTCGGGCTCAAGAGTAACGACACGTCGGAATTGTTCTTCGACGATGTGCGGATCCCGACCGCCAACATGCTGGGCACCGAGGAAGGCCAGGGCTTTGCCCAGCTGATGACAGAGCTGCCGCAGGAGCGGCTGCTGATTGCCAACCAGGCGATCTCGATGATCGAGCGGGCGCTGGCGATCACCATCGACTACGTCAAGGAGCGCAAGGCCTTCGGCAAGGCAATCATCGATTTCCAGAACACCCAGTTCAAGCTGGCGGAATTGAAGTCGGAAGCGGTGATGGCGCGGGTGTTCGTCAATCACTGCGTTGGTGAACATCTGAAGGGCCAACTGACCTCGACCACGGCGTCAATGGCCAAATATCTGACCACCGATCTGCAATGCAAGGTGGCGGATGAATGTGTCCAGCTGCATGGCGGCTATGGCTACATGAACGAATATCCGGTGGCGCGCATGTTCCGCGATGCGCGTGTGCAGCGGATTTACGGTGGAACCAACGAGATCATGAAACTGTTGATAGCAAGGAGCTTGTGAACCGATGACTGACTTCACGCTTGATTGCTTTCTGGAGAGCGGCAACGCCTACAAGGCGGCCCTGATGCTGGAACTCAGCAGCGCCGACTGGTCGCCCCGCCGGGTCGCGTTTTTTACCGGGCAGACGCGCTCGCCGGAATTCCGGGAGATGAACGTCATGGGCGAAGTGCCGGTGCTGACCCATCACAAGCCGGATAGCGATGTGGTGCTGAGCCAGTCCGGGGCGATCCTTGATTACCTGTCACGCAAATTCGACCGGTTCGGCCCGGCCAATGAGGATGAACGGCGCGAGATCCTGCGCTGGCTGCTGTGGGACAACCACAAGCTGACCAGCTATGTGGCGACCTACCGGTTCATGAGCCGGTTCCAGAAGAAGACCGACGAAGATCCGGTGACACAGTTTTTCCAAGCCCGTGCGGTCAACGCGTTCAAGGTTCTGGATGCGCATCTTGGCGGACGGGACTTTGTCGTTTCCGGGCATCCGACGATCGCCGACCTGTCGCTGTGCGGCTATCTGTTCTGGCCGGATCAGATTGGCATGGACCTGACGGCCTACCCGAACATCGCGGCCTGGCTTGACCGCATCGCAGCCCTGCCGGGCTACAAGAGACCCGAAGAGCTGATGCCGAGCGGGATGGATCCCGCAACCGCAACCGCCTGACCAAAACCGAGAACTCTGGAGATCACCGCAATGGTTGATGTATTTGTCTATGATCACGTCCGCACCCCGCGGGGCCGCGGCAAAAAAGACGGAAGCCTGCACGAAGTACCGTCAGTGCGGCTGGCCTCGCATATGCTCGAAGCGCTGCGCGACCGCAACGGCCTCGACACCAGGAAAGTCGATGACATCGTCATGGGCTGCGTCGATGCCATCGGCGAAGCCGGCGGCGACATTGCGCGCGCCGCAACATTCGAAGCAGGCTACGCGACCGAGGCTCCGGGCATCCAGATCAACCGCTTCTGCGCTTCGGGACTGGACGCCATCAACTTCGGCACCGCCAAGATCGCCCAGGGCGCGGATGACATCGTCATCGCCGGTGGTGTGGAATCAATGTCACGCATCGGCATCGGCGCTCAGGGCGGCGCCTGGTTCATGGATCCGTCAGTCAACATTCCGGCCTATTTCATGCCGCAGGGCATTTCCGCCGACCTGATTGCCACCAAATACGGCTTCACGCGTGACGATGTCGATGCCTATGCAATGGAAAGCCAGAAACGAGCGGCAAATGCCTGGGACAAGGGTTACTTCAAGAAGTCGGTGGTTCCGGTCAAGGACATCAACGGCCTGACCATCCTCGACCGCGACGAACACATGCGTCCGGGCACTGACATGCAGGCGCTGGCCAGCCTCAATGCCTCCTTCGGCATGATGGCGGAAATGGGCGGCTTTTCATCTGTCGCCATCCAGGCGCATCCGGAAATCGAAAGCATCAACCACATCCATCATGCCGGCAACTCGTCGGGCATCGTCGATGGCGCCGGCCTGGTGCTGCTGGGTTCGAAGCGCGGCGGCAAGACCATGGGTCTCGAGCCCCGCGCCCGCATCAAGGCGTTTGCCAATATCGGCTCCGATCCGGCGCTGATGCTGACCGGTCCGGTGGACGTGACAGAAAAGCTTCTGAAGCGCGCCAAGATGAAGATCGAGGACATTGATCTGTTCGAGCTCAACGAAGCCTTCGCGTCCGTTGTGCTGCGTTTCCAGCAGGCCTTCGACATTCCGTCCGACAAGATCAATGTCAATGGCGGCGCAATTGCCATGGGTCACCCGCTGGGCGCCACCGGCGCGATGATCCTCGGCACCGTGCTCGACGAACTCGAACGCCGCGACCTCAACACTGCTCTCGTCACACTGTGCATCGGCGCGGGTATGGGCACCGCGACGATCATTGAACGCGTTTGAATTCGGGAGAACCAAAATGAGCAATGACATTTACACTGTAGACGTCGACAGCGACGGCATCGCGCTGGTCACCTGGGACATGACCGACCGGTCGATGAACGTTTTCACCCAGGCTGCGCTTGAGCAGCTTGACGCGCTGGTTGACCGGTTTGTCGCCGACGACGAAGTCAAGGGCGTGGTCTTCACCTCCGGCAAGTCGACCTTTTCCGGCGGCGCTGACCTGACCATGATGAAAACCATGCTGGCCGGCATGGCGGAAGAGAAACGCAACAATCCGGACAACGCCCAGCAGATGCTGTTCGACCAGGTTGGCCGGATGAGCTGGCTGTACCGCAAGATCGAAACCTGCGGCAAACCGTGGGTGTCGGCGATCAACGGTGTATGCATGGGTGGTGCATTTGAGTTGTCGCTGGCCTGTCATGGCCGTGTTGTGGCGGATTCGCCGTCAGTCAAAATGGCTCTGCCTGAAGTCAAGGTCGGCATCTTTCCGGGCGCCGGCGGCACCCAGCGTGTGCCGCGCCTGACCAATGCGCAGGACGCATTGCAGATGATGACCACCGGACAGTCGCTGACACCGGCCCGCGCCAAGGCGATGGGCCTGGTTCACGAGGTGGTCGAGCCGAAGAAGCTGATTTCAGCCGCCAAGGCCATGATCAAGAACGGCCTGTCCCCCGTCGCCCCCTGGGACGTCAAGGGCTTCAAGCTGCCGGGCGGTCAGATCTGGTCGGCTCAGGGCGCCCAGTTGTGGCCGGCGGCTTCGGCGATCCTGCGCCGCGAAACGCAGGACAATTACCCTGCCGCCAAGGCGATCCTGCAGAGCGTGTTCGAAGGCCTGCAGGTTCCCTTCGATACCGGTCTGAAGATCGAGCAGCGCTACTTCAGCCATATCCTGCAGACCCCTGAAGCCCAGTCGATGATCCGCTCGCTGTTCGTCTCGCTTCAGGAGATCAACAAGGGCGCCCGCCGCCCCGAAGGCATCAAGCCGACCAAGTTCCGCAAGATCGGCGTCGTCGGTGCCGGTTTCATGGGTGCGGGCATTGCCTATGTGACAGCCAAGGCCGGCATTCCGGTGGTGCTGATCGACCGCGATCTCGAAGCGGCAGGCAAGGGCAAGGCCTATTCGGAAGACCTCGTCAAAAAGGGTATCCAGAAGGGCAAGACCAGCAAGGAAGAAGGCGACAAGCTTCTATCGCTGATCACCACCTCAGCCGATCACGCCGACCTGGCGGATGCGGATCTGGTGATCGAGGCCGTCTTCGAGGATCGCGACGTCAAGAAGGCGGTGACCGAATCCATCGAGGCGCAGATCCGGCCCACTACCGTCTATGCGTCGAACACCTCGACGCTGCCGATCACCGGGCTTGCCAAGAACTCGAAACGGCCAAAGAACTTCATCGGCATCCACTTCTTCTCCCCGGTCGACAAGATGATGCTGGTGGAGATCATTCTCGGCCGCAAGACCTCTGACAAGGCGCTCGCCGTGGCACTCGATTATGTCGCAGCGATCAAGAAGACCCCGATCGTGGTCAACGACACCCGCGGCTTCTTCGTCAACCGCTGTGTGCTCAGATACATGAACGAGAGCTACAACATGCTGGCTGAAGGCGTGCCGCCGGCGATGATCGAAAACGCCGCGAAGATGGCCGGCATGCCGGTCGGACCTTTGTCGCTCAACGACGAAGTGGCGATCGACCTGTCGCTGAAGATCGTCCGCGCCACCATCGCCGATCTGGGTGAAAAGGCCGTTGATCCGCGTCATCTGGAACTGGTTGAACGGATGGTTGAAAAGGAAGGCCGTCTTGGCCGCAAGAATGGCAAGGGCTTTTACGATTACCCGGCCAAACCTGCCAAGAAGCATCTGTGGCCGGAGCTGAAGACGCTCTATCCGCAGCAAGACCCGGCCAAGGTCGACGTTCGGGAACTGCAGAACCGCTTTCTTGCGGCCATCGCGCTGGAGGCCGCCCGTACAGTGGAAGAAGGCATCGTCACCGATCCGCGCGAGGCAGATATCGGCACCATCCTGGGCTTCGGGTTCGCACCCTATACCGGCGGTGCGCTGAGCTATATCGACACCATGGGCGCGCAAGCCTTCGTCGACATGTGCAAGGTGCTGGCGCGCAAATACGGCAAGCAGTTCAAGGCACCGAAACTGCTGGTCGAGATGGCGGAGAAGGGCGAGACCTTCTACGAGCGTTTCAACCCGTACCGAGAAGACAAGGCTGCCGCCTGATCGCGTCAGCATTGCAACAGATATTCAAACGGGCCTTCGGGCCCGTTTTTCTTTGTCAGGATTTTGCCGCCACGAGCGTATAACAAAGCGGCAATTGTGCTTCATTGCCGATGTAGATTTCGTAATCGACCTCGCGGTTGGAATGCGGATGTTCCGTGAGTTCGGCAATCTGCATCCCGGCTCTCACACATCCGGTGACGATGCCGCCCATGGTGTGGAAATGCCAGTAAGATGGCGGGGCCTTGCCGGCTGCCGATCCGTCATAGACGATCTCGCCTTCGGTGATGAACGGGTCCGTGCGGAAATAGGAATATTGGGGTCTGTGAGGTTCCTCACCATGGGGTTCGAACATGTCGAGCACCGGATGGGTCTCGTAGATCAACAGCCGTCCGCCGGGCGCCAGCAGCGAGGATACGGCGCAAAGAAACCGCGTCAGGTCCGGCATCCAGTTGAGAACCCCGATGGTAATCAGCGCCAGATCGAACCGGCCGGAAAGTCCGTCAGGCAAAGCATAGACATCCGTGCAGACGAAGCTGGCTTTGTCGCCATGTGGTGAAATGGCGCGCAATTCTTCCGCCTGAGCGAGAAATGCATCTGATTGGTCAATGCCTGTCGCGGTCGCAGCTCCGAGCGCCAGCATGGACAAAACCTCGCGGCCATTGTTGCAGCCGATCTGGACAGCGCGGGCACCTCGAACGCCATTTACGATAAGAGCTTCGGTCACTGTCGCATCGAATGTCGAGAACGAGGCTTCGGCAAAGCCTGCGCGTTGCCTCTGCCATTCCTCGCTTTGCCTATGACGGTGCGCCGAGGCATTCCAGGCACGCCTGTTGGCCTGTGTTACGGTGTCTGTATCCCCTGTCATTGGCTATATCTCCTGATCAAACGCAATTTGTTATTGTTTACGTCAGCGACCTTCAATAGCACCGGTGAATTGGCAATCACCCGATGGCCAGAAAATTAACCACGGCAAAGGATGATCGAACCTGATATTGCCCGGGGGAACCTTGCCGAAGACCAGCCGGTTCGGCACTGTCGGCAAAAAGGGAGGTCTGTCCAATGCCTGTCATCGACTACTATTTTTATTGCGCGTCGCCGTTCACCTATCTCGGCCACAATCTGATCTGCGAAGTCGCGGAACGGCACAAGGCCACGTTGAACTACAAACCGGTCAACCTGTCTGCCCTTTGGGCTGTTTCCGGTGCGGTTCCTCCGGGCCAACGTCCACCGGTGCGGCAGAGGCTGCGTCTGATCGAACTGCAGCGCCTCGCCGCCTGGCGCGGGCTGCCGATCAAGACCACGCCCCTGCACTGGCCGGTCGACGCAGCGCTTGCCGACAAGGTCATCATTGCGCTGGCCGAAACCGGGCATGATCCGCGTTACTTCATGGGCAAGGTGCTTGCCGGGGTCTGGGCCAATGATGACAACATTGCCGATGAAGCGGTTCTGACATCCTATCTTTCGCAGGTCGGGCTTGATGCGAAGCCGGCGATGATCGACGCCAAGTCCGATGAGATCGCGGCCATACGCGAGCGCAATTCGCAAGACGCCATTGCTGCGGATGCCGTCGGCGTTCCGACCTATGTGCTCAACGGTGAGCCTTTCTGGGGGCAGGACCGGATCGAACTGCTCGATCAGGCGCTGTCTACCGGGCGAAGCCCGATCCGCCCCCACTGAGCAAGGCCAAAAACCGAAAGCCGCGGCAAAGAGTGAGGATATTTTTCCTATTTATCTTTACTCGACCGGTGCTGATCATGTAGAAAACATCATGCGGGCGTTCTTGAAATGCCCCCTTTCTATTGTGAACCGCGGGACCCTGAACCATGCTCTCGCATGAACGTATCTGGTCAGCGCTTGATGCGCTTGCCGAACGCCACGGATTAACGGCCTCGGGACTGGCCCGGCGCGCCGGGCTGGATCCGACTGCCTTCAACAAATCCAAGCGATCCGGCGCCGATGGCCGCCACCGCTGGCCCTCGACGGAATCGCTTTCCAAGGTGCTGGACGCCACCGGGTCTTCGCTTGAGGACTTCATGAATCTTGTCCGCGGCGGCCAACCGTCCCCTGAAAGCAGCATTCCGGAAGGCGCCTTTCCGCCACAGGCCGGTTCCATTCCACTGCTGGGCTTTGCCCAGGCAGGGTCCGGCGGTTTTTTCGATGATGGCGGCTTTCCGGCTGGCCAGGGCTGGGATGTGGTGGATTTTCCAGCGCAACCATCCGAAAGGCCCGGGATTTATGCGCTCGAGGTGCAGGGCGACAGCATGATGCCGCTCTACCGGGACGGTGACATTCTGATTGTCGAACCCGGAGCGCAGATCCGGCGCGGCGACCGGGTGGTGGTGCGCTCACGCGAGGGCGAGGTAATGGCCAAGGTGCTCAACCGGCAGACGCCGCGATCCATCGAGCTGATCTCACTCAACCCTGATCATCCCAACCGCAGCTTCGATATGAGTGAGGTCGACTGGGTTGCCCGCATCATCTGGGCAAGCCAATAAAGTGACCTGACACAAATCTATGCCTGGCGCGACGCCGGGAATCGGCGTTTTGCAGCCTTGCGGCTTGTGCCAGGCGGCCGCATTTCTTATCTAGAACACATATTCAGGAGAGAATCTGCCCATGACCGAACGTGTTACCGCCCATGATGCGCTGATCTATCTTATGGTCACGATGTCTGCTGTCGACAAAGCCATGAATGACGCGGAACTGGCGCGTATCGGCCGCATGGTCACCTTCCTTCCGGTGTTTCACGGATTTGATGCCGAGAGGCTGATCGGTGTCACCCGTGCAGCCGCCGAACTGCTCAAGGGGCCTGAAGGACTCGATATCGTTCTTGAAGTTGTCCGTGATGCCGTTCCTCACAAGTTTTACGACACCGCCTATGCAATCGCGGTCGAAATCGCGTCGGCCGACTACAACATCCAGCAGGAGGAAATCCGGTTGCTGCAGATGTTGCGCGATCGTCTGGGGCTGGACAAACTGACCTGTGCGGCGATCGAACGGGGCGCCATTGCCCGGTTCAGAAGCGCCTGATCTTCCTGCCCGCGCCGACGTGCCGCAGCCTTTCACCCGATCGTGTTTCGCCAGCTACGCCCGGCTATGGCATGACAATGGCCTGACACGATACGGAGGCGCAGAATGACACTGTTCGGCCTGTCCGAGCCGGTAATACGGCTTGTGGCTTTTTCAACGATCTTCATCGCGCTTGCAGCTATCGAATTGCTGGCGCCACGGCTTGAGCGCGACGAAATGCGCGGGGCATTGAAATCCCGGCGCTGGGTGACCAATCTGGCGATGGTGGTCTTGTCTTCGGTGGCGTTGAGGATCGTGTTTCCGCTGGCTGCGGTCGGCACTGCACTCTGGGCGCAAACCAACGGGATCGGTCTTTTTCCGCTGCTCGGCTTGCCGCTCTGGGCAGCCGGCATCCTGGCCTTCATCGTGCTGGACTTTGCAGTGTGGCTTGAACATGTGGTCAGCCACAAATGGCCATTGCTGTGGCGCATCCACCGCATGCACCATGCCGATACGGGGTTTGACCTGACGACCGCGTTGCGGTTTCACCCGCTTGAAATCGTGCTGTCGATGCTCTGGAAAGCTTCTGTCATCATTGCGCTCGGCGCGCCGCCGGTTGCGGTTCTGGTCTTCGAGATTGTGCTCAATGGCGCCGCCATGTTCAATCACGCCAACATAAAGCTGCCCAAGGCGGCGGACGCTGTGTTGCGGCTGATCATCGTCACGCCCGACATGCACCGGATCCACCATTCCACCGATCCGCGCGAAACGGATTCGAATTACGGGTTCAACCTGGCGATCTGGGACCGGTTGTTTTCGACCTACACACAAACACCGCGGCTTGGCGACACCGGCCTTGAAATCGGGCTTACGGAGTGGCGCGACGGCCGCAGCACGGCAAGTCTTGGCTGGGCGCTGGCTCTTCCTTTCCGGTTCCCGCCAATGGTAAAACCACGGCCAGGGACGGATCAATAAAGCCCGTTGGGGAACCAGCGCAGATAGAGTTCGGTGAAACGGCCGTTTCGATTGAGTGCCGAGAGGGCATGGTCAAAGGCCTGGCTCAGCGGGGCCTTGCGCGGCTGTACCGCAATGGCCAGCCCCTCCCCGAGATGGGCCTGGGAAAAATACGGACCATCAAGAAACCGGCAGCAGCTTTCCGCCGACTGGCTTGAAAGCCAGAACGACAGTTGCAGTCCGTCGCCGAACACGGCATCGATTGTGTTGTCCTTGAGCGCTTCAAACATCCATTCTGATCTGGAAAACGTCACCGGCTGCAGGTCGGAGAACCAATCACGCAGCATGGCTTCATGGGCAGTGCCGCCCAATACACCCACCCGTTTGCCGGCCAACGCCCTGGCACTGCCGGCGGGCGAACTTCCGTTCTTTTTTACTGCGAACCGCGCCGGCAAGGCCAGATAGGGACGCGTGAAGCGGAATTTCTCGCGGCTTTCCGCGGTGATCGCCAGCCCCGATATCAGCGCTTCTGCCTGGCCGTTTTCCAAAGCGCCTTCCAGTTCACCCCAGGGAAGCGCCTGGATCTGGCAACGGGGCAGCAAATCGAGTTCATCGCAGATCGCCCGCGCCAGATCGACGTGAAACCCGGCGAGATGGCCGGTCTGATCGAGAAAACTGAAGGGTGGAAAATCCACCGTGGTGACAAAGCGAATGCGGCCATAGGGCGTCAGATCAGGTGCGGGGATCCGTTCCCGCGGGTCGGTGTAATTTGGCACGAGCATGTCATCGGCGCTCGCGACAGGTAGAGCGACCGCAAGAAAAACAACCAAGGCGCAAGTTATACGTGAAATCCCCTCAAATACTAGGGATGCAATTATGCGCGGTTCCACTACCATAGATTTATTACCCTGCTGCAACAGTCATCTGTGTACCAGAGTCATGGCCCCAAGCAAAAGCACAGACCGACGCTTTTCCGGCAAAGCCCAAACCCATGTATCTGCAAAGGATGCAGCCGGTACAGATCATGCCGGAAGCACGCTGGTCCGTGTGAATAAAAAGGACAGGAACGCGAACGCGGAGGCAGAGTTTTTTCTGAGCTGCGGCATAGGCAAACCCCATGTGAACGCGGCAAGCGAAGCGGCTCAACGTAACGCCACGACCATCGAGAAAGAGCTTATTGCGGAAGGCCTGATTGATCCAGAACTCTATTACAGCTGGCTGGCCCGGGAGCTTGGCCTTTCCTATATCAACCACATTGACCCCGATGAGGTGATCCGGCTCCAGTCAACCGATGTGCTATTGCATCGGGACGGCCCGCTGCAGCTGTCCCGCGCAGGCAGTCACGTCACCGCAATGGTTCCACAAGCCCGGGACCTTGCGGATCACAGGGCCCGCCTCGCCGAAATGCCTTCATTGCGCAACACCCTGGTGGTGGCTTCGCCGGCAACCATTCGCAAAGCCGTGTGGCAGGCGGGTGCGAACGACCGGGTGAGGAAGATCACCTTTGAACTTGATCAGGACCAGCGTGACGTAAGTGCGCGAAGGGTGATGACCGGCTTGCAGGGATTTTTCATGTCCTTGGCTGTCTACGTCGTCGCGACCGGCCTCATGCTCTGGCCAATTCCGGCCCTTGTCGTGCTGCACGTTGGTCTCACCATTGTTTTCTCCGGCGGCATCCTGCTGCGCGTGTGTGCGCTCGTGGCATCCGGTTTCAAAACGGCAAGGCCGCCACCGGCAGAGCCTGCCGAGGTCAGCGGTTTGCCAGTCTATACGGTCCTGGTTGCCCTGCACGATGAGGCAGACATGGTGCCAGCCATCGTATCGCGAATTTCTGCCCTGCGCTGGCCCAGGAGCCTGCTCGATATCAAGTATGTCTGCGAGGCTGACGACGAGGCGACCATCCGTGCCCTGAAACGCCAATATCTGGCGCCCAACAGCGAGATCGTGCGCACGCCATATTTCGGGCCGCGAACAAAACCCAAGGCCCTGCAATACGCTTTGCAAGGCGCACGGGGTTCGCTGGTCGCAGTCTACGATGCAGAGGACAAACCCGCACCGGGCCAGTTGCTCGAAGCCTGGACAGAGTTTCGGAACGGCGATCCCCAGCTTGGCTGCCTGCAGGCGCCGCTGGCTATCGCGAATTTGCGGACAAGCTGGATCTCCGGATTGTTTGCGATCGAATACAGCGGCCTGTTCCGCGTTCTCGTTCCATTTCTTGCACGAACCCGGATGCCAATCCCGCTGGGCGGCACATCCAACCATTTCAAGCGTGCGGCACTTGAGGCCGTTGGCGGCTGGGACCCGCATAACGTAACGGAAGATGCGGATCTGGGGCTCAGGCTCTATGCACACGGCTACCGCACGGGGACGCTCAGAAGCGCCACGGTGGAAACAGCTCCTACCACACTTGACGTATGGACCCGCCAGCGCACGCGTTGGGTCAAAGGGTGGGCCCAGACCTGGCTGGTCACCATGCGCAAGCCCATGCAGACCTTTCATGCCCTTGGATTGAAGGGATTTGCGGTCTTCCAGCTGATGATTGCGGGAATGCTCGTTTCGGCACTTGCCCATCCGCTGATGTTTCTCTTCATCGGGCTGACCCTGGCTTGGCTTGGCGGCAGTTCCGCTGCTTCCGTCTCGCCGTTGCACAGTGCATTGATGTGGATCGACCTGTTCAATATCGGTGGCAGCTATCTGACATTCATTGCGATGGGATGGCGCGGATTTACCGGTCACGAACGCTGCAGGGTCAAAGCCCGCTGGATGTTTCTCACGCCAGCCTACTGGTTCATGATGTCTATCGCAGGCTGGCGGGCGTTGGGGCAATTGGCTTCAAATACACACCTGTGGGAGAAGACCCCACACGCCGCCGCTCCCGAATGGGCGGCCTTCAAAGAGGCCGGGGAAAGCGTTAAAAATACGCAAGGTATGGAGCGGGTGAAGGGAATCGAACCCTCGTCTTAAGCTTGGGAAGCTTCTGCTCTACCATTGAGCTACACCCGCAAAAGCCAGCCTGATCCATGGCGTTGATCGGCGATGCTGTCAAGAAACTTTGACACGGGACACCGTCTTGACTGGGTGTGGCACCGACCTCATATGGATGGCGCCGCGCTCCAACCACAAGACGCCCCATGGACCAGTTGAAATCACTGCTTTCGTCACGACGCTTCGAAAACGTCATCACCGTGTTGATTGTCATCAACGCAATCACACTCGGCCTGGAGACCATACCGGAAGCCGTGCAATATTTCGGAGGTCTGTTGACGCTGCTTGACCGGATTATTCTTGGTGTTTTCGTTGTCGAAGTCAGTGCCCGGCTGATTGCCTGGCGGCTTGATTTTTTCCGCGACCCCTGGCGGATTTTCGATCTGGTCGTGGTCGGCGTGGCCCTGGTCCCGGCCACCGGCGGCCTCTCCGTGCTCCGGGCGCTGCGTATCCTCAGGGTGCTGCGTATCATCAGCATGGTGCCATCGCTCAAGCGGGTGGTCGGTGGACTGGTCAGCGCCCTGCCCGGCATGGGCTCGATCATGCTGCTGCTGACGCTGGTGTTTTACGTGTTCTCGGTGATGGCTACCAAGCTTTATGGCGACAGCTTTCCCGAGTGGTTCGGCTCCATCCCCGCATCAGCTTATTCGCTGTTTCAGGTGATGACGCTGGAGAGCTGGTCAATGGGCATTGTCCGTCCGGTGATGGAAGTTCATCCGATGGCCTGGGCCTTCTTCATCCCGTTCATTGCCAGCACCACATTCACCGTGCTCAATCTTTTTATCGGAATCATCGTGTCGGCCATGCAGGAGGAACACGACGCCGAGGCGTCAGCGGACCGTGAGGCCATGGCGTCAGACCAGAGTGCCATGCTCAAGGAACTCAAGGCGATCCGCAAGGATATCGCCGCATTGCGGGCGGCGCAGGCAGACACAACAACGCCGCCCTGATCACGCCGATTGGAAATTTCCGGAAGCTTTGTTCAGGTGCGGAAATGCTTGGAAAGCTTCAGGCCCTGCGCCTGATAATTTGATCCCAGACCTGAACCATAAAGAGCCGCGGGACGCTCCAGCATCCGCTCATAGATCAACCGGCCGACGATCTGGCCGTGCTCAAGAATGAATGGCACCTCGTGACTGCGTACCTCGAGTACGGCGCGGCTGCCGGCGCCACCAGCATCACTGTGGCCGAAACCGGGGTCGAAGAAGCCGGCGTAATGCACCCGGAATTCGCCGACCAAAGGATCAAACGGCGTCATTTCGGCCGCATAAAGCGGTGGCACATGCACCGATTCCCGGCTGACCAGAATGTAGAATTCATCGGGATCAAGGATCAGATCGGCTGAGCCGCGATTGTAAAGCGGCTCCCAGAAATCATAAACGTCCTGGGCAGCACGCTTGTCGACATCGACAACGGCGGTGTGGTGCTTGCCGCGATAGCCGATGAGCGCTTCGTCGCCCTGCCCCATCAGATCAATGGACAGGGCAATGCCGCCGCCCGAAACATTCGGAGTTTCAGACGCGACCAGCGTTTCGCTCTTGTGAAGGTCGGACAGCTCATCCTCTCCCAGCACAGCGTGGCCTTGCCGGAAGCGGATTTGCGACAGCCGCGACCCTGTCCGCGCAACGATCGGGAAGGTCCGGGGGCTGACTTCGAGCCACAGCGGGCCGGTATAACCCGGTACTATCTTGTCGAACTCCTGACCGTAGTCGGTCATCACCCGGGTGAAGATGTCGAGCCGGCCAGTCGAGCTTTTGGGATTGGCAGAGGCGGAAATCTCCGGCGGCAGCGCCAGGTTCTCCAGCAGTTGAACCATGTAGACACAGCCGGTTTCAAGCACCGCACCATCCGAGAGATCGATCTCGTGCATGCTGAGCCGCGCGAGCTTGTCTTCAACCCTGGCTGACGGTCCGGGAAGGAAACTGGCTCGCACCCGGTAAGCCCGTGCGCCGAGCCTGAGATCCAGACTTGCCGGCTGGATCTGGTCAGCATCAAGTGCCCGGCCCGAGGCAAGTTTTCCAGCATCAAAGAGCGCATGAATTGCGCGATCGGAGAGAATGCCTGCTGCCAAGATCTGCCGCTCCATTGTATCTGACGCCTTGATGGCAAGGCGCGGCGATTGACGCAAGCGCGGAAACCCACTAAAAGTGACGTTATCCCGTGGTGATTTGGCCGACCGGCTTGCAGCCACGTTAAACAAGTCGCTAAAATGGTCGGGTTGCAAAACCGGCTCGCGACTTCGCAAGCCGGTTTTTTTGTGTGTTGGACAAAGATATGACAAGCAACCGACAATTCCGCCCCGCCACCCAGCTCGTACACGGCGGCACCAGCCGCTCCGGGTTCGGCGAAACATCCGAAGCAATTTTTCTGACGCAGGGCTTTGTTTATGACAGCGCCGAAGCGGCGGAAGCACGTTTCAAGGGTGAAGACCCTGGTTTCGTCTACTCGCGTTACGCCAACCCGACCAATGACATGTTCGAAAAGCGTATGTGCCTGATGGAAGGGGCGGAGGATGCGCGCGCCACGGCGTCGGGCATGGCGGCGATCTCGGCCGCACTTCTTTGCCAGCTCAAAGCGGGAGATCACGTCGTGTCCGCCCGCGCCCTGTTCGGCTCCTGCCGCTGGGTCGTCGAGACGCTGCTGCCCCAGTTCGGCATCGAGTCGACTTTGGTGGATGGCCGCGATCTGGCCAATTTCGAAGCCGCGATCCGGCCCAATACCAAGGTGTTCTTCCTCGAAAGCCCGACCAATCCGACCCTTGAAGTGGTCGACATTGCCGGTGTGGCCAGGCTTGCCAACCAGATCGGAGCCAAACTTGTTGTCGACAATGTCTTCGCCACACCGCTGATGCAGAAGCCGCTGGAACTTGGCGCCCACATCGTGGCCTATTCGGCAACCAAGCACATTGATGGCCAGGGGCGTTGCCTGGGCGGCGTGATCCTGTCGGACAAGGACTGGATTGACGAACACCTGCATGATTTCTTCAGGCATACCGGACCGTCATTGTCGCCGTTCAATGCATGGACCTTGCTCAAGGGCCTCGAAACACTGCCATTGAGGGTGCGCCAGCAAGCTGAAAATGCAGGCAAGATTGCTGACTTCCTCGCCAACCATCCGGCGATCGCACGGGTTATCTATCCCGGACGCGCCGATCACCCGCAGGCAGATATCTGTGCCAAGCAGATGAAAGGCGGCTCAACCCTGGTGGCGATGGAACTGAAGGGTGGCAAACAGGCTGCATTTGCGATGCAGAACAAGCTCGAGGTGGTCAAGCTTTCCAACAATCTTGGAGATACCAAGAGCCTGATCACCCATCCGGCAACCACCACGCACAAGAACCTGGCGGAAGACGCACGGGCAGAACTCGGTATCGGGCCCGGCGTGTTGCGGCTTTCGGTCGGGATCGAGGATGCCGAGGATCTGATCGAGGATTTCGATCGCGCGCTCTCAGGGCTCTGAAGGCTCGTTGGGGAACTCTGACCGGGCCTGGATGATCCGTGAAAGTGCGGTGTAGAGGCAGATTGCCGCAAACACCCATGCCACCGGCGCAAACCACGCCGGCCAGAGGCAGAACACTCCGAACACGATGTAGGTCTCGCTGGCTTCGGCGAGACCGGTGGTGAAATAGATCGACTTGACGCCGCGCGCCGTGGTGCTGAGCCCTCGTTTTTCGGCAACGATGGCATAGGCCAGGAAACTCGCGCCATTGACATAGAACGAGAATATCAGCGCAGCCCCCGCCAGTGCATTTGCGGCAGGATCGTAAACGACAAAGGCCAGGGGAACCGCTCCGTAAAACACGAAATCCAGCGTGATATCGAGATAGCCGCCAAAATCAGTCTTCCGGCTGGCCCGGGCAACCGAGCCATCCAGACCGTCGCAGATCCGGCTGACGATGATCAGCAGCAGCGCGACGGCCATGTATCCGGCAGCAATCAATCCCGCGGCTGCAAGCCCCACCAGGCAGGCGAAGACAGTCACATGGTCGGCTTTCACCCCGCGAGCGGCCAACCATATACCGATCCGGTCCAGAGACGGCTGGATTAACTTGCGGCCGGTCCCGTCCAACATGGCGTCATCTCCCTCTTTGCCGCATGTGATAACGTGGTCCATCCCGCGCGTCACCTCCGGCACGGGTTTCCAGTCATCACATTCAAGTCACCGCAATCCGCATTGCAATCCACATTGCAATCCACATTTCCGGGGCTTTTGGTTGCGCCCGACCGCTTGACGCAGGCACCTCACTGTAGAATGAGTGTCGCAAGGAGTGACTGATGTACCGTGCGCTAACACGTGAGATCGAAGTGACAGTGGAACCGTATTATCTCGAGGACCAGTCGGACCCCGAGGACGGACGCTATGTCTGGGGTTACCGGATCGTCATTGTCAATCATTCCGACCAGATCGTTCAGCTGCAAAGCCGGCATTGGACAATCACAGACGAAAACGGAATCGTCGATGAGGTGCGCGGTTCCGGGGTTGTCGGCGAGCAGCCGGTGCTGGGCCCGGGTGATACCTACGAGTACTCCTCGGGCTGTCCGCTGGATACGCCATCAGGCGTCATGGTCGGTTCCTATCAGATGCAATCTGCCGCGGGTGAATTGTTCGATGTCGAGATCCCGGCCTTCTCGCTGGACCTGCCGGGCATGGCAAGAACGCTGAATTGACCGCCTTTGCCGAATTCCGACCGGTCATGCTGGTTACAGGCTTGCTGGTGGCAACGCTTGGTGTCGCCATGCTTCTGCCTGCTCTGGTCGATATTGCCGCTGACAATGACGACTGGATGATCTTTGTCAGTGCCGGAACAATGACGATGCTGGTCGGGCTCGGACTGTTTGCCGCCAATCGCGGCATCCCCAAAGGCCTGTCGACCCGGCAGGCCATGCTGATGACCGTTGCGGCCTGGGTGGCCCTGGTCGCCTTTGGCGCGCTGCCGTTTCACTGGTCGGGGATCGTGCCAAGCTATACCGACGCCTTTTTTGAATCCATGTCGGGCCTGACCACCACCGGCGCCACGGTCATCACCGGCCTCGATCATGCGCCGCCAGGGATCCTGTTCTGGCGCGGGCTGCTGCAATGGCTCGGCGGGCTGGGTATCATCGTCATGGCCATTGCCGTGCTGCCGATGCTGCAAATCGGCGGCATGCAGCTCTTCAAGGCGGAGGCTTTCGACACGGCCGAAAAAATCCTGCCGCGCGCGACGCAGATTTCCACCTCGATCACGCTGGTGTTCATTGCCATGACCGGGATCTGTGCCGTTGCCTATATGGCAGCTGGCATGGCTGCGGATGATGCCGTCATTCATGCCATGACAACGGTCGCCACCGGTGGATTTTCGACCAAGGATGCCTCGATCGGCTATTTCAACAGTTCTACGGTCGAATGGATCGCGGTTGTATTCATGGTGCTGGGCTCCATCCCCTTCATTCTCTATGTGCAAATGCTGCAGGGGCGGTTCCGGCCAATCGTCAAGGATCAACAGGTCAAGGCGTTCATGACCTTTCTCGCCGTTGCTGTTCTTGCCGGCTGGATGATGGCGCATTTCAGCAAGAATCACATCGGACTCGAAGGCCTGAGGCATTCTGCCTTCAATGTGGTGTCGATCGTCACCGGGACCGGTTACGCATCGACCGATTACGGTCTGTGGGGACCGCATGCAGTGACATTCTTTTTCATCATCATGTTTGTCGGCGGCTGTGCCGGCTCCACGTCCTGCGGCATCAAGATCTTCCGGTTTCAGGTGCTGATCGAGGGTGTCAGGCAGCACGTCTCGCAGGTGATGTATCCGAACGGGGTTTTTCGCGCCCACTTCAATGGCAAACCGATCCAGGACCGGGTCATCGCCTCGGTGATGAGCTTTTTCTTCCTGTTCATGGCGTCATTCGTGGTGCTGGCGATCCTGCTGCGGCTGACCGGCCTGGACACGGTCAGCGCACTGTCAGGTGCGGGAACCGCGCTGTCCAATGTCGGCCCCGGACTGGGCGACATCATCGGCCCATCGGGCAATTTCCAGTCACTGAGCGATATTCAGAAATGGCTGCTGGCCGCCGGAATGCTGCTGGGACGGCTGGAACTGTTCACCGTTCTCGTGCTTTTCCTGCCGCGTTTCTGGCGCTCTTGATTGGGCTCAGGCCCGCTGCGCGACCGGACGCCTGCCGTAGATGTAGGAGAAGGCCCGGGCGATATCATCTCCGATGCCGACCAGAGCAGGCACGAGGAAAAGCACCAGCAGCGTGGTCATGGCGAGACCGAAGACGATGGTGATGGCCATCGGCAGCAGGAACTGCGCCTGCAGGCTGGTTTCATAGAGCAATGGCAGCAGCCCGCCGATGGTGGTAAGCGAGGTCAGCAGCACAGCGCGCAGGCGGTCACGGCTGGCGCCGACCGCAGCCTGCGCAAGCGTGTCCCCTTCAGCGCGGCGCTCTTCCAGGCGCGCGACGAGAATGATGGAATCATTGACCAGAATGCCCGCCAGACCCAGCAAGCCGATGAAGGACAGGATGGTGAGCTGATAGCCCAGCACCCAGTGTCCGAAAATCGCGCCGACCACACCGAACGGGATGATCAGAAGCACGGCGATGGGCCGCCAATAGCTGGCGAACACCCAGGCAAGGATGATGTAGATGACGCTCAGCGCCACGGCGACACCAAGCTGCAAGTCGCTGAAGGCATTTTCCTGCTCCTCGGACCGCCCGCCGAAGGAATAGCTCACCCCGTGGCGCGCAGCGATCAGATCGAGCGCTCCGCTGGTGGTCAGTTGTTCGACCACCGCACCCGTGGTGGTTACCGCGGTATCAAGGTCGCCGGTCACCGAGATCGTGCTCTTGCCATCGCGGCGCTGGATGGCTGAAAAACCCTGACGCTCGGTCATGTCGACAACTTCCGACAAGGGCACGAAGGTCCCACCGGGACTTCGGAGTTCAAAATCGCGCAATGCCTGAGAGCCGGGTGAAGCCGGTTTCTGCACCAGACGCACGGTCACCTCGTCATCGCCGCGCGGGAACCGGAACGGTACCGAGCCATCAAAGGCATTGCGGATCTGCCGCCCGACATCCTCGATTGAAAAGCCAAGCGCTGCGCCATGCGGCGTCAGTTGCATCACCAGTTCCGGCTTGCCCCAGGGCAGATTGTCATCCAGACCGGTGACCCCGCTGATGCCCGACAACAACGCCACAACGTCCGCTGCCGCGGTTTTCAACGCCGCCACACGCTCGCCCTGCAGGCGGATTTCGATGTCACGTCCGGGAGGGCCTCCCCGCGCTTGCGCGACAGCAAAGCGGGTGACGCCGGCGGTATCGGGTGCTGACTTGCGCCAGGCATTGACGATATCCGGCGTTCTGACTTCGCGCTCCTCGGATGTGGTCAACTGCACCTTGATCCGGGCGGTCGCGCTGCCGCTGCGGCTTGATGCCCCGAAGGTGGTGAAGACAGCCTTGATCGACGAGGGGCCGTTGCCCGCCAGGGCCTTGTCGGCATCGCGCAACGCCTTCTCATGCGCCGCGATAGCATTCAGAGCCGTCTCCTCCGGCAATCCGGCATTGAAGATGATGGTGCCTGTGATGTTCTCGGCTTCCGGCGAGGGGAAGAACACAAATTCCACACGCCCGGAGCGGGCAAGTCCCACGGCCAGAACCATGACCATGGCAATTGCGATCGACAGGGTGACATAGCGCCAGTTCCAGGCCAGTTGCACCAGCCGGTTGAAGGCGCCGTCGCGGAACAGATCGAAGCCGCGGTCGAAGGCACGGCGGAACCGGCTTTCGCCTGCCTCTTCCGGCCGGCCACCCGCCCGGCTTTTCCTGCGGCGCAGGGCAAGCAGCATCCACTCCATCAGCGTCGCAAGCGACAGCGACACGGCGACGACGAACGCCATTCGGGCAGTCTGCGGCAAATCCGCAAAGCCTCTGGCTGCAGCGCGCAGACCTGTGTCGCTTGCCCCCAGCGCCAGGTCAACGGCCATTCGACCCGACAGACCGGTGAGGAACACCATCAGCACGAGGGCGATCAGAAACTGGCGCCACCAGGACCAGCCCGGCGCCTTGCGCTCAGACAGCGAGTTGGCCAGATGCCCCGGCAGGATGAGGAAACACTCAAGCAGGCTTGAGACGAGAACCGCGATCACCACCATCGGCAGCACCGCCATCATCTGGCCTATGGTGTCGCCGATGATGAGGATAGGCGCGAAAGCAGCGAGTGTTGTCGTCATGGCAGCCATCACCGGCGTGAACATCATGTTGACGCCGTTTTCAGCCGCCGTATGGGGATCGTCGCCCATTTGCAGCCGTGTGGCTGTGTGTTCGCCCACGACGATGGCGTCATCGACGATGATCCCGAGCATCATGATCAGCGAAAACAGCGACATCATGTTGATGGTCTGCCCCGAGGCGTACATGAAGCCGATGGTGGCGAGCATTGCCACCGGAATACCGGCGGCGACCCAGAACGCGATCCGGGCATTGAGAAACAGGAACAGGATTGCGACGACGACCAGCAGGCCGCCTAGCCCGTTCTTGACCAGAAGCCAGATGCGCGCCGACAGAGCGTCCGAGGCGACTTCATAGGTGGCGATTTCGACGCCGGGCGGCAGCTTGGGGGTGATCTCGTCAATATAGGCTGAGAGGATGGAAGCAGTCTTGAGGGTATCGGCGGTGGGTGCACGCCTGATATCAAGCTCGATGGCGGGCGAGCCGCTGGCAAGGCCGCGGGTGTCGTCCGCATCGAAGCCGTCGGTAATCGTTGCTATATCGCCGAGCAGCACTTTTTCGCCGCCGGTGAAGGACTTGACCTCGACATTGGCCAGCTCGCGCGCACCCTGCGCATTTGCCAGCGTCCGCAACTGACGATCAACCGCCCCCTCGACCGTTCCAGATGGAAGATCACGGCTGTTGTCCGCAATCGCCGCCGAGACATCGGAAATCTTCATGTCGAGGCGACGGAGTTCAATCTCAGGCACTTCAACCCGGATTTCGGCGCTGCGCAGACCGGTGAAGTCGATCTTGTCGATGCCCCGGTCAATGAGCTCGTCGCGCATGCGTTTCGCCCAGGCCCGCTTGACCACCTCATCGGCACTGCCAAAAATGGCGAGCTTGGCGACGGTGTCAAAGAACACGGATCTGGCTATGGCCGGCTCTTCGGCGTCTTCAGGCAGATTGCCAACCGCTTTGACCGCGGTTTCGACATCGGTCATGGCCTGGCTCATATCCGTGCCATCGGCAAATTCGAGCCGAAGGCTGGCCGATCCCTCGGAGGCCGTCGATGTCATGCGGTCGACACCCGAAACATAGCGCACTTCCGGCTCGATCAGTGCCAGCACATTGGTTTCGACATCCTCGGCACTCGCCCCCGACCAGGCAACAGAGATGCTGATGGTTGGACGATCGATTGTCGGAAAGAACTGGGTGTTGATGCGGGCAATGGAGAAGGCCCCGAACAGGATCATCAGAACCATCAGCAGATTGGCTGCATTGGGGTGGCGGATGAAGGTGCTGACAAGGCCGCGGCCCGCGAACATTCCCTGTCCCGGCGCTTCGTTTTCACTCATTCCGTGTCATCCGGATTTGCCGCCGGATTCGCCGGCTCTCCGGACGCCGGGTCACTGGCAGCCTGCCGCACATTGACGCCCTCTGTAGCCTCGGTCAGCCGCGTCACCAGCACCGTGTCGCCTTCGCTCAGATCCCCATCGAGAATGGCGTCCTCGCCATCCCATGCGATCAGGCGGACATCGCGCCGCTCGAGCTTGCCATCCACCACCAGAAAGACATGATCGGAATCACGAAGTGCGGTCTCGGGCAGACGGAAGGTTTGCGGCCAGATCCGGTCAGGCACGGTGAGCGAGACAAAGGCACCGGGGCGCAATTGCACCGGATTGTCAGCCTGCTTGATGCGGGCATAGACCTCGACGCCGCCGCGCTCGGCAGTCACCCGCGCCCCGATACGGGCAATGGTTGCGGGCCAGACATAATCGGTACCGCCAACGCTCCAGCTCACTTTCACGTCACGGCCAATCAATGGATCGGCGTCCGTCGCCATGCGTCCGTATTGCGCATTGGTCAGGGTGAATTTCACGTCGAGCGCGGCATCGTCGTATATCGAGGCCACCACCTCGTTGGCACTCACCGAGCGTCCGGTCTCGATCGACTCGTCGGAAATGATGCCGTCGAAGGGAGCCACAATTGCCGTCTCCTGCAGTTTGCGCTCGGCCTCGCGGACTTTCCACTCGAGCCGTTCGGCATTGGCTTCCTGCTGGGTACGCTGGGCTTCGGCGATAAGAATGTTGTTGCGGCGCTGGCTCGACGCCTGTTCGCGCTGGGACAGGATCAAGCGCCGGGCGTCGACTTCCTTGTCGGTCAGGGCACCCGACCCCGCCAGAGACAATGCCCGCTCGAGATCGGCGCGCCCCAGCTCAAGCTGGGCATCGGCGGCTTCAAGCTGTTCCCGCTCGGAGGCCAGCCGTGCATCAATCTCGGCAATGGCCGCACGGGTGGAGGCCAGATTGGCGCGCGCCTCGACCAGCGCCCCCTCATAGGCAAACGGATCGATGCGCAACAACACGGTGCCTTTGGCAACACGCAGACCAGCCACAAGGTCGGGATGGATCTCGACAACATCGCCGCTGACTGCGGTGCGCAAATCGACATTACGGCCGGTATCAACCTGGCCATAAAGCCTGATTTCGGGCCGGTTGTCGGCGCGTTCGGCGGTTGTCGTCTCGACGGTGTAGACCAGCGGCGTGAATGCCCTTGGCGTGCGTTCCTTCCTGGAGGCGGCAAGGCGATCCATCGCCACCCAGGCGCCGGCAAGCACCAGCGCCATCAGCGCGAACTGCAGCAAGGGCCGCAAAAACCCACGGCGCGCAGGAACGTATTCCGCACGCTGGGGACCGGCCGGCAGGTCCAAGCGATTATCCGCCTTGTCGAGCATCAAGTTACTCCGTTGATGGTCAACAGGTAACGTAATGGCGACACATGGCAAATTAAAGTTTCGTCATGTTCCTGCCGAGCGGATCTCAGCGCTGGATTTCGGCCGGATCAAAGCGATAGGCTGTGGAGCAGAATTCGCACTGCACCGTGATCACTCCGTCTTCGACACTGTCGGTGATCTCTTCAGCCGAAAAGCCGCTCAGGACATCGCCCAGCCGCTCTCGCGAGCAGCTGCACTGGTCGAACACCGGAACGGGCTCGTAAGTTCGTGCACCACGCTCGTGAAACAGACGGTACAGCAGCCTTTCAGCGCCGACTTCCGGGTCGGTCAGCTCGCCCGGCTCGACCGTGCTGACCAGCACCTTGGCTTCCGCCCAGCTGTCGTCAACGTTGTGAACCGCGAATTCAACGCCTTCGGGCGCATCTCCACCCGGCAGGTCGGGGTGGCGCATCCGGTCAGGGGCCTGAGGCAGGAACTGGGCGACAATGCCGCCGGCACGCCAGCTGTGACGCGGCTTGCCTTCATCATCGCGGTCAATGAGCTCGGCCACCGCCAGACGGACGACCGTCGGAATCTGCTCGGACTGGCGGAAATAGGTTTCAGCCATGGCTTCCAGCGTCTCGCCCTTCATTTCGACGATACCCTGGTAACGCTGCATGTATTCACCCTGATCAATGGTGAACGCCAAAATTCCGTTGCCGAGCAGTTCGGATGGGCTTGTTGCGCCCGAGGCCTGGGCTGCGGCGAGACGGTCCTCGTCGAAGCGGGCATAGGCGCGCAGGTTTCCCGGCGTGGTAAAATCCGCGACGACAAGATCCACCGGCCCGTCGCCCTTGGTCTGGACAATGAGCTTGCCTTGGAATTTGAGCGAGGTGCCGAGCAGCACTGTCAATGCGATCGCTTCGGCCAGCAGCCGCGCGACCGGTTCCGGGTAGGAATGACGCGCAAGGATGGCATCGATCATCGGACCGAGTTGCACGGTCCGGCCACGCACGTCGAGGCCGTCCACATCGAAGGGCAGCACGCGGTCATCTCCGGCGAATGCGGGTTCGCCGTGGGTCTGGGTATCGGTTTCCATTGTCAATTCCGCTTGTTCGTTGCGACACAGCCTCCATTCAGACAGTGACGTCCGGTCCGGCTGCACATTTCAAAGCGTGCATATAGGCATGGATAGAGGCAAGCGCCAGAGGTTCTAGAGAACGCCCATGCACCAGCGCATCACCGCCTTTTGCGCATGCAACCGGTTTTCCGCCTCATCAAACACCACCGACTGCGGTCCATCCATCACAGCGTCAGTGACTTCCTCGCCGCGATGGGCGGGCAGGCAGTGCATGAACAGCGCTTCCGGATTGGCTTTCGCCATCAGCGTTTCATTGACCTGATAGGGCACAAAAACATTGTGGCCGCGGGCCTTGTGCTCCTGGTTCATCGAGACCCAGGTGTCCGTGATGACGCAATCGGCGCCCTTCACTGCGCGATCCGGATCGGCGCTGACATCAATCTCGGCACCCTGTTTGCGCGCCCATTCGACAAATCTGGCATCGGGCTCAGAGCCTTCCGGCGTCGCGATCTGCATGCGGTAGCCGAACTGCGCCGCTCCTTCGATGAGCGAATGCAGCACATTGTTGCCATCACCGGTCCAGGCAAGCGTCTTGCCCTTGATCGGACCGCGATGCTCCTCAAAGGTCAGAATATCCGCCATGATCTGGCACGGATGGGTGTCATCGGTGAGCGCATTGATGACCGGCACCGTGGCATGCTCGGCAAGCTCGAGCATGCGGGAATGATCAAGGGTGCGGATCATGATCAGGTCGACATAGCGCGACAGCACCTTGGCGGTGTCGGCAATGGTCTCGGCGCGGCCCAGCTGCATTTCTGTTCCCGACAGGAACAGCGTCTCGCCGCCGAGCTGACGCATGCCGACATCAAACGACACGCGGGTGCGGGTCGAGGGTTTTTCGAAAATCATCGCCAGCATTTTGCCCTCAAGCGGGCGATCGCCTTCCGTGGCTGTCTTGGCGGATCGTGCCGCGTCCATCATGGTGCGCAGATCTTCCGTGCTGACAGCGGAAAGATCGAGAAAATGGCGATTGCCGGCGGATATGGTCTTGGTCATGGAATCCAGTCCGTTCAGGTGTCTGTGCCGCTGCGGGACAACATGTCGAGCGCGGCCTCTATTCTGGAGAGTGCTTCGCGGGCTTCTTCGGCCGTAACAATCAGCGGCGGCAGCAAGCGGACAACATTGTCGCCCGCCGGGACGGCCAGCAGGTGTTCATTGCGCATTGCCTGGACCAGATCGGCGTTCGACTTGACGCATTTGATGCCGAGCATCAGGCCCGAGCCGCGCACGTCGGAAATCAGATCAGGATAGCGATCCTTGAGCGACGCCAAGCCCTGGCGCAGCACCAGTGCGACGTCGTTGACATGGGTCAGAAAGCCCTCATCAAGAATGACATCAAGCACGGCATTGCCGACTGCCATGGCGAGCGGGTTGCCGCCATAGGTGGTGCCGTGGGTGCCGAGCGTCATGCCATCAGCTGCGTTGGCCGTGGCAAGGCAGGCGCCGAACGGGAAACCACCGCCAATGCCCTTGGCCACCGCCATGATGTCAGGCTCGATACCGGCCCACTCATGGGCAAACAGTTTGCCGGTACGCCCGACGCCGGTCTGAACCTCGTCGAGTATCATCAGTATTCCGTGTTCATCGCACAGGTCGCGCAGGGCACGCAGCTGTTCGTTTGACAGAGGACGTATACCGCCCTCCCCCTGAACAGGCTCGATAAGAAGGGCGGCAGTGCTATCGGTGATCGCAGCCTTCAACGCCTCCATATCGTTGAAGGGCACCTGATCGAAACCATCGGCCTTGGGTCCGAAACCCTCAAGATATTTGGGCTGGCCGCCTGCTGCTATGGTTGCCAGGGTGCGGCCATGGAAAGCGCCCTCAAAGGTAATGATACGGAAACGCTCCGGCTGACCGTTGACATAGAAATGCCGCCTGGCGGTCTTGATCGCGCATTCCAGCGCTTCTGCGCCAGAATTGGTGAAAAACACCTTGTCGGCAAACGTCACCTCGGTAAGGCGCTTGGCCATACGCGATTGATCCGGTATTTCATGGAGGTTGGAGAGATGCCACACGCGGTCGGCCTGGGCCTTCAGCGCCTCGACCAGATGCGGGTGGGTGTGACCAAGCGAATTGACCGCAATGCCAGCCGCGAAATCGAGATAGCGCTCACCCTCTGGGGTCTCAAGCCACATGCCATGACCGCGCTCGAACACGATCGGAACGCGGTTATATGTATCATAAAGCGGCTTGGCATCGGCCATGGCGCTTCTCTCCTCATTTGAGACCGAACAACAAAGCATTGGCCCGCGCCGTGCGCCCGTCACTAAGACGGCCTGGCGAGAGTATGCCGGAAAACCAAAAATGCCGCCCTTTTTCGGGGCGGCGTGGGCACTATTTACATTTCAGTATGGCCTGTCAATGAGACGGGGCCCGTGCCGCCATCGGCGGCTGCCTGACAAGTGAATTAGTTCGATATAAGTCTAATTTAGCGATGACTGGTAAGATTTGACACCCCGCGTAAGTTGGGGAAAACCGTAAAAAGGAATCACCATGATTCGGCTGACTCTTGTCACAGAGTCTGCCGACCACTAAGTTGAGTTCATGAAATAGAGGTCCGCGGCGGACACTATTCACCTCACTGTTACCGAGTATTCAAGCTCCGGCACACCGGGGCGACGGTGAGGGATTCTGCCATCCCGGAACATGGGGTACAGGGAGAGCATTTTATGAACTGGACTGATGAACGGGTCGAAAGACTCAAGAAACTCTGGGCGGACGGGCTCAGCGCCAGCCAGATCGCAGCACAATTGGGCGGCGTCAGCCGCAATGCTGTGATTGGCAAGGTGCACCGGCTCAACCTTCCCGGACGCGCCAAAAGCGGCGGACAGGCATCGGTACGCACCAAGCGCACAACCGCTGCTCCGCGTGCACCGAATTATGCCGGCCGCACCGCGGCAACGCAGACCACACGACCGGTTGGCCGTTCAAGCGGCGGTGCAGCGCTGAAGCAGGACATGGATCTGGACGTTGTTGCCTCGGAAGAGATCGACACACGTCCCATGGATGACGTGGTGGTGCCCATTTCGCGCCGGCTGACGCTGGTGGAGCTTTCCGAACGGACCTGCAAATGGCCGGTCGGTGATCCTTTGCAGGAAGGCTTTCACTTCTGCGGCAATGATTCAGGCGACGCCTCACCCTATTGCGGCTATCACGCCAAGATGGCGTTCCAGCCGTCCAGCGAGCGCAAACGCGCCCGCTGATCGACAGGTTGCGATAATTGCCAAAGCCCGGGTTTGTCGCCCGGGCTTTTTCATGTCCGCATCCCTGTACGGAAATCCGGATCAGTGACTGCGCTCAGCTTTCGATCGAATAGCCGGCGCCGCGGACGGTGCGGATGGTGTCGCGCATGCCGGAAAGATTGACAGCCTTGCGCAACCTGCCGACATGCACATCGACCGTGCGTTCATCGACATAGACATCGTGCCCCCAGACGCCATCGAGCAGTTGCGCGCGGGAATAGACCCGGCCCGGCGAGCTCATCAGATATTCAAGCAGCCTGAACTCGGTTGGCCCGAGCTTGATGTCGCGGCCACGCCGCTTGACGCGGTGGGTTTCGCGGTCGAGCTCGATGTCGCCGACCTTGAGCTGGCTCGAGATCACCTCGGGACGGGCGCGGCGCAGCATGGCCCTGACGCGCGCCAGCAATTCAGGCGTCGAGAAAGGCTTGACGACGTAATCATCAGCGCCGGTGGCAAGACCGCGAACCCGCTCGCTTTCTTCGCCGCGTGCGGTCAGCATGATGATCGGCAGCCGCTCGGTTTCGGCTCTGGCGCGCAGACGGCGGCACAGCTCTATTCCCGATATGCCGGGCAACATCCAGTCGAGGATCAGAAGATCGGGGACCCGCTCCTGGAGCTGGATTTCCGCCTCGTCGCCCCGCAGCACGGTCTCAACGTCATAGCCTTCGGCTTCGAGGTTGTACCGAAGCAGGACCGAGAGTGCTTCTTCGTCTTCAACCACAGTAATACGTGGATTCATCGCCATCTCAAATGCACTCCGTACGCGGTCAGTCCGAACCCGGTGCGGGTGCGATCATGCTGGCAGTTTCGTCATCCTTGGGCCGGTCAGCCGACAGCTGCTCGCCGGTGGCGACATAGTAGACCGTCTCGGCGATGTTGGTGGCATGGTCGCCGATGCGCTCGATGTTCTTGGCGCAAAACAGCAGATGCGTGCAGGCCGTGATGTTGCGCGGGTCTTCCATCATGTAGGTCAGCAGTTCACGGAACAGCGAGGTGTAGATTGCATCGATCTCCTCATCGCGCTCGCGGATCGAATTGGCCAGCGCAGGGGACCGCGTTGCGAAAGCATCGAGGACTTCTTTGAGCTGGGTCAGCGCCAGTTCGGCCAGGTGTTCGAGACCGCGAACCAGCTTGCGCGGCTGGGCCATGGTGTGAACGGCAATTACCCGCTTGGCGATGTTCTTGCCCAGATCGCCAACCCGTTCCAGGTCGGAGGCGATGCGGATGGAACCGATGATCTCGCGCAGATCCGAGGCCATCGGCTGGCGCTTGGCGATGACCAGAACAGCCTTGTCATAGACCTCGCGCTCGCCAGCGTCGAGCAGCAGGTCCTCCGAGATGACGCGCTGTGCGGATGCGGTGTCAGCATTGACCAGGGCCGCAACGGAATCGGCGACCATGCGTTCGGCTATGCCACCCATCTCCGACAGGCGGCGCACGAGAAAACGGAGATCGTCATCATAGGAGCTGACGGTATGGGCTTCGGGCATGATATGATCCTTCAATCCTGTAATCGTGATGCGAAAGTCGGTCGGATTAACCGAAGCGGCCGGTGATGTAGTCCTGGGTCAGCTTGTTGTCCGGGTTGGTGAACATCTTGTCTGTGGCACCTTCCTCGACAAGATTGCCCAGATGGAACATCGCCGTGCGCTGCGACACGCGGGCCGCCTGCTGCATCGAATGGGTGACGATCACGATGGTGAAATTGGCCCGAAGCTCATCGATCAGCTCCTCGACCTTGGCCGTGGCGATCGGGTCGAGCGCCGAGCATGGCTCATCCATCAGAATAACTTCAGGGCTTACTGCGATGGCGCGCGCAATGCAAAGCCGCTGCTGCTGGCCGCCGGACAGACCGGTTCCGGGTTCGTTGAGACGATCCTTGACCTCTTCCCAGATCGCGGCCTTGCGAAGGCTGGACTCGACGATCTCGTCAAGTTCCGACTTTGATTTGGTCAGACCATGAATGCGCGGTCCGTAGGAGATGTTCTCGTAGATCGATTTCGGAAAGGGATTTGGTTTCTGAAACACCATGCCAACCCTTGCCCGCAATTCGACAACATCGATCTTGGGATCATAGATGTCTTCGCTGTCGAGCGTGATCTTGCCGGTCACCCTGCAGATGTCGATGGTATCGTTCATCCGGTTCAGGCAGCGCAGGAATGTTGACTTGCCGCAGCCGGAGGGACCGATCAGAGCCGTCACACTGTTCTTGCGCACATCGAGATTCACATCAAAAAGCGCGCGTTTTTCGCCGTAGAACACGCTGACATCGGTGCCGCGCATCTTGATTTCAGAGGCTTCGAGCGCCGCGTCGACCGCTTTTTCAGTAGCCGCTTCAGACATGATGTTCATCTCCGTATTCCCTTCTACAATTTCAGTATACTCAGGGCTTTGTGGTTTCAAAGGTAACAGCTGCTGCGTCCTACCAGCGGCGTTCAAAACGGCGGCGCAACAGGATTGCGATGGCGTTCATGATGACCAGGAAGATCAGGAGAACAATAATCGCACCCGACGCCCGTTCCACAAAGGCCGGATCGCCACGCTGCGTCCAATTGTAAACCTGGACCGGCAATGCGGAGGCCGGATCGAAGAACCCTTCCGGTGGCGCGCCGGGATATTCCCGGACGAAGGCAACCATGCCGATCAGCAGCAGCGGGGCCGTTTCACCCAGAGCCTGCGCCAGCCCGATGATCGTCCCGGTGAGAATTCCCGGAGCCGCCAGCGGCAGAATGTGATGGAAGATTGCCTGCATCTTCGATGCACCGACACCCAGCGCGGCATCATTGATTGATGGCGGCACCGCTTTGAGCGCGGCGCGTGTGGCGATAATGATCGTCGGCAACGTCATCAGCGTGAGCACGAGCGCGCCGACAATGGGAGCGGACTGCGGCAGGCCGGCAAAGTTGATGAATATTGCCAGTCCGAGAATGCCGAACACAATGGACGGAACAGCGGCAAGATTGGAGATGTTGACCTCGATGAGGTCTGTCCAGCGGTTTTGCGGCGCAAACTCCTCAAGATAGATCGAGGCCGCCACACCGATGGGCAACGCCAGCACCAGCACAATCAGCATCATATAGGCGGAGCCGATGATGGCGACTCCGAGGCCGGCTGCTTCAGGCCGCGTGTCGGATGCATCGGGCGCTGTAAAAAACGACCAATTGAAGCGGGATTCGAGGATCCCGGCTGCTTTCAGTTCATCAGCCAGCATCAACTGCTGGGGTGAAATATTGCGGTCGAGCGCGGCAGACTCCATTGTCACGCGGCCCTTGTAGTAGCCGTCAACACGCCCTGAAGCCAACAGGTCAAACGTGACCGACTCTCCGATATATTCCGGATTCTCGAGCACGAACCAGCGCAACTGCGCGGCCGCTTCCTTGGAGATCAGCTCGAACGCTGTCTTGGCGTCGACGCCCTCAACCGCTATTCCGCGCTCTTCCATCGTCTTCTTGAGAGCGGCCTGCAGCAATGGCTGGATGGTGAAAGTGGTGATCTTTTCAATATCAGCCGGATTGCGGTTGCCCTTCTTGTCCAGCTTCGCCGCGTCAAGGAACACTTCCATCGTCACATAGGTCTGACGGAACGACGACAGACCGTTGGACAGGATGGAGGTCATCAAGCCGAGCAGTGCGATGATGCTGAAAATGACAGCCGCAAGCCCCATCATCTTGAAACGCTTCTCGGAAGCGTGACGTTTGCGGGTGCGCTCGCCAACCTGGAAAAGCGAATTGCTTTTCGGACGGCCCAGAGCCGTGGTGGTATCGGCGGTGACTTCGGTCATTCGTACTGCTCCCGATATTTGCGCACGATGTAGAGCGCCAGAATGTTCAGGCAGAGGGTGAAAACAAACAATGTGAGGCCAAGGGCGAATGCCACCAGCGTTTCCGGGCTTGCAAACTCGGTATCGCCGGTCAGCTGACTGACAATCTTCACAGTAATGGTGGTCATGGCCTCGAAGGGATTGAGATCGAGGCGCGCGGCAGCACCGGCGCCCATGACGACGATCATGGTTTCACCGATGGCGCGGCTGGCGGCCAGAAGGAATGCGCCGACAATTCCGGGAAGTGCTGCGGGCAGGATCACCTGCTTGATGGTTTCCGACTTGGTCGCGCCCAGCCCGTAGGAGCCGTCGCGCATTGCCTGTGGCACGGCATTGATGATGTCATCGGACAGCGACGAGATGAACGGGATCAGCATGATCCCCATAACCAGGCCGGCAGTCATGACGGAAGAAGACGAACTGCCCATGCCCAGTGGCTGGGCGATCCAGTCGCGCAGAAACGGACCAACGGTGATCAGCGCAAATAGGCCGTAGACAATGGTCGGAATGCCGGCGAGCACTTCAATGGCGGGCTTGGCGAAACTGCGCAGCGACTTGCCTGCATATTCGGCGAGATAGATGGCAATCATCAATCCGATCGGCACCGCAAGGGCGAGAGCAACAAATGAGACGTACAGCGTCCCCCAGAGCAGCGGCAGAAAACCCAGATCGGAGCCGCCACGGAACTGCGGGTTCCAGGTCGTAGACAGGAAGAAGTCCTTGGCCGGGTACATCTTGAAGAACGAAATCGATTCAAACAGAAGCGAACCGACGATACCAACCGTAGTCAGGATGGCGACCAGTGACGACCCCATCAAAAGCGCAGTGACGAAAGTCTCGCTGATGTTGCGTGCACGCAATGCCGGCTGGATCCACGCCCAGGCCCAATAGCCGAAGGCAAGTGCCACACCCAGAACGGCGATGTTGCGGATGAGCGAAGCTGTCAGCCCCTTGCTGCGGTATTCCTTGGCAGCCTCGAATACCACGGGCGACACATCGGACCCGAGAGCAACGCCGACTTCGGCAAGGCGGGCGCGCACATCGGTAACATCGGCTTGCATGGAGACAAGAGCGTCTTCGGACACGTCGCCCTGGTCAATAATGAGGTTGAGCCCGTCGGCAATGCGCCGCACATCAAACATCACAAGGCTCTTTGCCCCGCCTTCAGGCACTGCGCTGTCAGGAATCTTTCCGCTGATACTGCTCTCGATCAGGACCGGCTGAAGGAACAGCCAGGCTGCCAGCAGCAGAAGTGCGGGAACCGCAACAAACAAGGCAACCGACTGGCCGTAATAGACCGGCAACGAATGCAACTTCACCCCGTCCCGCTCGGATGCCTTTAGTGCGCGCTGCCTGCCAAGGATATAGCCGAGAACAGCCAGCCCGAGCACGATGAGTACGATAACACTTGGAGTCATGTCACATTCGCCCTGGTTGCGAAGAAGGCGCCCTGATTGCGAGGAAGGGCGACGCTCAACGCGCCGCCCCCTTAGATGTCAGACGACTTAGTTCAGAGGAGCCATCGGGGTCTGGTTCTTGACCATTTCCTGGGTCTTGGCCAGCTCAGGATCCGACACCAGGCCGTAAGCAGCCAGCGGGCCGTCAGGACCGGCGATTTCGTCGGAGAGGAAGAACTCGATGTATTCCTGCAGACCGGGGATTACGCCCAGATGCGCGTTCTTGACGTAGAAATACAGCGGACGGGATACAGGATATTCGCCCGATGCAATGGTTTCAGTCGAGGGATTGATGCCTGACATGGTCGCAACCTGGAGCTTGTCGGTGTTGTTTTCGTAGAACGACAGGCCGAAGACGCCGATGGCGTTCTTGTTGGCATCAATGCGGGACAGGGTCTCAGTGTAGTCGCCGTCGATGTCGACCGAAACGCCATCGGTGCGCAGCGCGGTGCAGCCCTTGGCCTTCTCGTCACCGGCAGCCTTGAAAGCTTCTTCTGCACCGGTTTCTTCGCAACCAGCTTCGAGAACCTTTACGTCGAACACTTCGCGGGTGCCGTGCTTGGTGCCGGGGATGAATGCGAGGATGTCCTGAGCAGGCAGGTCAGGATTGACGTCAGCCCAGGTCTTGGCAGTGTTGTCGACCAGTGCGCCGTCCTTCATGACCTTGGCAGCAAGAGCGTTGTACCAGTCGGCCGGGGTGAAGGCGAAGCTTTCGCCGTTGATGTCGGACGCGAAAACGATGCCGTCATAACCGATGCGGACTTCCTGGATGTCAGTCACGCCGTTGGCGGCGCAAAGATCGATGTCGGACTGCTTGATGCGCGAAGACGAGTTGGCGATGTCGATGGTGTTCTCGCCAACGCCTTCACACAGCTTCTTGCGGCCTGCGCCCGAACCGCCGGATTCAACAACCGGTGTCGGGAAGCTGGTGTTTTCGCCAAATGCTTCTGCAACGATCGAAGCGTAAGGCAGGACGGTGGACGAACCGGCGATCTGGATCTGGTCGCGGGCAATTGCGGTGCCGGCGAAGGCCGTGGAGGCCACAAGTGCGGCGGCGGCGAATTTGAATGCGTTCATAAGAATCTCCCATCGTGGGTAAAGGTGGCGTGGCTCTTCTGCAGAACCGCTTGTCAGCCATCTGAGGCTGGCCCTTTCTAGGCCCTTCAAGATTCCGTTTTATGACACTTGCGTCACTGTTTTATGACAGTTTATCTATCTGAATTTATTTATATAATTCAATCTTTGATACAGTTTTTGCAGAATCGGTGCGGCTGAATTTGACAGTGAAGGCCGATCCTTCGCCCGGAGTCGAGCGAACAATCAGCCTGGCCCGGTGCCGCGTAAGGATATGCTTGACGATTGCCAGCCCCAATCCGGTGCCTTTCTTGGCCCTGCTGGTCTCCACATCGACGCGATAAAACCGTTCGGTCAGCCGCGGCACATGCTCCTTGGCAATGCCGGGACCGAAATCCTGAATGGTGACATGAGGGCCGAATTCATCCGTCTCGGCCACCGTGATTTGCACCCGCTTGCCGGTCTGGCCATATTTGCAGGCATTCTCGATCAGGTTGGAAAACACCTGGATCAGTTCATCGACATCACCGGTCACCGTGAGCGGCTTCTCCGGCAGAGCGAGCTCGATCTCGACGCCCAGATCATTGGCCATCGGCTTCAGCGTGTCGACAACATGCGCAACCGTGCTGCCAAGGTCGACCTCTCCGTCGGGCGCGACATGGGCTCTCATCTCGAGACGCGACAGCGACAACAGATCATCAATCAGCCTCGCCATGCGCTGAGCCTGCTCCAGCATGATGCCGAAAAACTTGGTGCGGGCGGCTTCGTCATTGCGCGCCGGCCCCTGCATGGTTTCGATGAAGCCCATTAGAGAAGCCAGCGGCGTTCTGAGTTCGTGGCTGGCATTGGCCACAAAGTCGGTCCGCATCCGGTCCATGCGCCGGGCCTCTGTCTGATCCCGGAATGTCAGAACGAAAAGCCGGTCATCAGGCAACGGCCCTGCCGCCGCCAGAGCAACCCGCACTTCATGCCATCTTTCCGACGGAACCCGCTCCGTGTGTTCGACGCTTTCAGGCAATCCCCGGGCCACCACCCGCGCAACAAGATCAAGAATGACTGGCGAGCGTATCCGCGCCGAGAGTGCTGCGCGTTCCGGATAGGCGCCGATGAGCGATACCGCCGCAGCGTTCTGGAAAACAACCTGGGTTTCCCGATCAAAAATAATGACCGGCATGTCGAGTGCTTCAATGACGGCAAAATCAGGGGATGCCTTCCTGGCACTCTTGCTCTCGGCTTTTGCCCGGGCCGCCGCCCTGGCGCTTGGCCAGGACAGCAGACCTGCCGCAAAGAGCCCATAGCCCAGAAGCGATTGCCACGGCTGCAGACCCGCGGGGACAGAGGCCAGTGCGATCACGGACCCAACGGCCAGAGGAGCGACATGAGTTCTGAGCCGCGCAGCCAAACCGGTCCCGTTGTCTTCGACAATTGGCATATCCTGGGGGTTATCGACCATGTGTTTGCCCGCTCCGACGTCTCAGCTTTGAAGTTCGTGGTACTTGTTTAACCGCACAACTTGAAATCACAATGACGATGTGGCCATTCGTCCATGAAGACGCTCGCCTGATCCGCGATTGAACAAGAAAGGTGATCCTGATGTCCGACACCCGAACAGAAACCGACAGCTTCGGCCCCATCGAGGTGGCTTCGGACAAATATTGGGGGGCGCAGGCACAACGCTCGCTCGGCAATTTCAGGATCGGCTGGGAACGCCAGCCGCTGTCGATCGTCCGGGCGCTCGGCATTGTCAAACGCGCGGCGGCGGAAACCAATATGGAGCTCGAACGGCTCGATCCGGAGATCGGGGCTGCGATTGTGGCGGCCGCGCAAGAGGTCATCGACGGCAAGCTCAATGAGCATTTCCCGCTGGTGGTCTGGCAGACCGGGTCGGGCACCCAGTCGAACATGAATGCCAATGAGGTGGTCTCCAATCGCGCCATCGAAATGATGGGCGGCGAGATGGGCTCGAAAACGCCGGTTCACCCCAACGACCACGTCAATATGAGCCAGTCTTCCAACGACACCTACCCGACGGCAATGCATATTGCCTGTGCGGAACAGACCGTTCACCGGCTGCTGCCGGCGCTGAAGCATTTGCACGCGGCTCTGGAGGCGAAAGCGAAGGAGTTTGCGGGTATCATCAAGATCGGCCGGACCCATACCCAGGACGCCACGCCGCTGACGCTCGGTCAGGAGTTCGGCGGCTACGCCGCGCAGGTGGCTTCATCGGTCAAGCGAATCGAAATGACCTTGCCTGGTCTTTATGAGCTGGCGCAGGGCGGAACAGCTGTCGGAACCGGCCTGAATGCGCCGGTCGGGTTCGCGGAAAAGGTCGCCGGGCACGTCGCCGAAATTACCGGGCTGCCATTTGTCACGGCTGCCAACAAGTTCGAGGCGCTGGCGGCCCACGATGCGATGGTGTTTTCGCACGGCGCGATCAATTCAGCTGCAGCGGCGCTGTTCAAGATCGCCAACGACATCCGCTTTCTTGGCTCCGGTCCACGATCGGGACTGGGCGAATTGGCGCTGCCGGAAAACGAGCCCGGCTCCTCGATCATGCCGGGCAAGGTCAATCCCACCCAGTGCGAGGCGATGACACAGGTCTGCGTGCAGGTGTTCGGCAACAATGCCGCGCTGAGTTTTGCCGGCAGCCAGGGCCATTTCGAGCTCAATGTCTACAATCCGGTGATGGCCTACAATTTCCTGCAGTCGGTGCAGTTGCTCAGCGATGCCTCGATTTCCTTCACCGACAATTGTGTCACCGGCATCGAAGCGCGCGAAGACAATATCAAGGCGGCGCTGGACCGCTCGCTGATGCTGGTGACGGCGCTTGCGCCGACCATCGGATATGACAATGCCGCAAAGATTGCCAAGCAAGCTCATACCAATGGCACCACCCTGCGCGAGGAAGCTTTGAAGACCGGCCTCGTGACAGCTGAGGATTACGACCGTATTGTCCGTCCAGAGGACATGACCCATCCTGGTTGAAACATCCGGATCATGGGGCGTTTTGTGCATGAAGACAGCATCCAAAGGAACTGATGATGGGCGCCGATAAATCCAGCCGGGCTGTAGAACTTGAAATCGATGGCAAGCTGCGGGTCTTCGACATTGATGATCCGAAGCTGCCCGGCTGGGTCGATGAAAACGACTTCACCTCGGACAATTATCCCTACGAGAAGAAGCTCAAACGGGACGAATACGATGACACGCTCGAAGCGCTGCAGATCGAGCTGGTCAAGGTGCAGACCTGGCTTGGCGAGACGGGAAACCGCGTCATCTCGGTGTTCGAGGGACGGGACGCCGCGGGCAAGGGCGGCTCCATCGGCGCCACGCGGGCCTACATGAACCCGCGGTCTGCACGCATCGTGGCACTGCCGAAGCCGACCGAGACCGAGCGCGGGCAGTGGTATTATCAACGCTATGTCGACCATTTCCCGACATCGGGCGAATTCGTGATGTTTGACCGCTCCTGGTACAACCGTGCCGGGGTCGAGCCGGTGATGGGATTTTGCACGCCGGAGCAGCATGCGCATTTCCTCGAGGAAACGCCACATTTCGAGCGGATGCCGGTGAAGGCCGGTATTCACCTGTTCAAGTTCTGGCTCAATATCGGCCGCGAGATGCAGCTCAAGCGGTTCCACGACCGCCGGCACAGCAAGCTCAAAGCGTGGAAGTTGTCACCAATGGACATCGCCAGCCTGAACAAATGGGATGATTACACCCAGATGCGCGATCTGATGCTCAAGGAGACCCACACCGAGCATGCACCGTGGACGGTGGTGCGGGCCAACGACAAGCGCCGCGCCCGGATCAATGTCATCCGGACGATCCTGCAGGAGCTGCCTTATACCGGAAAGGACAAGGGCGCGATCGGCGAGATAGATCACAACATTGTCGGCAGTGGCATAGAAGGCACCCGCTCCTGATCCTGTTTGGTGCAGGTGCAGGCATTCTTCGGTCCGCTCCGTACATGCGGAGAATGAAATGCACAAAATATTGACGCTTACGTCAAGGGAAAGCATTGCAAGGATCACCGAGGCGCTCTAAATCTTGATTAGACCGGGGAGAGGGAAGAGGGGCAGCCGCCTGACAAAGGCCTGCACCCGCATCCGGATAAAACAGGGAGTGAGACATCATGAACACCACTGCTGCCACGGACCGTATCTGGCTGGACTCCTATCCGCCGAATACCGCCGCAGATATCGGGCCATTGGAACATCCGTCCGTAGCGGCGCTGATCAATGACTCGTTCAAACGCTTCGCCAACCGTCCGGCCTATACCTGTATGGGCAAGACCATCACCTATTCCGAGATGGAACAGCTGTCATCGGCTGTTGGCGCCTGGCTGCAGTCGCTCGGCCTTGAGAAGGGCGACCGGGTTGCCGTGATGATGCCGAACATTTTGCAGATGCCGGTCACGATGGCTGCCGTGCTGCGGGCCGGCTATACCGTGGTCAATGTCAATCCGCTCTACACGCCGCGGGAACTCGAACATCAGCTCAAGGATTCAGGCGCAAAGGCGATCATCATTCTTGAGAACTTCGCCATCACCCTGCAGCAGGTGATCGCCAGAACCGACGTCAAGCATGTCTGCGTCGCATCGATGGGCGATCTGATGGGGCTGAAAGGCCATCTGGTCAATTTCGTTGTCCGCAAGGTCAAGAAGCTGGTTCCGGCCTGGTCTCTTCCCGGCCATGTCAGCTTCAAGGATGCATTGTCTGCCGGACAGTCGAAGACGCTGAAGCCTGTGGAAACGATGCCCGATGACGTGGCATTCCTGCAGTATACCGGCGGCACGACGGGCATATCGAAAGGCGCGACACTGACAAATTCCAACGTGTTGTCGAACGTGGCGCAGAACGGCCAGTGGCTTCCCGCCGCCTTCCTCAACAAGCAGAAGCCCGAAGTCCTGGTCTATGTATGTGCTCTGCCGCTTTACCATATCTTCGCGCTGACGGTGAACGCACTGATGGGAATGTCACAGGGCGCCCACAACCTGCTGATCCCCAATCCGCGCGATATTCCAGGCTTCGTCAAGGAGCTGGGCAAATACGAATTCCATGTGTTTCCGGGTCTCAACACGCTTTTCAATGCGCTGCTGAACAATGATGATTTCCAGAAACTGAACTTCAAGCCGCTGCTGCTCTCACTTGGCGGCGGCATGGCGGTGCAACGCCCCGTGGCCGAACGCTGGAAGCAGCTGACCGGCTGCGTCATTTCGGAAGGCTACGGCCTCTCCGAGACATCGCCTGTGGCAACCGCAAACCGGTTCGATGCCGACGAGTTTTCCGGAACCATTGGCCTGCCATTGCCCTCGACCTTCATCGACATCCGGGACGAGGACGGCAATTCGATGCCGATTGGCGAAGTTGGCGAAATCTGCATCAAGGGCCCGCAGGTTATGGCGGGCTACTGGAACCGGCCTGACGAAACAGCGAAGGTGATGACCGACGACGGCTATTTCCGCTCTGGCGACATGGGCATGATGGACCAGGCCGGCTACACAAAGATTGTTGACCGCAAGAAGGACATGATCCTGGTCTCGGGCTTCAATGTCTATCCAAACGAAATCGAGGAATTTGCGGTCTCGCATCCAGGGATTCTGGAGGCGGCAGCGGTTGCGGTTGCGGATGAGCATTCCGGTGAAGCCGTCAAACTGTTCATCGTGCGCAAGGACCCTGCCCTCACCGAGGCCGACGTCAAGGCGCATTGCGCCACCGGACTGACCAACTACAAGCGGCCCAAGGTTATTGTTTTCAAGGATGAATTGCCGAAAACCAATGTTGGCAAGATCCTGCGCCGCGAGCTTCGCGACTAGCCACAATTTTCACCGGATTGAACCCGAGGCCCGCGGAAAACTTGATTTCCCGCGGGCCTCTCTGCATAGGTGGGTATCTCAACACGGAGGCCCATGCTTTGTCGAAGACCACCCCTCAGGCTTTGTCAGATCTCAAATCCCACCGGGACAGCGGTGCTGCCGGCGAACTGCGGGCTGCCTTTGCCGCCGACCCGGACCGCGCCGGGCGCTTCACCGTCGGCGCCGGCGATTTGCGCATGGATTTTTCCAAATGCGCCGTCGATGAGGAGACCTTGGGTCTGCTCTGCGACCTCGCCAGTGCTGCAAATGTTGAGGCGCAACGCGACCGGATGTTTGCAGGGGAAGCCATCAACACCACCGAAGGCCGGGCGGTGCTGCACACCGCATTGCGCGCCGCACCGGACGCCGACATTCGCGTCGACGGAGAAAATGTGGTGCCGCAGGTCCACGCAGTGCTTGAGGCCATGGGCAGGTTTTCGGACGGCCTGCGCGACGGCTCGATTTGCGGCGCGACCGGCAAGGCCTTTACCGATGTGGTCAATATCGGCATTGGCGGCTCGGATCTGGGGCCGGTGATGGCGACACTGGCGCTGGCGCCTTACCATGACGGCCCACGGCTGCATTTCGTCTCCAATGTCGATGGCGCTCACATTGCCGACACGCTCAAGGGGCTTGATCCCGAAACAACGCTGATCATCGTCGCCTCAAAGACATTCACCACCATCGAGACAATGACCAACGCTGCAACGGCGCGGGATTTCATCGTCTCGAAGCTGGGCGATGCCGCAGTGGCGCAGCATTTCGCAGCGCTTTCCACGGCGCTCGACAAGGTGGCGGCATTCGGTCTCGATGAGGACCGCGTCTTCGGCTTCTGGGACTGGGTCGGCGGACGCTATTCGCTCTGGTCGGCGATCGGCCTGCCGCTGATGATCGCCATCGGGAGGCAGAGTTTTTCGGATTTTCTGTCCGGCGCCCGCGCCATGGACACCCATTTCAGGCAGGCACCTGTGACTGAGAACCTGCCGATATTGCTGGGCCTTATCGGCATCTGGCACCGTCTGGTCTGCGGCTATCCCAGCCGCGCGATCATTCCCTATGACCAGCGGCTGTCGCGGTTCCCGGCCTATCTGCAGCAGCTCGACATGGAATCGAACGGCAAGTCGGTGGGGCTGGACGGCAAACCGCTGACAACGGCATCGGGACCGACGGTCTGGGGCGAGCCCGGCACCAATGGCCAGCACGCGTTCTTCCAGCTGCTGCATCAGGGAACGGATGTGATCCCCGTTGAATTCATGATCGCCGCCAATGGGCACGAGCCGCATCTCAAGCACCAGCATCAATTGCTGATTGCCAATTGCCTGGCCCAATCGGAAGCGCTGATGCGCGGCCGGACGACCGAGGAGGCCCGGGCGCAGTTGATTGCCGCTGGTGCTTCGGAAGCTGAGGCGGACCGGCTTGCGCCGCACAAGACCTTTCCCGGCAACCGCCCCACGATCACTCTTGTCTATGACAGGCTGACACCGTTTGCCCTCGGACGGCTGATCGCGCTTTACGAACACCGGGTCTTTGTCGAGGCGCAGATTTTCGGCATCAACGCGTTCGACCAGTGGGGCGTGGAGCTGGGCAAGGAACTTGCGACGGGACTGTTACCGGTGGTCAAGGGCGAAAACACTGGAGAAGGCCATGACAGCTCGACGCTGAAACTGGCCGAGACAATCCGAAAGATGCGCGGCGAAGCCTGAAGGTCCTGATCAGAAGCCGATTTCGCTGGCCCAGGGCGGATTGGCGCCGGGCCGCGAGACGGTGACGGCAGCCGCTTTGGCCCCGAGGCTGAGCGCATTGCTGACCGCCTCGGCCGAAAGGGTTTTCATCGCCTGCTTGGTCAGCAGATTGTCGCGTTTCAGTGACGCCAGGATGCCGGCATTGAAGGTGTCGCCGGCGCCCACCGTATCGGCGACGGTGACGGGCACTCCCTCAACTTCGACGGTGTGATCCGCGGTGAAGCCGATGGCACCGTCGGGACCGCGGGTGAAGACCACAAGGCTTGGCCCCTGCGCCAGCCAGGTCCTGGCGGCGGTCTCCATGTCGGGCTGGCCGAACCATTCGAGGTCCTCGTCCGACATCTTGACGATGTCGCTCATGGCGATCATCCGGTCGATGCGGGCCCTGTGCCTTTCCGGATCGGTGATGAAACCGGGGCGGATATTGGGATCGAGCGAGATCACGCGCGATGCATGCTCGCGCCGCATAAGGCTCTCATATGTCGCCCCGCATGGATCGGGGATCAGGCTGATCGCGCCGAAATGCAGCGCTTCCACATCATCGCCAAGCTGCGGCAGATGCGCCTCGGTGATCATCCGGCCGGCGGTGTTTTCATCGAAGAATGCGTAGCTCGCCTGACCGTTCTGCAGGCGCACGAAGGCCAGTGTCGTGTTCAGATCGAGGGTGGCGCAAGGGCTGTGATCGACACCGCTTGCGGTCAGTGCATCGCGCAGGATATCGCCAAACATGTCGCTCGACAGGCCGGTGAAGAAGCTTGTGTCCAGGCCAAGACGGCCAAGCGCCAGCGCTGTGTTGAAGACCGCTCCGCCGGCATAGGGGGCAAACGCGTCTTCCCCGTCCGTCGTGGTCCGCGGCAGCATGTCGATGAGGGCCTCACCACAGCAAATGATCATCGCTCTACTCCCCTTGCCGCACCGAGCGGTCTGTTGTTCTCACTGACCCGGAAGCGCGGAGACACCGCCGTGCTTGGCTGACCATTCCAGCGGCGCATCGAGAAAGGCTTCCACTGAAGCCAGCGTGGCCGGATCAAAGGCCTGCTTTTTCGTCGCGGCAGCCAGCACATCGCGCCAGGTGGCCAGATAGTGCAAGGTCACCTTTCCGCTTTCAAAGCGTTGTTTGGCTTCCGCGAAAATCCCGTAATAAAACAGCGCGATGCCGTGGTCGACCGTGCAGCCGGCGGCGCGGATGGCATCGATAAAGGTGAACATCGAGCCGCCAGCCGTGGTCAGGTCTTCGATCACCAGAACCCGCGAGCCTTCGGGCAATTCGCCCTCGATCTGGGCGTTGCGGCCGTGACCCTTGGGCTTCTTGCGCACATAGATCATTGGCAGGCCGAGGCGCTCGGCAAGAAACGCGGCAAACGGAATGCCGGCAGTCTCGCCGCCGGCGATGCAATCGAACTGCTCGAATCCGGCTTCAGACAGGACCGTGGCGGCGGCGAAATCCATCACCGCAGAGCGGATGCGCGGATAGGAGATCAGCTTGCGGCAATCGATATAGACGGGGCTCATCATGCCGGAGGCAAGCTTGTAAGGCTCGGTGGCATTGAAATGCACCGCCTTGATTTCCAAAAGCTGGCTGGCCAAAAGCTCCGCCATTTTCGCCTTGTCGGGAAAGGTGTTGGAAAACATCGGCATCGCCTCCAGGATCGCGCCCGGACATCGGTCCGGCAAGGTTTTGCAATCCGAATATCAGTTCGGATCGCCGGTTTAAAGGCTGGTCAGGCAACTTCCCAGTGGATGGGCACAAGCGGATCGAACACGGTCACCGGTCCGTCTCCGGTTTCGACCCTTTCCGGCCAGGTGACCGGTTGCTCGCGCTTTCTCAAGGTCACAGTCCCGCTGTTGACCGGCAACCGGTACCAGGCGGGACCGTTCAGGCTGGCAAACCCGGCCAGCTTGTCGAGTGCCTTGTCCTCTTCGAAGACATGGGCGAGGCAGGAGAGCGTGTTGATCGAGGTGAAAATGCCGGCGCAACCGCAGGCGCATTCCTTCAGCGGATCGACATGCGGGGCGGAATCGGTACCGAGGAAAAACCGCATGTCGCCGGACGTCGCGGCCTTGCGCAGCGCCAGACGATGGCTTTCGCGCTTGGCAACCGGCAGGCAGTAGTAATGCGGCTTGATACCGCCGGCCAATATGGCGTTGCGGTTGATCATCAGGTGATGGGTGGTGATGCTTGCCGCCAGATTGGCGTCCGATCCCATGACGTAGTCGATCCCATTCGAGGTGGTGACATGCTCAAGCGTGATCCTGAGTTCGGGAAGCCTGCGCCGCAACGGGTCGAGTACGGTATCTATAAACACGGCCTCGCGATCAAAAATATCGACTGATGGATCGGTGACTTCGCCATGAATGCACAGCGGCATACCGATCCCGGCCATTTTTTCCAGAACCGGCATGACCTTTGAAAGGTCACGGACCCCGGAGTGGGAGTTGGTGGTGGCGCCTGCAGGATATAGTTTCACGGCGGTGACCAGACCCGAGGCATGGGCGTTTGCCACATCGGCAGGATCGGTGCCCTCGGTCAGGTAAAGCGTCATCAGGGGAGTGAAATCCATCCCTTCCGGCAAGGCAGCCATGATGCGATCGCGATAGGCTGTGGCATCGGCGCTGGTCACAACCGGCAGCACGAGGTTTGGCATGATGATGGCGCGGGCAAAATCGCGGGCACTATATTGCACGATACCTTCGAGCATGGCCCCATCGCGTAAATGCAGGTGCCAGTCATCAGGCTTCGGAATGGTAATCTCGACCACGCTGGGATTCTCCCTCGATTATGCTGCCCTGTCTGCCCGATCCGCGGGGCTGGACCTCTGACGGCAACTGATATGCCATGCCTTTAGCAGGCAACGGGCAGACAGGGAAAGACTTGATGGATCCTGGATTGACAGGAAAACGGGCCCTGGTGCTGGCGTCTTCACGACGAAGGGCGCGGCATTGCCGAAGCGATCAATGCGTACGGTGCGGGCAAGCCACATCAACGGATCGATGATCCGGTGCCATCAAGTCTGTCTCAAGACGGAAAGGAACCGGGTCCTTGCGGCCCGCTCAGCCTGACAACAAGCAGTCTCAGACAGCGCGCTTGAGGCTTTCCTCAATATAGGTTTTTCGCAAACCGAGCGTGACCGGACCGGGCTTGCCGCCAGACAGTTCGACACCGTCGATCGAGATCACCGGCCCGACGAAGACCGACGCCGACGAGATGAATGCCTCTGCCGCATCCCTGGCTTCCTCGATGGTGAATTCACGCTCCTCGATCTTCGTGCCGTTGGCTTCGGAATAGGCCATCAGTGCTGCGCGGGTGATGCCCGGCAGGATCGAGTGCGACAAGGGCCGGGTGACGATTGCGCCGTCCCGGGTCACGATGAAGGCATTGTTGGACGTGCCTTCGGTGACAACGCCGTCGCGCACCATCCAGGCGTCGTCGGCACCGCGGGCCTTGGCTTCCATCTTGCCAAGCGAGGGATAGAGCAACTGCACTGTCTTGATGTCGCAACGGCCCCAGCGCAGATCCGGGATCGAGACGATCTTCATGCCGTTCCTGGCGACAGCCGTGTCGATCAGCGGACGGCTCTGGGTGAACAGCACCAGGGTCGGTGTCAGCTTGTCGGTATCGAACAGAAAATCCCGGTCAATGGCGCCTCGGGTCATCTGCAGATAGACGACCCCCTCCTCCACGCCATTGCGGCTGACGAGTTCGCGGTGAATGGCAAGCAGCTCATCATCGCTGACATCGATGCGCATGCCCAGTTCGCCAGCCGAACGGTGCAGACGGGCAATATGGGCTGGGAAATCGATCAGCTTGCCGCCGAGCACCGAGGCAACCTCGTAGATGCCGTCGCCGAACAGGAAGCCGCGATCAAACACCGAGACCTTGGCCTCGTTTTCCGGCACATAGCTTCCGTTGACATAGACCGTGCGCATGGCGAACCTTTCAATTGTGTAGGCTCAACTCATGCCAAATTTGACGCAGTCCGCCAACCGCTATTTTTGCACGGAAGGCATAGTACCTACGGGACAGGACATCTGCCTGAAACCGCGCCACGCCGCTCAATCAGGCAATTGGCTTGCGAGGAAGGTCCGGTTCAATACGGGCTTTCTTGCCGGTGAGCTCTATCTCGACCTTGTCGCCTAGTCTCTGATCCGCAGCATCGGGATCGCGGTCACGAACTGTCCACCCCAATCGCTGATATACGCCAGCTGGCTCCTGATTTCTGTCTCGATGTTCCATGGCAGTATCACCACCCTGTCAGGTTTGTCGGAAAAAAGCCGGTCTTCACCGACAATGGGAATGTGAGAGCCGGGCATGCAGCGGCCCTGTTTGGCGGGGTTGCGGTCGACCACGAAGGCGATATCGCTTGCATCGGCCCCGGCAAAATTGAGCAATGTGTTGCCCTTGGCGGCTGCGCCATAGGCAGCCACCGACAGCCCCGCTTCGTGCGCATCGGCAAGAAAACTGCGGAAACCGTCACGTGCGGCCTCGGCGCTTGCCTGGAAGCCGGCATAGAAGGATTGCGCATCCATTCCGGCCTCGCGCTCTTTCTCAAGCATGGCTTCAACTGCCGGCGTCACCTGATGCGCGGCGTGATCGCTGCGGCAGGCAAAGACCCTGAGACTTCCGCCATGGTGCGGTGTGGTTTCGACGTCGAAGACGGTCAGCCCGTTGGCAGCAAAAATCCGGGAAACGGCGATCAGCGAAAGATAGGAGTAGTGCTCATGATAGGCCGTGTCGAACTGGTTGCCGAGGACCATCTCGTAAAGATGGGGGAACTCGAATGTGGCAACGCCGGACGGCTTGAGAAGACTGGCAAACCCGCCGGCGAAATCATTGATGTCGGGAACATGGGCCAGCACATTGTTGGCGGCGATCAGATCTGCCTGACGTCCCTCTCCTGCCAGCTTGCGGCCAAGCTCACGGCCAAAGAATTCCTCGACGATCTCGATGCCCTTGGCGCGGGCGGCTTCCGCCGTGCTGCGGGTGGGCTCGATGCCATAGCAGGGAATGCCAAGCTCACGCACATATTGCAGCAGATAACCGTCATTGGCGGCGACCTCGGCCACCAGACTGTCGGGGCCGAGATCAAACCGGTCGTGCATTGCGCCGACATAGGTCCTGGCATGATCCAGCCAGGTTTTCGAAAACGACGAGAAATAGGCGTAGTCCCCGGAAAAGAATTCTTCCCGGTCGGCAAAATCCTCGGTCTGGGTCAGCCAGCAGGCGGTGCAGGTGCGGATGACCAGCGGATAGCGTTTCTCCGGACGCTGCAGATCGGCCCCGTCGAGATAGGAATTGGAGGGCGGCGCCTCGCCCAGATCAAGGAACGGGATGAAGTCCGCACCGCCGCAATGTCTGCACCGCATCATGGTTGTTGTCTCGCTGGGTCTGTCATCGGATGTCCGGCATCGCGCGCCGACAAGCCGGTGACCGGCAACGGCCAGACGATGCCAAGCGCGGGATCATCGTGGCGCAGTCCGGCTTCGTGGGCCTGATTGTAGGCGGCGGAGTGGATGTAGATAAGCTCCACGTCATCGGTGAGCGCCTGAAAGCCGTGAGCGAAACCCTCCGGAATATAGAGAGCGGTCCCGGCCTCCGCCGACAACTCAACGCCGACATGGCTGTACCTTTCCGGACTGTCCTCGCGGATGTCGACGGCAACATCATGCACCGCGCCTCGAATACAGACGACAAGTTTGGCCTCGGCATGCGGCGGGCGCTGATAGTGCATCCCGCGCAGGGTTCCGGCCTTGCCGGTGCGGCTGTGATTGATCTGCGCTATCGGATCGGACCAGCCGATTTGCCTGAGCGCTTCGGCACAGAAAATGCGGGCGAAGGCACCACGCTCGTCGGCAAACGGCTTGCGCCGGACCAGCACCGGTCCATTGGGCTGGCCGGGCATCAGCGGCGTCAGTATGAACGGCGAAGCACTCACCGGATGCCGGCCATTGACGCCAGCCTGACGTCCTCAAGATAAGTATCGCAATCAGCCTCGCACAGGTCCCGTGCAGGACGGCCATCGAGGAAGGCCCGATACCACCGGGCAGTCCGTGTGACCGTCCGGTCCAGGTCCCAGAGACTGCGAATTCCGAGATCTGTTTCGGCGAGGCCCGGGTCAAGCGCCAGCGCCCGCGCTTCGACAGGACCATCTTCGGTGATCGCGAAGTCCGTCTTTGCATCAGCAAATTCAGCGGCCGCCAGCGACAGAACCTTGCGGACTGTGGCGCTGTCCGTGCCGGGCCCAAAATTGTAGGCAGGGGCGGTTTCCGCGCCGGATGCCAATTTCTCGGCAAGAACCAGATAGCCGCGCAACGGCTCAAGCACATGCTGCCAGGGCCGTGTTGCGTCCGGACGCCGGACCTGAAGCGCATGGCCGGAGGACCAGGCCTTGACCGCATCGGGGATCAGCCGGTCTTCCGCCCAGTCCCCGCCACCGATGACATTTCCGGCCCGCGCCGTTGCAATGGCGCATCCCGCCTCTGCAAAACGGCTGCGCCATCCGTCAACCACCATTTCACAGGCTGCCTTGCTGGCCGAATAGGGATCGTGCCCGCCAAGCGGGTCGGTCTCGACGAATGCCCGCCCGTCATTGGCGTTGCGGTAAACCTTGTCGGTGGTGGTGACGACAATGGCGCGGGCGGTGTTGGTCTGTGCCAGCGCCTGCAGGAGATTGTTGGTGCCCGAGACGTTGGTCGCAAATGTTCCGTGCGGATCACTGTATCCCCGGCGCACCAGCGACTGGGCTGCCAGGTGAAAGACGATTTCGGGTTCGGCGCGGGCGATCAGGGTGTTCAACTCTTCCGGATTGCGGATGTCGACAATTTCAGCTGCCAACCGCTCAGGCGCATGCAGGTGCGAGAACAAGGCTTCGGGTTGTTCGGGCGCCAGTGAACAGCCAGTGACCCGCGCGCCCATGGCTTCGAGCCAGAACAGCAGCCACGCGCCCTTGAAGCCGGTGTGCCCGGTGAGAAGCACTCTCCGTCCACGCCAGAATTTGCTGTCGGGAAGTCCCTGGATCACCAGCTTTTCCAAGGTGCGCGCCCCTGTGTCCAGAGCGTCTCGAGCATGATCTTGTCGCGCAAGGTATCCATTGGCTGCCAGAAGCCGCGGTGAAAGAACGCCTTCAGTTCGCCCGCATCGGCGATCTTTGACAGGGGCTCCACTTCAAAACTGGTTTGGTCACTTTCAATATGGTCAAGCACCGGATTGGAGAGCACGAAAAAGCCGCCATTGATGAAGCCGCCCTCGCCTTCCGGCTTTTCGATAAAGCCCTGAACCGTGTCGCCATCAAGCTTGAGCGCACCGAAACGGGCCGGCGGGCGCACGGCGGTTACAGTGGCCAACCGGCCATGCGATTTATGAAAATCAATCGTCGCCGAAATGTCCACGTCGGACAGCCCGTCACCATAGGTAAAGCAGAAGCTTTCTTCGTCTTTCAGATAGGGCGCCACGCGTTTGAGCCGCCCGCCGGTCATGGTGTTCTCGCCGGTGTCGACCAGCGTCACCCGCCAGTCCTCGGCGCTCTGACGGTGGAAATGCACCGTGTTGTCGGACATATCAAAAGTCATGTCCGACATGTGCAGCGCATAGTTGGCGAAATATTCCTTGATCACGTAGCCGCGAAAGCCGCAGCAGATGATGAAGTCGCGCAAGCCGTGCGCGTGATAGAGCTTCATGATGTGCCAGAGGATCGGCCGTCCGCCGATATCCACCATCGGTTTGGGGCGCAGGTGTGTCTCTTCCGCGAGCCGCGACCCCAGACCGCCGGCCAAAATCACAACCTTCATGAGGCTACTCCCCGCCGGGACCGGCTACAGGTCCACCCGTCCGCCGTCCATGATGGGCGGCAGATATCTTCAGGCTTGGTTGTTGCCCCATGATTCATGGTGCCCGATATTCCCCTGACAATCAGCCTGTAAAAACTAGACGGACAAGCTTTCCCGAGGCTGGCGCGGAGGGCAATCGCGCGGGCGGGACGGTAATACAGTCCCCGGCCTGAAGGAGCCGCGCCGATGACGAAGACTGACGAGAAGCATTGTTCCGGGGACGGGGCTTGCCTATAAGTGGGCAATCACGCCTGCGCACGACGCATGCGAATGCCCTATCGCCGGGACCGGCGCAGCACGAGGACGATATGCTCGAAGAAGGCAAGCTCTATGTTGGCACCAGCCGCAATCCCGACGACAGCATCAACAAGGGCGAATATCTCGACCTCAAATATGCCAACCGCCACGGTTTGATCACCGGCGCAACCGGCACCGGCAAGACGGTCACGCTGCAAATCCTGACCGAGAGTTTTTCAAACGCCGGGGTTCCGGTGTTTTGCGCCGATGTCAAAGGCGACCTTTCGGGCATCGCCGCGATTGGCGAATACAAGGATTTCCTTGAAAAGCGCGCCAAGACAATCGGGCTGGATCCCTACGAGTTTCAGGAATTCCCGGTCATCTTCTGGGATCTGTTCGGCGAGAAGGGCCACCGCGTCCGCACCACGATTTCGGAGATGGGTCCGCTGCTGCTGGCGCGGCTGATGGACATGTCCGACGCCCAGGAAGGCGTACTCAACATCGCCTTCAAGCTGGCAGACGAAAACGGGCTGCCGCTGCTCGATCTCAAGGATCTGCGCTCCCTGCTGGCCTATATGGCAGGTGAGACCGAGAAACTCTCGGCCATGTATGGCAACATCACCAAGCAGTCGCTGGCCACGATCCAGCGTGGCTTGCTGGTTCTTGAACAGCAGGGCGCCGAGCACTTCTTCGGTGAGCCGGCCTTGAAAATCTCCGACATCATGCGCACCACCAATGATGGCCGCGGCGCGATCTCGGTGCTTGCCGCCGACAAGCTGATGATGAACCCGCGGCTCTACGGCACCTTCCTGCTCTGGCTGTTGTCGGAACTGTTCGAGGAGCTTCCGGAAGTCGGCGATTCCGACAAGCCGCGGCTGGTGTTCTTTTTCGACGAGGCGCATCTGCTGTTTGACGAGGCGCCGAAGATCCTGATCGACCGGGTCGAGCAGGTGGTCCGGCTGATCCGCTCCAAGGGCGTCGGCGTGTATTTCGTGACCCAGAACCCGCTCGATGTGCCAGAAACAGTTCTCTCCCAGCTCGGCAACCGGGTTCAGCATGCGCTCCGGGCCTACACCCCGCGCGAGCAGAAGGCCGTCAAGGTGGCGGCGGAGACCTTCCGTCCCAATCCCGCGTTCGACTGTTTCGAAGCGATTACGCAGCTTGGCGTCGGCGAGGCGCTGGTCTCAACGCTCGGAGCCAAGGGTGTGCCGTCAATGGTCGAGCGGACCCTGATCCGGCCACCGTCCTCCCGGCTTGGCCCGATCACCGAACCTGAACGGCAGAAGGTGATGGCCGTCAGCCCGGTCGCAGGACAGTATGATACCGATCTGGATCGCGACAGCGCCTTCGAGATGCTGGCGCGCCGGGCCGCGGAGGCCGCCAAGGCCGAAGAGGAAGAGCGTCACCGCGAGGAGGAGAAGGAAGAGGAACGGCCCGAAAGCCGCCGCTGGACCCTGCCCGGTTATGGTGACGAGGATGATGACGAGGATGATCGCGGCCGCAGCAAATCATCGCGCCGGAGCAAGACGTCGAGCCGGTCCCGTCCCGGCTATCAACGCCAGACCGTGACCGAAGCCGTCATCAAATCGGTGGCCCGCTCGGCGGCAACGTCGCTGGGACGCGCACTGGTTCGGGGCATTCTGGGGTCATTGAAGAAGGGCTTCTGAAGCGCGGAAAGTGCGTCCGCGCATCAACCGCCGCGGCAAAAAACCGGATAGGTGGTGCGGAACCGGCTTTCATCATAGTCGGCCGCCGGATCGAAACATGTCACCTGGCCAACGCCATTGACCCAATAGAAATGCGGATCGGAGGGCGTTACTGCTGCCGACCCGAACTGCCGGTGCAGCTCAAAATGCAAATGCGGAATGCCGCCACTGAGGACGCCCGTCGCGCCCAGAAGGCCTATTTGCTGGCCGCGGGCAACCAGATCGCCTTCTTTGACAAGGCGCCGCTGGAGATGCTTGTAAATGGTAACTGTGCGCTTACCGCTTGCATCGGGCGCATGGGTGATTTCCACACGATTGCCATAGGAAGGCTCGGAGAACGATGCTGTTACCTGCCCCCTGGCCACCGCGATCACCGGATCCCCGGTTTTACCGGTCACATCAATGCCCAAATGTTTCGAATTCCCGGTAGTAAACAGGAATTGTTGTGAAATCGATGGCGCGTTGGCAGGCATGGACACTGTGATTTTGGGCTGCTGCGCCTCCTTGTAGGAAGGCGCCCACCCGTTGTCCTCTGGCAGGCAGCCCGAAGTCAGCAGCACGGCTGACATGCAAGCCACTATCGTGCTCATGCGTACAGCAAATCTCATCTGCGCCCCCGCAGCCACCAGCCGGATTAAATCCGTATCGTCAGCCCGTCTTGCTTATACCACGATCGGGCTAAAAGCCTCAAACAAGACTGACACCGGCGGGAACGGCGCGTTATTTGAAGCCCGGGCGCGCGGCATTCGAACCGCCGGCTCAGCCGCCAGTTCGCCACCGCGACATCACTGCCGCAGGGCTCCAGGAAGAGATCCACGCAACTGGCGGCGTCAGATCACCAGGATCGGCGTGCGTGTGGGAACCCGGTCATACAGATCGCAGATGTCCTGATTGATCAGCCGGACGCAACCCGACGACACAGCCTTGCCGATTGACTTGTATTCCGGGCTGCCATGCAGACGGTAGAGCGTATCCTCGCCGTTCTGGAAAATGTAGAGCGCGCGGGCGCCAAGCGGATTATCCAGCCCGGGCGCCATGCCGCCGTTCTCGGCTGAGTAGGGCTCAAGTTCCGGCTGGCGCGCAATCATCTCACTCGGCGGTGTCCATTTCGGCCATTTCTGCTTCCACTGGACAACGGCGCGGCCGGACCACGAGAAACCGTCCCGGCCGATGCCGACGCCGTAGCGCATGGCGCGGCCATTCTCACGGACCAGAAAAAGGAACCGCTGGCCGGTATCGACAACGATGGTCCCCGGCCGTTCCCCGGTCGGATCAGCCACCTCCTGCCGCCAAAAGATCGGGTCGATCTCCTGATAGGGAATGGCAGGCAGGGGAAAAGGCTCGTCAAGCTTCGGCCCATACATGCGGTCGTAAAAGGAAGAGCCGCCAACCAGGCCGCTCTGCTGGTTTTCCGGCGCACGGTAGACCGGCGAGGTCTGGCTGACGAATTCCTGCGTCGTTGGTCCTGCGCAACCGGCAAGACTTGCCGTTGCCACAGCACCCAGCGCCAGAAAGCGGCGCCGTGAGAGGGGACACAGCAAAGCTTCGCCTCCAGGGGCGGTTGCGGTCAAGTGATTACGATTGGGTGCGGTCATGTCGCGGGAAGTCCTCAGAGATGCTCAAAAGCTTGCAGGTGTCGTCAATGTCCATCCGGAGATCCCCCGGCCCGACTCAACGCGTTGGCCACAATTGGGTTCCGATTGTGACTTTCCCACGTGTGGCTTGTGGCGAACTTGCCACAGCAACCACCTATAGACTGACAAAATCGTGATGATGCAGGCCCCAGATCGTTCAACTGGCCTTAACCCCGGGTTGGTAGGCAGAATAGCGCGATGTCCAGTGCAGATCGATGGTCTCGACCGCCAACAGCCGCTTGAGAAACGATGAGCTCCAATACTCGACATCATGGTTTGCAAGATAATCGTACAGCGCCTCATGCCTGGCGATTCGTTCGGCGCGCGGCATTTCGAGCGCCGTTTTTATCGCTTCAGCCATATCCTGCGGATCGTGGGGATTGACGATCAGGGCCTGCGGCATCTCCTCGGCCGCGCCGGCGAATTGTGACAGGATGAGAACGCCCGGATCAGTTTCGTCCTGGGCCGCAACATATTCCTTCGCCACCAGGTTCATGCCATCAAACAAAGGCGTAACGAGTCCAACCCTGGAAAGCCGGAACAACACCGCCAACTCGTCGCGCGGCAAGGCGCGATGGATATATTGCACCGGGGTCCAGTCGACGGTGCCGTAAAGCCCGTTGATATGACCGGCGCGAAGCTCCAGCTCCTCCCGTATGTCCCTGTAGGCTTCGACATCATCCCGAGTGGGCGGCGCGATCTGCAGCAGACTGACTTTGCTGCGGAACCGGGCGTATTGGCTCAGAAACGTCTCATAGCCGGCCAGCCGCTGCGGCAGGCCCTTTGAGTAATCGAGCCGGTCCACGCCGATCAGCCTGGGCAGTGGCGGCGGTGGCGTGCCGATGGAGCCTTCTTCGGCAAGACGCCTGAATCCCTCAACATTGATCGATATCGGAAAACAGCCGAGCACCACCTCGCGGCCGTTGATCCCCATATTGCCGTTGGACCGCAGTTCGCCGCGCAGAGTGTGACGGAAGATGTTGATCAGATGGGCAAGGTCGCGCTGTGTCTGCACCCCTATGAGATCGTACTCGGCAAGCCATGCCGCCAGATCGCGCCACTCGGGAATAGCCTTGAAGGTTTCCAGGCCGGGAACCGGTATGTGCAGAAAGAAGCCGATCCGGTTTCTGCAGCCAAGAACCCTGAGTTCATGCGCCAGCGGGATGAGCTGATAGTCATGCACCCAGATGACGTCGTCGGAACGCACCGTATCGGAAATCATCCTCGCCAGCCGCCGCGACACCTCGCTATAGGCGGCAGCGTACCGGGGCTGAACTTCGATCAGATCAACTCGCCCGTGCAGCGCCGGCCAGAGCAATGAATTGGAGTATCCAAAGTAATAGTCCCGGTAGAGCTGGGGCTCCAGTTCGAACAGGCCGATGTCGAAGTCCGGACGATGGTGGAAAACCAGCGACGATGCCGGAGTATCGGTCTGTTCCGGCGCGCCGCCGATCCACAGGCCGCCATCCTTGGCCAGCGCGTCCTTCAGCGCCACGACAAGACCACCTGAATCGCCGGTTCCGTCTATGGAGGGCGCCCGGTTTGATACGATTACCAAGCGTCCCACAACTATGACCCCGTCGCGCCGGCCTGAGACCACAGCCAATGCTTGAATGTTTCCGGGCTTTGGGTCCGGTAGTGCGCGCATGTCAGTCCATCGCCAACCTTGACAGAGACACCGCCTCGCTCGTTGACCCAGGCGAACCCCGCCTCATCGGTCTCGTCGTCACCGGCAAACAGAACATTGCGGCCGGCGAACTCGTCGAAACTCATGATCCGCTCGATCACATCCGCCTTGGAAGTACATTTCGGTTTGATCTCGATGGCCAGTTTGGCGGACTGAAGGCCGAATTCGTCGTCGCCTTCGACCAGGCCGGTGAGAAACTCGCGCACCTTGGCTTCAAGCGACGGATCCTGGCGGAAATGCAAAACAATACCGAAACTCTTGTCCTCGGCGATCAGCTGCGGATTGATGATTGCGAATTCCCGGACCACATTCTTGATGTGCTCCAGCCGTTCAAGATCGCATTCGATACAGGGCACCTGAACCGACCGGTGACGCAATTCGGCGCCATGGCCACCGGAAACGGTTCCGGTGAACTCCTCCAGATACTGCTCGACATCCTTCAGATTACGGCCAGAGACGATCGATACCGCACCGTTGTGGCGTTCGCTTAATGCGGAGAGGAGTTTCTTGTCATCGTCGCCAATCCTGATGGCGTCCGGTGTAGGAGCTATGTCGATCAGGGTTCCGTCAAAATCGAGAAAAAGTGCCGTGTCTTCCGGCGTTATGGTCAGTCGTTCCAGCTCTTCAGGCGAATGGGTTTCGGGTGCGAACCCGACCATACTGTAATAATCCCATTGGTTCTGCATGGCTCAACACTGCTCCTGGACACAGCTCATTCTTGTGCAACGGGCAAATCGCACAATTGTTCCGGAACGTCGGTCAAATTTTACCACAAAGGCGCGCGGGTTCAAACAGCAGCTTGATCAAGTCTGCTGCGGGCGGGAAAAACTGGTTCCGCCGGGACTTGCCCGGCAATCCGGACGTTATTCGACGCCGTTGAGATCAGGCAGGATCAGCGATGGCGACAGGTCGCGATACTCATCGGGCATTTTGGCCCGGTTGATCCAGATCGTGCGAAAGCCGAATTTGGTGGCGCCTGCGACATCCCAACGGTTGGATGACTGGAACGACACTGCACCGGGATAGAGCCGGTAAGAGGTGGTGACCATGTCATAGACCGCCGGATCGGTTTTGAAGGTCTGCAGCTCATCGACCGAGAACACATCGTCGATGACACTGTCGAGCGCGGCATTCCTGACAGCCGAATCCAGCATCTCGACCGAGCCGTTCGAGAGAATCGCCACCCGTGCGCCAGTGGCTTTCAATGCCTTGAGCACGGCGGGGACTTCAGGATAGCAATCGAGCTTGAAATAGGCCTCCAGAAGCTGCGGCTTGAGGCTCTTGTCAGCGCTGGGGATACGTTCGAAGGAATAGTCGAGCGCTTCCTCGGTCAATGCCCAGAAATCGCGCCATTGCCCCATCAGCGCCCGGGTCCAGGAATATTCCAGCTGCTTGGCGCGCCAGATCTCCGACAGAAGCTGTCCATCTGGCCCCACCGCTTCCGCATGGCGACGCACGGCAGAATGGACATCAAACAGGGTTCCATAGGCGTCAAAGGCGTAAGCGGCATAAGACATTTCGGTATTTCCTCCTCTAATACCCCTACGATGCCCATGTTGCAGTGCAACAGTCAAGCGCCCCTCAAGGCTCAGCACTCCGGGCCGGGGGCCGCATCCAATTGTTTCCCGCTTCGGCGGTTGGACGCAAGGATCATGCTATTGCCCCGTTGCAGCCACTTTGTCTCAGTGCCATGACTTGACGGCGGTGGCTGTGGCAGACGAATGTCGCTGCATACAGACAGCATCGGCAGGAGAAGAGCATGACCGTCAACACCCAAGCCCGCACCAAGACCTGGACCTATGTCGACGGCGAATGGCTGGAAGGCAATCCGCCGCTGATCGGACCGGTCAGCCACGCCATGTGGCTCGGCTCGACCGTGTTTGACGGGGCACGCTGGTTTGAGGGAGTGGCGCCGGATCTCGATCTGCACTGCGCCCGGGTCAACCGCTCCGCCGACGCCCTGGGAATGCGCGCCACCATGGAAGCCGGCGCGATTGAAGCGCTGGCCCGCGAGGGCCTGAAGAAATTCGACGGCAAGACCGCGGTCTATATCAAGCCGATGTACTGGGCCGAACATGGCGGCTACATGTCGGTGCCGGCTGATCCGGACTCGACACGGTTCTGCCTTTGCCTGTTTGAAAGCCCGATGATCGCCTCCTCGGGGTTTTCGGTCAGCGTCTCGCCTTTCCGCCGCCCGACCTATGAAACGGCTCCGACCAACGCCAAGGCCGGCTGCCTGTACCCCAACAACGGCCGGGCAGTGATGGAGGCCAAGTCACGCGGCTTCGACAATGCGCTGGTGCTCGACATGCTCGGCAATGTCGCCGAGACTGGCACATCCAACATCTTTCTGGTCAAGGATGGCGTGGTGTTCACGCCGGCGCCCAACGGCACCTTCCTGACCGGCATCACCCGCTCACGCGCCATCAAGCTGCTGCGCGAAGCCGGCACCGAGGTTGTGGAGAAATCGCTCTCGGTTGCCGATTTCATGGATGCCGACGAAATCTTCTCGACCGGCAATCACTCCAAGGTGGTTCCGGTGATCCGTATCGAGGATCGCGAATTGCAGGCGGGTCCGACCGGCCGCAAGACCCGCGAACTGTATATGGACTGGGCACACAGCTGAGCCGGAAAATCCCGAAAGGTTCCTCCCGATGAGCGGCAGACGCAAGCATTCCACCGGTTCCCCGTTTGAGAAGGCGGCGGCCTATTCACGCGCCGTACGGCAAGGCCCGTTCGTGCATGTGTCCGGCACCACCGGCTATGATTACAGCGCCATGGAAATGCCAGCCGATGTCGCCGGCCAGGCACGAAACTGCTTCACCACCATTGCCGCCTCTCTGGCGGCACTGGATGCAAGCCTGACCGACGTGGTGCGGGTGAGGTATTACGTCACCAAGCCGGAATTTTTCGACGCAGTGGCGCCGGTGCTGGCCGAGCATCTGGGCGGCATCGACCCGGCGGCGACGATGATCGTCTGCCAGCTGATCCGCCCGGAAATGCTGATCGAGATCGAGGTCACCGCGCAAGTGGCGTGAAAGCCCTCTCGAAGGCCTTAGAGCTGGCCGCCCATTTCATCCTCGATGTGGATGCGGATAATCTCATCGAACGAGCTTTCGGCGCGGAATCCCAGCGCGATTGCCCGATCGGCTGCAAATCCGCGGGCCCAGGTTGAGACGATGCGCATGATCTCGGGCGCAGGTTCGCTGCGGATAAGCGCCACGGCCTTGTCTCCGGCAATGCGCCGCAGCGCCTCGATCTGCTCGGCCACCGTTGCCGATACGCCCGGCATGTTGAGCGCCCGGCGATGGCCGACGGGGCCGGTGTCCACTGTCGCAGCGTGGGTAAGAAATCCAACCGCCGCACGCGGACTGGCGTGCCAATGGCGAACGGTGTCGGGAACCGGCAGGATCGCCGGCTTGCCGGCCAGCGGCTCGCGCAGGATGGATGAGAAAAAACCCGACGCCGCCGCGTTGGGCAGGCCGGGCCGGATGCAGATGGTTGGCAGGCGGATCGCCAGCCCGTCGAAGAAGCCGCGGCGGGTGTAGTCCTGCAGCAGCAACTCGCCGATGGCCTTCTGCGTGCCGTAGCTGGTCAGCGGCGCTGTGAGAAAAGTATCCTCAATCTCGTCAGGCAACGGTGCACCGAAAACGGCGACCGAAGAGGCAAAGACCACGCGCGGACAATAGGCGCCCGTCAGGGAAAGATGCCGGATGGCGTCGAAGAGATAGCGGGTTCCATCCAGATTGATCCGGTAGCCCTTGTCGAAATCCTGTTCCGCTTCCCCCGAAACGATGGCCGCCAGGTGGACAATCACATCGGGGCGGCCAGCCACAAGCTGTGCTGCGGTGGCCGGGTCGGAGATATCGAGCGCCAGATTTGTGACCTCTCCGGTAAATCCGGACGGGATTTCAGGCTCGATTGTATCAGTGAGGGTCAGTTTGCTCAGGCTGCGCGCGCCCAGCTTGCCGGAGCTGGCGATGGATGCCGTTAATTTGCGGCCGATCATGCCGGCCGCGCCGATGATCAAAACATGCATGGTGCCCTCCCCCTTGATTGACTGCGATGGTAGATGGATGTTCCGGCCGATACAAACAGGAAAATCAACCTTGTTGAACCGGCCCCTCGGGACAGGCCAGGCTGGAGATGACCTTCTTGGCGATTGCTTTGTTGCACCGAATCCATTTGACTGGCTTCAATTCAAACATGCCTCTTGATCAAGCCTGACGGCAATTCCCCAATTTGTTACCCGGCTGCGCCCGCGCCTTGTTTGCGGTGAGAGCAGTGGAGACCCAGCCCATGCCCGACACCTATCGACCTGCAAGAGCCGCACTGTGGATGTGCGGATCGATAGTGTCATTCTCGATGATGGCGGTCGCGGGCCGCTATGTATCGGAAGTTCACAACACCTTCGAGATCATGACGTTTCGCTCGCTGGTCGGCCTTGCCATCGTGCTGTTGCTGGCGCTTGCCAACCGCAGGCTGGGCGAGATCCGCAGCAACCGGCTGAAGCAGCATTTCTTCCGGAACCTGTTCCACTTCACCGGACAAAATCTCTGGTTCTTCGCTCTGGCGTCAATTCCGCTTGCGCAGGTCTTCGCGCTTGAATTCACCTCTCCGATCTGGGTGATCGTGTTGAGCTTCCTGTTTATGGGCGAACGGCTGACCGGCGCCAGAATGCTCGCTGCCGGTCTGGGGTTCCTGGGAATTCTGGTTGTCGCGCGGCCGGATTTCAGTGCGCTGGAGCCCGGAACGGTCACCGCCGCGATGTCGGCGATCTTCTTCGCCGCCACCATCATCATGACCAAGGCCCTGACCCGCCATGAAAGCATCGTCTCGATCCTGTTCTGGCTGACCGGGTTTCAGCTGTGCTTTGGACTTGTCGCGCTCGGTGCGCACGAGTCGATAACCTGGCCCACGCTGGTGACTGTCCCCTGGCTCGTGGTGATCGGCGCTGCCGGGCTGATGGCGCATTATTGCCTGACCACGGCCCTGTCTCTGGCGCCGGCAAGCTTCCTGATGCCGATCGATTTTGCCCGGCTGCCGCTGGTTGTCGTCATCGGCATGGTGCTGTTTGGGGAACAAGCCGACGCCCTGGTGCTGCTTGGCGGCGGCATCATCATCCTGGCCAACTGGATCAATCTGCGCAGCGGCAAGAACGCCGCCGTCAGGGCTCCAGCCATCTAGCGCGCAAAGTCAGGCCGTGGGGGAAGTGGTGCCGCTTGCAGGACTCGAACCTGCGACCCCATCATTACGAATGATGTGCTCTACCACCTGAGCTAAAGCGGCGTACCAGTTCATGCGTGCGTGCGGCAATCCATGCCACGGCTGCATGATGGAGGGCCATTACCGTGGTTGCCCGCCGATTTCAAGCGGACATATACACAGCCGCGCAGTTTTTGGCTCTTCCAGCCACGGCAGGCTTTCCGGGCCGCCCCTGCCTGTGCAGTCAGGCCGGCTGGTCAGCCAGCGGATCTGGTCCGTACTCGTTCCTGCCATCCGTGCCCTTCTGGATGAACCACCAGAGCAGGACGAGAATACCGATCAGCGGGATGAAGCACAGCAGCAGCCACCAGGCCGACCGGCCGGTGTCGTGCATTCTCCGACCGGCAACGCAGATCGACGGCAGCAGAATCGCCAGACTGAAAAGCCCGCTCAGTATCTGGGCGTCACCGAACAGGATCGCGTCAATAATGCCCAGGACACCGTTACCGATGAGCGCGAAAAGTGCGAACCACCAATATTCCGATCGCCGGGCGCGCCCGGCAATCGTGGCATATTTCTCCTGCAGGCAGGTGCGGACGGCGGTCTGAAAATCCATGTGACAGCTCCCTCGTTGAACCCGGGAGCGATTTTCAACCAATGCGATGCGTCTGTCCAGCCCCGCCAGGGAGCTCCGGCCCGACGGCTTACAGCGCCAGCCGCTCGCGGGTGGCCTTGTATTCGGTCTCGAGCCGGTCGACCAGATCAGAGACCGGGCCGATCTTCTTGACCGCACCGATGCCCTGGCCCGAGCCCCAGATTTCCTTCCAGGCCTTGGGGCCGGAAACAGCCTTGTCAAAGTCCATCTTGGTCGGATCGGCCACGGGAAGATTGTCCGGATCAAGACCCTGTGCGGAGATCGATGGTTTGAGATAATTGCCCGGAATGCCGGTGAAATAATTCGAGTAGACAATGTCCTTGGCTTCGCTGTCGACGATCATCTGCTTGTACTCGTCGACAGCGCGCGCTTCGTCGGTGGCGATAAAGGGCGTGCCGATATAGGCCATGTCGGCCCCCATGGCCTGGGCGGCGAGCACCGCGCCGCCGGTCGCGATCGAACCCGACAGCAACAGCGGACCATCGAACCATTCCCGGATTTCCTGAATCAGTGCGAATGGCGAAAGCGGACCGGCATGACCGCCGGCACCGGCGGCAACCGCGATCAAGCCATCGGCGCCCTTCTTGATAGCGGAATGGGCATGCCGGTTGTTGATGATGTCATGCAGCACGATGCCGCCATAGGAGTGGATGGCGTCATTGACCTCGGGCACCGCGCCAAGCGACGAAATCACCACCGGCACCTTGTATTTGACGCACATGGTCAGGTCATGCTCTAGCCGCTTGTTGGAGCGGTGAACGATCTGGTTGACGGCAAAGGGAGCGGACGGACGGTCCGGGTTCCTGGCATCGTGGTCGGCAAGACCTTCGGTGATCTCGGCAAGCCATTCATCAAGCTGGGCTTCAGGACGGGCGTTGAGCGCTGGGAAAGAGCCCATCACACCTGCCTTGCACTGGGCCATGACCAACGGCGGATGGGAAATAATGAACAGGGGCGCGGCCACGACCGGCAGCCGGAAATTGGTCTTGAGGATGGCAGGAAGTGTCATGGGGCCTCGCAATTCAGAATGACGTTTACGCAAACGTCAATTTGCATAGCAGAGCCGTTGAGCGCTGAAAAGGCTTGACTCGCCGCGTCACGTCCACAGCCTGATAGCTGCCAAATATGTTGCAAGCTTGAGTTTTGCGGGGTTAGCGGATACGCACAGCATAACGGCAGGGACCAATGGTCGGTGGCTGGCCGGCAGTCTGCTGCCTGGTCTCACCGGGGTTGGCCGGGATTGCCAGCAAGATTGACCCGGGCTGCAGACAGCCAAACCGGGCTGCACGGAGACAGACCATTGACCGGCATGGAAGCTGCAATTCGCGGGGCTTTGGACAAGGCGGGCATTCCGGGCGCGCAGGCGCGCCGCCGCATTTACGATTCCGCCCGCGCAGCGCTCGACCGCAGTCTTAAGCGTCAGGGCATCACCGATGCCGAACGTGTGGACGATCACCGGGAAAGGCTCGAGGTTCTGATCATCAGCATCGAGGCCGAGTGGGCTCCGCCAAGTGAGGACGCCTCGATGCCCTCGCCCGCAGCACCCGCTGCCGGTTTTGCTTCGCCCGATGCGGCTGAAACAAGCCCTGCTCCGGCCGAGCCCACAGCGGATCAGCCGGCTCCGGTCGTGCCAGCCTCCGTCAGGGCAGCACCGGTTGCGCCTGTTGAGGCGCGCCCCGTGCACACTATTGCCGAAGCGCGGGGTCCGGAGCATGACAGCCCCGGCCACAACTCCCCGTCGCCGTGGGATGACAGGGACTCCCCCGCCGGCAGACCGCAGCAGACAGCCCCGGCAGTCGCTCCCGCCTCTGCAGAATCCCGGCCCGGGACTCACAGCCAGGCAGCGGCGGGCAGCGATGCGACGCTGGATTTTGCGCCCGATGCTGCCGGGCACTCGACCGCCCCGGCCTCCGTGCCGGACCTGAACGCAGAGCGGCCACCGCATATCGAAGCGCCAGCCAGCGCCAGACCGCAAAAGCCGGGCAAAAAAGCCAAGGCTCCCAAACTGCGCAAGGCAAAACCCAAGCGCGCAGTCTTTGCCTCGTTTTTCTCCGCCGCCGTGATGCTGTCGTTTCTGGGTATCGGCGTCTGGTGGCTGATTGATAGCGGCGCGCTCAAGAGTGCAGCGGAACGCGACACCGGCGTCCCCAATCCGCCGCCGTCACTGAGCCGGGATGATTTTGCCGGCGGGCCACAGCAGCTCAATCCCGGCTCCGGCTTTTCCGGCGAGTGGGCCAATGTCTACACGCCGGGCCGTGACGGCACAGCCGAAGCCGGCGGCAATGCCAGTGCAGAGGTGATCGAGGAAGCCGAAGGCAATGTGCTCAGGATCGTGTCGCGGTCCGCCGATGAAAATGGCGAGGTGCGTGTACCGCTGGGGGCTGAAGTCATGCAGGCGCTTGCCGGCCGCCAGTCCGTGCTGGCGGTGACTGTGCGCTCGGCTACACCCGAGACCACCCAGATTTATGTCAGATGCGAATTCTCGGTTCTCGGCGATTGCGGGCGTCGGCGTTTTGACGTGTCCTACGACACCAATGACATTCTGTTCAGCCTGGATTACGACCGCGCGCTGGCGCCTAATCAGGGCGGATACCTGGTGATCAACAGCGATGTTTCCGGCGGAGCAAAGGGCATCGACCTGATTGCTGTGCGGATCCGGCCATTGACCTGATCACAGCCGCTCCGGGATATCCCCGGGGCGCAGCGATATGTTGCCGGTGTGAAAACGCCCGCTTTCCGGCGGGCGTTTTGCGTGAGCGGCTGATGTCTCAATTGACGTCGGTGACGCGCAGATAGGGGCGGATTTCTTCCCAGCCCTGCGGGAAGATGCCCTTGGCTTCTTCATTGGAAATCGATGGCGGGATGATGACCTTGCCACCCGGACGCCAGTCAGCAGGCGTGGCGACCTTCTTTGCATCAGCCAGCTGCAGGGCATCAATAACCCGCAGGATCTCATCGAAATTGCGGCCGACATTCATCGGATAGGTCAGCATCAGGCGGACCTTCTTGTTCGGATCGATGATGAAGACCGAACGCACGGCAGCCGTGGTGCTCTCATTGGGATGGATCATGCCGTAGAGCTCGGCCACCTTGAGATCCTTGTCCGCAACAATCGGGAATGTCAGCATGGTGTTTTGCGTGTCGTTGACATCCTTGATCCAGGCCATGTGTTCCTCGACGCCGTCTGTCGACAGGCCGATCGGCTTGACATTGCGGGCGGCGAACTGGTCGGAAAGCTGCGAGGTGCGGCCCATCTCGGTGGTGCAGACCGGGGTGAAGTCTGCCGGGTGGCTGAAGAAAAAGGCCCATGACGAGCCGATCCATTCGTGGAAATCAATCGGGCCGTTGGTGGTGTCGGACTTGAAATTGGGGGCGGTATCGCCGATGCGGATGCTCATGATGGAGTCCTTTCCTGGGGTTGCGAAATTGTGAAACTGTTTTGCGAAGGTTCGGCGGCAAGTTCGAGCGCCGCCTGATGCTGGCTGAGGAAAACCTTGCCGCTGAGGTGATGAAGGAAATCACCACACCGCAGCCTGTCCATCACAGGACCCTTCACTTCACTCAGATGAAATTTGACGCCAAGCGTTTCAAGGCGCTCGTTGATTGCCTCCAGCGATTCCAGCGCACTCATGTCGATCTCGTTGACCGCCGGGCACATCAGCACCACGTGCTTCAGCCCCGGACGGGAGGCGACCATGTCGTAGACGCTGTCCTCGAGATAACGGGCATTGGCAAAATAGAGGCTCTCATCAACCCTGAGCGTCAGCACGGTGCTGTCGATTTCCACCCGGTGGCGCTTGACGTTGCGAAAATGCTCGGTACCCGGAACCCGCCCGACCACTGCCATGTGCGGACGCGAGGATTTGTAGAGGTGAATGAGGATCGACAACAGAACACCGGCCGTCACGCCAACCTCGACACCGAAGCCGAGCGTCAGGACAATAGTCGCGCTGACGGCGGCGAAGTCTGCGCGCGAATAGATCCAGGTCTTTTTCAGGATCGAGAAATCGACCAGTGAGAGCACCGCGACGATGATGGTGGCGGCAAGCGTCGCCTTGGGCAGATGATAGATCAGCGGCGTCAGCAGCATCGCCGCGAGCAAAAGGCCGACGGCTGTGTAGGCGCCGGCAGCAGGGGTTTCGGCGCCGGCGTCGAAATTGACCACCGAGCGGGAGAAGCCGCCGGTGACCGGGAAACCGCCGGTGAAGGCCGCACCGACATTGGCAGCGCCAAGGCCGATGAGTTCCTGGTCAGGAACAATCCGCTGGCGCTTGCGCGCAGCCAGGGTCTGGGCGACGGAGACGGATTCGACAAAGCCGATGATGGAGATCAGCACCGCAGAGCCGATCAGCGTGCCCCAGAGATCGAGCGAGAAGGATGGCATGGTCAGGGGTGGCAGGCCCTGCGGCACGTCGCCGACCACCTTGACGCCATAGCCTGCCGACAGGCCGAAGGCCCAGGCGACAAAGGTGGTGACAAAGACTGCGGCAACCGGTCCGGCCTTGGCCAGCACACCCGCCAATTGCGGCTTCATCCCGGTCGACAGCAACAGCGGCATCAGCCCCTTGCGGACCCAGAACAGGAATGCCGTTGCGCTGGCGCCAAGAGCAAGCGTGATCCAGTTGGTTTCGCCCAGATGCTCCACCAGCGAGACGATCAATCTGGGAAAGGTGTCGCCGCCGGCTGAAATGCCCAGGATATGGCTCAACTGGCTCATGGCAATGAGGATTCCGGACGCGGCGATGAAGCCCGCGACCACCGGATGCGACAGGAAATTGGCGAGGAAGCCGAGCCGCAGCACGCCAAGCAGAATGAGGAATGCGCCGGATAGAAAGGCCAGGGTGATGGCGGCGAGAAGCAGTTCGGGCGAACCGGGTTCGGCGAGATTTCCGATCGCCGCAGCGGTCATCAATGATACCACCGCCACGGGCCCGACGGCCAGCGCCCGGCTGGTGCCGAAAATGGCATAGAGCACGATCGGCGCAATGGAGGCGTAGATACCGGTCTCGGCGGGCAGACCAGCCAGAAGAGCATAGGCCAGCGACTGCGGGATCAGCATGATGGTGACGATCACCGCGGCGACAAGATCATTGCCAAGCGCGTCCCGGTCATAGCGGCGGCCCCAGTCCAGGACCGGGATATAGCGCGCAAGACGATTGGTGATGGCGGGATCTTTCAGCATTTCCATGTCCTTACTGCGCAGTCAGCGTCAGCGTCTTGATTTATCTCAACCTGCGGGCATTCGTGCGGAAGCGCTGCCGGACTTGTGCGGGGCGCATGTCAGATCAGCCGGCGGTTTCCGGCTTGGCTTTCATGCCTTGCCTCCTCGCACATCGCTTGACAGCAAGTTGGCAGAAAATGGCGGGACCGCGGTGTCTGGCCGGACGCGACAGCCCGGTTCAAAGCCCGTTGACGGGCACCTTGAGCATTGCACGCCCGTCCTTGTCTTTCGGGATCTCTCCGGCACGCATATTGACCTGCAGCGACGGGATGATCAGCCTTGGCATGGCCAGTTGCGCGTCGCGCTCGGTGCGGAATTTGATGAACTCCTCGCGGCTCTTTCCGCCGCCGACATGGATGTTGTGCGCCTTTTCGTCGCCCACACTGGTTTCCCACGCGATGTCGCGGCCATTGGGGCCATAATCATGGCACATGAACAGGCGCATCTCGTCGGGCAGCGACAGCACCTTCTGGATCGAATCATAGAGCACACCCGCATCGCCGCCGGGGAAATCGGCGCGGGCCGACCCGCCATCAGGCATGAACAAGGTGTCGCCGGTGAAGGCGGCATTGCCCATCACATGCACCATGCAGGCCGGTGTATGACCGGGCGTATAGATGGCAAAGGCCTGCATGGTGCCGATCCGGTAGGTGTCGCCGTCCTTGAACAGGGCGTCGAACTGGGAGCCGTCACGCTGAAACTCGGTGCCTTCGTTGAAGATCTTGCCGAAGGTATCCTGCACGACCATGATCTTGTCGCCGATACCGATCTTGCCGCCGAGTTTTTCCTGGATATAGGGGGCGGCGGAGAGATGATCGGCATGGACATGGGTTTCGATGATCCATTCAAGCTTCAGACCGTTCTGCTGGATCCATGCAATGATTGCGTCGGCATGACCATAGGTGATCCGGCCTGCGGCGTAGTCGATGTCCATGACGGAATCCACGACAGCACAGGACGTCGAGCCGGGATCCTTGACCACATAGCTGATGGTGTTGGTGTCAGGATCGAAAAAGGCTTTGACTTCGGGGGTCACTGACAGGTCCACTGGATAATCCGACATTGCAGCATCTCCTCTTTCATAGCGTATGGTGATGAGGCCGATTGATGCGGCGGCCTCGAAACGTGCCGTGCCTCCGCCGGGAGGCACGGAATTTGATCAAAATGCCTTGGCCGGCTTGTGGCGCAGGCCGTCGAGCGCGCGGGCCAGCGCGATGCCGAGGATCATGGCGCCGACGAAGGCAATAACGTCAAGGCCGCCAAAGCCCAGCGCGGGGATGGCACCGCCCGGACAGAAGCCGGCAATACCCCAGCCAATTCCGAAGGTCGCCGACCCGGCAATCAGCCGCGTATCGATGGTCCTGTTGACCGGCAGATGAAAATCATCGTCGAATACCGGTTTCCTGCGGGCGCCAAAGACCAGCACGTAGCCGATGGCGGTGGTGATCAGCGCGCCGCCCATGACGAAGATCAGGCTCGGATCCCAGCTGCCTGCCACATCGAAAAAGTTGAGAACCTTGACCGGATTGGCCATGCCGGAAATGGCGATCCCAAGACCGAAGATGGCACCGGTAAGGCCGGAGATGATCAATTTCCGCATGGTTCAGACCCCCGCAACATGGCGAACGACATAGACCGTGATACCGGTCGCAATCATGAATGTGACGGTGGCTGCAATCGAGCGCGGCGACAGCCGCGCCACACCGCACACGCCATGGCCCGAGGTGCAGCCGGCGCCGTAATAAACGCCAACCCCGACAATCAGGCCGCCGAACGCCAGCAAGGGCAGCGGCACGGGAACCGCAAAGGCAATCACGCCGCCAGCGGCAAGGAACAGCACCGGAGCAAGCACGGCACCTGCGAGGAAGGCTATGCGCCAGGCCCAATCGGCCGAAATCGGCGGAATGATCCCGGTCACAATGCCGGTCATGCCGGCAATGCGGCCATTGAAAACCATCAGCAAGACCGCCGACAGTCCAATCAGGACACCGCCGCCCAGCGACATCCATGGCGTGAATTCTGTTTGCATGGTCTTTCCCTCTTGAACTCGGCCGATATCAGGCATGGCGTCGTTGCGCCTCGCTTCTATATATATAAGCGATAATCTATATTCAAGAGAATGTATGTATTGGGCGGCGCGTGTCGTGGATAAGTGGTTGATCGGCAGGGAGCCGGACCGTAAGCCTGAAAAAGCACCGGGACGGTAACGCCCCTTCACGCATTGGTCGAAACCCGGGCTCAGGCCGTATGCACCGCCAGGCACGCTAGCGCTTGCGTGACGGGACCAGGAGTTGTTTCGTAATTTAGGACGGCCAGCAAGGGCCGGTCCTATGGATCCATCAACACTAGCTCTAGAGCCGTCGCGAGTTATCCTTGGTTTTCTGGTTTCCACCGCCGGAGGGGCGGTGGTTTCAGGGGTCCTGATCGATCGTATCGCCTGGCACTACGTCACCCGAGGGCAGCACCGGAAGGCAAAGCCCACCCGGTCCCTCACCGTTGCCTTGGATATATGCGAGTGCGGCAATAGCGCTTGGCCGAATCCCGGCGCTGACGGCGCCACTATGATCAGCCGTTGCGATAGGTGTAGCTGTAGCCGTTGAGCGCCGGCGCGCCGCCGAGATGGGCATAGAGGATCTTCGAACCTTTCGGGAAGAAGCCCTTCCGCGCCAGATCGATCATGCCCTGCATGGATTTTCCCTCATATACGGGATCGGTGATCATCGCCTCGGTCCGTGCGGCCAGGCGGATCGCTTCATTGGTTTCATGGCTTGGCACGCCGTAGGCCGGATAGGCGTAATCCGGATTGATGACGATCTCGTCGTCGCGCACGGTGCGGCCAAGCTCGACCAGTTCCGCGGTGTTGTCGACAATGCCGCGAACCTGCTCGCGCAATTGCTCCGGCGTGCCGGAGCCATCGATGCCGATCACCCTGTCGGCGCGGTCATCGGCGGCAAAACCGACGATCATGCCAGCCTGGGTCGAACCGGTCACCACGCAGACGATGATGTAGTCGAACCTGATGCCCATCTCAGCTTCCTGGGCGCGCACCTCCTCGGCAAAGCCGACATAGCCGAGACCGCCATATTTGTGCACCGAGGCGCCGGCCGGAATCGGGTATGGCACGCCGCCCTTGTCGCGGACCGACTGCATGGCATCCTCCCAGCTCTGGCGGATGCCGATGTCGAAGCCCTCGTCAACCAGGCGGCTGTCGGCGCCCATCAGCCGGGTCAGCAGAATGTTGCCGACACGGTCATAGACCGCATCGTCATGCGGCACCCAGCTTTCCTGGACCACGACGCATTTCATGCCGATCTTGGCGGCGGTGGCCGCAACCATCCGGGTGTGGTTGGATTGAACGCCGCCGATGGAGACCAGCGTGTCGGCGCCCGCGGCGATCGCGTCCGGCACGATGTATTCGAGCTTGCGCAATTTGTTGCCACCCAGCGCCAGCCCGGAATTGCAGTCGTCCCGCTTGGCGTAGATCTCCACATCGGCGCCGATGGCGGCGGTCAGCCGCGGCAGATGCTCGATCGGCGTCGGGCCCGCGAAGGTGAGTGGATAGCGTTCGAATTTTGCGAGGTTCATGGGATCCGTCCGTCGTTGAATGCCGGGGTTTATGGACAGGATGCTAGCCGTAATTTCATGAAAGGTGCTTTCAAATTTGCACTTCGGAATTTATGAGATGGAAAATCATTACCCAGATTATGATCTTATCTTGCATTCTGAGTCATAAATGCGGAAGCTTCTTCCATGAATGATCGACTGGACAAAATCGACCGCAAGATGCTCAAGCTGCTTCAGGCGGACGGGCGGCTGACCAATGCCGAGCTCGCCCACAAGGTGAGCGTCAGCCCGGCAACGTGCCACCGCCGGACACAACGGCTGATCGACGAGGGCTTCATCAGGGGATTTCGGGCGCTTGTCGACCCGCACTCGGTGTCGCGCGGCGCCCTCGTCATGGTCGGCGTTGTGCTCGACCGCTCGACGCCGGAAAGCTTCGCGGCCTTCGAGGCCGCGATCCGCAAGCTCAGCTTCGTCCTCGACTGCCATTTGGTGGCCGGCGATTTCGACTATTTCCTGAAAATCCGGGTGCAGGACATGGCGGATTTCAACAAGCTGCACGGCGATCAGCTGATCGCGTTTCCCGGCGTCCGCCAGATCCGCAGCTTCTTCGTGATGAAGGAAGTCACCGACAACGCGCCGCTGGAATTCTGAACATCGGCACAGACCGCCTGAATCAGTGTGCGGTCAAGAGGGCTGGCGAGAGCCGCCAGATCAGCTGGCGGCGACCAGACGGGCAACCCGGTCGATCGCCAGCAGATAGCCCTGCGTGCCGCAGCCGGCGATGACGCCGTCGGCCCTGAGCGACACATAGGAATGGTGGCGGAATTCCTCGCGCTTGTGCACATTGGAAATATGCACCTCGATCACCGGACGTTCGAAGGTGTTGAGCGCGTCGAGAATGGCGACCGAGGTATGGGTGAGCGCCGCGGGATTGATGACGATGGCGGCGGCCTTTTCACGGGCTTCATGGATCCAGTCGATCAGCTGGTACTCGGCGTTGGATTGCAGGAAGCGCACCTCCAGGCCATGGGCCTTAGCCTGGCTGACAACAGCCGCCTCGACATCGGCCAGGGTTTCCTTGCCATAGATTTCCGGCTGGCGCTTGCCCAGAAGATTGAGATTGGGTCCGTTGAGGACATAGATTGTACCGGTCACCGTGGCTGCCTTTCGCTTGGGCCCCGTTTGGCGGGGCGATGCGTTTTCCTAGCCTGACAGCACGGCCTGCCGCAAGCCTCGGAATCATCACTCCAGACCGTAGGGCACGGTCTTGCGCATATTGGGGTCGACCACAAGACGGCGCTTGAGCGGCGGTACGGCGCGCTGGTGACAGTTGCGGCGTTCACAAATCCGGCAGGACACGCCTATCGGCTCAAAGGCCTCGGCGCGGGCGACATCGAGATCATCGGCGTAAACCAGTTCACCGGCATGGGCCACTTCGCAGCCAAGCGCCAGGGCATAGTTCTGCACCGGATCACGCCAGCCGCCGGAGGGTTTGGAAACCGCGGTGGCAAGGCAGAGATAGCGCACGCCATCGGACGTTTCAGCCAGTTGCCTTATGATCCGGTTCGGCGTTTCAAACGCACTGTGGGCATTCCACAGGGGACAGGCCGAGCCGAAACGGGCGAATTGCAGCTTGGTGGCGGAATGGCGCTTGGTGATGTTGCCGGCCTTGTCGACCCGGGCAAAAAAGAACGGAACCCCCTTCTGGCCCGGCCGCTGCAGGGTGGAAAGCCGGTGCGCCACCTGCTCGAGACTGGTCGAGAAGCGGTCGGCCAACAGCACCAGGTCGTGGCGCAGTTCGCGTGCGGCCGTGGAAAACGCGCCATAGGGCAGGATCGCAGCACCGGCGAAATAATTGGCAAGCCCGATGCGGCAGATGCCGGCGGCGTCGGCCGAGCGGAAGCGGGCCTCCTCGATGATCCGTGTCATGGCCGCATCATGCTCGATCAGCGCGATCTGGCAGGCGATCTGGAAAGCCTGCGTCGAAGCAGGCGTGCGCGGGTTGAGCCAGAGCACGCGGGCGACCGGATCAAAACGGCGCAGGCCGCTGGCGTCGGCATCGCCCTGCCCTGCGCCCGGCTCGCCACTTGCACCGATCACCACCCGCACCCGGTGACGGCGCTCGATGTGGTCGGCCAGCGCCTTGAGGCTGACGCCACGGCTTTTGGCGAGCTCCCGGCTCAGCGCCTCGCCGGCGAGATCCAGTTCGTGGATGTAGTTGTCGACATAATGGAAGAAATCCCGCACCTCTTCGTAAGGGGTGGGATCGGTGAGCGCGCCGGAGCGCTCCAGCGTCTCGTCGAGTTCGGCCAGCTGGTCGCCGGAGCGGCGCATGGCCTGATGCAGCGACAGAAAGGCGCGGGCAAAGGAGGGCGCGTTCTGCACCACCAGCTTGACGTCGGTCAGCGACGGCTGGGCGCCGCCCGACACCGGATCGGCCAGCGCTTCGGCGACATCGGCAAGCAGCCGGTCGCTGTCCTGGTCCGACAGGGTGGTGATGTCGACCGAAAATGCTTCGGCCAGCGCCAGCAGCACCGAGGCACTGACATGGCGCTGGTTGTTCTCGATCTGGTTGAGATAGCTGGTCGAGATGCCGAGCTTCTGGGCAAAGCCGGCCTGGGTCAGGCCGTGCTCGCCGCGGATGGCGCGGACCTTGCCGCCGACGAAGAGTTTGCGTGTTCGCATGAGTGTTCGCAACTTTGCAAATATGCAGTTGCAAACATTGCTAGTGCAACATGCTTACCTTTTCAACCCTGTTGCAGCGGCCGCATTCACGCTATCCCTTGTGTTCACTTCCCGGTTTCACGGAGCGCACGCCTTGACCCTTTATGCCACCCTGACCGCCGCCCGGCCTGAAAAACTGGCCATTGCCGCGCTTGTCACGATTGCCGGCTCGATCCTGCTGACGCTGTCGGCCAAGATTGCCATTCCGTTCTTCCCGGTGCCGCTGACCATGACGACCTTCGCCGTCATCGGGCTCGGCCTGGCGCTCGGCCCCCGGCTCGGCACTGCCGCTGTGGCACTGTATCTCACTCAGGGCGCGCTCGGCCTGCCGGTCTTTGCCGGCACGCCGGAAAAGGGCATCGGGCTTGCCTACATGATGGGACCCACCGGCGGCTATCTGCTGGGGTACCTGTTGGCCGCATTCGCAGCCGGAACGCTGGCCGGGCGCGGCATGGACCGGTCGCCGCTGACCGCGTTGCTCGCCGCCCTCATCGCCAGCGCCATCATCTATGTGCCGGGCCTCATCTGGCTCGGGGCATTGTTCGGCTGGGATCAGCCGATCCTTGCCTGGGGTCTGACGCCGTTCATCCTGGGCGATGCGGCCAAGGCAGCCTTGGCAGCGATTGTATTTCCGGCAACATGGGCGATGATTGCCAAAAAGGGAGGCCTGTGATGCGGGAAATTATCGAAGAGGTTGAACACCGGCGCGAACAGGCCCGGCTTGGCGGCGGCCAGCACCGCATCGATGCACAGCATGCCAAGGGCAAGCTGACGGCGCGCGAGCGGCTCGAGGTGCTTCTCGACGAGGGATCGTTCGAAGAATACGACATGTACAAGACCCATCGCTGCACCGATTTCGGCATGGAGAAACAGGTTTTTCCCGGTGACGGGGTGATCACCGGCTGGGGCACCATCAATGGCCGCCCGGTCTATGTGTTTTCCCAGGATTTCACCGTGTTTGGCGGCTCGCTGTCGGAGACCCATGCGGAGAAGATCTGCAAGGTGATGGATCTCGCGGTGCAGAACGGCGCGCCCTTGATCGGGCTGAATGATTCCGGCGGCGCCCGCATTCAGGAAGGCGTGGCCTCGCTCGGCGGCTATGCCGAGGTGTTCTGGCGCAATGTGCAGGCCTCGGGGGTGATCCCGCAGATCTCGGTGATCATGGGGCCATGCGCCGGCGGTGCGGTCTACTCGCCGGCGATGACCGACTTCATCTTCATGGTGAAAGACACCAGCTACATGTTCGTCACCGGCCCCGACGTGGTGAAAACCGTGACCAACGAGATCGTCACGGCGGAAGAACTCGGCGGCGCCTCGACCCATACCAAGAAATCCTCCGTGGCCGACGGGGCCTATGACAACGACGTCGAGGCGCTGATCGAAATCCGCCGGATGTTCGATTTCCTGCCGCTGTCGAGCCGCGAAACGCCGCCGGTGATCCCGACGGCCGATGCGCCGGACCGGATCGAGAACGCGCTCGACACGCTGATTCCGGACAATCCGAACAAGCCCTACGACATGCGCGAAGTCATCGCCCGGGTCGGCGACGAGGGCGACTTCTTCGAGATCCAGGCAAACCACGCCAGGAACATTCTCTGCGGCTTCATCCGTCTCAACGGCTCGACGGTCGGTGTGGTCGCCAACCAGCCGATGGTGCTGGCCGGCTGCCTCGATATCGATTCCTCCAAGAAGGCGGCGCGCTTCGTGCGCTTCTGCGACGCGTTCAACATTCCGATCCTGACGCTGGTCGACGTGCCGGGCTTCCTGCCGGGCGTTGGCCAGGAATATAACGGCATCATCAAGCATGGCGCCAAGCTCTTGTTTGCCTATGCCGAGGCCACGGTGCCGAAGGTCACGGTGATCACCCGAAAGGCCTATGGCGGCGCCTATGACGTGATGGCGTCCAAGCACATCCGCGCCGACGTCAATTATGCCTGGCCGACGGCGCAGATCGCGGTGATGGGCGCTAAGGGCGCGACCGAAATCCTCTACCGCTCCGAGCTCGGCGACCCGGAAAAGATCGCGAAGCGCACGGCGGATTACGAAGACCGTTTCGCCAACCCCTTCGTCGCCGCCCAGCGCGGCTTCATCGACGAGGTGATCATGCCGCACTCGACCCGCCGCCGCGTGGTCCGCGCCTTCGAAATGCTGAAGACCAAGAAGGTCACCCAACCACTGCGCAAGCACGACAACATTCCGTTGTGAGAGGTTATTATGGCTGTGAATGGCAGATATGCCTGCTGGCGCCCCACCTCCCCCTTGAGGGGAGGTCGGAGAAGCAAGGCGGCCGCGCAGCGGACGACGCAGGTGATCCGGGTGGGGGTGAGTTCCGCGATGCACGAGGGGCCAACCCCCACCCGGCTCTGTCGCGCTTTACGCGCCAATCGCCGACCTCCCCTCAAGGGGGAGGTTGGGCACCTCGTCACCCAAAGGACCCCGTCATGAAGATCACACGCGCCGGATCGACACCATCGGCCAAAGGCCCGGAAGATTACTTCACCGGCACGGTGCGGCTCGACAGGCTGTTTGCGGCGGAAGCGCCGGGGCGGGTTCAGGGGGCGGCGGTGACGTTCGAGCCGGGGGCGCGGACGGCCTGGCACACGCATCCGCTGGGGCAGACGATCATCGTCACGTCGGGCCTCGGCCGGGCGCAGCATGCGGGCGGGCCGGTGGAGGAAATCCGGCCCGGCGACGTGGTCTGGTTCGCGGCGGGCGAGAAGCACTGGCACGGCGCTTCGCCGCACGTGGCGATGACGCATCTCGCCATCCAGGAGGCGCTCGACGGGGTGGCCGTGGACTGGCTGGAGAAGGTGAGCGACAGTGATTATGCGGGCTGAGGCGATGATGGTCCCAACCTCCCCCTTGAGGGGGTCCGAAGGGCGGGGCGAGACCCGTGGCTCTGCCCCGGGGCGATTGGCGCAGAGCCCCACCTCCCCCTTGAGGGGAGGTCGGAGAAGCAAGGCGGACGCGAAGCGGACGGCGCAGCTGATCCGGGTGGGGGTGTCTTTAGATTACGGAACCATACCCCCACCCGGATCGCCTGCGCTACGCTTGTCTCTCCGACCTCCCCTCAAGGGGGAGGTGGGGACCTCTTTCCGATCCGTCCAGACAGAAACTGCTGCAATCCTTCGCGCCCGTCCCGTCCTCCGGCCCCCCTCAAGCGGCAGGTTGGCCGGCGCGGGCCACTGTAATTGGGCGCAAGTTTCCTATATCCCCGGTGAGACATTTCTCGCCAACAAGGACCCTATTTGATGACTGACGAAAACAAGTTCCCGCCCGAAAACAACCTGCCTGCCGGCTATGAACCGGCAAAGGTATGGGAATGGAAGCAGGGCAATGGCGGCCGCTTCGCCAATATCAACCGCCCCATTTCCGGCCCGACCAGCCAGAAGGACCTGCAGGTCGGCAAGCATCCGCTGCAGCTTTACTCGCTGGCAACGCCGAACGGCGTCAAGGTGACGGTGATGCTCGAGGAGCTGCTGGCTGCCGGTCATTCCGGCGCCGAATACGACGCCTGGCTGATCAATATCGGCGAAGGCGAGCAGTTCGGCTCGGGCTTTGTCGACGTCAATCCGAATTCGAAGATCCCGGCGATGGTCGACCATTCGACGCCGGAGCCGACGCGGCTGTTCGAAAGCGGCTCTATCCTGCTCTATCTCGCCGAGAAATTCGGCGCCTTCCTGCCCAAGGAGCACCATGCGCGCACCGAAGCGCTCAACTGGCTGTTCTGGCAGATGGGCTCCGGCCCGTTTCTCGGCGGCGGCTTCGGGCATTTCTATGCCTATGCGCCGATGAAGATCGAATACGCCATCGACCGCTTTGCCATGGAGGTCAAACGCCAGCTCGACGTGCTCGACAAGCGCCTCGCAGACAATGAATTCATGGCCGGTTCCGAATACTCGATTGCCGACATGGCGATCTGGCCCTGGTACGGCACGCTGATGCAGGGCAATGTCTACAATGATGCGGCGACCTATCTCGACACCGGCATCTACACCAACCTGAAGCGCTGGACCGACCAGATTGCCGCCCGTCCCGCCGTCAAGCGCGGGCGCATGGTCAACCGCTCCTTCGGCGATCCCTCCGAGCAGCTGCGCGAGCGCCACGACGCAAGCGATTTCGAGCTGCGCACCCAGGACAAGCTCGGCGCACAGAACGAAAGCAAGAGCTGATGGCAAAACTGCCTGAAATGACCAAACACCGCGGAATCCCGTCCGGCCTGCCCGGCACGGGGTTCCAGTTCACCATCCGCCGCGCCAATCCGCGCGGCGTAACGGCGATCATCAACCGCCGCCGCATGGCGGACCGGACGCCGACGGAAAAGCTCGCCGACATGGCGTTTCTGCATGCGCTCTGGCACCGGTTCGGCGACGAGCCGTTCGAGCGCGGCAATCTCGATGCGGGCCGGATCAGCTGGCTTTTCGGGCGCGAGATCGTGCCCGCCGAAGAGCCGTTCGACACCCAGTCCTACACGGCAATGCTGCGGATTGACGAACGCGTCGGGCGGGCCAGCATGCCCGCCGCCTTCGAGGATGTGCTGGAGGTGTGAGAAGGAGCCCGACAAGGGGGGAATTCCTCTCCCCCCTTGAGGGGGAGAAAGCAATTTCGGTGGCTTGGCCGCAGGCCAAACGCCAGAAATTGCAAGAGAGGGGGTTGGGTTGAGCGGGGACAGGCTGCGCAAATTCGCAAAGCCCACGCGGCACGATCCGACGGAGGCTGAATAGGTTCTATGGCAATTGCTTCGTGCACGCCGGCTTGGCGGGATGAAGTTCAAGAGGCCGGAGCCGCTCGGTGCCACTATCTGCGACTTCGTCTGCCACGCGCATAAGCGGGTCATGGAAGCGGACGGGTCGCAACACGCAGGTTCGGTCCGCGACGGTGAACGTGACCGGTCCTTCGAAACAAGGGGTTACAGAACCCTCAGGTTCTGGAACGAAGACATACAGGAGAACATCGATGGGGTCGCAGAGCAGATCATTCAGGCAGCAGCGGGACGCTAGACCCCCTCTCTTGCCTTTTCCAAGCACTTGCCCGGGCATGGCCCGCGCAAATGCAGGAAAAGGCTTTCTCCCCCTCCAGGGGGGAGAGGCGCTGTGATGTTTTCCAAGATCCTGATCGCCAATCGCGGTGAAATTGCCTGCCGGGTGATCAAGTCCGCGCGGGCCATGGGCATTGCCACGGTTGCGGTCTATTCCGACGCCGACCGCGATGCGGTGCATGTGGCGATGGCCGACGAGGCCGTGCATATCGGCGCGGCCCCGGCCAACCAGTCCTATCTGATCCCCGAGAAGATCATCGACGCCTGCAAGCAGACCGGCGCCCAGGCCGTGCATCCGGGCTACGGGTTCCTGTCCGAACGAGCCTCGTTCTGCGAGGCGCTGGAGGCCGAAGGCATCGCCTTCATCGGCCCGAAGGTCAAGGCCATCGAGGCGATGGGCGACAAGATCACATCGAAAAAGATCGCGGCGGAAGCGGGCGTCTCCACCGTGCCCGGCCATATGGGGCTGATCGACGACGAGACCCATGCCGCCAGGATCGCTGCCGAAATCGGCTATCCGGTGATGATCAAGGCCTCGGCCGGCGGCGGCGGCAAGGGCATGCGGATCGCCTGGAACGATGCCGAGGCGCGCGAAGGGTTTTCCCGCTCGAAATCCGAAGCGGCAAGCTCGTTCGGCGACGACCGGATCTTCATCGAGAAATTCATCGAAGAGCCGCGCCACATCGAAATCCAGCTGATCGGCGACAGCCACGGCAATGTCATCTATCTGGGCGAACGCGAATGTTCGATCCAGCGGCGGAACCAGAAGGTGGTCGAGGAAGCGCCCTCGCCTTTCCTCGATGAAGCCACCCGGAAAGCCATGGGCGGACAGTCGGTGGCGCTGGCCAAGGCCGTGGATTACCAGTCGGCGGGCACGGTCGAATTCATCGTCGACAAGAACCGCAAATTCTACTTCCTCGAGATGAACACGCGGCTGCAGGTCGAGCATCCGGTGACCGAGCTGATCACCGGCGTTGACCTGGTCGAGCAGATGATCCGCGTTGCCGCCGGCGAGAAGCTCGCCTTCTCGCAAGCCGATGTGAAGCTGACCGGCTGGGCGGTGGAAAGCCGGCTCTATGCCGAAGACCCGTACCGGAATTTCCTGCCCTCAATCGGACGGCTGACCCGCTACCGGCCGCCGCAGGAAGGCAAGACCGGCGATGTGACCATCCGCAACGACACCGGTGTCACCGAGGGTTCCGAGATCTCGATGTTCTACGATCCGATGGTCGCCAAGCTCTGCACCCATGCGCCGACCCGGCTTGAGGCGGTGGACGCCATGGCCGGGGCGCTGGACCGGTTCGAGGTCGAGGGCATCGGCCACAACCTTCCGTTCCTGTCGGCGCTGATGCAGCATCCGCGCTGGCGCGAGGGGCGGCTGTCGACCGGTTTCATCGCCGAGGAATATCCCGACGGCTTCGGCCCGGTGCCGCCCAATGAGGCGACCGTCGAGCGTTTCGCCATCGCGGCGCTGCTGCTCAGTCACATCCACGGCGCGCGCAATGCGCAGATTTCCGGCGCGCGCTTCAGCCAGGCGGAAAGGCGCGCCCACGAGGACAAGGTGGTGCGGATTGCCGGCCAGGAGATCACCGGCCATATCGACGACACCGGCAATGTCTTCATGGTGCGCCTGCCCAGCCGCGAGCCGATGGCGGTGGCGACCGACTGGACGCCGGGCGCAAGGCTTGCAATTTTCGATATCGACGGCGAGCTGCACGCCATCAAGGTCGAACCGGCCGACGCCGGCTGGCGTTTGCGGCAGCTGGGCGTCGATGTCCGGGCACAGGTGTTCAGCCCCCGCGTCGCCGAGCTGGCGCGGCTGATGAAGGAAAAGGTCGCGCCCGACACCTCCGGACTGCTGCTCTGCCCGATGCCCGGTCTGATCGTCTCGATCGCGGTCAATGAGGGCGACGAGGTGCAGGAAGGCCAGACGCTCGCGGTGGTCGAGGCGATGAAGATGGAGAATGTGCTGAAGGCCGAACGCAAGGGCGTGGTCTCACGCATCCCGGTCAAGCCCGGCGACAGCCTTGCCGTCGACGAGATCATCATGGAGTTCGCCAAGTGAGCGGTATGATAACGCAGATACACCCCTCCCCAACCCCTCCCCACAAGGGGGAGGGGCTAGATGCGAGCCGCAGCCTTCCCGCTCCTGCCACCACGTCTGTCCGGCGGAAAGCTCATGTTCGGTCCCTGAATGGGCGGCGGGTTAAGCCCCTCCCCCTTGTGGGGAGGGGTTGGGGAGGGGCCTTTTCCACAAGCACCAGCGCGCAAGGAATAGACCAATGACCAAAACCAAACGCGACTGGCTCGATCTGGCCACCAGGGATCTCAAGGGCAAGCCGGTCGAAAGCCTCGACACCGCCACCCCCGAGGGCATCACACTGAAGCCGCTTTACACAGCCGAAGACCTGCCGGACAGTGCCGCCACCGAGCTGCCGGGCTTCGCGCCGTTCACCCGCGGCGTGCGCTCGACCATGTATGCCGGCCAGCCCTGGACCATCCGCCAATATGCCGGTTTCTCGACGGCGGAAGAGTCCAACGCGTTTTACCGCAAGAACCTCGCCGCCGGGCAAAAGGGTCTGTCGGTGGCCTTCGATCTGGCCACCCACCGGGGCTATGATTCCGATCATCCGCGGGTGACCGGCGATGTCGGCAAGGCCGGCGTGGCGATCGATTCGGTCGAGGACATGAAGATCCTGTTCGACGGCATTCCGCTGGGCGAGATGAGCGTGTCGATGACCATGAACGGCGCCATCATTCCGGTGCTGGCGATGTTCATTGTCGCGGGCGAAGAACAGGGTGTTACGCGCGCCGATCTCACCGGCACGGTGCAGAACGACATCCTCAAGGAGTTCATGGTCCGCAACACCTATATCTATCCGCCCGAACCCTCGATGCGGATTGTCGCCGACATCATCGCGTTCACGGCGGCCGAAATGCCGAAATTCAATTCGATCTCGATTTCCGGCTACCACATGCAGGAAGCCGGCGCGACGCTGGCGCAGGAGCTAGCCTATACGCTGGCCGACGGCATGGAATATGTCCGCGCCGCCCAGGCCAAGGGGCTCAGCGTCGATGCCTTTGCCGGGCGGCTGTCGTTCTTCTTCTGCATCGGCATGAATGTGTTCATGGAGGCCGCCAAGCTGCGCGCCGCGCGTCAGATGTGGTCGAAGATCATGACGGATTTCGGCGCCAAGTCCGAGCGCTCGAAGATGCTTCGCACCCATTGCCAGACCTCGGGCGTGTCGCTGACCGAGCAGGATCCCTACAACAACATCGTCCGCACCGCCTTCGAGGCGATGGCCGCGGTGCTGGGCGGCACCCAGTCGCTGCACACCAATTCGTTCGACGAGGCGATCGCGCTGCCGACGGAATTCTCCGCCCGCATCGCCCGCAACACGCAATTGATCCTGGCGCATGAGACAGGCGTCACCAATGTCGTCGACCCGCTCGGCGGCTCCTATTATGTCGAGAAGCTGACCGCCGATCTGGCCGAAAAGGCCTGGGAGCTGATCGCCGAGGTGGAGGCGCTGGGCGGCATGACCAAGGCGGTGGAACAGGGCCTGCCGAAAATGCGCATCGAGGAAGCCGCCGCACGGCGTCAGGCGCGGGTCGACCGCGGCGAGGACGTGATCGTCGGGGTCAACCGCTTCCGGCTTGCCGACGAGCCGCAGGTCGACATTCTCAACATCGACACCGACAAGGTGCGCGCCGGCCAGGTGGCGCGGCTCAAGAAAATGCGCGACAGCCGCGATCCCAAGGCGCACGCGGCGGCAATTGCGGAGCTCGAAAAAGTCGCCGCCACCGGCAAGGGCAATCTGCTCTCAGCCGCCGTCGAGGCGGCGCGGGCGCGGGCTTCGCTGGGCGAGATTTCCGACGCCATGGAGCGCGGCTTCGGCGGCCGCCACCACGCCATCACCAAGGTGATCAGCGGCGTCTACGAGGATGTCTATCACGACGATCCGGAGTATCAGGCGATCCGCGCGCGCATATCAGATTATGCCGCAGACAAGGGCCGGGCGCCGCATGTGCTGGTGGCCAAGATGGGCCAAGACGGCCATGACCGCGGCGCCAAGGTAATCGCCACGGCATTCGCCGACATGGGCTTCAAGGTCGATCTCACCGACATGTTCGAGACCCCGGCGGAGGTCACCGACAAGGCCATTGCGCTCGGCGTCGACGTGGTCGGCGTCTCCTCGCTCGCCGCCGGGCACAAGTCGCTGGTGCCGGAGCTGATCACGCGGCTCAAGGACAAGGATCGCGCCGACATCCAGGTGGTGGTCGGCGGCGTCATTCCGGAGCAGGACTACGCGTTTTTGCGCGAGGCCGGCGTCGCTGAAATCTTCGGTCCGGGCTCGAACGTGCTCGATGCGGCGAACGCCGTGCTGGCGCGGATTTCGGGGTTGAAGCGCAACGTGTGAGCCAGCTTCAACAGCCCCCTCATCCGCAGGCCAGGCGCCCCCTCATCCGTCAGCTGCGCTGACACCTTCTCCCACGAGGGGAGAGCGACTGTCTCGTTGGTCAAGCGTTTTGCCATGGTTTTTCGTCCCGGATGATGGCGTTGAGTATGGTGAG
>JBLXGF010000009.1:0-219506 GCA_048261205.1 Hoeflea sp.
CGTGCTGCTCAGACCACCCGCGCTCGCGTCAACTTCTCCGCGAAGTCCGACACCGAGTATGGCGTTCTGGAAAGCTACATCGGCATGCAGGGCAACGACGGCGCAATGGGCGTCGACGAAGTCTACCTGGCGATCGGTGGTCTGAAAATGGGTATGTTCTACCACTGGCTCGACAGCGGTCTCGCTGGCGAAACCGATGGCCTGTACAACGCAACCACACGCTTCAACTCGATCATGTATTCGGCAAACAGCGGCGCTTTCACTTTCGGTGTTTCGCTTGATCAGCAGGGCGCCAACTGGGCAACCAATGCAGCTGCTGCTGCAGCTGGAACCGAAGGCCTCGGCGTTTCCGGTATTCTCGGCGGCACTTTCGGTGCTGTAACAGCAAGCCTGGTCGGTTTCTACGACACTGAAGTCAATGAAGGCGGCGCTCGCTTCCTGGCATCGGCTGAAGTTGGTCCCGGTACACTTGGTGTTCAGGCTGCCTATGCAACTGATGCAAACATGTACATCGGTGCCGGTGGCTTCGGCGTCACAGCAAGCGCCATTTTCTACCAGGAATGGCTCGTTGGTGCAGACTACACATTCCAGGCTACCGAAAAGCTTAAGCTCGGCGTTGGTGGACAGTATGCGGCAGTCAACGCTACTGGTGCTCTCGCTGCCAGCAAGCCAGCAGTTGGTGACGTCTGGAAGGTCGGCATGACTGCTGATTATGCCATCACCTCCGGCCTTGCTCTGAAGGGAACCGTCAATTACGAAATGTTTGATGGTAACGCCAACATCGGCAGCATTGAGCGTGACACTGTTTCGGGCTTCATCCGCCTGCAGCGCTCGTTCTAATCAAACCTCGGTTTGATAAGACCTAACGACCGGCGGCTTCGGCTGCCGGTCTATAGGTTTCAGGGAGGCACCTGGAACTGGAAATGTCTAGGCCCAAAAGTAATTTAGATTTCTCGACCGACATCATCTATTCAGAGATTATGAGCTCGAATAGATCAAAGCTAGACGCTGATCCGACCTATGCGAGCGCGACTTGGGCGAGCACGGGTGACACACCACTGCCGGCTGAACTCTGGCGACAGCATGCCGGAGCACTTTGGGAAAACAGCAGCCACAAGAACAATTGTTACGCCTTCATCCATGAAATTGACGAGTTCATGCGGTCTCGCGGCATAGCAGACTACGATGACACCCTCATTGACCGATTGGTGGATAACTTTCGTGGTGTGGGAAACAAGAACTCAACAATCAACCGCAAGCTTGCAGCCTTTTACCGATTGCTGCGCAAGGCCGAGAGGAATGGCCAGATAACAAGGCTCCCGACCTATGTGAGATTACGCGAGCGCAACTCGCGGGTCCGGTTCCTCACAGCAGAGGAGGAAGCAACGATGTTTTCTGCCATCGGCCAAAACGACCCCCACCATGAACTTTTGTGCCGGTTCCTGGTCGACACCGGCGCGCGCATAGGCGAAGCCCTGGCGCTCAAATGGGGCGACATTCACAACGGGACCGCCACCTTCTGGATCACCAAGTCTGGAAAAAGCAGATCCGTTCCCTTGACCCATCGGGCAGCTCAAGCAATTGAAATATCACCGATTTATGGCGGCAACGGACCCTTTTCAAGGATTTCCTATCAGAATTTCAAATACAACTGGAACCGGGCGCGCAAGAAGAACCGGTTCTCTGACGACCCGAATATGGTTCCCCACATCCTGCGCCACACTTGCGCTTCAAGGCTGGTCCAGGCCGGTATCGATCTGAGGCGCGTGCAAACTTTCCTCGGGCACCAGACGATCCAGATGACCCTGCGCTATGCCCATCTGGCAACGAATGACCTCGACCAGTGCGCGATGGCGCTGAATACCACCAACATGGCAGCTGTCGAGAAGCTTAAAACGGCAGCTGTCGAGAAACACAAAGCGGCAGCCGCTGCTGCTGCAGCCAAACCTCACGTTCCGTCAAAGCCTGAACGCAAAGCGGCATTCAAAAAGCAAAAGTAGAAAATATGCCACGAGATCGTGTGGAGACTCGCCTGGACCACAGGAGGATGAGTGTCCCATTGTTTCGTACGGTCCTGCAAGATGCCCAGCTGTTCCGCGGACATTATTGAGATTTGAGAAGCAATATTCGATGAGGTGGCGCTGAGTATGGAGATCCCTGCCGAGTGGTTATTTCAGGCACAGGAGGTGTTTTTGGTCGATTCCCGCCGCGACGCCTTTCAGGCAACCCGTCGCTGTGACTGTTCAAACCAGGCGGCCAGGCCTTTGGCATCCGACGCTATCTCCTCGGCGTAGCCGCTGCTGTAGTCGTCAAAAGTTTTCTGGTTGAGCGCGTTGACTCCGAGCAGCACCGGAATGCCGCGGGCCAGCGCGTCGGCAATCAGGGGCCGGAAGCCCCTGCCCTCGGCTTCGTGCTTGCCGAACTTGTTGATGATCAGGAGATCGGGACCACGCTCAAGCCCCGCCTCGGCCAGGCTGAACCCGCGGGCCTGCAGACCCGGCACGCTCCGACAGAAGTTTCCCGGCGATTTCGATTCCCTCCTCGCGGGACGACGCGAGCCTCAACGGATAGCCCCAGAATTTGGCAAAGGCCACGCCGAAAGGCTTGAATGCCATACGCTTGGCGGTGCTCGGCTCAATCACGATCATCGCCAGCACGAGTGTCCGCAGTTCGGCCTTGTGTGTTTTCATCCACAGCACGGTGCGCTTCTTTTCTTCCTGGCTGTGCTCGTGCCCTTCGATCGGAGCGGTATCGGTCAAGATCACGAACGGCGCGCCACGCTTAAAACTCGCCTCCAGCGCCGCGAAGTCCTCGTCGTGGTCGTGACCGGGTTCTTCGTCATAACTCATCCAGACGAGCGGGAAGTTCGTGTTGTCCAAAGGCATGGTTCGTCTCCTTAGAGTTTCTGCGCAATTCCGGACGGTGAACCGGTGTCCACTTCACCTGGAATTGCTCAAGCCGGGATGGATGATTTCAGTTCGAGCGGATCTGCCGCCACGACATGATCAGCGCGACCGCACCTGGAAGCGTGACGGCCAACAGTTCCAGGGCAACGAGATGGCTGCCGTCGCGCAAACCATCGAATACGCCGGCGAGCGTGCTCATGAGGAAAAGCAGGCCACCGAGGACGAGCATAACCCAGTCGGTCGCACGGGTTGCGGCAAGCGCCAGCAATGGCGGGACGATCCAGGCGCCGTAAAAAGCAGACACGCCCCACAACGCGGCGGGCTCGAACGTCTTGACCTGCATCGTCCCGCCACTAGCGACGTAGCCATTCAGATAAGAGAAGCACTGGATCGTGACGAAGATTGCCGCACCTACAGCTGGAACGAGCCATGCGAGTGCGAGCTTAGCCGGGTTATTTTCGATCACCTCAAAACTCCTATCCGAATGGCTTGATGGGGCGGTTGAGCGCTGCCCCGCTCGAAGAGACGCGCGATCAAGATCACCACGTGCCTTTTCTGCCTGGAAGCATTAAGCCAGCCAGAGAATGGCGTCATTGCGCAACCCTGCCATTATATGTATCAATCCGGCCATAATGGAAAACACCGAGGCCTTTGATGTATCTGGACGTCCATAGCGATTGGCTTTCCCATGTCGATCAGGTTCCGCGCGCGCTCGTCGCGGCCAACGCCGTCGCCAGTCTTGAGACGCTGGAGCAATCGCCGCGGCACCGGCATCAGAAAGCGCAACTGCTTTTCACGGTCCGTGGCGTCATCAACTGCGAGGTTGAAGACGCAGTCTGGATTGTGCCGCCGCAATGCGCCGTGTGGATTCCCGGCGGGCTGCCCCATGCCGTTTTCGGCTCAGGCGAGGTGGAGTGCATCTCCCTCTTCATCGAACCTCCTGCGTCCGCGGACCTGCCGACCGAATGCTGCACGATCACCGTGTCGAGATTTTTCCGTGCATTGCTAATGCGGGCAAACGCGCTGCCGGAGCTCTATGACGTCGACGGTCCGGACGGTCGCATCGTGTCCGTTATCTTCGATGAGCTGGCTGTGGCACCGGTCGAAGACCTCCGCCTCCCGATCCCCAGCGACTCGCGCCTGAAAAAGCTCACCGACCTGTTGATCGCCGCACCTGCGGATCATGCAACTGTCGCCGAGTGGGCCTCCCGCATCGCGCTCAGCGAGCGCAGCCTGAGCCGCATGCTGGCGGAACAGGTGGGCATGAGCTTCGGCCGCTGGCGCCGGCAGTTGCATATTATCCTCGCCTTGCGGCGTCTGAGCGCCGGCCAGACGGTGCAGACCGTCGCGATGGATCTCGGCTATGAAAGCGCCAGCAGTTTCGTGACCATGTTTCGGAAGATGGTCGGCAAACCGCCAAGCCGCTATCTGCTCGAGCGGCTTAGGCCTGCAGCTCACGATCATGGCGAGTGATAGGAACTGCCGGGTTTCATCCACGACCGCCGCCGAGGGTGAGAACTCATTGATCCCGGAGATGATTGTTGCGGCGACCAGATAGGACGCAGCGGGAAATTCTCATGCAGCCAGTTGAAGCGCATTCCTGAACCATGCGGCCAGGCCTTCGGCATCCGACGCTATCTCCTCGGCATAGCCGCCGGTGAACTCCTCGAAAGCTTTCTGGTTGAGCGCGTTGACTCCCAGCAGCACCGGGATGCCGTGGGCCAGCGCCTCGGCAATCAGCGGCCGGAAGCCCCTGCCCTCGGCTTCGTGCTTGCCGAACTTGTTGATGATCAGGAGGTCCGGCGATCGCTCAAGCCCGGCCTCGACCAGCGCCACGGCTTCTTCGAGCGCAACCGGATTGAGCCGGCAGCCGCGCGCTTCCTCACCCAGCACCTGGTTGATGCGGATCACCGGTCCGCCAGGCAGGACCCGCACATCCATGTCGCAATGGCGCGAGCCGGGCCGGTCGCTGTTGGTTTGAACCACGCCGGCCAGGTGGTAGCCGCGTGCCTGAAGACGGTCTGCGAACTCCCACAACAAACGGTCGGTCACTCCACGCTCGATGGTTTTCACAAAGGCTAACGCCATGATGACTGCTCCTCATTCTACAACAGGACCGAACACGAAATTGAGCTCGCGCCCGGTGGAAAGTCCCTGCCATGACGTTCGATGCCGCGGCAGGAACAGGCGTGAAAGGTCAGGCCGCCTTGAGGGTGATGCCGGTGACTTCTGCCTGTTCGGCCAAGGCATCGACAAAGGCGCGGCTGGCGCGGACCCAGGCGGCCTTTTCCAAAGCCGAGCGCAAGGCGGTCTCCACCGCTTCAAACGGCAGGATCTCGCCTTTCGCTTTGGCATCTAGGCGGATGATGTGAAAGCCGTAGCGGCTTTCCACCGGTTCGGGCGCGAGCTCGCCCTGATTGAGCGTGGCGAGTGCTGCTTCAAATTCGGCCACCGTGTCGCCGGCCGAGATCTGCCCCAGCCTGCCGCCATTAGCGCGCGACGAACAGGCGGAATGGTCCTTCGCCAGCGCGTCGAAGGCTTTCGGCTCGGCCTTGACCTTGCCGAGCACGGTAGTCGCCTGATCCTTCGCTACCTTGCGCGCCACCACATCGTCGGGCCGGGCTGCGAACAGGATATGCGCGGCTTCATAGAGCGACGGTGCGCGGTGCCGTTCGGGATTGGCGTCGTAGGCGGCGCGAACCGCCTCAGGCGTTGGCGTTTCCACCTCGACCGCCTCGTCGAGCAGCTGGCGGATGATTGCATCCTCCTCGGTCTCCCAGAGCCCCGGCGCCAGTTCGATCGGCGAGGCCGCAAGTCCGCGCCGCCGCGCCTCCTGCAGGATCAGCGTGCGGACCGCAAGCGCCCGCGCTGCAGCCATCCAGGCCATGCCCGGCTTGCCCTTGGGCGCCGGATGGTTCTGCGCTTCCGTGGCGATCAATTCCGGCGAGATGGCCTCGCCATTAACGGAGATGTCGGTGAATGTCTGTTTCATGATCTTGGCCCCAGATTTGCCTTGTGCTTGCGGGTGCGGACGATCTGGTAACCCGGGCGGAAGACGTAGCGCACAGGTACCGAGAGCATGTGGACGAGCCGGGTGAACGGGAACAGGATGAAGATCGCGAGCCCCAGCAGGATATGCAGCTTGAAGATCCAGTGCACATCGGCGACCAGTTCCCAGGCGCCCGCCTGCAGGGTGAAGATACCTTGCGCCCACATCATGAACTTGACCATCTCGCCGCCATCGAGATGCTGGATGGAGACCAGGATGGTTCCCAGGCCCAGCACAAGCTGCGCGCAGAGCAGCACCAGAATGCCGGTATCGGCAAAGGACGAGTTGGCCCTGACCCGCGGATCGAACAGCCGGCGGTGCAGCAGCATGGCGCCGCCGACAATGGCCATTGCGCCGGCCACGCCGCCGACGACGATCGCCAGCACCTGCTTGAAGCCGTAGCTCATGCCGAGCAGGTGGAAGATCTCGACTGGCGTCAGCATGCCGACCAGGTGACCGAAGAACACGATCAGCACGCCGACATGAAACAGGATCGAGCCCCAGACCAGCTGCTTGCGGCGCAAGAGCTGGCTGGACGATGATTTCCAGGTGAAGGGGTCGCGCTCGTAGCGCGCGATGGATCCGACCACCAGCACGGTGAGCGCCAGGTACGGAAGAACCCCGAAGAGAAAATAGCTCATAATGTTCGTCCTTTCGTATCAGGCGGAGGCCGGCCGGAGCGGCTCGTCCATGCGGGCCAGAATATCGCGGCTGACGGGGCAGCCGGCGTTGGGATCGGGTCCGAAGGTGACCATCGCCTCCTCATAGACCGCGTCGAGCGCTTCGAGATCCTCGGGATCGTCATCCTTCTCGGCGATCAGCGCCCGGACCTCTTCTGTCTCGGTCGATGCCTGCGCGATCTCCGACAGCGCGACCAGCACCGCCGCATAAGGCGTCTCACGCCGGGTCAGCCGCTCGGCAAGGGCCGCGATGATGTGGCCGGCATCGACCAGCATCTCGCGCGCTTCGGCAAGCGAAAGCGTCGAGATGAATTCGAGCAGAACCGGCAGGTGATCGGGCAGTTCGGTGCTGACAAGGTCGAAGCCCTTGGCGCGGTAGGTTTCGAGCAGGTCGACCATCGCGCCGCCCCGGTCCCTGCCCTCGCCGTGAATGTGCTCGAACAGATTGAGCGACAGCGTCCGCGATCGATCGAACAGCAGCACGTAGCGCTCCTGCAGGTCGTAGATGTCTCCCGTCTCGAACTCGGCCAGCAACGGCCCAATGGCGTCAAACGCGCCCACAGAGACGATGGCTTCCGCCTTGAGAACATCCCGAATTTCAGGGATGGCCGCCTGCAGTTCGGTGGAGGGATAGCTCAGAAGCGCCGAAAGGCCCTTGAAAGTGCGGATCATGACAGGAACTCCGTGGGTGAGCGGAAGCTCTTGCCGCCGCCGAAAAGCTTGGCTTTGGACGTGCCTGAAGAGCAGCCATTGCCGTCAGTGAAGCCGCACCCAGACTTCAGGTCATAGGCGTCCTCGACCATCTCCCGGTGCGTCGTCGGGATGACGAAACGGTCCTCGTAATTGGCGATCGCCATGAGCTGGTACATCTCATCGATCTGCGCCGGCGTCAGTCCGACGCGGTTGGCGACCCCGAGATTGACCACCCCATCCACCGTCTTGGAGCGCATATAGGCGCGCATCGCCATCATCCGCTCCAGCGCCGCAATCACCGGAGGCTCGTCACCTGCCGTCAGCATGTTGGCGAGATATCGCACCGGGATACGCAGCGATTTCACATCCGGCATGTTGTCGATTGAGTTGATGGCGCCGGCCTCTGCCGCGTTCTGGATCGGCGACAGCGGCGGCACGTACCAGACCATGGGCAGGGTGCGGTATTCGGGGTGCAGCGGGAAAGCGATCTTCCACTCCATCGCCATCTTCCACACCGGCGACTTCTGTGCGCCCTTGATCCAGTCTTCCGGAATGCCCTCGGCGCGTGCTGCGGCAATCACATCGGGATCATTGGGATCAAGGAACACGCCGAGCTGGGCGTCATAGAGATCCTTTTCGTGCTCGGTGCCGGCGGCTTCCGCAATCTTGTCGGCATCATAAAGCATGACGCCGAGATAGCGGATGCGGCCGACGCAGGTTTCCGAACACACCGTCGGCTGACCCGATTCCAGCCGCGGATAGCACAATGTGCATTTCTCCGATTTGCCGCTTTCCCAGTTGTAATAGATCTTCTTGTAGGGGCAGCCCGACACGCACATGCGCCAGCCGCGGCATTTTTCCTGGTCGATCAGCACGACGCCGTCGTCCTCGCGCTTGTAGATCGCGCCCGACGGACAGGAGGCGACGCAGGCCGGATTGAGGCAATGCTCGCACAGCCGCGGCAGATACATCATGAAGGTGTTTTCGTATTCGCCGTAGATTTCCTTCTCGATGCCCTCGAAATTGTAATCCTGGCTGCGCTTGGCGAATTCACCGCCGAGGATTTCCTCCCAGTTCGGACCCCATTCGATCTTTTCCATCCGCTTGCCGGAGATCTTCGAGCGCGGCCGCGCGGTTGGAAACGCCTCCATTTCCGGCGCCGACTTCAGATGGTCGTAGTCGAAATCGAACGGCTCGTAGAAATCATCGATTTCGGGCAGATCCGGATTGGCGAAGATGTTGGCCAGGATCCGCCACTTGCCGCCCTGTTTGGGCTGCAACTTGCCGGATTTGGTCCGGGTCCAGCCGCCGTTCCAGCGTTTCTGGTTTTCCCAGTCCTTGGGATAGCCGATGCCGGGCTTGGTTTCGACATTGTTGAACCAGGCGTATTCGACACCCTCGCGGCTGGTCCAGACGTTCTTGCAGGTGACGGAACAGGTGTGGCATCCGATACATTTATCGAGATTGAGCACCATGCCGATTTGCGCGCGGACTTTCATTCTGCTGCCTCCACTTGGGCGGCCGGGCAATCCAGCCAGTCGACCTTTGTCATTTTGCGGACGATGACGAACTCATCGCGATTGGAGCCCACGGTTCCGTAGTAGTTGAAGCCGTAGGAGAGCTGCGCGTAGCCGCCGATCATATGGGTCGGCTTCAGCGTGGTGCGGGTCACCGAATTATGGATGCCACCGCGTTTGCCGGTGATCTGCGAGCCTGGCGTGTTCACGATCTTTTCCTGGGCGTGATACATGAACAACGTGCCTTCCTTGATGCGCTGGCTCACCACCGCACGCGCCGTCAGGACGCCATTCGCGTTGAAGACCTCGACCCAGTCATTATCGACGAGACCGGCCTTGCGGGCGTCGACCTCGGAAATCCACACCACCGGACCGCCGCGATTGAGCGTCAGCATCATCAGATTGTCCGAATAGGTGGAGTGAATGCCCCATTTCTGGTGCGGCGTGATGAAGTTGAGCACCACATGCTTCTCGCCGTCGCGTTCGGAGATGTTGATGTCCGGACCGACCGTCTTCAGATCCACGGGCGGGCGCCAGGTGACGAAGAACTCGCCAAACGCCTGCATCCATTTGTGGTCCTGATAGAGCTGCTGACGGCCCGTCACGGTGCGCCAGGGGATCAGCTCATGCACATTGGTGTAGCCTGCATTATAGCAGACTTCCTCGCTCTCGATCCCTGACCAGGTCGGTGACGAGATGATCTTGCGCGGTTGTGCAGCGATGTCGCGGAAGCGGATCTTTTCGTCTTCCTTGGCCTCGGCCAGATGCCGGTGGTCGATGCCGGTGTGCTTGCCGAGCGCATCCCAGGCCTTGACCGCGACTTCGCCATTGGTTTCCGGCGCCAGCATCAAAATGACCTCGCAGGCATCGATGGCCGTGTCGATCCTTGCCAGTCCCTTTGAAACGCCCTCCTCCGTCACGGTGCCGTTGAGCGCCTTGAGGTGATGGACTTCCAGCTTGGTGTCCCAGGTGATCCCCTTGCCGCCATTGCCGACCTTGTCCATCAGCGGTCCGAGCGAAGTGAAGCGCTTGTAGATATTGGGGTAGTCGCGTTCGACCGCAATGTAGCCCGGCGCAGTCTTCCCCGGGATCAGGTCGCACTCGCCGAGTTTCCAGTCGAGAACCTGCGGCTGCGCCAGTTCCGACGGCGTGTCGTGATGCAGCGCCAATTGCACCACATCAGTCTCGACCCCGAGGATTTCCGGCGAGATCTCGGAGAACTTCCTGGCAATCGCCTTGAAGATCTCCCAGTCCGTCTTGCTCTCATAGGCCGGGTCCACCGCCGCCTGCAGCGGATGGATGAACGGGTGCATGTCGGACGTGTTCATGTCATCCTTTTCGTACCAGCTCGCCGTCGGCAGTACGATGTCGGAATAGACCGCGGTGGTCGACATACGGAAATCGATGGTCACCAGCAGATCGAGTTTTCCTTCCGGCGCCTCGTCGTGCCACTTGGCCTCGATCGGCTTCTGCCGGCCTTCCTCGCCCAGATCTTTGCCCTGGACACCGTGATCGGTGCCGAGCAGGTGCTTGAGGAAATACTCGTGGCCCTTGCCCGACGAGCCCAGAAGGTTGGAGCGCCAGACAAACAGATTGCGGGGCCAGTTTTCCGGCGCATCCGGATCCTCGCACGACATCTCGAGTTCGCCGGATTTCAGCTTTTCGGCAACATAGGCGGCGACATCCTTGCCCGACGCCTTGGCGGCGCGGCCGACCTCGAGCGGATTGGTCTTGAGCTGCGGCGCCGAGGGCAGCCAGCCCATGCGTTCGGCGCGGATGTTGTAGTCGATCAGGCTCAGCGACTTCCAGTCGCCCTCGGGCGCTGTCGGGGACAGGATCTCTGCCGCCGTCACCGTCTCGTAGCGCCACTGGTCGGTGTGGGCGTACCAGGCCGAGGTCGAGTTCATATGGCGTGGCGGACGAGCCCAGTCGAGCGCGAACGCCAGCGGCGCCCAGCCGGTCTGCGGCCTGAGTTTCTCCTGGCCGACATAATGCGCCCAGCCACCGCCGGACTGGCCGACGCAACCGCACATCACCAGCATGTTGATGACGGCGCGGTAGTTCATGTCCATGTGGTACCAATGGTTCATCGCCGCGCCGATGATGATCATCGACTTGCCATTGGTCTTTTCGGCATTATCGGCGAATTCGCGCGCCACCTGGATGATCTTGTCGCGGCGAACACCGGTGATCTTTTCCGCCCAGGCCGGTGTGAACGGCACATCGTCATCGTAGGAACTGGCGACATTGCCGCCGCCCAGACCCCGGTCGAGGCTGTAATTGGCGCAAAACAGATCGAACACCGTGGCGACCAGTGCGGTCTTGCCGTTGGCCAGCTTGATCTTCCTGACCGGCACATTGCGGGTCAGCACATCGGGATGATCGCAGACCTCGAACCCGTTGGTGGCCGCACCGCCGAAATAGGGAAACTCGACGCCCACGACCGTATCGTGGTCCGTGTCGAGGATCTGGCTCATGCGCAGCTTGACCGGTTCGCCAGCGGCCTTTTCCTCAAGGTTCCAGTTGCCGTCTTCGCCCCAGCGGAAGCCGATGGAGCCGTTGGGAACCACCACGTCGCCGGTGGTCTCGTCGATCCCGACGGTCTTCCATTCCGGATTGTTCTGTTGAGCGAGGTTCTTGGCGAAGTCCGAGGCGCGCAATTGGCGGCCGGGAATATAGGAGCCGCCGCGCTTGTCGAGCTGCACCAGCATCGGCATGTCGGAATATTTTCGGCAATAGTCTTCGAAATACTCGGCCTGACGGTCGAGATGGAATTCCCTCAGGATGACATGACCAAAGGCCATGCCGAGCGCCGCATCGGTCCCCTGCTTGGCGTTGAGCCAGATGTCGGAGAATTTTGAAGCTTCCGAATAGTCCGGGCAGATGACGGCGGATTTGGTGCCGCGGTAGCGCGCCTCGGTGTAGAAATGCGCATCCGGCGTGCGCGTCTGCGGCACGTTCGAGCCCCACAGGATGAGGAAACCGGCATTGTACCAGTCAGCCGATTCCGGCACGTCGGTCTGCTCGCCCCAGGTCTGCGGCGAGGCCGGCGGCAGGTCGCAGTACCAGTCGTAGAATGACATGCAGGTGCCGCCGAGCAGGCTCAGATAGCGCGATCCAGCCGCATAGGAGACCATCGACATGGCCGGGATCGGCGAGAAGCCGAACACCCGGTCGGGGCCGTATTTCTTGGCCGTATAGGCATTGGCGGCGGCGGTGATCTCGGTCGCCTCGTCCCACGAGGCGCGCACGAAGCCGCCCTTGCCGCGCTTGCTGACATAGTCGGCACGCAAGGCCGGATCGGACTGGATGGTCGTCCAGGCCTCGATCGCCGACTGGGTTTGGCGCAGCTTGCGCCAGATCTTCATCAGCCGGGCACGCACCAGCGGCGTCTTCACCCGGTTGGCGGAATAGAGATACCAGCTGTAGCTGGCGCCGCGGGCGCAGCCGCGCGGCTCGTGATTGGGCAGTTCCGGCCGGGTGCGCGGATAATCGGTCTGCTGGGTTTCCCAGGTGACCACCCCGGATTTGACATAGATTTTCCAGGAGCAGGAGCCGGTGCAGTTCACGCCGTGGGTCGAGCGGACGATTTTGTCGTGGCGCCAGCGATTGCGGTAGACATCCTCCCAGTCGCGGCTTTCATTGGTGGTTTCGCCGTGGCCGTCGGAAAAGGTGTCGACGCGCTTGCTGGCGAAGAAATTGAGGCGATCGAGAAGATGGCTCATTGGTGAATCCTCGGCTTTTGTTTGGAAAGGGCGGGCCGGTGATGTCCGGCCCGCACAGTGTCTCAGATCAGGCGGCCTGGAAGGCTGCAGGCGTCCGGTTGTGCTCGGCGTCGAATAGAAGCCCGCCGCGCCGGGTGTAGTAAGCCCAGGTCAACACGGCACAGATCACGTAGAACGCCAGGAACCCCCACAGCGCAGCGACGGGTCCACCCGTCATGGCGATCGAGGTGCCGTAGGCTTTGGGGATGAAGAAGGCCCCGTAGGCGGCAATCGCCGAGGTGAAGGCGATGATCGCCGCACTCTCGCGACCAGCCTGTTTCTGCAAGTCGTCGCCCTTCAGCCCTTTCATGAGACGCGGGATTTCGCGCGCCATGATCACCGGGATCATCTGGAAGGTTGAGGCATTGCCGACACCGGTGAGGAAGAACAGCGCCATGAAGCAGGCGAAGAATCCCCAGAACGCACCCGGCTGTTCCTTGATGCCCAGGAAGAAGATCACCCCGGCCACTGCCGCGATCATTCCGAGGAAGGTCCAGAAGGTGACCCGCCCGCCGCCGAACTTGTCGGAGATCCAGCCCGTTGCAGCGCGCGACAATGCGCCCACAAGCGGTCCGAGGAACACGAACTGCAGAGCGTTGACTTCAGGAAACTGCAATTTGGTCAGCAGCGGGAACCCGGCGGAGTAGCCGATGAAGCTGCCGAATGTCCCGGTATAAAGCACACACATGATCCAGTTGTGCTTGCGGCTGAAAATGATCGCCTGTTCCTTGAAGCTGGCCTTGGCATCGGCGATGTCGTTCATGCCGAGCCAGGCGGCGATCGTGGCGGCGATGATGAACGGCACCCAGATGAAGCCGGCGTTCTGCATCCACAATTGTCCGCCGTCGGACATGATCTGCGGTTGCCCGCCCATCGCGCCGAAGACACCGGCAGTAATACCGAGCGGCACCAGGAACTGCATGACCGAGACACCGAGATTGCCCAGCCCGGCGTTCAGAGCCAGGGCGTTGCCCTTTTCAGCTTTCGGATAGAAGAAGGCGATATTGGCCATCGAGGAGGCGAAGTTGCCCCCGCCCAGACCGCAGAGCAGCGCCAGAGTGAGGAAAATCAGATAGGGCGTATCGGGATTTTGCACTGCATATCCGATGCCCATGGCAGGCAGCAACAGCGAGGCGGTGGAGATTGTCGTCCACAACCTGCCACCGAAGATCGGCACCATGAAACTGTAGAAGATACGCAATGTGGCGCCGGAAAGCCCAGGCAGCGCCGCCAGCCAGAACAACTCGCCCGGCGCGAAGTCAAACCCGATCGCGGGAAGACGCGCCACCACAACCGACCAGACCATCCAGACCGAAAAGGCCAGCAGCAGCGCGGGGATCGAAATCCACAGGTTCCGGCGCGCGATGCGGCGGCCCTTCTCCTCCCAAAACGCCTTGTCTTCGGGTTTCCATTCATCCAGCAAGTGCGTGTGAGCCTGCTGCGCCGGACTGTGGATGTCCTGCATCTCCGGCAATTGCGGCAACTTGTCCAGTTCTTCGCCCTGGGCCGCCCGTTCCATCGCGCGGATGGCCAGATGCATCCAGGCAAGCGAGATCGCGACAATCACGAATAAAAGGGCAAAACAGCTGGTGTAGATGCCGGTCAGATCCAGCAGCGCACCGAAGGCGATCGGCAACACGAAACCGCCAAGACCACCGATCATCCCGACCAGGCCACCGACAGCGCCGACGTGATTGGGATAGTACACGGGTATGTGCTTGAAGACCGCAGCCTTGCCGAGGCTCATGAAAAAGCCCAGCACGAACAAGGTGATGACGAAGGGCCACTGCCCCATCTGCGTGGAGAAGGCGATCGGCCCGTCCTTGCCCGCGATCACGTAGTCGGTGGGCGGATAGGACAGCATGAACAGGATAATCAGCGAGAAACCGAACGTCCAATACATCACCGCCCGGGCGCCGAAACGGTCGGACAGATGTCCGCCATAGGCGCGGAACAATGAGGCGGACAGCGAGAAGGCGGCGGCGGACATGCCGGCTGTGCGAATGTCGAGCTTGTAAACGTCAACCAGGTAATGCGGCATCCACAAAGCCAGCGCCACAAACGCGCCGAAGACAAAGAAGTAGTAGACCGAAAATCTCCAGACCTGCAGATTTTTCAGAGGTGCGAACTGTTCGGCCAGACTTGGCGATTTGGCGCCGGACACGCGGCGAGCCACCAGTGCCGGGTCATCCTTGGCAAAGAGATAAAAAACGACGGCCATCAACGCCAAGGCGGCAGCCCAGATATGGGCCACGCCGTGCCAGCCGAAGGCTACCATCACAAACGGGGCGACGAATTTGGTTACAGCCGCGCCGACATTGCCGGCGCCGAATATTCCCAGCGCGGTTCCCTGCTTTCCAGCGTCATACCAGCGGGAGACATAGGCCACCCCGATGATGAACGAACCGCCGGCGAGGCCAATGCCAAGCGCTGCGATGAGATACATCGTGTAGCTGGACGCCCAGGTGAGCATCCACGTCGCCGCTGCGGTCACCAGCATCTGCGCGCTGAACATCAACCTGCCGCCGTATTTCTCCGTCCAGACACCGAGGATCAGTCGCGTCAGCGAACCGGTCAGGATGGGCGTGGCGACCAGCAGGCCGAACTCAAACTCATTGAGTCCCAACTCGGCCTTTATCTCGACCCCAATGATTGAAAAAATGGTCCAGACCGCAAAACAGGCGGTGAACGCGAGTGTGCTCAACCCCAGCGCTCGAGTGCCGTCGCCATCCGGTACATTCACCTTGTCCAGCATTGTCTATCTCCGCTTGGCAACGCGGGAGACGGCCCGCGCAAATCTGTATCCGAGAACGGCCTGGTGGCCGGTCGAAGACAAAAATCCATGCTGGACGCGGGGTCTTGTTGATGCAGATCAAATCGCCCGGCGTCACACTGCACAAACGAACCGGAATTGCATTCCGTCAAAGCCCGGAGCCAAAAGCGTCGACAGCACGGGTGACAATTGTCAATTCATGTGCGAGCAATTGTCCGGGCCTGATCTGGAAATTGGCAAGTCGATACCGTGGGGACACATGACATGCGGGACGAAGACAAACCCGAGATTCGCAAATTGGCCTTGTTTCGCGACATGAGCCCGGACAATTTCGAAACGCTCATGCAGGCGGCCTACGCGCATGCCTTTCCCGCACAGCTCGAAATGATCCGCCAAGGCGAACCAGCAGACTTCCTGCACATTGTCATGGAGGGAACAGTAGAGCTGTTTTCCGGATGGCGAGATCGTGAGACGACCATGGCTGTGGTAAGGCCGGTTTCGACTTTCATTCTTGCCGCCTGCATCAAGGACGCGCCCTATCTGATGTCGGCGCGGACGGTGGAGAAATCCCGTATCATCATGATACCCGCCAAGGATCTGCGCGCAACATTTCGGATCGATCCGGAATTTGCCGTGTCGACCATCACCGAGTTGGCAAATTGCTACCGCTCAGTGGTGCGGCACGCCAAGGGCCTGAAGCTCCGCAACTCAAAAGAACGGGTCGCTGCCTACATTTGCCGGCAGTCAAGACTGGCCGGGAACGTGGCCAGTTTCATTCTGCCCGTCGAAAAACGGCTTCTGGCATCTTACCTTGGCATGACCCCGGAAAATCTGTCACGCGCCATCAAGTCGCTTCAGTCCGATGGCGTCGCCGTCGACGGCATGCGCATTATCATCACTGATCTGAAGGCACTTGAGGCGATTGCCGGACCGGACGCGTTGATAGACGGGCCAAGCACCGAAATGCCCGGCGCCAATCTTGCAGACATGCAAATGGACGGTATGCAGCGCAAAACCAATTGAACCGACCCAAGTATATAGTGAGACAATATCAGCGGGCATGTCGTCCCACCGTCGGGCCCCGGCTTGCCGGCAATCATGCCTCCGGGCGAGGAGCCCTGCCCTTTCAAAACTTGCAAAAAGGCGATGAGCGGCCTTGGAATTGCAGACCCCGGCCCCGCGACGTCGAGAAGATAGCCATCCTCATCGACAGCGCGGGACTGATTGCCACCGATGGGGATCATCCGTCTCGGCACATGTCGTTGAGCTATCGTCAGTCAGCATCCACCTGACTGACGATCCAACCGCGATTGTCACTGCCAAACAGCTCATGGCCGCCTTCGGTGATGATGACGGTGTCTTCAAGCTTGATGTAGCCGCGGGTCGGGTGCTGAAGCGTGGTTTCCACCGACAGCACCATACCGGGTTCGAACAGCCGCTCCGCGTCGATCCCCTCATAGGCCACCGGATGATTGGTCATCAGGAACGGGGCTTCGTGGCTGATCAGGCCCATGCCGTGGGCGAAGAAATCATTGTGCTTTGCATTGGGCCCGCGCTTGAGCTCGGCTTCACCGGCGGCAATCATCGCAGAACCGGTTTGCCCCGGTCCGATGCAGGCAAAGGCTGCCTGTTGCACGGCCTCCACCTCAGCCAGCAGATCAATCAGCTCGGCATCGGGCTCGCCAAGCACGCCCATGCGGCAGATATCGCCGATATAGCCGTGCAGATTGCCGCCTGAATCTATCGACAACACCTCGCCCCTGTTCCAGGTCTGGTCAGACCCTGCCCGGACATGGCTGTCGCCCAGCGTCAGCAGGCAATATTCAAAGGCAAGCTCGCGTTTGGTCTCTTCCTGGCGCAGGCGTTCGATGATCTGATGTTTCGAACTGCCCTCGCCCGAGGCCAGAATGGTGGCCTGCATCGATTGGCTGATCCGGGCGGTTGCCTCGCGCAACAGGTCGAGTTCGGGTTTCGTCTTGATCATCCGGAGCCCCGTCAGCGCCATGCTGGCATCCACCAGCGACGCCTGCGGCAGGGCTTCGGCGATGGCATCAAAGCCGTCCTTGGGCATGAAACCAGATTCAAAGCCGATCCGCCCGCTGGCAATGCCGCATTTTTGCAGATAGCCAGCAACGGCGGTCATCGTATCGACCGATCCCCAATGGTCGGGCCGGAATTCGGGCACCCAGAACGGGGCCACCTTGTGCTCGTGGATTTCCATCTTGTTGGCGAAATATCCGGTTTGATCCGGATGTCCGCGAACATAGACAAAGGCCGGCAGGTAACGGCTCTGCCCGATGGCATCCATGGCCGAGAAGAAGATAAACTGATAGCCGCCCAGCAGGTAACGGACATTGTGCTTGGAGGTGGCAACAAGCGCATCCAGCCCCGCAGCTTCCATCGCCGCATCAAGATCGGCAAAGCTGTAGGGCAGATCATCAGCGGACGCTGCATGCAGGGGGGAAAATTCGTGCTTCATGGCTGGCTCACTGGCTTATTTGTGGGGTGGATGAACGAGGCGGAAATCAGGCAGATCGCGCAGCAATTCCTCCGGCCCCGCCGGACTGTAGACGACAAACAGTTTCATCGGCGCATCGCTGGTGTTGAGCGTTGAATGAAACCGGCTTTCGGGCACAAAGATGGTGCAGCCGGCGCGGACCTGTTCTGTGACGGGATTGCCGTCCATGTCCTCGACCATCTGCTCGCCCTTGCCTTCCAGCACATAGATGATCTCCTCGGCGCCTGGATGATTGTGCCGTGCATGGCCCTCACCCGGTGGCACATGAACGACGCCGGCTGAGAACTTGCCGGCGCCATTGACCGATGGACCACAGGTGACGGTCAGATGCCCCCAATCGAAGGCAAAACGGTCAACGGCTTCGGGATAGACGAAAAATGTCTCGCTCATGCCTGGGTTCCTTTCAGGTTTGGCAGGGATTTGAAATCGCGGATCTGGTCGCGGATGGCGGTTTCGGCAGGCAAGCGCTCCGCCGAACTCGCACCGTAAAATCCGTGACAGCCTTCGCAGCGCGCCAGCACATAGGCGGCATCGCCGGGCATCGAGATCGGTCCGCCATGGCACAGCATGATGATGTCGCTGCGAACGCTGCGGGCAGCCGCGGCGATGGCATTGATTTCTACAACGCAATCATCAAGGCTTTTAGCCGATGTCGCACCGATGCTGCCGCCCGTGGTCACCCCCATATGGGCGACGATGATATCGGCCCCTGCCCGCGCCATGGCGACCGCTTCGTCGGCGTTGAACACATAAGGCGTGGTGAGCAGGTCGATCTCGTGCGCTGCAGCGATCATGTCGACCTCGAGCCCGAAGCCCATGCCGGTTTCCTCGAAACTCTGCCGCATCGCGCCATCAAACAGGCCGATGGTCGGAAAATTCTGGACGCCGGAGAAGCCCATATATTTGAGTTCCGCCAGAAACTGCGGCATCAGCACGAAGGGATCGGTGCCGTTGACCCCGGCCAGAACCGGCGTGTTGCGCACCACCGGCAACACTTCCACCGCCATTTCCTTGACGATTTCATTGGCGTTTCCATAGGCCAGAAGGCCGGCAGCCGAGCCACGGCCGGCCATGCGGTAACGCCCGGAATTGTAGATGATGATCAGGTCGATGCCGCCGGCTTCCTCGGCCTTGGCCGACAGGCCGGTTCCGGCGCCGCCGCCGATGATCGGCAGGCCTTCGGCGACCATGGCGTTGAGGCGGGTGAGAATATCCTTGCGGGAGATTGCGGGCATGAGCTGGTCTTTCAGATGATGGACAGAAAAGTATCGACCGCGGCCTTGGCAAATTCCGGGTCATTGATGTGAAGCGGCAGGCGCTCGATGCGCCGGTCCGCGGTTGGTTCGAAGGCCTGTTCGATGGCCGCAAAAAGCGCTTCATCGGCTTGCCTGTCGAAGAAGACGCCACCTTCGATATCGAGAGCGGAGACACCGCGCTCCGGAATGAGAAATCGCACCGGGCCTTTGCAGGCACTGAGCTTGGCCCCGATCCAGGCGCCGATCATGCGGCACTCTTCGGCTGTTGTGCGCATCAGCGTGACATTGGAGTTGTGGTGATAGAACAGCCGCCCGGCAAAAGCTGCGGGCACAGTGTCGGGAGCCCAGAAATTGACCATGTCGAGGGCACCGCATGATCCGACATAGGGCACGCCGGTGCGGGAAATCGCATCAAGCCGCGACTGGGTTGCAGGAAGCACACCACCCACCAGCAGGTCGCAGATTTCCGTGGTGGTGATGTCGAGCACACCCGAAAGAACCCCATCATCGACGAGCTTCTCCATGGTGCGCCCGCCAACGCCGGTGGCATGAAACACCATGCAGTCGTGGCTCAACTGGAGTTGCTCGACCATAGCGGTCACGCCGGCCGTGGTGACGCCGAACATTGTCAGGCCGACGGAAGGCTTGCCCTCCTGGCCGCGATAATCCGCACGTGCCATCCCGGAAATGGCATGGCCGGCATTGTGCAGGATCAGGCGGCTGAGATGATTGAGACCGGCGAAATCAGTCACCGACGGCATCATGATGATATCGGAAATATCGACATAGGGTCCGACATCGCCGGAGGCCAAAGTCGAGACCATGATCTTGGGCAGACCGTAAGGCAGGCCGCGCATGCCGGCGGTGATAATGGATGTGCCACCACCGCCGCCAACGCCGATAATCCCGGCAATATCCTGTCGGCCGGTGATAAAATTGGAAAAGGCGATGCTCATTGCGGCGACGGCCACACCCCGGTCATCACCAGACAACACTGCGTCAGCCCCGCCCGGGTGATAGCCCGCAACCTCGCCCGCCGAAATGTCGACCTTGATGGTCGGCGCGCGGGTCCCGACATCAACCAGGATGACGGGCATGCCTGCATTGGCGATCACATCCGCCAGATAGGCGAGTTCAGGTCCTTTGGTGTCGGCGGTGCCGACCACATAGACATGTTTCAAGACTTCCTCCCTGCCCGGCAACGCGCCCACTCCCCGACGCTGCCACCGGCCTTGCACAAAACGCAAAAACAGTCTTGCCGTTTTTTGAGACGCGAGTATCATAATGATATGAACGTCTCATTTCAGTCAACCGATACAAACACGAAATCCGAACACGGGCCGCGCGCCCGGACACGAAAGCTTATGGTCACGACTGCCAGCCGCCTCATGCAGGCGGGGCTGACGCCGTCGGTGAGCGAAGTCGCCGAAGCCGCCGAAGTCTCGCGCGCAACCGCCTACCGTTATTTCCCCAATCAGACCGCGCTGGTTCACGCCGTTGTGGACGAGGCCCTGGGCCCGATCCTGAAATGGAAGGGGAAGACCCAGAATGCCGAGCAGCGCATTCTCGATCTGTTTGAAAAAGCCCTGCCGCGCATTTCGGAATTCGAGGCCACCTTCAAGGCGGCACTCAGACTGTCTCTGGAACAAGCGGCCCAGGATGGACCAACCGGCGAGCAGCCCCGTTTCACACGCGGACACCGGAGAGAGCTTCTCAACGATGCGCTTGCGCCCCTGCGCGGCCAGTTGCCGGACGAAGACTTCGACCGTCTCGCCCAGGCGCTGTCGCTGATCTTTGGCGTCGAAGTCTACACCGTGCTCAAGGACATCTGGGACCTCTCCGACATTCAATCTTCCAAAGTGGCGAAATGGGCCGCCTGCGCTCTGGTTCGGTCCGCCATTGCCGAGGCGGGCGCAAGGGAGGTGACCTGAGGTGAATGTTGATCTGGTCTTACCAATCATGGATCATTCCGTTTCCAACTGCCTGCAACCCAAGACGGCATTTCTCATGAAAATGCTGCATAATCAACATATGCAGCATTTTTCATTTGATAAACAGGAGAATGACACTGCGTAAGACAAATTGATACGGTTGACCGGCATCAATTTTGGTAATACCAATTCGGAAGCTTGAACGTGACAGTGGAGGGTCACACAAGGCACAAGGGATGCAAAGCATACCAGCATGGGACGAGACAGGTGCGGAGGCGCCGAAAGCCGAAGGCCCGGACTTGCTGGCAGAAAAAATGACTGATGTGCATCAATCGGAGGAGAACACTATGCGCAATAAAATGATCAGCATTGCCGGAGGACTCGCACTTGCTTTGGCAAGCGGGACTTCTGCCTATGCGCAGGAACTGACCATCTTCTGGGCCGAATGGGACCCAGCCAACTATCTTCAGGAACTTGTCAACGAATACGAAGCGGAAACCGGCGTCACGGTTACCGTCGAAACAACGCCGTGGCAGGACTTTCAGACCAAGGCCTTTACCGAGTTCAACGCACGCGGCTCGGCCTATGACATGATCGTTGGCGACAGCCAGTGGCTTGGGGCAGCATCAGAAGGCGGCCACTATGTCGACCTCACCGACTTCTTCACCAAGCACAATCTCGGCGAAGTCATGGCTCCTGCGACCGTAAAATATTATGCCGAATATCCTGGCAACTCAGGCAAGTACTGGGCAGTTCCGGCAGAAGGTGACGCTGTCGGCTGGTCCTATCGCAAGGACTGGTTCGAAGATCCTGCCGAAATGGCCGCCTTCAAGGAAAAATATGGCTACGACCTAGCGGTTCCGACCGACTGGAAACAGCTCACCGACATCGCCGAGTTTTTCCATCGCCCCGATGAAAACCGCTACGGCATCGCCATCTACACCGACAATTCCTATGACGGCCTCGTCATGGGCGTGGAAAACGCACTGTTTTCCTATGGTGCAGAACTCGGCAACATGGAAACCTATGAAGTCCAGGGCTACGTCAACAGCGACAAGGCGGTCGCCGCCCTTGAAAACTACAAGAAGCTCTATGGCCTGACGCCTCCGGGCTGGGCAAAGACCTTCTTCGTGGAAAACAACCAGGCGATCACCGAAGGCCTTGCGGCCATGTCGATGAACTACTTCGCCTTCTTCCCGGCCCTGCTGAACGAAGCCTCCAACCCGAATGCCGCCAACACCGGCTTCTTCGCCAATCCGGCGGGTCCGGATGGCGACCAGTTCGCAGCACTCGGCGGCCAGGGCATCTCGATTGTCAGCTATTCCGAGAACCAGGAAGAATCCATGAAGTTCCTGGAGTGGTTCATCAAGGACGAAACCCAGAAGCGCTGGGCCGAACTTGGCGGCTACACTGCCAGTGCTGCTGTGCTTCAGTCGGAGGAATTCCGCAAGGCAACCCCCTACAACGAGGCGTTCTACCAGACCATGTTCAAGGTCAAGGACTTCTGGGCGGTGCCTGAATATGCGGAACTTCTGAACGCTGCCAATCAGCGCATCTACCCCTACATCGTTGGCGGAGAAGGTACCGCGAAAGAGGCACTCGATGCCTTGGCTAATGACTGGGAAGCGACCTTCAAGAAGTACGGTCGCACCAAGTAAGTCGCTTGGCTTACTGAGACTATCAGGGGCGCTGCGGCGCCCCTTCCTTCCCCAACACCCTGAAACGCAAGGAAGTTATCCCGTGGCGTCCCAAGTCATGACCAAACTTGACCCGAATTCGCGCTCTGCCGCGAGGGGGCTGAGTGACCTGACCATCCGCAACCTGTTCATCATTCCGACAATTGCGTTTTTGATCATTTTCAACATTTTCCCTTTGCTTTATTCGCTGGCCTATTCGTTCACCGATTTCAGAGCCTCGACCAGTGCACCGGCCAATTTCGTCGGGCTGCAGAATTACCGCGATCTGCTGAGCGATCCGTTCATCTGGAGCAACTTCTCGATCACGGCCAAATATGTGCTGATCTCGGTGACCGGCCAGGTGATCGTCGGCTTCGGCCTTGCCATGCTGCTCAACCGGCAAATCCCCGCCAAGGGATTGATCACCACCTTGCTGCTGCTGCCGATGATGCTGTCAATGGCGGTCGTCGGGCTGTTCTGGAAGCTTCTCTATGATCCGAATTTCGGCATCGTCAACTACATCCTCGGGCTTGACAAATTCGAGTGGCTCGCCGATCCGGACGTGGCACTTTACGCCATTGCGATCGTCGACATCTGGATGTGGGCGCCGTTCGTGATGCTGCTGTCGCTGGCGGGACTGTCCGCCGTGCCCAAGCATCTCTATGAGGCCGCCGAGATTGATCGCGCCTCTGGCATCTACACGTTTTTCCGCATCACCCTGCCGCTGGTGGCGCCGATCCTGATGATCGCCATCATCTTCCGCACCATGGAGGCCTTCAAGACTTTCGACCTGGCCTATGTGCTGTCATCGCAGCCGACCACCGAATTGATCGCCATCCGGCTTTACAAGATGGCGTTTCAGGAATGGCAGACCGGCATGTCGTCGGCATTTGCCTACATCGTGCTGATCATGGTGGTGGCTATCACCAATATCTATGTGAAATACCTCAACAAAGTGAAGGCGCGCTGATATGGCTGGCGTACGCACATCCCGGGAAATTGTAACAAACCGGATAGCGATCGTGGCAGTCTTTGTCGCCCTCGCAATCATGCTCACCCCGATCTACTGGATCGCGGCGACATCGTTCAAACCGCGAAACCTGGCGACTACGATCCCGCCCACGGTGGTGTTCGAACCGACGGTCTCTCCTTTCGTCAAGCTGTTTACCAAGCGCTCGCAACTGCGCGACCAGCCCTCTCAGGAGGAATATGACGCCGCACCCTGGTGGGAGCAGATGGTGTTTGACGGCGGCGAGAAGGTGGTTCGCAACCGCAAGACCGGTGACGTCACACTGTCGGGTTATGACGACCGCTTTACCAATTCGCTGATCATATCGATCACCTCGACGATCCTGGCCGTGTCGATGGGAACGCTGACAGCCTATGGCTTCAGCCGCTTCAAGGTGGCGGGGGAAGACGACTGGCTGTTCTTCATTCTCTCCACCCGGATGCTGCCGCCGGTGGTGGTGGCGATCCCGATGTTCCTGATGTACCGGGTGGTGGGTCTCAACGACACCCATCTGGGGCTGATCATCCTTTATACCGCGTTCAATCTGAGCTTTTCGGTCTGGATCATGAAGGGCTTCATCGACGAGATCCCGCGCGAATACGAGGAAGCGGCCCTGGTCGATGGCTACACGCGCATGCAGGCCTTCTTCAAGGTGGTGCTGCCCGAAGCGCTGACCGGCATGGCGGCTACAGCTGTGTTCTGCTTCATCACCGCATGGAACGAATATGCCTTTGCGCTGATCATGACCAACCGCAACGCCCAGACCGCGCCGCCCTACATTCCATCGCAGGTCGGCAGCGGCCTGCCCGACTGGACCGTGATTGCGGCAGGCACGCTTCTGTTCCTGATCCCGGTCGCCATCTTCACATTCCTTCTGCGCAACCATCTGCTGCGCGGCATGTCCTTCGGAGCGATCCGCAAATGAGTTTTCGTGAGCTAAACCAGCGCTTTCTGGCGCCCGCCGCGCAAAGCCTGATGATCTTCGGCATCGTCTCGCTGTGCCAGCCCTGGAGCCTGCTGCTGCATCAATATGGCGTCACGCTGACCCTGATCGGTCTGGTGAGCTTCATGGTCACCTCCAAGATCGCGCCAGACCCGGAAAAGGACGAAGGCTTCATCGAGGAATCCCTCGATGCGCTTGACCTCAGTGAAGCGAACGACCCGACGGGCTCGAATACCAGGCATAGCGCCGGAGGGAGCCACTGATGGCGCAGATCGATATCCAGAACGTGCAGAAGTTCTTCGGTCACCTGCAGGTGCTCAAGAACCTCAACCTGACCATCAAGGACGGCGAATTCGTCGTCATGCTGGGCCAGTCGGGCGGCGGCAAGACCACCGCGCTGCGCGCCATTGCCGGGCTCGAGACCGTAACCTCGGGCAAGATCCTGATCAACGGCACGGAAGTGCAGGACCGCAAGGCGGCTGACCGCGACATTGCCTTCGTGTTCCAGTCGTTCTCGCTCTATCCGCACATGACGGTGCGCGAGAACATCGCCTTTCCGCTGCGTGCCGTCAGCATGAATGCAGCCGACCGCGACAAGGCGGTGAAAGAAGTCGCCGAGACGCTGCAGATTGCCCAGCATCTCAACCGCAGGCCCTCGGCGCTGTCGGGCGGCGACATGCAGCGTGTGGCAATCGGCCGGGCGCTGGTGCGGCGGCCGCAGGCGCTGCTGATGGACGAACCACTGGGCGTGCTCGACGCCAAGCTGCGCGAGCAGATGCGCGCCGAGATCAAGCGGCTGCACATCGCCCGTGGCTCCACCTCGGTCTATGTCACCCACGACCAGATCGAGGCGATGAGCCTGGCCGACCGCATCGTGATTCTGCATGACGGTGTGCTCCAGCAGGTCGGCGCACCCGACGAGGTCTATCTCAATCCGACCAATCTGTTCGTGGCGAAATTCGTGGGCTCGCCGGTGATGAACGTCAACGACGCCCGCATTGAGGGAAACAGCGTGATGCTGAATGACGCAAGCCAGGGATTTCACTTCCCCGATGAAACCCTTGCCGGCACCCGCGGCACGCAAGGCAACCTGACCCTGGGCGTCCGCCCCGAGGCGGTGCTGCTCAGCCACGACCAGGCAGACGGCTTTGTCGAGGGCGTGACAACCAACATCGAACCGCTTGGCAGCCACGACATTGTCGATGTGCAGCTGGGCAGCACGGTGCTGCGCGCGCGCACCGAAAGCGGCTTTGTCTCGGGCGAAGGCCAGAAGGCCTTTGTCCGGATTGATCCGGGCCAGGCGCATTTCTTCGACACGGCCACAGGGCTGAATTTGCGGGGAGCAAACTGATGGCGGACATCGCGCTTCAAGGCATCACCAAGAAATTCGGCCCCAACACCGCGTTGCGGGATCTCGACCTCGATATCAAGGACGGCGAGTTTTTCGTTCTCCTGGGCCAGACCGGCGCTGGCAAGACCACAACGCTGCGGCTGATCGCCGGTCTCGAAGTGCCCAATTCCGGCAAGGTGATTATCGACGGCCATGACGCCACCAGATGGAATGCGGCGGAACGTGACGTGGCATTGGTGCTGCAGCAATATTCGCTCTACCCACGCATGACGGTGCGCGGCAATCTCGAATTTCCGCTCAAATCCCGCACCCAGAACTTTACCGCCGCAGAGATCAAGGAACGCGTCGACCGCGTCGCCGAGACGCTGCAGATCACCCGGCTGCTCGACCGCAAGGTGGAACGGCTGTCGGGCGGCGAAATGCAGCGGGTTTCGATCGGACGGGCAATCGTGCGCAAGCCGCGGGTGTTCCTGATGGACGAGCCGCTCTCGGCGCTCGACGCAAATCTGCGCGATGTGCTGCGGGTGGAGCTGAAGAAACTGCACAGCGAACTCGGCGCCACTTTCGTGTTCGTGACCCATGACCAGGTCGAGGCCATGTCCATGGGCGACAAGATCGGCGTGCTCAACAAGGGCAAGCTGGTGCAGGTCGGCACTCCGTCGGAAATTTATGCCAGGCCGCTCAACACCTTCGTCGCCCGCTCCGTCGGCACCCCGCCGATGAACCTGCTCGACGGCGTGATCCACGCAAATGCGGCGGTGCTGGATGCAGGCAAGTTCACCCTGCCGCTCACCGATCCGCACGGCTCGGACGGCGACCGGATCCGTTTTGGCATCAGGCCCGAAGACGTGGTGCTCGATCCCGGCGGCCCGGCCACCGGCAAGGTGTTCGACATCGAAAATCACGGCGTGATCAAGATCCTGACGCTCGACATCGACGGTACGCATCTGCATGCCACGGTGTCGGCGCAGACCAAGGTTCAAATTGACGAGACCCTGAAATTCAGCTGGAAGCCCGACAAGGTCCTCTTCTTTGATCCGTCCAACGGCCGCAATATGGATCTAAGCTGAAGCCAACCAGCGGGACTTGCTGCTTCTGAAAAAACGAATCCCGGTGCAGGAGCGTTTCGTCCGGATGGAAATCCGGGTGAAACGGCAATCCGGCGCTTTTTGCCGCGCGAACGACCGCACCCCATTACGGACAGAGCGGCCGGGCCGGTCAGCCAAGAAGAGCAACAACAGGCGCTTTCGAGCATTCCAAAGGCAAACCCACCAAATGCCACAGCGCTCGTCGGGTCTGAACCGATCGCGCTGAACGCGTAATTAAACGCTTGTTCGTTGACCACCATTGATGCCAGTTTATGTGTCTATGTGAAGGAGGACATCTTATTGTTTCATGGCAAGGTACTGGTCGCCCAAGGGGGCGGTCCGACGGCAGTTATCAACCAGTCAATGGTTGGGGCGGTTTTGGAATCACGCAAGTTCCGCGCGGTTGAGCTGATCTATGGCGCCGTACACGGTGTGCGTGGAATCCTGGACGAGGATTTTTATGATCTGACCCAGGAGACCACCCATAATCTGGAGATGGTCGCCAATACACCGTCTTCGGCACTTGGATCGACGCGCGACAAGCCGGATTTGAAGTACTGCCAGGAAATTTTCAAAGTCCTGCGGGCACACCGGATCGGCTATTTCTTTTACACCGGCGGCAATGATTCCTCCGACACCGTACGTATTGTCAACGATGAAGCACGCAGGGCAGGTTACGATCTGCGCTGCATCCATATTCCGAAAACCATCGACAATGACCTGGTCGAGAATGACCATACGCCAGGCTTCCCCTCGGCCGCGCGCTATGTGGCGCAAGCGTTCATGGGCATCAATCTCGACAATGCGGCGCTGCCTGGCGTTTATATCGGGGTTGTCATGGGGCGCCATGCAGGTTTTCTCACCGCCGCCTCGGCGTTGGGCAAGAAATTCTCCGATGACGGGCCTCATCTGATCTACATGCCCGAGCGAACCTTCGACATCGATGAATTCCTCAGGGACGTCAAGCAAGTCTATGACCGGCTTGGGCGCTGCATCATTGCCGTCAGTGAAGGTATCCATGACAGCTCAGGCGAACCGATCATCGCCAAACTGGCCAAAGAGACCGAACGTGATGCACATGGCAATGTGCAATTGTCCGGAAGCGGCGCCCTGGCCGATTTGCTGACGCAGAAGGTCAAGGAGGAACTGCAAATTACGCGGGTCCGGGGTGATACGCTCGGTTATATCCAACGCAGTTTTGTCGGATGTGTTTCCGATGTTGACCAGAATGAAGCCCGCGAAGTCGGCGAAAAGGCGGTTCAGTACGGGATGTTCGGCGATCGCGACGGATCGGTGACGATCAAGCGCACCGGCCACTACTCGGTTGATTACGAACTGGTCCCGCTGGAGATGGTTGCCGGAAAGACCCGCACAATGCCCGACAACTTCATCTCCGCGTCCGGTCACGACGTGACCGACGCGTTCCGGCAATATCTGCGCCCCCTGCTGGGCAGCGGAATGCCGGACGCCTATCGACTTCGTCCGAACAAGGTGCCGAAGATCCTGGCGGCCCGGTGATGCGACCCGGTCCCCGAGCGCGTTGGCGGCGTTCGGGCATGCGCGAATCCAACCGTACGCTCAGCAAAAGCGGACGGGCCACGCCGACCATCCCTACAGCCTGCATCTACCCCGGCACATAGACCACATAATCAATCTCCAGAAACTCGTCGACCTCCGGAATCCAGCGATCGCGAACGAAGGCAACATGATCCGGATGGCTGTTATAGGCCTCGTAGGCGGCCTGCCCGTCAAACTCCATGGAAAAGCCGTGCCTGAAAGTGTTCTTGGCCGAGACCTGTTCAAGCACCTCGAATCTTGTGACACCCGGAATGGCCGTGAGGATGTGCTGTCCGTCCGCGAGAAAAGTTGCTTCGAGCTCTGAACCGGCCGGATGCTTCAGCCTGAATGCGACGGTATGCCTGATCATAAGGCTCTCCCTTGATCCTGATGGAAAAGTAGAATGCACCGGTTCAGAAACCTCGCGATGCTCAGCGGTGCGGTCCGTCCAAATGGATGTGCAGGATCAAGCACGCGCGGGCTCACTCTACCCCGCGAACCGGGCCTGATAGGCCTCCCAGGCATCCGGATTGCAAAAACTGAGCGGTTTTTCACCGGCAAGGATGCGCCTAGTTTCCACCACCACACCCTGGCCCATCCGCAGCATGCTTTCCTCGGTAATGCCCGCCATGTGGGGCGTCAGGATGACGTTGCGCATCGACAGGAACGGATGATCCGCCGGCAGGGGCTGCCGCTCAAACACATCCAGCGCCGCGCCGCCGATCGCTCCGCTTGAAAGCGCTTCAACCAGGGCCGCTTCGTCAACCACCGGACCACGCGCGACATTGACCAGAATGGCGCCGGGCTGCATCAGCGCCAGCTGCCCTGCCCCGATCATGCCTCGTGTCTTATCATTCAGAGGGCAGCAGAGAACGACAACATCGCTGCAGGCAAGCATGCCGCTGAGTTCCACAGCCTCAGCGCCGTCAGGCAGCGCTTCCGGCCTGCTGGTAACCGCAAGCACTTTCATTCCAAACCCGTGATGGGCAATGCGGAACAGGGCGTTTCCGACATTTCCCATTCCGACGATGCCGAGCGTCCGGCCGCTCAATTCGCGGCCATGATCGGAATGCGCCCGCGCTGTCGCCCAGCCATTCGATCTCAAATCGGCGCTGACCGCTGGATATCGGCGCAAAAGCGCAAGCGCCGACCAGATGCAGTGCTCCGCCACGGTGGGCGCATTCACCCCCGGCACATTTGCCACCAGGATGCCAGCGCGTGTGGCAGCCTCAACAGGAATCATGTCGAGCCCCGCGCCGTGCCGGACAGCCGCCTTGAGACCCTTCTCGCGCGCGAAAATCTCAGCCGGGACCGGAGCGCGCACGACAATGATCGACGCGCCGGCGCTCTCCCTCACGATAGCTTCCGGGGACGGCTCGCTGGCAATCACCAGCGTTCCAAGGCGGCGCAGCTCAGTCGTCACAGCCGGATGCAGCGGATGGGTGGAAAAGATCATGTCAAACGCGCGCGGGGCAGTTCCGCCTGCTCGCCGGTTTTTTCACCACCGGAATCAAGAATTTCAGTCCAGTAGCTCTGCGCACGGCCGAGATGCGTGTTCATCAGCGCCTGAGCCAGGTTGCTGTCGCGCCGGTACAGTGCGTCAAAAATCTGCATGTGCTCGTTGTGAGATTTGATGTTGCGTTCGGCCTTGCCGAAGTAGATTGGCAGGCGCTGCTCACTGGCAGCGTAGAAACTCGAGCAAATCTTGTAGAACATCTCGTTTTGCGTGGCGCGGACGATCTCGAGATGAAATTCCCCGTCGAGACGGTGCAGTCCGAGACCGTCGGCGATTTGCTTTTCAGAGCGGGCAAGAATGTCGCGGAGCTGGTCGAGATTCTCGACGGTCGCACGCTGGGCCGCCAACTCCGCAGCCTTGATCTCATGGATCTTGCGCAACTCGACAGCCTCAAAGATCTGCCTTGGCTGCAGCTGCACGCCGGCGGTGGCAAGCAGGGCCATCGAACTCAAACCGGCCGATTCCATCGTGAGGTAAATACCGGACTTGGCGCGGCGCTCGATGAGTTGCAAAGCTTCCAGAATCGCCAGCGATTCACGCACCTGCCCCCGGCTGACTGCAAAATGTTCCGCGAGCTCCCGCTCGGAAGGAGCCTTGCCGGCATTGCCGCTGGCCACCGCCACAATATGCGCCACCAGATTGGGCAGGAAGTCGCTTTCGGAACTCGTCATATGACCCTTGCGTATTTGTCCAGCATGGCTTCGTTCATGGTGAAGCCAAGGCCTGGTTTTTCGGGGAACTCTATCATCCCGTCTTTGGCCACCACGGATTCGTCAATGATATCATGTATCATCGGATTGGCGCCAAGGGAAAACTCGATGGCAAAGCTGGATGGTGACGCCGCACAGACATGCAGCCCGGCGAAAAAGCACGGTGCCCCCGCCCACAGATGCGGCGCCAGCCGCAAATTGAACGCCGACGCGATTGTGCCGATGCGCATGGCCTCTGTGATGCCGCCGCAAAAGCCGGGGTCCGGCTGAAAAATGTCAGCAGCGCGCCTCATCGCCAGATCGCGAAATGCAAACCGCGTCGCCTCGCTCTCACCTGTCGCGACAGGAATCGGAATCGTGGCCCGCACTTCGGCGATACCAATCTTGTCGTCGGCAATAATCGGCTCCTCAAACCAGGCAAGATCACAGTCCTGGACGAGGTTGGCAAACCGCCGCGCCGTGGCGACCGTAAAGGTACCATGCGCATCCACCGCGAGCTCGACGTCGGGGCCAAGCGCCTTTCGTGCAGCCTTGACCCGGGCGGCTGAGGCATGCGGGTTCGGGTCCATGGCTCCGACGCGCATCTTGACCATGCGAAAGCCACCGGCATCGACATAGGATTGCAACTGTTCGCCGATCTCATCAGCCCCTGCCCATCCACCCGAGGCATAGGCCTGCATCCGGTCAGCCTTGCGGCCGCCCAGCAGCTTCCAGACAGGTTTACCGTCAGCCTTGCCAAGAATGTCCCACAGCGCGATGTCGATCGCGCTGATCGCGGCAACTGTCAGCCCGCGCCGCGCCATCTCCGGCATGGCATGACCGGCCGTCGCTGCCTTTTGTGCGCGAACGCCATTGTAGAGATCTTCCCAGATGAAGGTGATGTCGGCCGGATCCCGGCCAATGATCCGCGGCCCGAAATCCTCGTTGATCAGGCGAACCAAGGTGGCGTAGTTGCCAGCGCTTCCGGCCGCATTCTTGCCCTCGCCCCAACCAACCAGACCGTCATCCGTTTCGATGCGGAGGATCGCGGCGTCGAATGTCCGCAACGTGCCGAAATCGCTTGTGTGTTGGCGCGCCTGTTCGATCGGAATCTGGACCCAACGCGCTTGGACGGACTTGATTTTCATGACAAGGACCCCGCACACCGGCAGCGGAGGATTTCCGCCCGGTGGAACGCCTTTCCGGCCTATTTGATGAGCGGCAACAGAGTTTCCGCCGTGATCCGCATCTGGTCCGAATAGAATTTTTCGGTCAGCAGGCTTGATCCGTGATCCTGGATAAACTTGAGCTGCTCGGGCGAAATATCCACCGGATCGCGCTCCACCATATCGGGATAGATTGCCGCGGGCGTTCGGTCGACGGGCGCTACGAACTCGTTGGTCAATGCGCCGTCATAACCGATCTCCTTGAGGGTCTCGACAATCTTGGGCCAGTCGAGATGGCCAAGACCCGCAGCAAAGCGGTTGTTGTCAGCGACGTGAAAATCGAACAGCCGTTTGCCGGCCAGACGGATGGCGTCATAGATGTTCGATTCTTCCATGTTGAGGTGATAGGCGTCGAGGCACACGCCGCAATCGGGATGGACGGCATCAGCCAGCGCAAGCGCCTGTGCGCAGCGGTTGAAAATATAGGTTTCGAAGCGGTTGAGCGGCTCGATGGCGATCTTGACGCCAACCTTCTGGGAATGGACGAAACACTCCTTGGTCGCCTCGACCAGCCAGCCCCACTCCTCTTCTTCAGTGGCGTCGGGCTGCACCTTGCCGACGGTGGCCGGCACCAGTGTGATGATCTCACCTTCGAGTTCGCTGACCATGGTCAGCACGCTCTTGACGTAATCGACGGTGCGGGCGCGCTGGCCTTCGTCCTTGGCGGCCAGGTTGCGCTCACCCAAAGTCAGCGTCACCGCGCCCCAGCAACGGATGCCATGCTCCTTGAGGAGCGCACGGGTCTCCTTGGTGTCATACTGGGTCGGTTCACCGGAAATCTCGATGCTTTCATACCCGAACTGCTTGATCCGGCGCAGCGTAATATCCAGCGGCTCGGCCCGCATCCAGTTGTGAGTCGACAGATGCATGTTAATCCTCCCTTGCAGCAGAGCTCCTCAACCCTGTTGCCCGTTGCATTTCGCCATTCTGGTTAGACCAATTAATATCTATTTTTGATCTAATCAAGCCTGCCGTCTTCATTTCTTCCGTGGAACGGCCATTATAGACAGAATTTTGCACCTTGCGCGGCGATTGTAAAAATGGTGTCGTAGTGGCTGGTGTATTTTGGTATTACCAGATCAGCGCCAGCGAGGAGTGCGGAATTGGGGAGATGCGTGTGAAGATCGGGATGAACATGTTCTTGTGGACCACCCATGTCGGTCCCCAGCATGAAGCGCTGCTGCGCGATTTGAAGGCATGCGGCTATGATGGGGTGGAGATCCCGATCTTCGAGGGCGATATCAGCCACTATAGCCAGCTCGCCACCATGCTTGATGATATCGGCCTTGAGCGCACCGCCGTTACGGCCATGGGTGATTCATCAATGAACCTGATCGGCGACACCGCCGCGCGTGCCAAAGGCGTCGATTACATGCGCGCCACCCTCGACAAGACCCAAGCGCTGGGCGCCAGCCTGATCTGCGGGCCGATGCACTCGACACTGGGGCATTTTTCAGGAGCCGGGCCCACTCAGGAAGAGTTTTCCCGTTCGGTATCGTCGCAACGGCTGATCGGCGATCACGCATCCAGCCTCGGGATTACGGTGGCGCTTGAAGCTCTCAACCGTTTCGAATGCTACCTGGTCAACACGATGGACGGCCTTGCAGCCCACCTGACGGACATCGGCCACCCGAACATTCGCGCCATGTACGATACCTTCCATGCCAATATCGAGGAAACCGATCCGATCGGCGCGCTGACCCGGAATTCTGCAAGCATTGCCCATATTCATATTTCCGAGAATGATCGCGGTGTGCCGGGACGCGGCAATATTCCGTGGCGTGAGACCTATGCCGCGATCGCGGCGATCGGCTATGATGGCTGGCTGACCATCGAAAGCTTTGGCCGGGGCCTGCCGGATCTCGCGGCAGCGACCAAGGTCTGGAGAGACTTTGCCGAAAGCCCGGAGGCGGTGTATCGAGAGGGATATGAGCATATCGCCGCTTCGCTGAAAGCTCACTGACGAGGCGGCCGGACCTGCATGACCAAAACGCCGCAAGCGGCCAAGACAAAATGACGACTGGAGGAGGATACCAATGAAAACCATCAAGGGCCCGGCACTGTTTCTTGCACAATTCGCCGGCGACGAAGCGCCGTTCAATTCCTGGGAATCGATCACCAAATGGGCCGCGGACTGCGGTTACAAGGGTGTGCAGGTCCCGACCTGGGACGCGCGGTTGATCGACCTTGAGAAAGCAGCCTCGTCGAAAGACTACTGCGATGAATTCAAGGGCGTTGCGGCAGAGAGCGGCATCGAGGTGACCGAGCTGTCGACCCATCTGCAGGGCCAGCTGGTTGCCGTGCATCCAGCCTATGACGAGGCATTTGACGGATTTGCTGCGCCGGAAGTGCGCGGCAATCCCAAGGCGCGGCAGCAATGGGCGGTCAATCAGGTGCGGATGGCGCTGACGGCTTCGCGCAATCTGGGCATCGGCGCGATGGCGAGTTTTTCCGGCGCGCTGGCCTGGCCCTATATCTATCCCTGGCCGCAGCGGCCCGCAGGACTGGTCGAAACCGCCTTTGACGAGCTGGCCAAACGCTGGCACCCGATCCTCGATCATGCCGAGGAGTGCGGCGTCGACATCTGCTACGAGATCCATCCGGGCGAAGATCTGCATGACGGCATCACCTTCGAGATGTTTCTCGAGCGCGTTGGCAACCACGCCCGCTGCAACATGCTCTATGATCCGTCGCACTATCTTCTGCAGTGCCTCGACTACATCGACAACATCGACATCTACAAAGACCGTATCAAGATGTTCCACGTCAAGGACGCCGAGTTCAATCCAACCGGCCGGCAGGGCGTCTATTCGGGCTACCAGTCCTGGGTCGACCGGGCCGGACGGTTCCGGTCGCTGGGCGACGGCCAGGTCGATTTCGGGGCGATCTTCTCGAAGATGGCAGCCAATGATTTTGACGGCTGGGCCGTGGTGGAATGGGAATGCTGCCTGAAGCATCCCGAAGACGGTGCCCGCGAAGGCGCGCAGTTCGTCTCCGACCACATCATCCGGGTCACCGAGCGCGCCTTCGACGATTTCGCCGATGGCGGCACCGATGACGCCGCCAACCGCCGCATGCTCGGCATTTCCTGAGCGGGAGGACGACAATGGCTATCGAAGGCTCAAACACTTCATCCTCGCGCCGCATCCGCCTCGGCATGGTCGGCGGCGGGCGCGATGCATTCATCGGCGGCGTGCACCGCATCGCCTCGCGCATCGACGACCGCTATGAGCTGGTCGCCGGTGCGTTTTCCTCCACGCCGGAGAAATCCAGGGCGTCGGCAGCCGACCTCGGAGTAGCCGAGGACCGGGCCTATGGCGATTACGTCGAGATGGCCAAGCGGGAAGCGCGGCTGAAATCAGGCATCGAGGCGGTGGCGATCGTTACGCCGAACCACATGCATTATCCGGTGGCGCGCGAATTCCTCAAGCGCGGCATCCATGTGATCTGCGACAAGCCGTTGACCTCAACGCTTGCCGACGCACGCAAGCTTGTCAAGGCAGCCAGCTCATCCGGGGCACTGTTCGTGCTGACGCACAATTACACCGGCTATCCGATGATCCGTCAGGCGCGCGAGATGATTGCCAGCGGCGAGCTCGGCAGGATCCGGCTGGTGCAGGTCGAATACGCCCAGGACTGGCTGTCGGAAAATCTCGAACAGACAGGTCAGAAACAGGCCGGGTGGCGCACCGATCCGGCACGCTCCGGGCTTGGCGGCTCGACCGGCGACATCGGCACCCATGCGTTCAATCTGGCGAGCTTCGTTTCCGGTCTTGAGCTCGAGCAGCTCTGCGCCGATCTCGACAGTTTCGTCGAGGGCCGGCAGCTTGACGACAACGGCCATGTGCTGATGCGGTATGCCGGTGGCGCCAAGGGCATGTTGTGGTGCTCCCAGGTGGCGCCCGGCAACGAGAATGCCCTGAAGCTCAGGGTCTATGGCGACAAGGGCGGGATCGAATGGGCCCAGGAAGATCCGAACTATCTCTGGCACACGCCGCTGGGGCAACCCAAACGGCTGCTCACCCGTAACGGCGCGGGCGCCACTGCAGCAGGCCAGCGCGTCAGCCGCATTCCCGGCGGCCACCCCGAAGGCTATCTCGAAGGTTTCGCCACCATCTACAACGAGGCCGCTGAAGCCATCATCGCCCACAGGGAGGGCAAGCCGGTGCCTGACGGCGTGATGTTCCCCGGCATTGCGGACGGCCTGGCAGGCGTCGCCTTTGTCACGGCTTGCGTCGAATCCTCCCGCCGCGGTGCGGCCTGGGTGAAGTTCGGCAGCTACAACAAGGGCTGAGTACGGCATTCGACCAGAAAGCCAGCAACGCGCGGTCATCGGTCTGCTCCTGAAAGCGCTCCTTCCTGACCTGTGGCCTTTGAGCCGGAGAAGGACAGCGAAATGGCCGCGGCAAGGCACAGGGCGAAGTGGCATATCCGCGCTGGTGGACAGAACACCCATCCTTCAGGGCGATCAGGTGAGCGCCTGATCGCCCTGAACGGAGAAACCTTCCACCAAGGTTGCGCTTTAGAGCCGGTAAACCCTTGCGGCCGTGGCGTAGAAGATGTCGCGCATGACGTCTTCACCCAGGTCTGCCGCAGCCCAAACATGGGCCTCGACCAGAGCCTGATAGGAGCTCCAGATCTTCTCGATCGGGAAATTCGAGCCGAACATGCATCTGTCAGGGCCGAACATATCGACGGTTTCAAAGATGATCCGCTTGATCAGGTCTTTGTCCACGCGGTGAACGAAGGTGCCGAAGCCTGACAGCTTGCTGGTGACATTGGGCATCCGGGCAAGGGCTTCCATGCCGTCGCGCCAGCTGGCCCAGCCCTCCTCCGACAGATCCTCCGGCATGCCTGCGTGCTGGAGAATGAAGGTGATTTCCGGACAAGCCCTGGCAAGGCTCACTGCTCCTTTCATCTGACCGGCAAAAAGCTGCAGATCGAAGCTCCAGCCGTAATCGGCAAGTTTGCGGATATTGGCCTGCACGAGAGGGTCCTCCGCCATCACGGCTGTGGAGGCGAAACGGTAGAGCGGATTTTCATGCCAGTGGAACTGCTGCCGTATGCCTCGCATCGCCGGATAGGGCTGCAGGCGGTCGAGTTGCGGCCGGACATCGGGCACAGTCACATCGGCATAGCCGACGATGCCGTGCGGCCAGCCGCTGCTGTTGGCCTGGTCCTGCACCCAGCGTACCTCATCCTCGAATTGATCGGTGGGCCAGTTGGCCTGCACATAGACAGATTTCCTGACGCTGCTCGTGGCAATGTCCGCCAGATACTCCTCGATCAGATAATCGCGACGAACAGATTCATAGTCCCCGAAAATTCGCGGCTGCATCGGGCCCTGCAGCCATTTCAGATCGGCCTGTCTCCAAATGTGATGATGGCTGTCGATGATGTCCATGATCCCCTCCTGCGTTTCATTGTCTCAATCGGCCTGCACGAGCTGATGGTGTTTGCCCGGGCCCGTCACGCTCAGCCGCATGGTGGTGTCCTTGTATCGAAAGGTGTCCGCGCGCGGTGAAAGCGGGACGCAAGCATTGCTGGTGTCACAGTCCCCTCGACGCCCTGTTGGTGCGCGGTGCCGAAGAGGCTCCCAACGACAGAAGAAACTTGCTCAGACCGGCAATCGACGACCCGTCAACCAGATCATCCAGCATTGGCAGAATGGCGCGCAGGGCTTCTGTCTCCGGCCGGAACCGCGGATCTCCGGCCAGCGGCGTTGCCAGCGACAGCCGGTGGGCCGAGGCGGCAAAGCGGCGGAATGCGGTTTCCATCTCGGCCGGTTCGCCACGTTCCAGCGCGTCCGACAGGATCACCACCACCGCGCCGCGGGCAAATGCCGAAAAGCGGGGCACCGACTGGAAGGCGAGCAGCGTCTGCCCGATGCGGGTGCCGCCGTCCCAGTCCTCAACCAGAGCCCCGGCCCGGGCCAACGCCTGATCACGGTTGCGGATCCGCAAGGCGGAAGTCAGCCGCGTCAATCTTGTCCCGAACGAAAACACCTCGGCGCGTCCGGTCCCCTGCACTGCCGCATGGGCAACCTTGAGATAGTCTTCGGTGTGCAGCTTCATCGAGCCTGAAACATCGAGCAGCAGCAGCAATCTGCGCGGCAGCCGCTGCCGGCGGCGCAGCTGGGGAGACGGGATGTCCCCATCAGCGGCCAGAATCTTGCGCATCGAACCGCGAATGTCGTAATTCGTGCCGGTCCTGGTTCTGACCGTGCGAAAGGACCGGCGCCAGGGAAGCGCCGAGCCGATAGTGCGTTCGAGCTTGTCCAGCTGCAAACCATCATTGGAAAAGGCGCGTGCGCCGAGCTGTTCTGAACCAGAGGTCAGTTCGCCGCCGGTTTCATCCTGCACCGGCAGGCTTTGTTCCTCAGCTGTGTCTGTGTCGTCCTTGATGAGAGGCTCTTCCTCGGGTTCAACCTCGCCCTCGATGGCCGCTCTTGCATCCCCCAGGAACCAGCTTTCAAACAGCGCATCGAACTCCACACGCCGCTCCGGCGCTGGCGCGAAGGTGGCGACTGCCGAGCGGCGAATGTCGTCCATCGAGCGTGGCCCGAGCAGGGTAACCGCCTGCATGAAAGTGATCGCCTGTTCCGGCGCGATCGCAAAACCGAAGCGACGCAACAAGCGGGCGAACCCGAACAGGGGGCCCGCGCCGCGGGGCAAGTCTTCAGGGACCGGGGCTGTATCGCAGCGGGGAAACTTGATCATGACATGGCCACCTCGATGATGCGGGGCATATCGGCTTCAATGAAATGAACGTCTTCCTCGTCCTTTATCAGAACACCGATCGCCCTTCGAAAGGCTTCGGGCCAGGGGCTGCCGCCCTTTTCCAGGATGGTCGCCGCATTGGCCCATTCAATGGCTTCGGCGATACCCGGCGGCTTGGCCAGCGGCCGCGACCGGATGGTCTGCACAGCACTGGCGACCGCCAGTGCGGTTTCCCGCGCGACGTCACCGGCACGCGCCATGATGATCGCCGCTTCGCGCTGGGCGTCCGGGTAACCGATCCAGTGATAGACGCAGCGGCGGCGCAGCGCTTCGGCCAGTTCGCGGGTCCTGTTCGAGGTCAGAACCACTAGCGGGCGGGCCGTCGCCCGGATGGTGCCGCGTTCGGGAATGGAAATCTGGAAATCGGACAGAAACTCGAGCAGCAGGGCCTCGAATTCATGGTCGGAACGATCGATCTCGTCGACCAGCAGCACGCGCTGCTCAGGGGCCTGCAGGACCTGAAGCAGCGGACGGGCGATCAGAAAGCGGTCGCCATAGATGTCGGTATCCGCATCACCGGCTTGCCGGATGGCCAGCAATTGCCGCTGGTAGTTCCATTCGTAAAGCGCGTGGGCAGCGTCAATGCCCTCGTAGCATTGCAGCCGCACCAGATCGCAGCCCATGGCTTTGGCAACAGCCTTGGCGGCTTCGGTCTTGCCGACGCCGGGCGCACCTTCCAGCAGCAGCGGCTTGCCCAGCCGGATCGCCAGGAAAATCGCCGTTGCCAGGCCTTCGTCCGCCAGATAGCCCAATGCGGACAGACCCGACATCATTGCTTCCGGCGAGATCGCGATCCCTTCGCTGCCGTGGTCCATCATGGCGCGCGGGCACCTTCACCTGCGGCGGCCTTTACCTTCAGGGCACGCAGGATCCGCTCCGGGGTAATCGGCATCGTGTCGATGCGGACACCGACTGCGTCATAGATCGCATTTGCCACGGCAGGGATTTGCGGATTGGCGCACATCTCGCCAGGGCCCTTTGCGCCGTATGGACCGTCTGCCGATGGCCGTTCCAGCACATAGGTTTCGGTCGCCGCCAGATCGCCGGGTCCGGGCATCAGATACTGGTTGAAATCGGTGCCGCCGTGATCGCGGTTGGGGTAATAGGGCTCGGTGGTCTCGTACAACGCGTGGCTGATGCCCATCCAGGAGCCGCCGACCAGCTGCTGCTCGACCATCTTCGGGTTCAGCGCCCGGCCGATCTCGTAGACGTTCTTGACCGATTGCACCGTAACTTCCCCGGTCTCGTCATCCACCTCGACATCGGCCACCACACAGGCATGGGCATAGCAGGTGGCGGGCTTCATCGCCCCGGTCTCCGTGTCGGGATAGGAGCGCTGCACCAGAAACATGCCGCGGCCGGAAATCGAGCGGCCCTGTTTGAAGTGAGCCGCCAGCGCGGTGTCGAATATGGAAATCGATTTCTGTGGCGCACCCTTGACGTGAATGTTGCCTTCGCCGTCAGTGTCGAGGTCGGAGGCATTGACCTCGAGTTCCTCGGCGGCCACTTCGAGCATCACCTGGCGGGCTTCCTGGGCTGCCTGCAGCACCGCATTGCCGATCCGGTGAGTGCCGCGCGAGGCGAAGGTGCCCATGCAATGCGGTCCGGTATCGGTGTCGGCGGTGTCAATGGTCACCAGGGCGGTGGGCACGCCGATCGTCTCGGCACAGATCTGCGCCATCACCTGCTTGAGCCCCTGGCCGAGATCGACACTCGACAAAGACACCATGAAATTGCCGGTCGGCGTCGAATGAACCAGCGCCTGGCTGGGGTCGCCACCCAAATTCATGCCGGTGGGATAGTTGATTGCCGCAACACCGCGGCCGTGTTTCATCGCCATTTCAAGCCTCCCTGCTGCGTGAGGACATGTCGAGATATTTCTGCGCCACCGGCCATCCGGAAACACGCGAAGCTTCCTGCATGCACTCGATCAGCGCGGCCCCTTCTGTGGGTTGCCTGTGGGCTTTCATGTCGCCGTCGCGATAGGCATTGATGAAGCGAAATTCGAACGGATCCATGCCGATCAGCCGCGCCAGCTTGTCCATCTGCACCTCGAGCGCAAAATCGGCGATGGTGACGCCGAAACCACGCATGGCGCTTGACGGTGTCCGGTTGGTGTAGACGCAATAGGTGTCGATCCAGACATTCGGCACCGTATAGGGGCCGGGATAATGCGCCGCCCCCTTTTGCGCGCCATAGGGCGAGTGCCGTGAATAGGCGCCGGCATCGGTGTAGCCGGTGACTTGCCGGGCGACGAGACGCCCGTCGTTCATGACGCCATCCCTGAGGATGATCGTCTCGGCAGCACGCGGCGAGGAGATCTGCATTTCCTCTTCGCGGCTGTAGATGAACGAGACCGGCCGCCCGGTCAGTTTGGCCGCCAGGATGGCGATCGGTTCGACGATGACATCGACCTTGCCGCCGAACCCGCCGCCAACCGTTCCGCCGACCATGTGCAGTTTGTGACCCGGCATCTGCAGGATGATCGAGGTATTGTCGAGGGTGAAGAACATCGCCTGCGTGTTGGTGTAGCAGGTGAAGCGGTCGTTGCCTTCAGGGTCCACGATACAGCCGGTGGTCTCGGTCGGCGCCTGTTCGATCGGGGAGGATGAATAGGTCTGCTCGAGAATATGATCGGCCATGGCAAACCCGGCCTCGACATCGCCGAAGCGGACCTTGCGGTGATCGCCGCTGTCATAATGGTAATAATTCCCCGGGTGATGGGGGTTGACCTGCGGCGCCTCCGGCTTGAGCGCTTCGAGCACGTCGAAGACGGCGGGCAGCACCTCGTAGTCGATCCTGACCTTGGCGGCGGCTTCCTGGGCAGCGCGCTCGCTGGTGGCAACGACGGCGACCACCGCCTCGCCTTTCCAGCTGACCTTCTTGTCGGCCAGAACGGTTTCGTCCTCGGGGCCAACCTGGATCAGGATCAGGATGGTGTAGAGATTGTGCGGGACATCCTTCGCCGTCAGCACGCGGATGACGCCGGGATGTTTTTCGGCCTCGGATATGTCTATCGACCGGATGTTGGCGTGATGATGCGGACTGCGGACCATTTTCAGATGCAGCAGACCGGGGAACGTCCGGTCGGCGAAATAGCTCGTTTTGCCGGTGACATGTCCCGGCGCATCGGAGCGCGGCCGGGGTTTGCCTATTTCGTTGAGATTATCATCTCGTTCATCGGCGAAATATGTCTTGCGAAGTTCCATCGTCGTTCTCCTCAGCCCGCGTTCTGTGAATTTGACCGGGCCGCGGCAAGGACGGCATTGATGATCGGCTCGTAGCCGGTGCAGCGGCAGATATTGCCCGAGATGGCTTCGACCACATCTTCACGCGTGGGGTTGGGTGTGTGATCGAGCAAGGCCTTGGCAGCCATCACCATGCCCGGCGTGCAGAAGCCGCACTGGGTGGCAAAGCCGTCCAGGATGGCGCGTTGCACCGGGTGCAAATCCCCGTCGCGCCCAAGCCCGGCCGTGGTCTCGATAGAGGCGCCCTCGCAGCTCTCGGCAAGGGTCAGGCAGCTCAGGCGCAATTCACCGTCGACGATCACCGAACAGGCGCCACAGGTCCCCTGGTGGCAGCCGCCCTTGGGCGATGTGTCCCCCATGGTATCGCGCAATGCATGGAACAGCGTCGTGCCGCTTTCGATGAATTCGGCCCGCTCCTCGCCGTTGAGCCGAAACTGCACTGGAATTCTGGCCATCACGTCTCCTCCCGCCATCAGCCCTCCAGCATCCGGCCTAGTGTCACTGCAAATTTCCGTCTCAACCAAGCAGCAGCCGGCCGAAATGCACCGGCAAAACCTCGCTGCGGTACCAGGCGCTGGCCACTGGATCGGTGATCGGATCGGTCTTTGCACCGATGACGGCAACCGCCCCGGCAATACCCGCCTTTGTCAGGGGCGCGCCAATCAATGCCTTTTCGGCAGCCGTGGCCCGCATCGGGCGGTCAGCCATGCAACCGAGCGAAATCCGCGCCGCCGTCACCAGTCCCTGTGCATCGCGCTCGATCACCGCGGCAATGCTGAGAACCGAAACGCCCTTGGGTTTGACCCGCGACACTTTCACAAATCGAAAGCAGCCCTCCGCCGGAGAGTCGAAACTGACGGCGGTGACGATGGCACCTGGTCCGGCATGGGTGCGAAACTCATCGCGGCGGGCGAGAAAATCATCGATCTCCATATCGCCGCCTGTTGTGTGAACCGTTGCACCAAGCGCCTGGAGCGCGACGGTGAAATCGCCATAGGGCGCTGGCGCAAACAGATTGCCGCCGACGGTGGCCATGTTGCGGACCGCAGGACCGCCGACTGCCTTCGCCGCCCGGCTGATCACTGCAAGCGCGCTGTGCCGGGCTATCATGGCCATCGTGACCGACGCCCCGATCCGCAGCTTTTGCTGCGAGACCTCGATTTTCGACAAGGCAGGATCCGTGGTCCGGACATAGTCTGTGATGGCGATGTCGCCTTCATTCACCGCACGCACCAGCAGCGTGCCGCCACCAAGATAGCGCGCCCCTTCCCGGGAAAGCGCCGCCGAGGCTTCACTGGCTGTTGCGCATGTGGTCAGAGCAAGCGGCATGGCGAGACTCCTTCAGGCCTTGGTCAGGATTCGGATCAGGATTTGCCGGTGAAATGCTCCTGCAGCGCATTGAAGCCGCCCTGGAACACATTGGCGCCCATGCCATCGGCGATCTTGTCGGCTTCGCCGTCCGGCGCCTTAAAGCTGGCGGTCCATTCCGCATAGGTGCGGTCGCCATCGGTGACGCGGCGCAGCTGGAGTGTTGAGCTGTGATTGCTGATCGGGGCCGGGTGTTCGATGATCGAGTAGCTGACCAGGAAGTCCTCTTCGGAAAAGGCGGTCAGCCTCTCGCGGACCTTGGGGCCGCTGGCCAGGGTGAAATTGCGCACGCAGCCGATTTCGGTGGCGGGTTTTCCATCCTCTATATGACTTTCGACCATGCGCGGATGCCAACTTGGCAACCCGTTGAAATCGCGGATGCGGGCCCAGACTTTTTCCACGGGCGCGTCGATGATGCTGGAAATGGTTACCGTCGTCATTGATAAAAGTCCTCACGAGTTCAACAGGAGCCAAGTGTAGGACGGGCAGAGTGGCGGGACTTATCAATGCGTCTTGACGGTTTATCTCTCAGTCGGAAAAACCGCCGGACAGTCCATGCGCGATGCGGCAGCCCGGCGATACTGGATCGGTGGAACCCCGACATGATCCCGGAAAAAGCGGGAAAAGTTGCCCTGCGTGGTAAAGCCGAGATTGCAGGCGACCGAAATCAGTGACTCCTGCGAGCCCTGCAACTGACGCCGCGCCTCCTCCATACGCAACGTGTTCCAATAGACATTCGGTGTCAGCCGGGTCTGCTCCTTGAACAGGGTGAAGAAATGCGCCCGCGACAATCCGACATTTCGCGCCAGTTCATCAAAGCAGATCCGTTCGCAGATGTTGAGCTTCATCAGCTCAATCGCCTTGCGGACACGGAAATCCAGGTGCCTGGATTGACTGCGCAAGGGCCGAAGCCGCAAGGCTTGCGGGCGCGCCACATCGATAAGATTGTCGATCAGCCGTTCGATCTCGTAGACCACAAGCTCGTCGATATTGGCATCATCATACAGCAAATCGAATATCTGCTGCGCCGCGCGGTTGCGCATTGCATCCATGCGAATGGTCGGCCGTGCAAACAACGGTGCGCCGGCGGCAAGCCCATAGCGCCGCCGCGCCCAGTCCGGGTCGATGTAAAACGCCAGAAACAGCCCCGGCTCCTGTTCGCTGGACATCGAGTGGCTGTGCGGCTCGAAGGAATTGACGGCGGCTGCAAGCCCCGGGCCGGGCGTCACAGCCTCGTCTCCGATCATCATGTCGCCGGAAGCACCTTCCAGCCAGATGATGAGGTGGGCCTCGGTGTGCGCATGGGTGACCAGGTCACTGGAAACGGTAAGCACGGAAACATGTCCGAACTCGCCCCTGAAGAGCTTGATCGACGACATTGGCAATTCCTCCCGAAGCAACATCCTCCTGCGCTTCTGGTGGAAATCTTGATCCGCAAGGATGCGTCCGTCAAGCGCCCGCTGTCTTTCCCGCAAAATGAAAGCTCCTGCTTATAGCTCGTTGACTGGCCTCTGGGAGAGCTTCGGAAAGACACGGGGCCTCAAGCGTACCGGTTCACAGCTGAGTGTGTTTCGCAATCTTGAAAACTCGCTTGGGCTCTTTAAAAGCCTGCCGCCCAGCTTGCTCAAGACTTGGATCAAGGCTCCCATACATGCCGTTCCGGCTCTGCGGCTCGCCTTACCGCAAGTGGATCCACCGGCGGCAAGGACATCCCGGGCTTCCCGCGTTCTTCTTGCTGCCCCAATGCTCGCATCGGGGGACTTGTCCAAACCCATGTCACGACGCCTACCCGTAACCTCAGACCCGAAACGGAGATTCCATGTCCCCCTGCCCTTTTGTTTGCGATCGGACCAACAGCAGCCCTTTCACCGTTCCATCCCGCTCCTGATGTTCGGGTGCATGACGGATTTAGCTTATGCTGAGCACTGATCGAAATCTCTTCAAAGGGCGTTCCATGGATGCCATGGCTCTGGTACGAAACTTACCCCGGAGCGCCTCTGAAGGCGCACTCCTCTCGACAGCGGATGTGAGGACTATGATTCCTGATTCAAACTTTCCGAACTGGAATGACCGGTGTTGCCTCCACTGACAACGGGTCTGCGGCAATGAGCGAGACTTTGCGTTTCCCCCGGCAAAGCGCCGGCGTCCTGTTTGATGAGACGATACCGGAGATCCTCGATGAATATGTTAGCGCCAAGCTCGATGTTGTGGCGCTAAGCCCCGCTGGTCCGCGCCCAGGTCCGATTGTCTTCTCGGTCATGCGCGACGAAGTGAGAATCATCGCTGAATTTCTCGCGCACTACCGCAAGGCGGGGATCAGGAAATTCGTCATCCTCGACAACAATTCAACCGATGGCACCTTCGAGTTCCTGACGGAGCAGGCCGATATCGACCTCTATCGCACTGCCACCGCTTTCACCACGCTGCGCAAACAGGCCTGGCTCAACGTCCTGCTCGATACCTACAGATCCCCGGATCAATGGTTCATATGCGTTGATGCGGATGAGCATATTGTCTTCGACGGGCTTGAGGACGGGCGGGATTTTTTCGACCTTGCCGCAGCAATGGAAAAGGCCGGCATCCGGCGCGTGCGGGGCTGCATGGTGGATATGTATTCCCACCGGCCGATTGCCGACAACCTGTTCCACGAAGGCGAAGCGCTGATTGAAGCCTACCCCTTGTTCGACAGTACCGGATACCGCGAATACAATCTTGCTCCACTGATTGCGCGCGAAGGCGGCCCGAGACAGAGGCTCTTTGAAGAATTCTCCAAAGGTATTCAGCCGCAATTGACAAAATACCCGATGTTCAGGCTTGAACCGGAAGACTTCTTCGTCAACCCGCATTTTCTTTGGCCGTATGACCAGAATTTTGTATCGGAATGTTTTCTCGGGCTCCTGCACTTCAAGTTTGTGCCGTATTTTTCCTCAAAAATAGATCGCGCGATCGCGGAAGGGACCTACTGGCAAAACAGCATCGAGTATCAGGTTTACAAATCGGCGCTGTCGAAACACAAAGACTTGACATTCGTTGGCGAAAGCACACAATTTTACGAGAATCCGGTTTCTCTTGTGGATTATGATATAATTGCGCGCATTCCTTGGTAGTTGGTGCGTCACAAGGCCGAATGAACATCCACTCACAAATCGGGTACGTCAATATCGTGCAGCTTTCCAGTTTTGGACACGAATTTTAGACGCTGCTAACGTTTAATTTGACAGACACTCGCACTCCGATCACCGGGCTGAAAAAGGTGGGTGGGACATTGAATATCAGCGAGAGCACGGCAGATCCGGCGAAAACCAAACTTCAACAAACCGAAGTAATTTTTGAAGAAAAACCATATATCTTTTCACACTACGATGAACGAGATCACATTTACTCCATCATCAAGAGAAACGGTGAATTCTATGAGCAGGAACTACTCAGCGCATTACGCCCACTGCTCAGCCCGGGCGACTGGGTCGTCGATGCCGGCGCTAATATAGGCAACCATTCGGTCTACTTTGCCGGCGTGTGCGGCTGCAATGTCATCGCGTTCGAGCCCAATCCGGTTGCGGCGAGCATTCTGAGAAGGAACATCGAACTCAACGGACTGGAAAATCAGGTCAAGGTTCACGAAATTGCGCTCGGTTCAGAGGCCGGCACCGGCAGCATTATTTCGCCTGATGATCACAATCTCGGCATGGTCGAAGTTCACCGGTCAGAGGGAGACGCTGGTACGGTCCAGATCGGCCTGCTGTCTGACTATGTCGGATCCAACCGCATACGCCTCATCAAGATTGACGCCGAAGGCATGGATGTTGAAGTCCTGCGCGGTGCAGCTCCGGTAATCGAGCGTGACAAATCCGCGGTGACCATTGAAGCGTCCAGCCGCAACAGCTTCCTTCAGATTTCAGGCATGCTGGAACCCTACGGCTACACCGCGGCTGGCTCTTTCAACTACACGCCAACACATCTGTTTCTCGAGGACGACGGAAGCCAGACGCATCGCACGCTCGCAATGATCAGCAGGCAAGCAGCGATGGATTATATCGATCACGCGGCGCTGCGCGACGCTCTCAACAGCGGTCTGCGCCAAGCCCGGACCCAGCGCGATCAGCTGTCAGGGACATTTTCGGACTATGCCCAGGAGCTGCCGGTCAGGCTGACCCAGGTCGAAGAGGCAATCACCGGCGATCTTCGCGAATATGTGCGAAGCGAAATTGCAACCGCGGGCAAGCAGGCCACCGAGCGCATCTCCTCCGAGATTGCCGCCTTGGAGACAAGGCTCGCCGGCATCGGCAAGGCAGTGCAGGCTGTCCTGAAATTGTCCAAGGCCGCCGAGCGCTCCAATGCCCGGCTTGACGCCATTGAGCAGGCCATTGCTCAATTGGATCAGAAGCAAACAGCCCGGGACGACCGCAATGCGGCGGCCACAAGCGCCATCCGCGAGAAGACCGCAGACCTCCAGAGCAACATCGAAAACATTGCGCAGATTGCTGTTCTCTGGGCGGAGACAGAGCAACTGCAGGCTGCGGCGCAAAGCCAGGCACAGGTACAGGTCCAGGCAAAGCACAAAATTGAGTTTGAGAAACCGGCTGAAGAACACGCCGCGGCTGACAAGGGCTCAGTCTGGCGCGTCGTGCGCAATGGTGCCGGCGCGCCCCCCGACAGTGCTGTCTCCCGAGGTTTTCAGCATGTGCCGGAACCGGTTCTGATTGCCGATGAAACCTTCCCCGGCCTTTGGGACGGCATCGGCTGGGCAATTGGCAATGCAGAACTTGATCCAGGCGGAATTGTCCGCGCGACCGGCGAGGCTGGCGCAGGATTTGTAACGCAGACATACCCATTCCCCGATGGCGGGCTGCTCGAGATCGAAATAGAGATAGCGAATGACCCCACCCGGCCGGCCAGACCGGTTCTCTCCATCGTCTCGGATAGAGATGAGGGCATAGGCACGGAAACAGAACTTCGCCCTGGTACCACGACAGTGCGGGCATTTGCCCCCGGCCGCACGCGCAGCGTCAAGCTTCGCATCCATGCCCGCAACGCCAGGACCGGCGACAGCTTTGCTGTGCGCCGGCTGATCCTCCGGCGGATAAGCCTTGATGCGCACCAACGAGACGTGTGCAGGCGTGTCGGCGAACCAGTATTGGCGTCAATGGCGTCGATCCCGTCCCGGCGGACCATGCTGGCCGATGCCGTCAACAGCCTGTTGGCGCAGTGCGACCGGGTGCGGGTGTTCCTCAACAATTACCCGGACGTGCCCGAGTTTCTTTTGCATCCACGCGTCGATGTGCGCCGTTCGCAGGATTGGGACGACCGGGGCGACGCCGGCAAGATGTTCTGGCTCGAGCATGACAAGCAGCCCGGTTACCGGCTGATCGCCGATGACGACCTGATCTTCCCGCCCGATTTCTCCGAAGTCATGTGTGGCAAGGTCGCCGCCAAGGACAAGCGTGCGATCTATGCCACGCACGGTGTGCTGCTGCGCCAGCCGGTGAGCAATTACTACGACAACCGCTCGCGTGCGGCGACGTTCCATTTCGGCCGCGAGCTGCCAGCGGACCGGCGTGTACATATCGGCGCCACCAATGCGCTGTGCATGCACAGCAGCGCCGTCTCGATGCGCTGGGACGACTTCAAATACTGCAATTCAGCCGATGTTTGGCTGGCGTTGCATGCGCAGCAGAACGGCCTGCAGGTGCTCACGCCGGCGCGGCGCAAAAACTGGGTGCGGGAGAACCGGCACGCAGCGCCCGAAGAGACCATCTACAAGCACTCCCTCAACCGGACACGCACCCGTTTTGACAGCTCGCTGGTGCAGGACGCGGTGCTCAAGCACAATTGGCCTTTGAGCATCAAGGTCGGCGACGGCCACAAATATGCGCTGCTGGTCACACTTGACGGCGTAGAAGGACTTGCCCCTGCTCTCGAACATTTTCTCGATCAGGCCGCCAGCGAAACCGCCGAATGGGTGCTGCTGCTCGCATTTAACCGTGCTGACACGGCGCTGGAAGAGGCCGTGGCCGGATTTCGGATTGAGCGGGAAACCCACCTGATCGATACGGCAAAAGGCGATGCACTGACGCAGGCCGCCGGGCTGATGGAAAAGACCGGCATCGCAGCGCTGCTGGCAGTTGAGGCCCAGTCAATGGCTGGCGCAGGAGATGGCAAAGTGCTCACCGCTGGCAAGCCCGCCGCATGGGGCGCATTGCACCTGCTGAAACTGAAGGCGGGTACGAGTGTGGCTGGAGCCGTTCTCGCCGCCAGCGGGCAAGATGCCGAAAGCCTGTTGGCGGTGATCGGCGACTTGCGGCTCAAGCCGTTGCGTGGACAAAGCGCGTTCACCGGCAGGCCCACACCGCCCCTCCCTGCCCCGGCAGTCAAGGAAACAGCCTCCGGGCCGACCATCAATTCGGTCTTCGAGCGGGTGCGCGTGCTCAATCTCGACCGGCGCGCCGACCGCTGGGAGAACGTGTCGCGCAGCCTGGCGCTGGCCGGTATCAAGGCCGAGCGGTTCAGCGCGGTGGATGGCAGCCGGCCCGAGGCGGCGGCGGAGTATGAGGCCTATCTGCAGCAGCCGCTGGCAACGGTTTCCGACTCCATCCCGGCGATCAGCTCGCAGCGTGATTTCTACATGGGCTACACCAGTCAGATGGCGCGTCTCGCCCATCTGGAACGCTCGGGCAAGAAGGCCATCGCTTCGCGCGGGGCCTGGGGCTACCTCAAGACCATCGAAGCCCTTCTCGAAGAGGCACTGGCAGACAACCTAAAGAGCGTGTTGATCTTTGACGATGACGTGATCCTGCACAAGGACACCAAGGCGCTGTTTGCCGAGGCGATGAGCCAGCTTCCGGACGACTGGTTGATCCTGCAGCTCGGCACGCTGCAATACAACTGGACACCTCCCTGGGCGGAATGGCACTCACCGGTGCTTTACCGCACCAACGGCTCGGCCATCGGATCCCATGCCGTCGGCATGCGTTTCGATGTCATTCCGTTCCTGCTCGATCGGGTCAAGCGCTTTGACATGCCCTATGACATCGGCCCGCTCAGTGCAGCCACCCGGGCCTTTTCGGACCGCTGCTTCGTGATCCACCCCAATCTCGCCATTCAGAGCCTGGCCGATTCCGATATCAGCACCTCCGATTTCCTGAAGCAAAAAAAACGTGAGGAGGCGGCGATGACATACAGGTGGAACCTTGAAGACTATCAATAGCTTGCTTCCGGGCCGGCACACCTGGATTTCAGCCAGGACTGCGCTGTCCTGCCAAAGTCGAAAACAGGAAAGGGATCATGAGCTTACGTTATTCAATCATCGTCCCCGTCTACAACAACCCGGCGGATCTGAGGAACTGCATCGAAAGCCTCAAGGCACTGGATTATCCCGCGCGGGACTACGAGATCATCGTGGTCGACAACAACTCAACCGACGGCACCGCCGCCGTGGCCACGGAACTGGGCGTAACCTGCCTTTCCGAAACCCGGTTTCAGAGCTCCTATGCGGCGCGCAACACAGGCATCAAGGCGGCGAGAGGCACCTTCATCGCCTTCACCGATTCCGACTGCGTGGCCGACAAGGGCTGGCTCAAGGCGATCGACGCCGTAAGCGATGATGAAGCCGCGGGATGCTTTGCGGGCGAGATCCTGTCGGTCAAGCCAACCACCACCGTGGAACGGTTTTCGGACAAGATCGGGCTGTTGCGCCAGAAGGGCCCGCTGTCAGGCTGGCATTTCAAACCCTATGCGCAGACGGCCAATGCCGTTTACCGCAAATCGGTGTTTGACCAGATCGGTCTGTTTGACCCGACCACCAAGTCCGGCGGCGACGCGGCCATCGCCTGGCGCATGCTCGACAAGACCGCCTACACAATCCGCTTCGTGCCCGAAGCCATCGTCTATCACCATCACCGCACAAGCGTGCCCGACCTTTACGCGCAGTTCCGGCGCTACGGTGGCGGTAAGATGTCCTGGGCGCTTTCGCAACCCGACTACCCGCCACCTGCCATAGCCGCGCTGGAAAAGGATATTGTGGCCACTTTTGTAAAGCATCTGGAATTGCTCGAAACCCACAGCGTGGCCGAGGACGTGCTGTTTTCAGGACTTAAGGCCGCAACCCAGGCTGCCCAGCTTTCTGGCTATCTGCAGGACCTCCTGCGCTACACGACCAACGGTGCGGCGTTGGACAAAGCCCCGGAAATCGCCCGCGAACGGGCACCCACCTGCGATATCTGCGGCTCTCATAGTTTTATGCCCGGCCCCGGCGAAAGGCTGGCCAACGGCCGCCCGCCACAATGCCGCGAATGTGGATCGCTGGAGCGGCATAGGGTCATCCATAATTTTATACTGGAGCTGGACCGAAGTTTAACGTCATGTATAAACTGTGTAAGCTTTAGAGAGAAAATACCGAACGGATCAGGTGTTTTTCAAAGATACTTCCATTTTGAGAATTTCAACGAAAACTACACCGGAATTTCTCTCGATAGCAAATTGATCATATGCACTAATTTATTTTCTCCCACTGAAATAAATGAATGGCACCTCTCGATAGAGCGCGTCTTGCAACACATTTCTGAAGACGGGATACTTGTACTAATAAATGAGTTTGGCATTGAGTATGCGAAGAAATTGGATCGTTTTCTGTACGACGCACTGCCTAACACCCATCACGAAGTGAATTACGTTGCTGATCACGCTACAGGCGCTTTGCTTTCAACGCTTATCGTTTCAGGTCCAGAGAATTTTGCAAGCAACTCACTTTTGCCGCAATTGAGACGATCGGCGCTAAAAATGAATAAGCTCCGTTGAATTATCCACTCGTTTTGGGATTGCTGCAGCTAAGATAAACTCAACAAAGAAGGGATCAGACATGAATGATATCGCAAAGAATCTGGAAACTTGGTCCAAATTTGATTGGGACGGTGATGGCCGAGGTGGTGATCGATGGTCAGGAGGTTATGGCTCTCCTGAAGCGCACTGGCATTTTGCTATCTTTCCACGAATTCATCGCTTTTTTCCTGCAGAGAATGTTGTGGAAATTGCCCCCAGCTACGGTCGATGGTCGCAATACCTGATTCCTTCTTCGAAAAAGTATGTAGGAATTGACTTAACCCCGAAGTGTATTGACGCGTGCAGAAAACGCTTCGGCCACGAGGATCACGCATCATTTAAGCTTAATGATGGACTCACACTCACGGACGTCAAGGACAACTCGGTTGATTTTGTGTACTCTCTGGATAGCTTGGTCCACTGCCATGGCAATGTTGTAGAAAGCTACGTAAAAGAAATCTTGCGTGTTCTGAAAGATACAGGGACAGCGTTTATCCATCACTCCAACTTGGCTTCAGTCCCAGAAGCAAAATCTGACTCACGCTACAAATTGCATTGGCGTGCAGGTGACGTATCGGCAAATACTGTAAGAAACATGATAACCAATGCGGGTGGAACACCCTACAGCCAGGAACTGGTCAACTGGGGAGATTCTCCATATCTTTTAGATAGCTATACGATATTCGGAAGTAATATTCGCGAATCTCAACCATATAGACGAATAGAAAATCCGAATCATATGTTAGAGGCATACCACATTCGCTCTATTAGACTTGCTTATTGTGAGTCCTAAATTAAATCACAGATTTGACAGGAGTTATTTCTTCTATCGACATAAACGGGGATATATAACTGATGTTAGAGCGTATTGGTAAGCCTGAGTTTGCTTCGCTCTCTAATCCAAGCGTTGACGCCCTTCTGGTGCTTTCCAAATTGAAAATCCAGAAAGAAGAATTGTACATAGCTGAGGTGGGTGTCGGAATTGGCGCTACAACCATAGAATTTTGTCGGATGCTGAATGAGAAAGACAAATTGTACCTTTTTGACTACACGTCTACATTGAATGAATTATGCATAGACCTTAACGAAAATGGATATAATAATATATACCCATTTGGGTCAACAAAACACACATTTGATAGCTATGTATGGCAGTTACTTAAACTTGCAAAGCATCACATAAATCAGGGTAATCCATCTATATTTGATTTTATTTACTTGGATGGAGCCCACACTTTTTTACATGACTCCGGGGCAGCCGCAGTTTGTAAATTACTCCTCAAGCCAGGGGGGTATTTACTATTCGACGACTACAACTGGACATTCATGAATTCTCCGACGCTAAATCCTGAGAAATCTCCGGCAGTTTTAAAATGGTATTCTCCCGAGCAGCTGGCCTATCCAAACGTTAAGATGGTATGTGAGGTATTGATGGACTCTGACCCAAATTTTTCACGACAAACGCTTGATGGAACGATAAGTCACTCAAGGGTTCTCTATCAAAAAACTGATATGTAACGGACTATCCTATTTCCCACTTGGTTTCGTTGTTCGGATATTATTTGGAGTTTGATTGTACCGGACCCCAATGATACGAGAATAACTGGCTTTTGACCAAAATGTGGTTTGGTGCATTTTTTCCACCTCACCTCAGTCGCCACGATAATGGGGCTCCCTATCGAAAGGAACTCCCATGTCGAATCTCTCACCCCGTCACGCGCTTCCCTATCTCTCGCCTTCGCAAGCCCAGAAGCATCTCACCGTCAATGAAAGCCTGCAGCTGGTTGATGCGCTTTTGCAATGTGCGGTGGTCTCTGCCACCCAGGAGGTTGAGCCAACTGATCCCCAGGATGGTGAAACATGGATTCTGCCGGCCGGGCGGTCCGGCCCGTCCTGGGATTTCATCGCGCCGGGCCACATCGCGGCCTGGCTGGATGGCCAGTTCACCCCGATTGCCCCGGTCCCCGGTTTCCTGGCCTATGTGGTCGACACCGGCGTTTTTCTGCTTTTCAATGGCGCTGACTGGTCGGCGATCCCGTTGTCGGCTGACCATGTGCCGAGCTTCGGCGTCAACACCGCTGCTGACACGACCAACCGGCTGGCAGTGAAGGCGGATGCCGAATTGCTCAGCCACGACGATGTGACGCCCGGCAGCGGCGACGCACGCAAGATCATCAACAAGATCGATGCGGCGCACACCGCCGCACTGGTTTTTCAGTCCGGTTTTTCCGGCCGTGCCGAAATCGGCCTGATGGGTGACAACCAGCTGGCGTTCAAGGTTTCCGGTGATGGCGGCACGTTCACGGAAGTGCTGCGGGCTGACACCGTCACCGGCCATCTGGCGATGCAAAGGGCCAGCGCCGACCGCACGCTTCATCTCGGCGGCGCGAACAATCCCGGCATCCGTTTGCAGGAGGACGGCTCCGACGGTTATGGCGAGTTGGTGAACGCAAGCGCCAGCCAGACCCTGCTCAGTCATGTTTCGCCGCCCGGTGAAGACGCTCTTATCGACCTAGCCCCAATCCCCAGCGACAACACCAGTTCGGCCGCGTTTCGCTTCTTCCGGAGCACGAATACCAGCCACGGCTGTTATCTCACTATCCATGCCGGAGATGGCACCGCCGCCTTCAACCATCAGCTTTCCGGCAAATGGGACTCCTATCTCCATGCGACAAGCGGCAACATGCGGATCGGGTCTTCGACACCGCCGGTGTGCAAGCTTGATGTTGACGGCCCGGTGCGTGTCGGCAACTACACGGTTGCCGCGCTTCCCGCCGCCTCTGCCGGAGCGGGACAGATCATCTATGTCCCGGATGCAACCGGCGGCGCCGTCCTCGCATTCAGCGACGGCGCCAACTGGCGGCGGTCAACCGATCGCGCAGTGGTGACGTGACAGAATATCGACTGCATGCTTTAGTACCACCCACTTGTCCGCAAGCATAATGGGTGCGTTGAACTCCGATGGAACCCAGTATAAATACTGCACAGAGTGTTTCCGACGCAATGAAGCAGATCTCTAATACTGCTTCCAAAGGCGTTGCTACAGATCTGGCGGCCCAATATGTCAGCCTGTCGGAGCTGATGGTGGAATCCGGGCGTTTGGACGAAGCCGTAACAGCAATGCTTGCAGCTGCGGTACACTCAAGTGGCGATAACAAGGAGAAGTGCCACAAAAGGGCAATGCAATTGACGAAAAAGGTTGACGAGCCCGACGGCATTCTCGCCGAGCATCGCTCTTATACCACGCAAGGCCCCCGATATACACAATACCCGGCGTTTATCCGAATTGAGACAATGGCAAGCTGCAATGCCGCGTGTATTTTTTGTCCGTATCCGAAGCTGGAACGGAAGGGCACGAGGATGTCCGATACGCTTGTCGAAAAAATCCTGGCGGACCTGACCGACATCCCCAATGATCACCAGTTCGGTGTTTCATTTCATCACATGAGCGAACCGCTGATAGACAAGCGGTTCCCGAAATATGTCCGGTGGGTTGACACCCATCTGCCCAACGCCAATGTGCTGGTCAATACCAACGGCTCAACCCTGAATGCGGCCAATATCGATTTTCTGCTCGCCGCCCGGAACATCCACGAAATCAATATTTCATTCAACGACCACAGAGCGGAAGACTACGAGTTTGCCATGAAGCTGCCCTTCGGACGAACGGTGGCCAATCTTGACATGCTGCATGAGCGCCTCGAACAGGGCGCCTCCAAAAAGGTCGTCGTCCGCAGGGTCGGCGACGGCACGGATGCTGACGCCCAGTTTGTGGAATTCTGCAAGGCGAGGTGGCCGCGTTTCACAGCGGTGTCGAAGGCCGTCAAGGACTTCCTCGGCCAAATCGATGTCGGTCCCGGTGGCGAGCCGATCAAGACAATGACCTATGCCGAGGTTCCGATTTCCGGCTGCCACCAGTGGTACCAAATGACCATTACCAGCCAGGGGGAAGTGGCGATCTGCTGTTTTGACGGAAAGGCCGACTGGGTTATCGGAAATGTGTCGGACAAACATGTCCTCGACGTCTACAATTCCGATGAAATGAAGATCTTCCGGCACCGCAGCATCACACGGCTCGAAGCGCCAGAGCCCTGCCGGTCTTGCACCATCTTCTGGGGCGGACGAAAAATGAATCCGGCCATGTTTGTTCCAGGTTGACGGGCAGAGATCCAAAACCGACCGAGGCAATATAAGTCCGGCGCTCGAAGCAAATTCAACGCTTACCATCCTGCTTTCAACTAAAACTCAAGTCTATCCTGCGGATAGCCGCTTGTATTGCCTTTGACGGTCAATCCGCTAAAATACCGGCAAACAGAATCCACGTCGGGAGAGCGCTTCATGTCGCGCAAGGCTCGTCAGAAATCTGTCAAAACTGCCTCTGGCACCGCGAAGACAACACGCTTTACGGAAGCTGAGCCAGCCTGCCAGTCTGACGACACAGCCGGCGGTGAAGAATGTGGCAGCCGCCCCATGCGGGAAGCCTTTGCCCGCATGCAGAAGACTTTGGAAGAACGCATCGAAACCGCTCGCAACGAGCTTCGTTCGAACGAAGCGGCGCTTTCCCGGCTTGCCGACTACAAGGCCAAAATCGAGCGGCTCGAGGTGGATATCACCCAGCTCAGGAAGTCCGAGAAGGCACTGCAGATTCAAGCCAACCAGATGCGTGCAGAAAACGCTGTGTTTCGCAACCGGATTGAAACGCTGCAACACGCGGCCGACGAGGTGGCGGCGCTGCGTCAGACGATCCAGCGGCTGAACGGCGTCGCCGGCGAAGAGATCGGCAGGATCGTCAAGGCGTTGCTCCCGAGGAAGAAAGGCGGTCCCATCAACAGGTATATACGGTTGAGTGAGCAGGCCGAGCTTCTCGTGACAACCGGCATCGTGGACCCGGAGTGGTATCTCAAGCGGAACCCCGACGTCGCCGCAGTCGGGATGGACGCGGCTATCCACTATGTGCTGCACGGCGCGGAAGAAGGCCGGCTGCCCGGGCCGGCTTTGGATCGGGTTGCTGAGGAAAAATGAGAGCCGATATCCCGGCTGGACAGGCTGCCGGTACCAACCGCGGCTGCGTTTTACACCGGGGCAATCGGCAAACCGGCATTCTGAATTGCAACATGATCCCGCAGGAAAAGGCACGGAAGGGCAGTTAGGCCGAAATTCGATTTGTTTCAAATCCGGAGCCGGGTGGCCCCTCCGCCCGGTTGATATACGAGAGTCCGAGGGCGCCAATGGCTCAGATTTCAGTTGTCGGCATCGGGTATGTTGGTCTGTCGAATGCCGTGATGCTGGCCCAGCACAACGACGTCATCGCCCATGACATAGATCCTGAAAAGGTCGAGATGCTCAACAGCCGGGTCTCCCCGGTCATAGACGCGGACATCAGGAACTACCTTGAAAACCGGCCGCTTCGATTAAGGGCGGAAAGCGACAGAGCGCAGGCATACGCGGGTGCCGACTTCATCATTGTCGCCACACCGACCAATTATGATCTGGAGACAAATTCGTTCGACACCAGCAGTGTCGAACGGGTGCTCGACGAGGCCCGGCAGATAAACCGGTCTGCGACAATTGTCATCAAATCGACCATTCCGGTCGGATACACCCGATCAATCCAGCAGCAACGTGGCGACGAGCGCATCTTTTTCTGTCCCGAGTTTCTGCGCGAAGGCAAGGCATTACATGACAATCTTTACCCCTCGCGCATCGTGCTAGGGTCCCATAGCCCGGAAGCACATCAATTTGCGGAGTTGCTCAAGGAGGCTGCGATCAAGGCCGATATCCCGGTGCTGTTCACGGGCCCGGGCGAAGCGGAGGCGATCAAGCTTTTCGCCAATACCTATCTCGCCATGCGCGTCGCCTATTTCAACGAACTGGACTCCTATGCCATCTCCCACGGCATCCAGACACGGGAAATCATCGAAGGCATCTGCCTCGATCCGCGGATAGGCAATCACTACAACAATCCGTCTTTCGGTTATGGCGGCTATTGCCTGCCGAAGGACACCAAGCAATTGCTCGCAAACTTCAACGATGTCCCGCAGAATCTCATCCGAGCCATTGTCGACGCCAACGCAACCCGCAAGGATTTTATTGCCACTGACATACTGTCCCGCCGCCCCTCTGTTGTCGGAGTGTATCTTCTGGCCATGAAGGCGGGCTCCGACAATTTTCGAGAATCCTCGATCCAGGGAATCATGGAGCGCTTGGAGGCCCAGGGTGTTTCCGTCATCATCTATGAACCCAATTATCCGGGCGCTCAGTATTGCGGTTTGGAGGTTGTGTCCGACATTTCGGAATTCAAGCGGCGCGCCGATGTCATTGTCGCCAACCGCCGTTCAGGTGAGCTTGATGATGTTAAGTACAAGGTTTACACGCGAGATATCTACGGTATCGATTGAAGATCACTTGCTAGATGTGAGCATTCAACAGGTTGTCCGAGGTCAGGCCGAGGCGAAGAATTTTATCTGTACCAGAAGGCTGCCGCTTGTTCGAGTGCGGGCCAAGCGGCAGCAAGTGCCAAGACCTGATCGGAGATCGGGCGCCCCCCGCCTCTAGCCACCGTCAGCTGTAAATCCGGCCGCTTCGATGGCGGCAATTGCACAGGCTTCGTCATTGTCTGACGAGTCGCCGGTGATGCCCACCGCGCCCAACAGCATCCCATCGCGCTTGATCAGCACCCCGCCGGGGACCGGGACAAGCGATCCTGACGCCAGGCTGTTCATTGCCTGAATGAAAAACGGTTGCGATTGGGCACGTTCAAACAGCGCCCGCGAGCCCAGGCCCATGGCAACGGCGCCGCGCGCCTTTCCCTGCGCTATATCGGGACGCAGATTGCTGCCGCCATCTTCGCGCAACAGGGCAATAAGAAAGCCGCCGCTGTCGAGAACAGCAACCGTAAGGGGCTTCATGTTGTGCTTCTTGCGCCAGTCGAGCGCAAACGAAACAATCGACTGTGCGGCCTGCATGTTGAGTTCCAAGATTTGATCTCCCTCGTCTGATGATTGCAATAGCACTGACCAGTTGCCGGACACTACGCTTCAGGACAGTCAACTGATCAAGCCGCGATGACCGCCTCCGTACGGATCAGGTTTTCGATGTCTGCAGCGCCGAAACCCAATTCCATCAGGACCTCTTTGCTGTGCTGGCCCAGATAGGGCGCAGCCCGGCTGATCTGTGCCGGGGTCTCGCTGAACTTGACCGGGTGTCCCAGCGTTTTGACCTGTCCCGCTCTCGGGTGATCAACCTCGACGATCATCTCGCGGGCGAGAGCCTGGGGGTCCTCATGCATTTCGAGAATTTCCAGAACCGGCCCGGCGGGCAATTTTGCCTCTTCCATCCTGGAGAGCCAGTTCGCGGTGGTGTCTTTTTTGAGATAACCATCAAGTATCCGCACCAAGGCGGGCAAATTCTTCATCCGCTGCAGGTTCGAGCAAAACCGCGGATCGGCGTCGAGTTCCGGGGCGGAAATCACATCCAGGAATCTGAGCCAATTGCTCTGATTGGCGGCCCCCACATTGATCCATCCATCGCTGGTCTCGAAAGACTGGTAAGGTGCGTTCAAGGGATGAGCCGACCCCATCGGCTTGGGATTTTCACCCGTTGCGAATGCAATGGCGGATTGCCAGTAGGTCTGCACGATTGCCGCCTCGAACAGCGACGTGTCGACCTTTTGCCCCTGCCCGGTCTTGAGCATGTGGGCATAGGCGGCGGACACCCCCATGGCCGCCAGAATGCCGGCATTGATATCGGATATGGGAGCGGCGACCTTCACCGGCGGGCGCCCGGGCCCCTCTCCGGTGACGGACATCAGCCCGGCCATGCCCTGGGCAATCAGGTCAAATCCTCCACGCTGCGCATAGGGCCCGGTACGGCCAAAGCCCGAAATCTCGCAATAGATCAGGCGCGGATTGAGCTTCGAAAGCTCGTCATAGCCAAGCCCCAGCCGTTCCATCGTGCCCAGCCGGTAATTTTCAATCACAACGTCGGCATCCAGCAACAGCTTGTGCAGAACCGCGACAGCCGCCGGATCCTTGAGATTGAGGGCAATCCCGCGCTTGTTGCGGTTCATCATCATGTAGGCGGCAGATTCACCCTCGATGTCAGGCGGCACAAACCTGCGGCTGTCGTCCCCGGTGGGCTTTTCCACCTTGATCACATCCGCCCCCATGTCGGCCAGCATCAGCCCGCACACAGGGCCCGCCATGATATGGGCCAGTTCAATGACTTTCATGCCTTTGAGCGGTCCGGTTGGTGCGGTCATGTGCCCCTCCACTCCGGTTTTGTCTTGCCGAGAAACGCCTCCATGCCCATGCGGAAATCCTCACTCATGTAGCACATGGTGATCAGGTCGGAATCATCCACCTTTGTCGCCACCCGGTTGCGGCGCATGGCTTCCTTGGTCGCCCGCAAGGTCAGCGGCGCCATGGAGCCGATATGATTTGCAAGTTCCGCGGCCCGGACCAGCAATGCTGCCTCGTCTGCGAGGATCTCGCTGACCAGGCCAACCGAAACGGCTTCCTCGGCGGTCATCAGCCTGGCTGTGAAGATCAGCTCGCGGACACGTCCCGCGCCGACCAGTTCCGAAAGACGCTCAAGATTTGCCGCGGCCAGACAATTGCCCAGCGTCCTGGCGATCGGAAAACCGAATTTCAGGCTGGCCGAGCCAATCCGCAGGTCACATGCCGCCGCAATCGATGCGCCTCCACCGGTACAGGCACCGTTGATGGCGGCGATCGTCGGCAGCGGGCACTGCTCGACGGCATCAAGAACGCGGTTGATCCGCGCTTCATAATCCAGCGCGTCCTGCGGCGTCTCAAACGCCCGGAACTGGGTCATGTCGGTTCCCGCAGCAAAGGCCTTGCCGCCAGCGCCGGACAGCACAATCGCGGTCACCGAGCCGTCTGTCGGCGCATCCCGGCAGATCCTGGCGAGTGCCTCATACATGTCGAATGTCAGCGCATTGCGGCTTTCCGGGCGGTTGAATGTCACCCACAGCGTCTTGCCCCGTAATTCCTCAGTCAGGTCAGGCGTGGTCTCGCTCATCGGTAGAAATACTCCACAAGGAACATCGGAACCGCAGGCACGTAGGTACACAGCATCAGCACCGCCAGAAGCACCCCGACAAACCAGATATTGACCTTCGAGACTTCCCAGATATTGGCCCGGGCCACCGAGCAGGCGGTGATCAGAACCGAGGCAACCGGTGGCGTCTGCTGACCGATGGCAAGATTGAGCGTGACGATCAGGCCGAAATGAACGGGATCGATACCTGCCGCCGTAATCAGCGGAATCACGATCGGGATAACCAGGATGATGGCGGCGGCCGAATGCAGGAAGAAACCGATGATCAGAAAGAAGAAATTCAGGATCAGCAGGATTGCCCATTGTTCGGTGGTAATTGACAGGATGCTTTCGGCCAATTGCTGCGGAATCTGGGCGCGGGTCAGAAAGCCGCCCATGAGAACGGAAGCTGCAACCAACAGCATGACCACTGCGGTCTGGATTCCGCCGTCGAGCATGGCCCGGCGCAGATGACCCCAGTCGATGTTGCGGTACCAGGCCGAAACGACAATAGCAGCCAGAACGGCAAGGCCCGCGGCTTCGGTCGCGGTCACAAAGCCGCCGAAGATGCCGCCAAGAATGATCATTGGCAGCGCAAAGGCAGGAAGCGCATCCACAAATGTTTCGCGCACCCGCGGCAGGTTGAAGGCCTCTTCGGTGGGAAAATTGTAGCGCTTGGCAAAGAAATAGGCGACGCCCATCAGCCCTGCGGCCCCGAGCAGGCCGGGAACGACGCCGGCGACGAACAGCTGCTCGACCGAAGTGTTGGCGGAGGCTGCGTAAAGGATCATCGGAATCGACGGTGGAATGATGATGGCGAGAGACGCTGACGATGACGTAACCGCCGCCGAGAACTCCTTGCTGTAGCCGCGCTTCTTCATTTGCGGGATCAGGATCGACCCCATGGCCGCGACATCCGCAACCGCCGAACCGGAAATCTCGGCAAAGAACAGCGACACCCCGATATTGACCATGGCAAGCCCGCCACGGACAAACCCGATCAGGCTGGTGACGAAATTGATCAGCCTGTCTGTAATCCCGCCGGCATTCATGATGGCGCCAGCCAGAACAAACATCGGGATAGCAATGAGGGAAAACTTGGTCGACCCGTCATACATGTCCAGGGCTATGGTCACCAGACTGTCGGCGCCTTCGGTCAAGAACAGACCGATGACACCGCACATGGCCAGCGCGACCGCGATCGGCACATTGATGCAGATCATCAGCATCAACCCGACAAAAATGGCGAAGATCAGCATCAGACACGATCCTTGTTTTTTTCAAGCTCAGCTTCGACTTCTTCCTCGATCTCGGCATGTTCGAGCGAAATCCCTGCGGCAGTGGTCTTCCAGTAACCCGGCAAACTGAGCAGTTGCGCCAATATGAACAGCAATGCGCCAATCGGGATAACCGATTGCGTGAACTGAACCGGAATCCATCTGATCGAGATCAGGGTGTCGCCCTCAAGCACTTCCAGCACCTGAAAGCCGGCGCGCGCCATCAGAACGAAGAAGACCAGGATAACGGCCTCACCCAGCAACAAGGCCGCCAGCCGGAATTGCAGCGGCAAGGCCAGCAGCACCGTGTCGAAGCCGATATGGCGGCGGTGCAGTGCCGCCAGCGCCGATCCGTAATAGGTGATCCAGGCCAGGATGATCGCCGCCACTTCGTCATACCAGGAGAAGCTTTGCCCCAGCAGACGTGCAATGACGGCAGCCGTCACGATCACGGTCAGGACGACCATAAGGGTGATGGTGACCCACTCTAGCATTTTGCCCAGAACCAGGATGATCCTGGACAAAAAAGAGGACGAGGTTTGCTCCATTGCGGACCTGTCTGTTCTTGTATGAGAATTGTGAGTGGTCAAACAGGCCGCAATGCAGTGGCCTGCCTGCAAATGATCGGGCAACAGGCAGCGCCTGTCGCCCGATGGCAGATCAGTTGGCCTTGGCCAGCCCGAGAACCTGGTCGATCATTTCCTGACCGCCATCAACTTCCTTGGCAAACGCCTCGTAGATGGGCTTGGAGGCTTCGATGAATGCAGCCTTGTCGGCCTCATTGACCTCGACGCCTGCAGCCTTGATGACGTCCAGCAGCTCGGTCTCGAGCTGCGCCGCCTTTTCATAGGTGAAATCCTGCGTCTTGTTTCCACAGTCAGTCAACATCGCCTGCACATCCTCAGGCAGGGACGCGAAGCCTTTCTGTGATGTCAGGACATAGCCAGGCGTGTAGACATGGCCGGTGATCGACAGATATTTCTGCACTTCCTGGAATTTTGCAGAGGCAATCTGTGCATAGGGGTTTTCCTGCCCATCCATGACGCCTGTCTGCAAGGCGGTGAAAACGTCCGAGAAAGCCATCGGAGTCGGGTTGGCTCCGTAGAGTTTGAACATCGACACCCGCCAGACACCGTTCGGCGTGCGCAGCTTGATCCCGTCAAGATCGGCAGGAACGTTGATTGGACGGGTGTTGTTGGTGATGTGGCGGAAGCCGTTCTCCGCAAGACCGACAATGTGATAGCCCTTCGCCTGCGCCGCAGACTGGAACGTGTCCATCATGGCGCCCTGAACCCGGCGCATGTGATCGCGATCGGAGATGATGTACGGCATTTCAAAAATGCCGAACACGTCATCAACCGAAGACATGATCGATGACGGCAACGCGAAATCGACCTGGTTCAATTTGAGCTTCTGCAGAAGCTCCTTGTCCTTGCCGAGCTGCGATGAGCCGAAGGTCTGGACTTCAATCTTGCCGTCGCTTGCAGAGTTCACACAAGCGGCAAAGTTATCCGCAGTCGCTTCAAACAATGATCCAGGGGCACCCACATGCCCGAATTTCATCGTCATATCAGCAGCAAAGGCGCTGCTGGCGATTCCGATTGCTGCAGTTGTTGCGAGCATTCTTGCGATAAATTTCATAGTTCTTCCTCCCAGTAGACTATTCAGATTTCGTCAGTTTACTCCGCCGCAATGCCTTAGGCGTTCACCCCCTTAAGCGACTCCATTGCAGCACTTACCCCCCCGGACCTATGCGGAACGTCCGCCTTGTTCAGACCCATTTCCACACCGGACAGAGTGGCCATCAACATCAGGTCATTGAAATCGCCGAGATGGCCGATCCGGAACACCCGGTCGGCGACTTTGGACAGGCCGTTGCCCAGTGACATGTTGTAATGTTTCAGGGTTTTCGCCCGGAATTGATCAGCGCTATGCCCTACGGGCATGAGAACCGCTGTCAGCACGCCGCTTTCCTGACCCTGCTTCGAACACAGCACGTCCAGCCCCCAGGCCCGAACAGCAGCGCGGGCTGCCCTGCCGTGGCGCTGATGCCGTGCAAACACGTTGTCGAGCCCCTCCTCATGCAACATGTCGATTGCTTCATTGAGCCCGTAGAGCAGGTTGGTGGAGGGCGTGTAGGGAAAATAGCCATTCTTGTTGGGGCCGACCATGTCCGCCCAATCCCAATAGGAGCGCTGCAGGCCGGCCGTCTTGTTGGCTGCCATGGCCTTTTCGCTGACTGCGTTGAACGAGAGTCCCGGAGGCAGCATCAGCCCCTTCTGGGAACCCGACACGGTGACATCGACACCCCATTCGTCGTGATTGTATTCGAGCGAAGCAAGGCCGGAGATGGTATCGACCAGGAACAGTGCCGGGTGACCGGAATTGTCGATTGCCTTCCGGATCGCAGCAATCGGCGACACCGATCCGGTCGACGTCTCATTGTGCACAACACAGACGGCTTTGATTTCATGCGCCTTGTCTTCGGCAAGATAGGCTTCGATCAGGTCGGGATCCGCGCCGCCGCGCCAGTCGCCCTCGATGAACTCGGGTCTCAGCTTCAGTTTTTCCGCGATCTGTTTCCACAGGGTGGCGAAATGCCCGGTCTCGAACATCAACACCCGGTCACCCGGCGACAGCGTGTTGACCAGCGCTGCTTCCCAGGCGCCGGTACCCGACGACGGATAGATGATGACATTCTGATCGGTCTTGAAGATCGTCTTCAGACCATCCAGCGCCCGCATCCCGACCTTGGCAAAATCCGGGCCGCGGTGGTCGATGGTCTGCGCCGAAATCGCCCGCAGGACGCGTTCAGGCACCGAACTCGGTCCGGGTATCTGCAAGAAATGATGTCCTGTCTGTCTCATGTTCCCCCCGGGATTTTGTCCGCCCTCACCCGCTCAGATTGGCGTGATCGGGCTCATGCATCATCTTTGTCGTTGTGCAGATTACATTTTGAATTCATAATTATGTCAATCAAAATCTCGTAACCATCATTTCTGGCCAGGTGGATCATTTGTCGAATCTTGCTCAAATCCTTTCCAAACGCGTACAGGGCGACATCCTGTTCGACCGGTTTTCCCGCGGCCGCTATGCGACCGATGCCTCCTTCTACCAGATGATGCCGCTGGGAATTTTGTGCCCCAAATCCGAAGATGACATCAGCGCAGCAATCGATATTGCGCGCGAACAGGGCGTTCCGATTCTCGCCCGGGGCGGCGGCACCTCGCAATGCGGCCAGACCGTCAACGAAGCGCTGGTTCTGGATAACACGCAGTATTTCAATGACATCCTGGAACTCGACGTTGAAAACCGGCGATGTGTGGTGCGTCCCGGCATCGTTCTGGACGAACTGAACCGGGCTTTGAAGCCGCATGGACTCTGGTTTCCCGTCGATGTTTCCACCGCATCCCGCGCGACAATCGGAGGCATGACCGCCAACAATTCCTGCGGCGGCAAGTCGCTTCACTACGGCATGATGCGCGACAATGTGCTCTCAATTGACGCTTTCATGGCGGACGGCAGCAAACACAATTTCGGCGCTGGAAACTCTGCTCAATCCCCCCTCTACCAGGCGCTGTCCACCGACCTGCTGTCCCTGGGCGCGCGCGAGGCAGCCGAGATCGACGCCCGTTTTCCAAACGTAATGCGCCGGGTTGGCGGCTATAATATTGATGCCCTGGTCCCCGAGGCGGCCCCCAACAATCTCGCCCATCTGCTGGTCGGATCTGAAGGAACACTTGCCTATTCGACCGCGATCGAACTCAAGCTGTCGCCGCTGATTTCCGGCAAGGCCATCGGCGTCTGCCACTTCCCGACCTTCTACCAGGCCATGGACGCAGCGCAGCATCTGGTGACCCTGAAGCCGCAGGGCGTAGAGCTGGTCGATTCGACCATGATTGCCCTCGCCCGCGACATTCCAATGTTCCGGAGAACCATCGAGGATTTTGTCACCGGCGACCCCGAAGCGCTGCTGCTGGTGGAATTCATCGAAGAGGATTCGTCCAACAACGCGGTCAAGCTGCGTCAACTCGAGGAGATGATGGGTGATCTCGGCTTCTCGTGGTCGGGAACAGGCGACCGCTGGGGCGGGGTGACATCGGTGACCGATCCGGTGCTGCAGAACCAGATCGCCGAGCTGCGCAAATCCGGGCTCAACATCATGATGTCGATGAAAACCGATGGAAAACCGGTCTCCTTCGTCGAGGATTGTGCCGTCGAACTGCCCGATCTGGCCGAATATACCGCAGGCCTGACTGAGATTTTTGAGAAATATGGCACCAAGGGCACCTGGTATGCCCACGCCTCGGTCGGCTGCCTGCATGTCCGCCCGGTTCTCAATCTCAGGCTCGACAAGGACGTCAAGACGATGCGCGCCGTTGCCGAGGAGTGCTTTGACCTCGTTGCACATTACAAGGGATCCCACTCGGGCGAACACGGCGACGGTCTGGTACGATCGGAATTCCACGAGAAGATGTTCGGGGCGCGGATGGTCGCCAACTTCGCCGAGGTCAAGAAACGCTTTGATCCCGCAGGCCTGTTCAATCCGGGAAAGATTGTCTCTCCGCCGAAAATGGATGACCGGCGGCTGTTTCGCTATGGACCTGACTATACGGTTCCCGAGATGCAGACCGAGCTTGACTGGTCGGAATGGACCGGCAGTGGCGGCGGTTTTCAGGGCGCGGTCGAGATGTGCAACAACAATGGCGCCTGCCGCAAGCTCAAGGGCGGCGTGATGTGCCCTTCATTCCGCGTCACCCGCAAGGAAAAGGACCTCACCCGCGGCCGGGCCAACACCTTGCGGCTGGCAATCTCGGGCCAACTTGGGCCCGATGCCTTCGCCTCCGACGAAATGGCAGACACCATGAAGCTCTGCGTGTCCTGCAAGGGATGCAAGAGCGAATGCCCCACAGGTGTGGACATGGCCCGCATGAAGATCGAGGTGCTGTCTGCGCGTGCGAAGAAGAACGGCCTCAATCTGCATGACCGGCTGGTGGGATTTCTGCCGCGCTATGCGGTCTGGGCTTCGAAAATTCCCTTCCTGATGAACTTGCGCGACAGGATTCCCGGACTGGCCGGATTGTCCGAAAGGCTCACCGGATTCACGGCGAAACGCGCGCTGCCGCAATGGAGCGCCGCCCCGTTCAGGAACAGCGAGGTGAGCTCCGCCGCGGCTCCGCAGGCCGTGCTGTTTGCCGACAGTTTCAACCGCTATTTCGAACCCGAGAACCTGCGCTCGGCGGTCCGCGTGCTGCAGGCCGGCGGTATTTCACTTGACGTGGTCAAGGCTGCAGATGGCGGCAGGCCGCTTTGCTGCGGCCGCACCTTCCTGTCCGTCGGGCTGATTGACAAGGCCAAGGAAGAAGCACAACGGCTGGTCGATGCTCTGTTGCCCTATGCCGAGAAGGGCATACCCATCATCGGTCTTGAGCCAAGCTGCCTGCTGACCCTGCGTGACGAGATTCCCGCGCTCCTGCCCGGCAAGCAAACCGCGCTGATTGCAAAACACGCATTTATGTTCGAGGAGTTTGTCGCCAACCAATCCGGGAATCCGGCTTTCCACCTGGAATTGAAGTCATCTTCTGCGAAGATCCTCCTGCACGGTCATTGCCACCAGAAGGCAATGAATGTGATGTCGAGTGTCGAGAAGGTTCTGGCAATGCTGCCGGGTGCGGCGGTGGAAAAGGTGGAAACAAGTTGCTGCGGTATGGCGGGCGCGTTCGGCTACGGCTCGGACACCCACGGGATTTCTCTGCAAATGGGCGAGCTGAACCTGCTGCCGGCGGTGCGCGCGGCAGATTCCGATACAATCATTGTCGCCGATGGAACGTCTTGCAGACATCAGATCCAGGACAATACGGATCACAAGCCGTTGCATGTCGCCCGCCTTCTCGATATGGCACTAAGACAGGATGTCTGAACTGAAATGACTGCCGCCAGCGATACCAATGTGATTGAACGACGTTCACTTCATCTCGAATTGGTGGAGCGCATTCGTCCGCTCATCGTCGAAAGCCAGTTGAAAGCCGGGGACAAGGTACCTGAGAAGGAGCTTTGCGAACGCTTCCGCGTCTCCCGCACACCGATGCGAGAGGCTCTGAAAGTACTGGCCGCCGAACGTCTGGTGCGGCTGGAGCCCAATCGCGGTGCATGGGTCACCAAGGTAACGGTTGAAGAAGTGGAAGAGGTGTTTCCGGTATTGGGTGCTCTCGAAGCCCTGTCCGGAGAGCTCGCCTGCTCCAACATCTCCGATACCGAAATCATCCACATCCGCCAGCTTCACGACCAGATGATGCAAAATTACCGCGACAGAAATCTGGCCGAATATTTCAAGGTCAATCAGGAAATTCACCGGGCCATTCTCCTGGCCGCAAATAATCAGAGCCTCACCAATACCTGCCAGGCCCTGTCGGCACGCATGCAAAGAGCCCGCTATGCCGCGAACCTGTCGGAAGAGCGCTGGGCCAACGCAGTTGACGAGCACGAGCAGATCATCCGCTCACTCGAGGCCCGCGATGGAAAGCAGTTGGGCGAGATTCTGAGACAGCACATGAAAAACAAGCAGGACTCGGTCCTCAAATGGCTGAGACAAACAAACGCTGACCAGAACAACTCCGCGATTTGACCGCATAAGAACAGCGCACCAATTATTTGGCCCAGTTACCTGGCACTGATCCTTGCGCCCTCATTGAGGCAACCTCCAGGGACCGACGGTGTTGCCAGCTGTGAAAGGCGGTTAACGGCAATTGGCTTGAGGCGGTCCTTCTCTGGCGAAGCCTCAACCGTCCGTCACGGATATCTATCTGGAGAACCTCGGTGATTCTCATCCGCCACCGGCAAAACGCCGATTCTGACTACCGGCGCAGGAGGTCTGCCTCCGGAACCAGACAAGATCGCGTTTTCTGCAGCGGCCCCGACCGCGTTTGTTGCCGGAAATTGCGCAAGCTCCGGGCTATGGGAATACAGTCCGGACTGGCAGGCCGCAGGACAAAAGTTGAAGCGATTCAAGGGCCTTTATAGACCCTGACCATTACCACTCACACCAGATGGTTTGTCTGGCAGCCGGCAAGCAGATCCAAATTAATGCATGAATATACAATAGTCTAATGGCATCAGGCCGCTGGTCATGTTTGTTTGGAGGCTGCTATTAGCGTAGCTATGGTGGCAAGGCTGGGAGGCTTTGCCAATTCCACTCCAGGGAGGATTTTATGTCAAAGTTTCAGATCAATCGTCGTTCGCTGATCAAGTCAGGCGCCGCCATCGGCGCAGGTCTTGCCCTGCCGACGATCTTTACCAGTTCAGCTCGCGCGTATTTAAATGAGCCGAAGGGCGGCACTGTCACGCTCGGCTTCAACGTTCCGCAGACCGGCCCCTACGCTGACGAGGGCCTCGATGAGCTTCGTGCGCAGGAACTGGCTGTCCAGCACCTTAACGGTGAAGGCGACGGCGGCATGCTCAACACCTTCTCTTCGAAGGCTCTGAAGGGCAACGGTATCCTCGGTAAGAAGGTGACCTTCGTTACCGGCGACACTCAGACCAAGTCTGACGCGGCTCGTGCATCGGCCAAGTCGATGATCGAAAAAGACGGCGCCATCATGATCAACGGCGGTTCGTCCTCGGGCGTGGCTGTTGCGGTTCAGGGCCTCTGCCAGGAAGCCGGCGTCATCTTCATGGCCGGCCTCACCCACTCCAACGACACCACCGGCAAGGACAAGAAGGCAAACGGCTTCCGTCACTTCTTCAATGCTTACATGTCGGGTGCTGCTCTCGCACCGGTGCTGGCAAAGGCCTATGGCACCGATCGTCGCGCTTATCACCTGACAGCCGACTACACCTGGGGCTGGACGCAGCAGGAATCGATTGCCACCGCGACCGAGGGCATGGGCTGGGAAACCGTCAACAACGTTCTCACACCGCTGGCTTCGACCGATTTCTCGTCCTACATCGCTCCGGTCCTCAACTCCGGCGCCGACGTGCTGATCCTGAACCACTACGGCGGCAACATGGTCAACTCGCTGACCAACGCAGTGCAGTTCGGCCTGCGCGACAAGATGGTCAACGGCAAGCAGTTCGAAATCATCGTTCCGCTCTACTCCGAGCTGATGGCAGCTGGTGCTGGTGCCAACGTGCGCGGCGTGTATGGCTCGATGAACTGGAACTGGCAGCTGCAGGACGAAGGCTCCAAGGCCTTTGTGAAGTCCTTTGGCGAAAAATACGGCCGTCCGCCATCAAACTCGGCACACACCTGCTACGTCCAGACTCTGCTTTATGCGGATGCTGTTGAGCGCGCCGGAACCTTCGATCCTTGCGGCGTTGTCGAAGCCCTCGAAGGCTTTGAATTCGACGGCATGGGCAATGGTCCGACACTTTATCGTGCCGACGACCACCAGTGCTTCAAGGACGTGCTGGTCATGAAGGGCACCGACAACCCGACCAACGAATACGACACGCTGGAAATCGTCGAACAGACCCCGCGTGCCCAGGTCGAGTACGCTCCCGATCACCCGATGTTCGCCGGTGGCGATCTCGGCTCGTGCAACTCGGGCGCATAAGCGACATCACAAGTTTGCCGCGCCGCCTCACAGCGGCGCGGCTTTCTACTTGAATTGGGACGAGAGCCGTTGCGCCGCTTGCGCGCGGTTTTATCGATGCGGGCTTTACTATGGACGCAATCATTCTCCAGGTTCTGAACGGTCTCGACAAAGGCAGTGCCTATGCCCTGATCGCGCTCGGACTGACACTCATTTTCGGCACTCTGGGCGTGGTCAACTTCGCCCACGGTGCCTTGTTCATGCTCGGCGCTTTCTGTGCCGTCACGCTTCAGAAAATCCTGTCGCTGTCTTTCACGGTGGAAGATCCAAGCCAGAAGGACTTTCTGGGCAACCCTTTGAAGGTCGACACGCCTTATATCGTCAACTGGTTTGGCGATGCGACCGGCAACGCCATTCTCAACTGGTCCGTCCCGCTGGCCATATTGTTTGCCATACCGGTTATGCTCCTGGTCGGCTACGTCATGGAACGTGGCCTGATCAAGCATTTCTACAAGCGGCCACATGCCGACCAGATCCTTGTAACCTTCGGTCTGGCGATCGTCATTCAGGAAATCGTCAAATATTTTTACGGCGCCAACCCGATCCCGACCCCGGCACCCGACATGTTCCGTGGATCGCTCGATTTCGGGGTGCTGATCGGATACGCCCAGAACACCATCATCTACCCGTACTGGCGGCTGGTCTACTTCCTGTTTTCAGCCGTGATCATCGGCGCGGTTTTCGCCTTCCTGCGCTTCACCACCTTCGGAATGGTGGTCCGCGCCGGTATGGCTGACCGCGAGACAGTTGGTCTCCTCGGCATCAACATCGACAAGCGCTTTACCATCATGTTCGGCATCGCTGCCGCTGTGGCAGGCCTCGCCGGTGTCATGTATGCACCAATCAATTCGCCCAACTACCACATGGGCATGGACTTCCTTGTGCTGTCCTTCGTTGTGGTTGTGGTTGGCGGCATGGGCTCCCTGCCCGGTGCTGTCCTGGCCGGTTTCCTGCTTGGCATTCTCGAGAGCTTTGCCTCGATGAACGAAGTCAAGTCGCTGATCCCCGGGATCGACCAAATCATCATTTATCTCGTTGCAATCATCATCCTTTTGACCCGCCCACGCGGTCTTATGGGTCGCAAAGGCGTGATGGAGGAATAATCCATGCTGGGTCTGAGTAAGAAAGACACTACCTTTCTCCTAATCGTCATATTCCTGACTATGGCGACGCCGATTCTGCTGCAGCCCTTCCCCGAGGCTTCGGCGCTGGCGCAGTTCAATGCCGGATATCCGGACCTGATGCAGCGGTTTGCCATCTTCGGCATCTTTGCAATCGGCTTCAACATCCTCTTCGGCCTGACCGGCTACCTCTCGTTCGGCCACGCCGCCTTCCTCGGTGTCGGGTCCTACTCGGTGGTCTGGATGTACAAGCTCCTGAGCTACAACGTGCTCCCGGGACTTCTTCTGGCGGTCATCGTATCGGCGCTCTTCGCGTTGTTGATCGGCTACATCTCGTTGCGCAGATCAGGTATCTATTTCTCGATCCTGACGCTGGCCTTCGCCCAGATGTCGTTCAACCTCGCCTATTCGGTGCTCACACCCCTGACCAACGGGGAAACCGGTCTGCAGGTCTACACTGATGACCCGCAGGTGCTGATGAGCGCCGGAAGCCCGACCTCTCCGCATCTCTTTGGCCTCGTCATGAACGAATCCACCAAGATAGATGTTGGCGGCTGGCAGTTCACCTTCTCCAATGGCTACTATTTCTGCGCCATCATCGCGATCCTCGTCTTCTACCTGTCCATGCGGATCTTCCGGTCGCCCTTCGGCATCATGCTGCGCGCGATCAAGACCAATCAGACCCGCATGAACTACACCGGCCTCAATCCGCGTCCCTATACACTCGCAGCCTTCGTCATTTCGGGCATGTATGCCGGTCTTGCCGGCGGATTGCTTGCCGCGATGGATCCGCTTGCCGGTGCCGAGCGCATGCAGTGGACAGCTTCTGGCGAAGTGGTGCTGATGACCATCCTCGGCGGTGCCGGCACACTGATGGGTCCGGTCCTTGGAGCGGGTTTCATCAAATATTTCGAAAACATCTTTTCCAAGATCAACGACAATATTTTGCATACCTGGTTCTCTGCCCTGCCCGACGGCATGGAAGACGCTGTTGTGTTCCTTTTCCATCCCTTCATCGGCAAGGGCTGGAACCTGACCCTGGGCCTGCTGTTCATGTTGGTCGTGATTTTCCTGCCTGGCGGCCTGATAGAAGGCGGAACCCGGATCTGGAACGCCATCACCGGCAAGAACCGGAAAAAGAAGCACGACCACGCCCCGAAGCCATCGGCCCACGTAAACTGATCTGCGGAGATATCGGATATGGGAATTCTTGAAGTCTCTAACGTCAACAAGCGGTTCGGCGGCCTGCAGGCACTTGGTGATGTCAATCTCGACATTGCCGAAGGCACTGTCCACGCCATCATCGGACCGAACGGGGCCGGCAAGTCGACCTTGCTCAACGTTCTGATTGGCAAGCTGGTGCCCGATACGGGAACGGTGTTGTTCAACGGCACATCGGTGCTTGGCCGCAAACCTTACGAGATCAACCAGCTGGGAATATCGCGCGTTTTCCAGACCCCGGAGATATTCGGTGATCTCAGCGTTTTCGAGAACATGCTGATCCCCTGCTTCGCCAAACGGGATGGGTCTTTCCGCCTGCATGCGCTGGAATCGATTGCGGCTGAAAAATCCCTGATCGAAAAAGCCGAGCACATGCTGACAGAGGTCAACATGGCCGACAAACGGCACATGATCGCAAGCTCCTTGTCTCGCGGCGACAAGCGGCGCCTGGAAATGGCGATGTGCCTGGTGCAGGAGCCAAAACTGCTCTTGCTCGACGAACCGACCGCCGGGATGGCGCGCGCCGACACCAACAACACCATCGACCTGCTCAACGAGATCCATGAAAAACGCGACATCACCATGGTGATCATCGAGCATGATATGCATGTCGTCTTTTCGCTGGCCAAGCGCATTACCGTGCTGGCGCAGGGCACACCGCTGGTCGAAGATACCCCTGAAAACATCAAGGGCCATCCGAAAGTCAAAGAAGCCTACCTGGGAGAGGCCGCAGCATGAGCCAGATCCAACCCATAACCGGCGCTCAGCCAACTGACCGTCCTGATTTCTCCAAGAACGCCAACAATGCCGCGACGGCCCCTGCCTATTTTTCGGTCCACGACGTCCACGCCTATTATGGCGAGAGCTACATCGTCCAGGGCGTCAGCTTCAATGTCCACGAAGGCGAGATTCTGGCATTGCTCGGCCGCAACGGTGCCGGCAAGACCTCAACGCTCCGCGCCATCGCCCAGATCGGGTCGCCGGCCATGACCAGCGGCGAAGTCTGGCTTGACCATCAGGCACTCCACCTGATGAGCTCACACGAGGCCTCCCGCGCCGGCCTGTCTCTGGTTCCCGAAGACCGGCGCATCATTGCCGGACTTACGGTCGAGGAAAACATTCAGCTGGCCCAGATTGCGCCACCGATCGGTTGGTCTCTGGAGCGAATCTATGAGCTGTTCCCGCGTCTGGGCGAACGCCGCAAACAGGAAGGCATTACCCTTTCCGGTGGTGAGCAGCAGATGCTGGCGATCGGACGGGCGCTGGCCCGCGACATCAAGGTCCTGCTTCTCGACGAACCTTACGAAGGTCTTGCGCCCGTGATCGTCGACGAGATCGAAAAGACGCTCAACATCATCAAGCAGCAGGGCATCACGACAATTCTGGTCGAACAGAACGCCGTCCGCGCCCTCAAGCTCGCCGATCGCGCAGTGATTCTCGAGTCCGGTGAAGTGGTCTTCGACGGCTTGGCCAAGGAAGTGCTTGAAAATGAGCAGCTCCGCCACGACTATCTGGCGATCTGATTGATCCTGCGCCGGGGCAGCCTTGGCTTGAACAAGCAAAACTGCATCGGAAAGACACAAGATCGCGCCCATCCCGGCGCGATTTTTCTGTTTCGAAAGCCTGCCTTTGAGGTCTGTCTTACAGGTTGATCATGCCGATGCTGGTGCCGCCGCAGACATAAAGCGTCTGCCCGGTCACGAAGCTGCTGGCCGGATCGCAGAAGAACAGGAACGCATTGCTCACGTCATCCACTGATCCCAACCGTCCGACGGGTATCTTGTTGGCCAGCTCGGATTCGCGTTCGCTGCCCTTGGGGATAATTCCCCAGAAATTGTCGGTCTGCACAGGACCGGGCGCCACCACATTGACGGTTACTCCATGTGGCGCCAGTTCAAGCGCCCAGGTCCGCGCCATGCCGATCATGCCGGCCTTGGTGGCCGAATAGGCGGTTCGCGTCGGAACACCCAGCGCCGCGCGGGAGCCGTTGAACATCACCCGCCCGAACTTGCGCTTCTTCATGGCCGGCAGGAAGGCCTGCAACAGCGTCAGCGCAGATCCCAGGTGCAATTGCGCCAGGCCGGTAATGTCTTCAGGCTTGGCCTCCTCGACCAGGTTCGGCCAGATCAGCCCGGCATTGTGGACGAAATGCGTGACCTCGTGCTCGGCCGCGATCTGCTGTGCCGCCTGCTTAACCGCTTCCGCATCCAGCAGGTCGCAGGAAATGCTGATCAGCCGCTCATGCCCCTGCTCGGGCGCATTGCGCGACAGGTTGATCACCGTGTAGCCGCGCTCGATCAGCTTGCCTGCGAGATCTGCGCCGATGCCTTTTGAAGCGCCGGTTATGACTGCCGTGTAGCCGCTCATCTGGTGTCTCCCGAAACTGATTTCCGCGGCACCAGTGCCAGCACCCTCAGCGGGCTGCCGGTGCCGCCCTTGATCTTCAGAGGCGGCGCGATCAGCATGGCGCCTGTTGGCGGCAGAAGGTCGAGATTGCTCAGGCACTGCAGCCCGTATTTGCCCGCACCGTGCAGCAGATAGTGTGCCGGATAAGGCGGCGTGTAATGCGCGCCCTGCCCTGCATCGGTGCCGACAGTCTCGGTGCCGAAACCGCGGATGTCACGCTCGAGCAACATCTCGATTGCAGCCGGCGTCGGTCCCGGTGAGTGCGGCCCGTCATCCTCCATATTGAGATATTCGGCCCCGCGGCGCTTCGACCAGTCAGTGCGCATCAGCACCCAGGAGCCGGACGGTATGCGACCGTGCACGGCTTCCCAGGCAGCAATGATTTCCGGGGTCAGTTCGAAATCGTCATTCGATGCCGCGCCTTCCGAGCAATCGATCACAACCACCGGTCCGACGAACATTGCCGGGTCGATCTCGTCCACAGCCCCATTGGCAACATCGCGGCCGGAGACCCAGTGGATCGGCGCATCGAAATGCGTGCCGGTGTGTTCATTCATCGAGATGTTGTGCCATTTCCAGGCCGGACCCCGGCCGTCATAGGCTGAGACTTCCTCCATCCGGAACCGGGCGCACTGACCGAATTCCGGTGGCAGCAGGATCACAGGAAAATCCGGATCCAAAGTGTGGGTGAGATCGACAACCTCGACCGATCCGTCAGTCAGTCCAGCTGCAAGCGCTGAAATCGTGTCACTCATGCCCCGCCTCCTGTCAGTTCGCGTTCCAGAACCTTCGGGTCCCGGCACCAGCGCTCTTGCAGATCCTTGGCGACATCGCCTGAGAACACATCTTCCAGACCTTCCCGCAACGCGCTCACCACCGACTTGGCCAGCGCTTTCGGCGGCACCTTTGGCGGCGGCAACGGCTGATGCCACTCATCGTCAGTCGGACCGGTGAAGACATTGATGACCCGGAGACCGGAGCTGCGGAATTCCGCCCTGAGTGTCTGGCTGATCGACAAGGCAGCGGACTGGCTGGCGGAGAACGCGCCATAGTGAGGGTCAGCCGACAGGGCGTGAACCGAGAGGATGTTGACGAAAGCAACGGCGGAATTTACGCCGTCGGCGGTGCGCGACGCCATGCCGGGACCGAAGGCCTGCGCCAGCCGCATTAGCCCCAGCGCATTGATCTCGAATTCTTCGCGGGCAAACACCGTATCCGCGCCGAGCACACCGCCGGGCCGCACATGCCGCGCCGTGTTGATCAGGATGTCGGTCTTGCCGCCGATCTCGGCAGCAAGACGCTGCACCGATGATGCGTCGGACACATCAAGCTGCATAACCGAAACCTTGTCGAGCGCCGCAATCGCCTCGTGCCCGGAGCCGCGCCGCCAGCTTTCGGATTCACCGACAAAGATATGCGCCGCACCGGCAGCCAGAAGCCCGTCGATCAGCGGCCGGGTCATCGGCGAGCGTATGTCGGTGATCAACACGCGGCGGTGCTTCGGGTCCGCCGTCAGGCTGCGCAATTGCGGGTCGTCCGCCATGTCGGGTGTCCTTTCCATTGGCAGGGCGATCATCACCCCCTGCCCGGCCTTGTCGAGCTTCAGGTCCATGCGCACCATGTCGCCACGCCCCACATCGCCGTGCAGATGGCACAACACCGTCGGGCCGGCGGCCAATTGAACAAGCCCGGTCCGCCAGGGCAAGCGTTCGCGGTAATAGGGATCGGGGGACGCGTGGATGCGCGTTTCGGCAATCAATTTGCCCTCACGGTCGGTTTCGCGCCAGGCGAGTGCGACCGAGAGGCAGGAAGAACATGCGTCGCGCGGCGGATATTGAACGGTGCCGCAGTCCTCGCAATGCTGCAGTGAAAAGGCGCCCCGCGCGGCAGCGGCCGTCAGTCCAAGTGCTGCGCGCGAGCGCATGGCAGGCGGCAGGGTCGGCACACGCTGGCGCAGTTGCGGGTTCTTCTTTCCAGGCGCCGGCAATTTCTCGCTCATCAGCGCGCCCCCGTCAGGATCGCGGCAGACGAACACAGGCCGCGATCGTAATTGATCATACCAAAACCCGACACCATCGCGGTGCGGGCATCGGCAACCTGGGTGCCCGCCGCCGTGCCGGTCACCTGCCGGATCGCCTCGACGAGACCGAGATAGCCGCCCGCAGCCCCCGCCTGTCCGGCGGACAGCTGCCCGCCCGAGGTGTTGTGCGGGAAATCGCCGGTAATCGTCAGGTCATGCTCGCGGACAAACTGCCCGCCTTCGCCCTTGGCACAGAAGCCGAGATCCTCGAACTGCATCATCGAGATGACCGGGTAATCGTCATAGGTCTCAAGCACGTCGATGGCATCCGGCCCGCAATCCGCCATCTCGTAAAGCTCATCGATATCCATCGCCCATCCGCCGCGCAACTGCACCGGGTCTTCCGGGAAGGCATTGTGGCGTTCTATGGTAGCGGAGATGCGGGCATAGGCCAGGCCGCGGTGCTGCGCCTCCTCCTCCCGCATGACCAGAAACCCTTCCGCCCCCGCGCACGGCATGACGCAATCGAACAGCCCGAACGGCTCCGATATCGGACGGGCAGAAAGATACTGCTCAAGCGTCAGCGGTGATTTCATGATGGCATTGGGGTAATTCAGCGCATTGGCCCGCTGTGCCACGGCGATACGGCCGAAATCCTCCGGCGTCACGCCATATTCAGCCATATAGGCATCGGCGATCAGGGCGAAACTGGCATTCGGCCCACCCGAACCATAAGGATAGGAGGCGTCCATCGCAAAGCGTGAAAACGACGACAGCAGCTGCCGGAAACTGTCGATCCGGTTGGCATCTCCGGCGATGCAGGCAACCACATCGACGTCACCCGTCTGCACCGCACGCGCCGCTCGCCTGAGCGCCACAACACCGCTGGCGCCACCCATCGGAATGCTGTCGAGCCATCGCGGGCTCAGACCCAGATGCTGGGTCAGCCCCACCGGCGAGTCGGGGAAAAGGGTGAAACTGGACACCGAAAACCCGTCCAGTTCGCGCGGTGAAAGACCAGCCACGTCAAGCGTCTGTTTCAGGGCGCGCGCAATCCACCAATGGGCTGTTTCCTGAGAATACCGGACATAGGGAACCGAGACCGGTGCGGTCACTACCACCCCGTCATAGCTCTGCCGCTTCACGCCGCTGTCCGCTTCTTCATTGCACGAGTGTCCACCGTCGCCGCGTCCTGCACAAGCCGTTCCGCCAGTTCCTTGAGTTCGCGGCGCTGAATCTTCTGCGTCGAGGTCAGCGGCAGGGCATCGACAAAGGCAATGTAACCGGGCGCCTTGTAATAGGCGAGCTGTCCAAGACACCAGCTGACAATCTCGCCAGCGAGTGCCGGCCCGGCGTCACCCTCCACCTTGAGGCAGGCAAACACTTCATCACCACGCACGGGGTCCGCGACCGCTGCCACTGCCGCAGCCTTGACCGCAGGATGCCGCATAAGGGCCGATTCCACTTCAACCGCGGCAATGTTCTCGCCCGATCTCCGGATCACGTTCTTCTTGCGATCGACAAAGAACATCGACCCGTCGTCTTCACGCCGGACGATATCACCGGTGTGAAACCAGCCATCAGCCCAGGCTTCTTCGGTTGCTTCCCGGTTCTTGAAATAGCCTGAGAAAAACCCGCGTTGCGGCTCGCTGCCCTTGCGCCGGACCAGCAACTCGCCGGGACCGTTGTGGCTTTCAGCCCCATCGGAATCCACGATGCGCACGTCGAGTTCATCACCCGGCTTGCCCAGACAGCTCTCGCCCACCCGGCGCGGCAGCTGATTGGCGCAGATCACGGCACCTGCGCCGGTTTCCGTCATCGCCCAGGCCTCGACCAGCGGGAAGCCGAAACGGGCCTCGAAACGCGCATGAAGCTTCGGATCAACCCCTGCGCCAAATCCGAACCGGACCGAATGATCGCGATCCGCAGGGCTTTCCGGCGCGCCCATCAGCATCGATGGCATGACGCCGAGATAATGCAGGCAGGTGGCGCCGCTCTCGCTCACGCTCTTCCACCAAGTCGACGGGTGGAACCGGTCGAGCACGGTCAGGCATCCGCCAACCGCTATCATCGCCATGAAGGAATAGGCCATGGCGTTCATGTGAAAAATCGGCAACGGCGTGATCATCCGCTCGCCATCCTCGTTGAGCGCGCACAACCCGCCAGCATTTGCATACCAGCGGCCGGACTCGAGAAAATAGGTGTTGGTGAGAATGCAGCCCTTCGGGTTGCCGGTGGTGCCGGAGGTATAGAGCAGTGCGGCTTCCATCGCCTCACCGTCGACAGCGGTACCCGCCTCGCTCGCCCGCAATGCCACCGGCCCTGCGGTTCCTGGCTGAGGCACCGGATCTCCCGGCGCAATCACCGGCACCGAAAGCCCCGCCTCCTGTGCGGCGGCGGCCAGGCCATCGCAACGCCCGGCGATCCCGACGATCAGCGACGGCTCGGAATGCCCTGCTATATAGGTGAGTTCCGAGTGTCTCAGATCCTGATTGACCGGCACCACCGAAGCGCCGATCCGGTTGAGCGCCAACAACCAGACAAAGAATTCCGGCCGGTTTTCCAGAAGAAGCATAACCCGGAATCCCGGGCCATAGCCTTTCTGTTGCAGCACTGCTGCAAGCTGCGTGACCTTGTCGGACACCTCCCGGTAGCTCGTCTCGCCTGGGTCTATGCCATAGATGCCGGCAGTCTCGGCCATGACGTTGAAAACCGGCCGGTCCGGATAGAGACTGGCTGTCGCGGCAAAGGCCTGCCAGATGCTTTGGGTGCCTGGCTCGATCATGGCAGCAGCTGAATATTGCGGAAGGCCGCGTCACAATTGAGGATGTCGACCCGCTTGTTGGCGATCCGGAGTTGTCCGTCAACCAGAGCCAGCTCGTGCCGGGCTGTCAGCGCCAGCAAGGTCTGCTCATCCAGCCGGGTCTCGACATAATGCATGAAAGTTGTGGTCACGAAGGTCCCCGCGGTCTCGTCCATATCATCAACAAATGGGCGCTGGATGACGTGGTGACAGCGGCTTTTGGGCTTCTGCGAGAAGGTCCGCACCCCGTTGAGCCGCTCCACCCGCAACTTCAGCATGAAAAGGTCTTCATACATCAGCGATGTGACAGTGAGCGGATCGGTCTGCTTGTAATCGAGCGGCATCCAGTAGTGGCCGTCCTTGAGCCACAGCGCCAGCCATTCATCGTAACGCCCTTCATCGAGCATCCGCACTTCTTCATAAATGAAATCGATCAGCTGATCCTTGGTGACGCTCATTCCGCGGCCTCCCGGACATCATCCATGTCTGAGGTCATGAACTTGACCCAGGCATCGAACTGGTTGCGCATCTGACGTTCCGTGGTGCCGTTCTCGATCGCTTCCGCGCTGAAATCCTCATCCTCTTCATAGAGCCGCTGGATGTTGACCCATTCCAGCCCGTCCGACTGCAGCCCCTCCTGGGCGCGCTCGTACATTTCCAGATCGTCATGCCCGACAATCGAGGTCGGCGCGTTGATCATCCGGTTGTACATGGCAGTGCGCGCGGTCAGTTCATCCGGCCCGTCGACAAGCCTGTAGATATAACTTTCCACCAGCGTCTTGTCGGCTGCCAGCGGAATGAACACGCGCAATTGCTGGATCGGCCCCTTGATCATGATATTGGGGAAATACACCGTGTTGTGGCGGTTTTCGCCGAGGATTTCCTTGGCCTTTTCCTCGCCATAGGCCTCGACCATCTTGTCCATGTATCCCGGGATCGCCGAATAATTGGAATGGATCGAGTGATGCACGCCGGTGTGGCCGTGGCCATTGGGCCAGGTGCGGATGCCCATGTTCTCGAAGAATTCGTAAGCCGACATGAAGGGTGCGATGATTTCCATCGCGGCGGGCAGCGGCGTGCCTTCCGGCATGCCGAGCTCTTCCCACAATTTGACCGCCGTTCCGGCAGAGCTTTCATGCGCCACCATCGGGTGGCAGGTGTCGGTCTGGTTCTCGACCAGCATTTTCCAGTTGCAATGATGCATGTAACGCAGCGGCGGCCCTGCAACCTCCAGCCGGCCAGCAGGCGAGCGGTCAACCATGTTGTCGATGGAGGAAAGTGACTCGCCGAAATAATCCTCGAACGAGATCCCGGTTTCGGCCAGACGGCAGAAGACAAATCCGCGATAATTCCTGACCTCGCCAACGGCGCGCATTCCCTTGCCGTTTTCCGTGTCTGCAAGCCCGGTATTGGCATAGCCCTTCTTCAGCGGGATCGCCAGCAGGCAGCCGTCGGTCTTGAACGACCATGCATGATACGGGCAGCGGAAGAATTTGCCGGTGTTGCCTGCCCGGTCAATGACGATCTTGGTGCCCTTGTGCGGGCAGCGGTTGTGCAGCACATGCACTTCGCCATCGCTGTGGCGGACCTGGATCACCGGCTGGTCGCCGACCTGGGTTGAGAAATAGTCACCCTTGTTCGGCGTCTGGCTCTCATGCCCGACAAACACCCACGCATTGGTAAACAGGTGTTTCATCTCGAGCCGGTAGATCTCCTGATCGATATAGACGTCCCGATGGACTTCGCTGCCGCGATACAAAGCCTTGATCGCAGCCGGATTGTCTGCATAGCGTTCCATTGCCACCTCCCCTAGAGATCGAGCACAAGACGGGCGGATTTCGCCCGGCTCACACAAATCTGCATCACCTTACCCTCGGCTTTCTCGCTGTCGCTGAGAACAACGTCACGATGGTCAGGTATTCCATCGATGATGTCTGTCTGGCAAATGCCGCAATCGCCACGCAGACAGTCGTGTACGAGGTCGACACCGCCGGCCTCGAGAACCTCGACAATGGTCTTGCCCGGCGGCACGGTGAAGACCTCGCCCGTGGACTGCACTTCGACTTCGAAGGCAACATCTCCGGTTTGGTCCGCAGCGGAGGTGAACAGCTCGAAATGGATCCGCTTCTGACCTATTCCGGCGGCTTCCATTGCCGACTTCACCGCATCGATCATGCCTTTCGGCCCGCAGACATAGACGTGCTCGTCAGCCGACACCGATCCGGCCAGCATCGCAATATCCAGCGCTGTTTCAGGCTCATCGTCAAAATGCAAAGTCAGTTGATCGCCGAACTGTTCGGTGAGCTCTTCCCTGTAAGCCATCGCCGCTTGCGTGCGGCAGGCATAATGGAACCGGAAAGCGGTTCCCTGATGGGACAGAGCGGTCGCCATGCTGATCAGTGGTGTGATGCCGATGCCGCCGGCTATCAGCAAGGCGGGATGGCCAGCAGCCAGAGGAAAATCATTCTGGGGTGCTGAAACCGCAACCGTGTCGCCCGGCTTGAGGCCATGCATGTGGCTTGATCCACCGGTGCTTTCCGCCTCCAACTGAACCGCAAAGCAGTAGCTGCCGGGATTGCTGCCTTCCGCTACGGGCGCAAAATCGATCAGCGAATAAGACCGCTGCCCTGCAGGCAGATCAAACTTGACGTGCGCGCCGGGCGCATAGCCAGCGAGCAATTGGTTTTCGTTTCCGACAAACTCCAACTCGCGTACCGTATCGGTCAGCATACGCGTTGACGAGACTTTCAATCTAACCGGCTCAACCAATGTGCGGGTCTCCTTTGCAGGAAACATGAATTTTCATATAATTCTTGTCAAGAGTTTTTGTTGAAGATACATTCCCGGAATGCGATGAAAGCCGCCTCCGAGCACGCGGAATCCCGATGAACAATAAAACTGACAATCCCGAACAGCCCTTCGTTCCCAATTACCTGCTTTATTTGCTGGCGGCTGCCAGTGAAGCGGCAAGTGGCCGGTTCCACAGTTATGTGCGGACCAGGGGCGTACGCGTTCCCGAGTGGCGGGTTCTGGCCTGCCTGACAGACACCGATGGCTCAATGGTCACCGAACTGGCGCGCTACGCCATGATCGAGCAGTCACGGCTTACCAAGATTATCATACAGATGGACAATCGCGGCCTGGTGACACGTCGCAGCGACCCAAAGGATGGCCGCCGGGTGCGGGTCTTCCTGACTGACGAGGGACGTGCGCTCGCCGAAGAGCTGGTTGCAGATGCCAAAGTCAACGAACAGGAATTGCTCAGATCATTCCAGGGTGGTCAGGGCGCAACTATCAAGGACACGCTGCGAGCGCTGATCCAACACCTGGAAGCGGACAAGCCCGGCGTTCCGGCGAAAACTGGCGACGACGCGGATTCCTGAAAAAGATGCATAGGCGACGTTGCATGTTTTTATATGATAATGCATGTTTCTGCATTCGAGGGCAGGAAATGAACGCCTGATCCTCATCCACCGGGAGGAAAACACATGAACAAGATTGGCACCTTACTGGCAGGCACGATGCTGGCCGTTGGCTTTTCCGCGACAGCAATGGCTGCGGACATCAACCTGACCATTTCAAGCTGGCTGCCGCCATCGCACCCAATCAACACCGAGATGCTTGAAGGGCTCGTCGACATGATGGAGGAGGCCACTGACGGCAAGGTCAGCGGCGAAATTAAGATGGGCCTTGCCCCTCCTCCGGCGCAGATGGACCTGATCCTTGACGGAGCTGCCGACATCACCATCATTTTCAACGGCTATCAGCCGGGCCGGTTCGTCGGCACAAAACTGATTGAACTCCCCGGCTATGAGGGCAATGCAGAAGCTGCCTCTGTTGCCTACTGGCAGGTTCACGAGAAATACCTAGCCCAGCTTGATGAGTTCAAGGGCACCAAGGTGATCGCGCTCAACACCCATGGACCGGGTCAGATTCACTCCAACAAACCTGTCTCGACGCTTGAAGATCTGCAGGGCCTCAAGACCCGCCTTGGCGGCGGCGTGTCGGCCGATGTCGGCGCCGAACTTGGTCTGATTGGCATTCAGGTGCCCGCACCCAAGGTCTACGAGACCCTGTCATCGGGTGCTGCCGATGCTGTGGCCATGAACATGGGCGAGCGCATCAGCTTCAAGCTCAATGAAGTTGCCAAGAATGTCTATGAAATGCCTGGCGGCTTCTACCGCGGCGCCTTTGCCGTACTGATGAGCGAAGAAACCTTCGACGCAATGCCCGACGATGTGAAGACCGCGCTTGAAGAAAAGGTCTTCGGAGAGCCTGCATCGAAGATGATGGGCGCGGCCTGGGACGAGAGCGACGCTCAGGCACGTGAAGCCACTATGGCTGCGGGCGACAACAACATCGTCACCGCCAGCGCAGAAGATCAGGCCAAGTTCGCCGAAATGGCCGCCCGTGTTCGCACCAAGGTTCTCGCCGAGATCTCCGGGCTCGGCATCGATGCCGACGCCGCCCATGAGATGGTGTCATCGGCAATGGCATCCTACGGCAAGTAACATCACTGCGGAGGCACGCTTTCGTGCCTCCGCAACACCGCCCGCGAGGAGCCTTTCATGAAGTCCATCGCCAAAGTGTTGAACCGTATGGCGGAGCTGCCCATGCTGCTTGCCGCGGCAACACTGTTTGTCCTTATGGTGCTGACATTTGCCGACGTGATCATGCGCTCCACCTTCTCCGCGCCTATCGAAGCCGCCACCGAGCTCACCCGCATTGCCATGGCAGTCATCGTGTTTTCCGCGCTTCCTGTCGTCTCGGCGCGTGCCGATCACATCGTTGTCGATCTGCTCGACCCGCTGTTTCACCGTGCCGGTATCGAACGGATTCTCGAGGGCCTGATCACGCTGGTCTGCGGCGTTCTGCTCTATTGGCCGGCGATGCGCTCTTTCGATCTCGCCGCACGCGCCAACAACTATGGTGATTTGACCGAGTATCTCTCGATTCCGGTCTTCTACATCACCTGGTTCATCGCCTTCATGACCCTTGTCACCGCAATCTCGATGGCGCTGCGCGGACTTGTCATTCTCTTCATGCCAGACCTGCTCCGAGGCACACATGATTGAATCCCTGATTGGTTTTGCCGCAGTGCTGCTGCTGGTGCTGCTGCGCATGCCTATTGCGTTCGCCATGGCCATTGTCGGCATGGCCGGCATGACCTACGAAACCAATTTTCGCGCAGCGATTTCGCTGGTGTCCAGGCTGATTATCGACACCAGTCAGGATTACGGACTGTCCGTGGTGCCGCTGTTCATTCTCATGGGCCTGTTCGTCAACAAGGGCGGCATCAGCCGCGAACTCTATCAGGTCTCCAACGCCTTTCTCGGTCATTTCCGTGGCGGACTGGCAATGGCAACGATTGCCGCCTGCGGCGGCTTCGCAGCCATCTGCGGCTCCTCTCTGGCAACCGCTGCTACCATGTCCAAGGTGGTGATGCCGGAAATGCGCAAGTTGGGCTATTCCGATGAACTCTCTTCGGCCTCGATTGCCGCAGGCGGTACGCTCGGCATCCTGATCCCGCCCTCCGTCATTCTGGTGATTTACGGGCTGCTCACCGAAACCTCGATCGGCAAACTGTTTATCGCAGGTATCATTCCCGGCATTCTCGGGATTGTGTTTTATCTGGTTGCGGTGCAGATCTCGGTCTATCGCAATCCTGCCGCGGGCCCGGCCGGCAGGCGCTTCAGTCTGGGTGAGAAGCTCCAGGCCCTGCGCGGCGTCTGGTCGGTCCTGCTGCTGTTCTTCCTGGTTATCGGCGGTCTCTATGGAGCACTGGACTTCTGGCCGATTCATTTGACGTTCTCGCCCACCGAGGCGGCCGGCATGGGCGCGATGGGCGCTTTCCTGATTGCCCTGTTCCGGGGATCTCTGACGGTCCGGGAAACCGTCACAGTGCTCAAGGAAACCGCAACCACCACTGCACAGCTTTTCAGCGTGCTGATCGGCGCATGGATCTTCTCGAATTTCGTCAACTATGCCGGTCTGCCCGAAGGCCTCAAGGAGATGATCGTCAGCGCTGACCTGTCGCCCTGGCTGGTAATGACCGTCATCATTCTGATCTATGTGGCGCTGGGCTGTGTCTTTGAAAGTCTCTCGATGCTGCTGCTGACAGTTCCGATCTTCTTCCCGATCGTGATCGGGCTCGGTTTCGACCCGGTCTGGTTCGGCATCGTTGTCGTGGTCGTCACTGAAATCAGCCTGATCACCCCACCGGTCGGCCTGAATGTCTTCATCCTCAAGAGTGTGGTCGGCGACATCTCGGTCGGCACCATTTTCCGCGGCGTCACACCTTTCTGGATGATGGACATTGTACGGTTGCTCATCCTGGTGCTGTTTCCCTGGCTGGTGCTGTTCCTGCCCTCGCAGATGTGACAGCCGCGACGTCTGCTTGCAGGTCTCGAAAGCTGCATTCCCGAGTGCACATCGGGAATGAAAAAGGGCGCTCCGGCCAACCACCGGAGCGCCCTTTTGGATGTCAGTAGAGAGCCGAGGCGGAAAGCCTTACTCGGCGGCCTCTGAGTGCCCGCCGGCTATCTCTGGCTTTGTTCCAAGCCCGACCCGGGCTTTCATCCGGTTCCACCAGGCCGTCACCTTGCTGTTCTTTGAACGGGTGACAATCATCAACAGCGATGGCGTCACGACAAGCGTCAGAATGGTCGAGAACGCCAGCCCGAAAACAATCGCGCTGGACAGCGATATCCACCATTGCGTCGACGGCGCGCCAAAGGTCGTCTCATGCGCCAACAGCTCGAGGTTGATCCCAAAGGCAATCGGAAACACCCCGAGGATCGCAGTGATGGCAGTCAGCATGACGGGACGGACACGTTCCCGGCAGGTCTCAAGGATCGCATCGAGCTTGTCGACGCCCTCACGCCGCAAATGATCATAGGTATCGATCAACACGATGTTGTTGTTCACCACCACGCCGGCCAGCGCGATGATACCGATCCCGGTCATGACGATGCCAAAGGGCTGCCCGGTTATCAGCAGACCGAGGAAAACGCCGATTGTCGACATCACCACCGCCGAAAGCACCAGTGCAACGGAGAGGAACTTGTTGAACTGTGCCAGCAACACGACAAAGATCAGGAACACCGCAGCACCCGCTGCCTTGGACAGGAACTCGCCAGCAGCCTTTTGCTCTTCGTCCTCACCTGCTAGTTTCCAGCGAATGCCGAGGTCTTCCAGGTTGGCATTTTCAAGTTCAGTGACAATTCCCTGGCGCAAGGCATCCGCCTGAACGCCTTCGCGAATGCCCGCTTCCACCGTGACCGTGCGCACACCATCCAGCCGTGTCAGTGTGCCGACACTGGGGGCGGCGACACGGGTCACGAAATTCGAGATCGGCACCGAGCCCTGAGCCGTTTCTATGCGAAGGTCATCAAGCGTCGACAGGGTGCGCCGTTCCTCAGGAAGCCGGAGCCGGATATCAACCGCGTCATCGACGCCGGCGGGGCGATAGTCGGTCAGCTTCAAGCCGGTTGTCACCAGTTGCACCACCGTACCCACCGATGACGGGCCAATTCCGTATCTGGCGGCCACAGACCGGTCAACCCGGATTTCCCAGTCGACACCGGGCGGCGGCAGACCATCGGACACATCAATCACGTTGGGAGTGGCCTCAAGCTGGGCTGCCACCCGGCGCGCAACCTCAGGCAAACCTGCCGGATTGATTGCAGACAATTGAATCTGGATCGCCTTGCCCGTCGGTGGACCGCCTTCGGGCACCTGCACTTCGATATCGATGCCCGGAAATCCGGTCAGCTCACGGCGGAAGTCCTCAAGGATTTCGCCAGCAGGTTTGCGCTCCCGCCAATCAACAAATTCGTACTGGATAACACCCACCACGTCCTCGGCAACCGAATTGCCACCACCGCTGACATTGCCAACGCGGGTATACACACTGGTCAGACCCGGCCAACCGATGACCCGCTCTTCCACCATGCGGACCGCACTGTCTTTCTCTTCAAGCGAAAGATTGCCGCGGGCATGGACATAGAGCAGACCATAATCCGGCTCGACATCGGGGAAGAACTCGACCCCGTTGCCGTACTTGCCGTAGGCGACCGGCACCACCACGAGAGCGACCAGCGTCAGGAACACCACGATAAACGGGTGGCGCACCGCGCGGCCGACAAACTTCATATAGAGACCGTCACGCTTTGGCCCGTCCTCGACCATCGGCTTGGCAAACATCGCGCCCAGTGTCGGTGTGAAGACAAGCGCATAAACCAGGGATGCCGACAAAGTCGCAATCAGCGTGATCGGCATATATTTCATGAATTCGCCAACAACACCGGGCCAGAACAGCAACGGCGAAAAGGCGGCCACACGGGTCAATGTTGCCGCCACCACAGGACCCGCCATTCGCTTGGCAGCCAGCGAGAAAGCCTCTTTCCGCTCCATGCCCTCGCTCATGCGGCGCTCGGCGAATTCCGTAACGATGATGGCGTCATCCACCAGCATGCCGACAGCCAGGATCAGACTGAACAGCACGACGATATTCACCGTCAGCCCTGCCAGCGACAGCCCCAGGATTCCCATCAGGAAGGATGCCGGAATGGCAAACCCGATCAGCAGCGATGCCCGGCCCGACAAGGCATAGAGAATGACGATGAACACCAGGATGACCGCTGTCAGAACCGAGTTCTGCAGGTCGCCCAGCAATTGCCGGATGGAGGTCGACTTGTCCTGGCTGAAGCTGATCACCGCGCCCTCGGGCAGCAGCGCCTTGTATTGGGTTGCGGCTTCCTTGACCGCGTCAACGGTCTCGATCAGATTTGCGCCCACCCGCTTGGAAACCTCTATCGCGATCGCAGGTTTTCCGTTGAGCCGGGTGATCGTTGCCGCATCTTTGAACGAGGCACGAATGGACGCCAGGTCGCGAGCCCGCACCACCGCGTTTGAACTCGCGATGATCGGCAGGTTGGCGACGTCCTCGATTGTCTCGATCAGAAGCGGAACCTTGATCGAGTAGCGTCCTTCATCCCCTTCGAGGGCACCGGCAGCAACCACCGAATTGGAGGCGTTGACGGCAGCGATCAACTGGTCAAGCTGCATGCCGTAGGAAGACAGCTTCACCGGATCGATAATCACTTCAACAAGATCATCCCGCGCCCCTTGCAACTTTGCGTCCAGGACACCGTTGATTTCCTCAATGCGGTCCTGGAGTTCGCGCGCCGCGGCGGTCAGGGCGCGTTCGGGGACATCACCGGCAAGCGTGACGACAAGCACCGGAAATTCGGAGATATTGACCTCATTGACAGTCGGCTCGTCAGCGCCTTGCGGCAGGTCCGGCTTGGCGTCGGAGACCTTGGTGCGCACATCATCGAGAGCTTTTGCCAGATCGGCCCCGGCGATGAACTCGATCAACACATTGCCGCCACCCTGATAAGCGGTCGACGTCATCTTTTTGATGCCGGTGATGTTCTTGAGCTTCGTCTCCATCGGACGCAGCAGCAACCGCTCGGAATCCTCGGGCGAGATCCCCTGATAGGCCATGCTCACATAGATCACAGGGATCTGGATGTCGGGCTCGGCTTCCTTCGGAATCGAGATATAGGCCATCGTGCCGGCGACAACGAGAAACAACAGAACCGCGATTGTCAGCCGCGCATTGCGGATGGCGACGTCGACAAAATTCATCGTGATTGCTCCGCCAACTTGGCGGTCGAGCCTGTAACAAGGCTGGAGTCGGCGGGTACGGCGTTGACCGTCTCACCATCCGTGACCAGATCCTGACCGGCAACGATTATCTTCGCCTCTGCAGGAATCCCGCTCAAAATCAATCCGTCTGATGTGTCATCGATCAGATCAATCGGCACGAAACCGACCGTGCCGTCGTCCTTGAGGATTCTGAGCCCGAGATTTCCCGACGGATCCAGTGTCACCACCGAACGCGGCAGTTTGACCGCCTGCACAGCCTCCGACTTGACCATGATTTCGGCGGTCATGCCTGACGGGACTCTGTTGTCGGGATTTGGAATGGCAACTTCGATCGGGAATGTACGTGTCCCGGCCGTCGCTTCAAGACTGACATGCCTGACAGTTCCGGAGACGATTTCTCCGCTTATCAACCGTACCTCGGCCTCCCGGCCAACACTGACATGGGCGATTTCGCGCTCACTGACTTCACCCAGCGCCACCACCGGATCAAGCTGGATCAGAACGGCAACATCCTCGCCGGAAGGAAGCCAGCTGCCTTCCTCCACCTTGACCTGATCGATAATTCCGGAAAACGGCGCGACAACCGTCAGCCGGTCGATCTCAGCCTGGGCTGCTTCAAGCTGCGAGCGCGCCGAAGCCAGGGCGGAACGCGCATTGTCCATTTGCGTTGTCGGTGCAATGCCGTTCTTGACCAGTCGTTCGACATTGTCCGCTTCCTTACGGCGCTGATCCAGCAAAGCTTCGGCGGTGGCCACCATGGATTGCTTTTCGGCGCCGTCGAGAACCAGAATCACATCGCCGGCCTTCACCCGGTCACCCTTTTCGACCTTCAGCTCTCCGAGGATCCCGGCGCTGCGCGTGGCAAGTGTTGTACGCTTGTCCGGTGCGGTAACCCCCGAAATCCGGATGATGCGGTTATGCTGGATAAAGGCAGGCTCGATCACCGCAACAGTGCGCAACACCTTTTCGGTGGGTTCTGCTGGTTGCTCGTCCCTGGACTCGTCGCTTGATGTCTCCTGCGCGGCACTGCCTATCGACGAGAATTCTCCTGTCAGCACCCAGGCCGCCGATACGGCCAAAACCACAAAAGCTGCGACGGTATGAAACCTTGGCAAAGCCATGATGAACCTGCTCTCAATTTAAAATTGCGCAAAGGCCCTGCGAAGCCGCGCCAAGAATAACGGTCAGGGTTGTGGTCACCCCACCACAACCGGATACTTATACTTTGGGCTATATAGTGGCATGCGCGCAGTCAAAAAAGGACATCAGCGCAGATTTTGCAACTCCGCAACCATTGTTTCCGGTCAGTGGCTTCGCGGCAACAGATTGTATGCCACCGATATTTGAAGCCGAACGGCCTCGACACAAGGCAGAAAACAAGCTTTCACCGGCATCAGGGAAGCCGCATGGTCTCGATCAGTTCAACATCGAAATCGCGGCAGATCTTGCGCACCCTGTCATCCTGACAAAGATCGGTTACAAAGGTGTCGACTTGCTCGAGATGCCCGATGCGAACCGGGGCAGTCCGCTCGAATTTCGTCGAATCCGCCACCAGAATCACTTGCCGCGCATTGGCTATGATGGCTTGCGCCACCTTGACCTCACGGAAGTCATAATCCAGCAGAGCGCCATCCGGATCGATGGCAGACGTCCCGATCACCGCATAGTCCACCTTGAACTGGCGGATGAAATCCACCGCCGCCTCGCCGACGATGCCGCCGTCTGACGCACGCACCACGCCACCGGCGATCACCACTTCGAACTGGGTATAGGGTCGCATCCGATTGGCAACATTGATGTTGTTGGTGATGATCATCAGGCGACCGTGCCGCAGCAGAGCCTGGCTGACGGCTTCGGTGGTTGTACCGATATTGATGAACAGCGAGGCGTTGTCGGGTATCAGAGCCGCAGCAGCAGTGCCGATCGTCTGCTTTTCCTCGGCAGCAATTTGACCGCGTTGCGCGTATTCCATGTTCTGGGTGCTCGACGGAATGATCGCGCCACCATGAATTCGCATCAACAATTGCCGCTCGCAAAGATCGTTGAGATCCTTTCGGATTGTCTGCGGCGTAACATCAAAGCGGGCGGCCAGATCATCAACCAGAACCCTTCCTTCGGATCGTGCGAGGTCGATGATTTCAGAATGGCGCGGCGCGAGGTACATAAGCATCGTTTTCCGAAGGTTTCTGGTTTCGCAACCAGTCTAAAACGAAAGAAACGAAAATCACAGTCTGTTTGTCTGGATCCGCCGCAATCGGCTCTGGCCGGTCAAAGCCGGTCAGGCCGCATCACGTCCATGTCACCGATGGAGATCACGTCAACCAGCGTGAGATTCGGACACCACTTCAGCTCAGCTCTGGGACGACCGGCGCCTCAGGATATCGGCGAAAAACAGCGCCGCATCATGTGCCCGGTCGTTCTCGCGGGTAATCAGACCCACCGCCCCCATCGTCGATCCTGTGTCGATCGGCAATTCGACAAACTCCCCCGACGCCAGTTCGGCTGCCACCACCCCGCGCGAGATGATCCAGATCGCGTCGGTGGAGCGAAGGAAGGCGCGGCCGAAACTGTCCGACACTGTCTCCACCGCCTGAACAGGCTGAGCCATGCCCTGCTCCAGCATCACCCGCTCGACAAAGGGATGGATGATCGATCCCGCCGGGGGCACAAGGACTGGGTAGCGGGAGAGAATGTCTGCCGCCACCTGCCTCTGGTCCGAAAGCGGATGAGACTTGTGAACGATGAACACCACCCGGTCGCGGTAAAGCGGCTCGAACCGCAGGCTTGTCATGTTCTCGGGCGCCGGCATCCGACCCATGACCAGATCAAGATCGCCCTTGCGCAACTGGTCGAGAAGCACCCGGTTCTCGCCGGTCGTCACCCTGAGCGGGCTTTTCAGTCCCGAGGCCAGGAAATCCACCACAGCGCCCGGCATGATGGTCACGGAGACAGTCGGCAAAGCACCGATGCGCACCGGAGGGCCCGCAACCGTGGCGACGTTGGCAAGGGCTGCGATCCCGCCGCGCACGGCAGCCAGCCCGGAACCGGCATGCGCAAGAAACACTTCACCCTGATGCGACAACCGGATCCCCCGGCCGTCCCGTTCGATCAGGGCTGCCCCGACGATCTGTTCAAGCTCGCGGATCGTCCGCGTCACCGCTGGCTGGGTCAGCGACAGGGTGATCGCCGCACGGCCGACACTCTTCTGCCGCGCCACTTCGACAAAGGCTTCCAGATGCCGGATTTTGATGCGTCGGGAAATATCCATACCAATCCCGTTATTATTACTGGATCAAAAAATCATTATTCATTTCCATTTCAATATGTAAAGTGGAACATGATATGTACAGGGAGGGTCTCGGGTGGAAGTGAAATCCAAGGGCGAACAGACACGCCGCTCGGTATTGGGCGACGCCCATGTTGACCGCTCAATCGCGGCAAAGACATCCTTTGACGCCCCGTTCCAGGAGCTGATCACCGCAAGCGCCTGGGAAGGCCTTTGGTCCCGGCCGAACTGGAGCAAGCGCGACCGCTCGATTGTCACCATCGCACTGCTGGCCGCTCTTGGCCATGAGGAAGAAGTGGCCATGCATGTCCGCGCCACAGCCAACACCGGCGCGACCGAAGACGATATCCGCGAGGCACTGATGCATGTGGCGATCTATGCCGGCGTCCCGGCCGCCAACACCGCATTCCGCATTGCCAAGCGGACGCTGGATGAGATGAAATCCGCATCGGGAGGAACAAAGCCATGAAGAACAGTCAGCCACAAACGGCAAATTACTTCCCTCGTGACAGATCCTGGCATCCCAAGGCTTACGACCCAGGCTACAAGTCCTCGGTTCTGCGTTCGCCGCAGCGCCCTTTGGTCGCCTTTCCCAACAGCCTGTCGGAAACCACCGGCCCGGCATTCGGGCATTCAATCATCGGCAAACTCGACAATGATCTGACGCTGAACTTCGCCCAGCCCGGCATGAGCGCGATTGGCGAACGCATCGTTGTGCAGGGCCGGGTGCTGGATGAACGCGGACAACCTGTCCCCAACGTCCTGCTCGAATTCTGGCAGGCCAATGCCGGCGGCCGCTACCGTCACAAGAAAGACGGCTATCTGGCGCCGCTTGATCCGAATTTTGGCGGATGTGGCCGCACAATCAGCGCCGATGACGGCTCCTACGCATTCCGCACCATTCGCCCCGGCCCCTATCCCTGGCCCAACGGCCCCAACGAATGGCGCCCGGCGCACATACATATCTCGGTCTTCGGCCAGGCCTTCGCCCAGCGCCTCATCACCCAGATGTATTTTGAAGGCGATCCATTGATTCCACGCTGTCCGATCGTGCGTACCATTAAGGACCCTGCAGCCATCGAAAGCCTGGTCGCACGGCTCGACATGAACGCATCAGCGCCCATGGATTCCCTGACCTACCGCTTCGACGTCATTCTTCGCGGCAGCCGTTCCACCTTGTTTGAAAACCGTCTGGAGGGCAACTGACATGACCGGAGCCACACAGATCCCGCTTTACCCGCTCAAAGAATCCCCGTCACAAACCGCCGGTCCCTATGTTCATATCGGACTGACGCCGAATTTCTGCGGCATCGACGGGGTCTATGATCAGGATCTCGGCATCGCCATGGTCAATGAAAAGACCAGGGGTGAGCGGATCACCCTCGAAGGCAGGGTCTTTGACGGCTCTGGAACTCCACTGAAGGATGTGCTGGTGGAAATCTGGCAGGCCGATGCCGATGGTCTGCACAACAGTACAACCGAGCCCCGTGGAGCTGCCGACCCTGCGTTTACCGGCTGGGGACGCTGCGCCGCAGATCAAACCACCGGACATTTCCGGTTTGAGACTATCAAGCCCGGCCCGGTTCCCTTTCCTGACGGGCGCATGCAGGCCCCCCACATCAACATCTGGATCGTGGCCCGCGGCATCAATCTGGGCCTCAACACCCGCATCTATTTCGGCGACGAGACCGAGGCCAATGCAGCCGACCCCGTGCTGGGAAGTTTCGAGCACCGCGATCGCGGAGCGACGTTGATCGCCAAGGGCGGCAACGGCAATTACAGCCACGACATTCACCTGCAAGGCCCGCTTGAAACCGTCTTCTTCGACATCTGAGAGAGAAATCCATCATGGCGCAATTCATGACGCTGCCCGAAGCGGTCGCGCAAAATCTGAACTCCGGTGACACGGCCGCTTTCGAAGGCTTCACCCATCTCATCCCGCACGCCAGCGCGCATGAGGCGATCCGCCAGGGCATCAAGGATCTCACGCTTGTCCGCATGACGCCCGATGTGGTCTACGACCAGCTGATCGGCATTGGCGCGGTGCGCAAACTGATCTTCTCCTATGCCGGCAATCCCGGCGTCGGCCTGCTCCGTCGGCTGCGCGATTCGGTCGAAAACGGCTGGCCGAACCGGATCGAGATCGAGGAACACTCCCACGCCGCCATGGCCAATGCCTATGAGGCGGGTGCCGCCGGCCTGCCGTTTGCCACATTCCGCGGCTACAAGGGCGCGGGGCTGGCCGACGTCAATCCGAACATCCGCTCCGTAACCTGCCCTTTCACCGGCGAAGAACTGGCTGCAGTTCCCGCCATTCGTCCCGACGTCAGTTTCATTCACGCCCAGAAGGCCGATCGTAAGGGCAATGTGTTGATCGAGGGCATTGTCGGCGTGCAGAAAGAAGCGGTTCTGGCCGCCAAGCGTTCGGTCGTGACCGTCGAGGAGATCGTTGATGATCTTTCCGCACACCCCAATGCCTGCGTCTTGCCGGGTTGGACGGTGACAGCGATCTGCCTCGTTCCCGGCGGCGCCCACCCCTCCTACGCCCACGGCTATTACTCTCGCGACAATGCCAGCTACATCGCCTGGGACAAGATCGCGGCAGAACGGGACACGTTCCTTGCCTGGATGAAAGACAATGTTCTTGACGCCAGGCCGGAAGATTTCGTCGACCGGATCAAACACCTCAGGAGCGCGGCATGAGCGACACTGATTTCACCCCCAACGAGATGATGACCATTGCAGCCTCCCGCGCATTGAAGAACACCGACGTCTGCTTTGTCGGCATCGGCGCGCCATCCGCTGCCTGCAACATCGCACGCCTGACCCATGCGCCCGATGTCACCCTGATCTATGAAAGCGGCACCATCGGAACCGCACCGACAGTCCTGCCGCTCTCCATCGGCGATGGTGAGCTTTGCGACACCGCAGTCACCACTGTTTCGGTGCCCGAGATGTTCCGCTACTGGCTTCAGGGCGGACGCGTCACCGTTGGCTTTCTGGGCGCGGCGCAGATCGATCGCTTCGGCAACATCAACACCACGGTGATCGGTGATTACGACCAGCCCAAGACCCGGCTGCCCGGTGGCGGCGGAGCGCCTGAGATCGCCTCGTCCAGTGGCGAGATCTTCATCACGCTGAAGCAATCCAGACGCGCCATGGTCGACAAGATCGACTTCTACACTAGCTTCGGCCACGGCGATGGCGGAGATCACCGCGAACGCCTTGGTATAACCACCAAGGGACCAACACTAATGGTTACAGACCTTGCAGTCTGGAAGCCCGATCCGGTAACACGTGAATTCACCGTGGTCTCCCTGCACCCCGGCGTGACTCGCGAAATGGTCCAGGCCGAATGTGGCTGGACAGTGCGGTTCGCCGAAACCGTTGAAGAGACCCCGGCCCCGACCGGGATCGAGCTGAAAACGCTGCGCGATCTCAATGCCCGCACCAAAGCCGCCCATGCCGGCGGCAAATCTGGAGAAGCAGCCTGATGGCCGAAGCATTCATTTGTGATTATGTCCGCACCCCGATTGGCCGTTTCGGCGGCGCCTTGTCCAGTGTTCGCGCCGATGATCTTGGGGCCATTCCCTTGCGGTCGCTCAAAGAGCGGAATTCGAGTGTCGACTGGGATGCTATCGAAGACGTTTATTATGGTTCCGCCAACCAGGCAGGCGAAGACAACCGCAACGTTGCGCGCATGGCAACCCTGCTCGCAGGACTGCCGGTCTCTGTCCCCGGCACAACCATCAACCGGCTGTGCGGTTCCGGCATGGACGCGGTTCTGGCGGCTTCACGGATCATCCGCTCCGGCGAAGCTGAACTGATCATCGCCGGCGGCGTCGAAAGCATGTCGCGTGCGCCCTTCGTCATGCCCAAGGCCGACACGGCATTCTCCCGCAACGCCGAAATCTACGACACCACCATCGGCTGGCGCTTCGTCAACCCGGCTCTCAAGGCCCAGTATGGTGTTGATTCCATGCCAGAAACCGGCGAGAACGTCGCCGAGGACTTCAACATCAGCCGCGCCGACCAGGATGCCTTTGCCCTGCGCAGCCAGACCCGCGCCGGCAAGGCGCAGGCATCCGGCCGCTTCGCCAAGGAAATCGTCGCTGTCGAAATCCCCCAGCGCAAGGGCGATCCGGTTGTTGTGGACACCGACGAGCACCCTCGCCCGCAGACCACGCTCGAGCAACTGGCAAAACTCAAGGCCCCATTCCGTGCGGGCGGCAGCGTCACAGCCGGCAACGCCTCCGGCGTCAATGACGGCGCGGCAGCCCTGATCATCGCCAGCGAAGCGGCTGCCAAAAAGCACGGGCTTACCCCGATTGCCCGCATTCTCGGCGGCGCCACCGCCGGTGTCGACCCGCGCATCATGGGCATCGGCCCCGCCCCCGCGTCGCAGAAACTCTGCGCGCGCCTCGGCCTCAAGCCATCCGATTTCGGCGTGATCGAACTCAACGAAGCCTTCGCCAGCCAGGGCATCGCCGTGCTGCGCCAGCTGGGGCTTCAGGAAGATGCCGATCACATCAACCCCAATGGCGGCGCCATTGCGCTCGGTCACCCTCTTGGCATGTCCGGCGCCCGCATCACCGGCACCGCCGCGCTGGAACTGGCTGTCCGCAACGAGAAGCTGGCGCTCGCCACCATGTGCATCGGCGTTGGCCAGGGCATCGCCATCGCTCTCGAACGGGTCTGAGATGAAAGCTAGCGGACAGACATGGGCTGCAGGCCTCTTCGCGGACAGCGAAATTGCCGGGCGGTTTTCCGACGACGCGCTGTTCGCCAGCTTCTCCCGTTTCGAGCAGGCCCTCATCAAGGGGCTTGCCAAGGCAGGTCTGGTTGCTCCGGAAGACGCGACGCTTCTGGTCGAACAGATTGCCGGCTTTCAGCCGGACGGCCCGGCAATCGCCGAAGCCGGTGTCCGCGACGGTGTTCCGGTGCCCGAATATGTGCGTCAGTTGCGGGCCCACGTCTCAGGCCCGGCCAAAACCATTCTGCATCATGGCGCCACCAGCCAGGATCTGATGGACACCGCTGCGATAGAGACGCTGGCGGCGATAAACGGCATTCTCGCAAATCGGCTCGAAACCCTCTTGGGTCTGCTGACCGAGCTTTCCGCCCGCGATGGGAGCAACGAGCTTCAGGCCATTACGCGGATGCAGCCGGCCATCCCCTTTAGAGCGGCCGACCGGATTGCCTCCTGGCTGCAACCCTTGCAATCCTTGTACGACCGCTTGCCCGCATTGTCCGACCAGACCCGGCTGCTGCAGTTTGGCGGCGCGGTTGGCGACCTTCAGGCTCTGGGCGAAAACGCCCAGACAGTCGCCAAAACAATTGCGTCCGAACTCGGCCTGCGCTGGCCAGGGCACAGCTGGCACTCGGCCCGCAGCCCGGTTCTCGCCCATGCCAACTGGATGTCCGAACTGACCGGAACCCTTGGCAAGATCGGTCAGGATGTGACGCTGATGGCACTGCGCGGCAACCAGGACATCCAGATCTCCGGAGGCGGCTCGTCCTCCGCCATGCCGCACAAGCAAAACCCGGTCACCGCCGAACGTCTGGTCACTCTGGCGCGTTTCAACGCCACGCTGGTCTCCGGCATGCACCATGCACAGCTTCACGAGCTGGAGCGCTCCGGTGCCGCCTGGATGCTGGAATGGATGATCCTGCCCCAAATCTGCGAAACCGCAGGTGCCAGTCTGACGGCGGCTTCAGCACTGATTGGATCAATTCAGCAGATGGGAAGACCGACATGAAGACGTTGTCCACCCAGGTTTGCATCATCGGCGCCGGCCCGTCAGGCCTGCTGCTTGGCCAGTTGCTGCATGATGCGGGGATTGAAACAATCATCCTTGAGCGCTCCAGTCTCGATCATGTTCTCTCGCGTGTGCGCGCCGGGGTTCTCGAACAGGGCACCGTGCAATTGCTGGAAGATGCAGGCGCAGGTGCTCGGATGCATGCGGAAGGCCTGCTGCATGACGGCTTCGCCATCACCTGTGAAAACGACACTCACCGCATAGACCTGACCAAACTGACCGGCGGCAAGAATGTCATGGTCTACGGCCAAACCGAAGTCACAAGGGATCTTGTTGACCGCCGCAAGGAAACCGGCGGTATCTCTCATTATGAAGCCGCGGATGTCGAGCTGCACGATTTCGACAGCGACAAGCCCCATGTGACGTGCCGCATCAAGGGCGAAGCTGTCCGCATCGATTGCCGTTTTATTGCCGGCTGCGACGGTTTCCATGGCGCCAGCCGCCGCTCGGTGCCCGATACGGCCATTCGCACATTTGAAAAAGTCTATCCCTTCGGCTGGCTTGGCATTCTTGCCGACGTACCTCCGGTCAGTCATGAACTGATCTATGCCAGCCACTCACGCGGCTTCGCTCTGTGCTCGATGCGCTCCAACAGCCGCAGCCGTTACTATATTCAGTGCAATTCCGATGACAGCATCGAGGCCTGGTCTGACGAGCAGTTCTGGACCGAGCTGCGCCGCCGCCTCCCGCCGGAAACCGCAGAAGCCATGATCACCGGCCCCTCATTTGAGAAGTCGATTGCCCCTTTGCGGTCTTTCGTCGCCGAACCGATGCACTTTGGAAGCCTGTTTCTTGTCGGCGATGCGGCACACATCGTCCCGCCGACGGGCGCCAAGGGGCTCAATCTTGCAGCCTCCGATGTTCACTACCTGTTTGAAGGCTTGCGCGGTTATTTCCAGGACAACGACACGGCTGTGCTCGGAACCTACTCTGAGCGTGCCTTGGCAAGAGCCTGGAAAGCGGTTCGTTTTTCCTGGTGGATGACGACCATGCTGCACCGTTTCCCCAATCAGGCGCCGTTCGATGCACGGATCACGGAGACCGAACTCGCTTACACGCTGGAATCGGAAGCGATGAAAACCGCTTTGGCCGAAAACTACATCGGTCTGCCTTACTGAAGCCGGTTTTGAGACGTTTGTTCAGCTTGCATTCAGGAGACTATGGCAATGGTGTCTCCACTATTGTCGCTCAAGCCGCAGGTTGACCACATGATGACCACCTTCCGATTCCGCCCCTGGGCAGCCGTCCTTGCCACAGCACTGATGACCAGCGGCGCGCTCACCTCTGGTCCGGCATTGGCCGACCAGTATCGTGGACAGCGCATGGTCGTCGTCGACGTGAATGGCCGGTTGATGCGCGACATCCCGGAAGCCGGGTCGGTTCGCATCGTCATCGATACCCAGGGCCGCCGGCTGCTTCTCGACAATTGGGATCAGGTGATCGGTTTCGAGATTCCGGCCTGGCAATACCAGGAGCGGAATGGCGGCGGAGAACGTGGCGCGGAACGCCGGATTGAACCATCCCGGTTTCCGGATCGGCCACAGCCGCTTCGTGAACAGGCTTCGCGGGACGCGTTTCCCGAGGCACCACGCGCCCGCATCGAACGCCGCGACCTCAATCCGACCACCGGCACTGTGCCGACCCGTCCGAAAATCATAGAAGTGCCGGCGGCAGAAGAGCCGTCGACACCCGAACAGCAGGCACAACCCGCACCGAAGGCTCTAAAGCTGGCCAAGGCGCAGGTAACAGCCCTTCAGGTCTATCTCGACCGGAACGGGTTTTCGCCCGGCGTGATCGACGGACGCATGGGCTCAAACGTCAACAAGGCACTGGATTCCTGGTTTGAGGCAACCGGCGAACGGCTCGACCCCGCAGACACAGATCTGATTGTCAGCCGTCTGGCAGCCGATGGCGCACTGGCATTCACAACCTACACCATCACCGCGGAAGACGCCGCCGGGCCGTTTATTGCCTCCATACCGTCCGACTATGCCGAAAAGGCACGACTGGAGCGCATGTCCTTCACCTCAACTGTGGAGATGTTGGCGGAACGCTTCCACATGGACGAGGCCTATCTCAAGGCGCTCAATCCGGATGTCGACTTCACGCTGCCCGGTGTCCAGATCAAGGTTGTGGCGACAGGCAAGAACAGGACCGGCACTATCACCCGCATCATCGCCGACAAGGGCCGCAAGCAGGTTCGCGCCTACGATGCCGGCGGCAAGCTGGTGGCCGCCTACCCCGCAACCATCGGCTCGACGGACACGCCGTCCCCCTCCGGCGACGTCACCATTGAGCGAATTGCACCCAATCCTGGCTACACCTACAATCCGAAAATCAATTTCAAGCAGGGCAACAACGACCAGATCCTGCAGGTCCCGCCTGGCCCGAATGGTCCCGTCGGCACCATGTGGATGGCGCTGTCCAAGCCCACCTACGGCATCCACGGAACGCCCGAACCCTCAACCATCGGCAAGACCCAGAGCCATGGCTGCGTGCGTCTGACCAATTGGGATGCAGAGGAACTCGCCGGCATGGTCAAGCCGGGCGTCAGCGTGAGCTTCATCGAATAGAGGCCGTACCAACACAATATGCACGTTTGCTTGTAAGCTTTGGCAAACAGTCAAATAGAACGCATTTCTGAATCAGCTTCCGAACCTGCCTTCACAAACTGCATCAACCGCCCGGTCTTGACGGAAGTCCGTGTCACCGATGCTGGTCGACGAGGATCGGGTTGCCATCGGGATCCCTGATCAGGAAGCTCCCGGGACCGGTGGCGGCCTCGTCGGCTTCAGCTTCAAAAGCAACCCCGTTGGCCTTGAGCTGTTTCTGCAACTCCCGGACATCGGTGAACTGGTCCAGCGGCGTGGCGGTTTCGCTCCAGCCCGGATTGAAGGTCAGCATGTTCTTCTCGAACATGCCCTGAAAAAGCCCGATGACGCAGCCGCCATTGTGCATGATCTGCCACCCCTGGTCGGCATCTCCGCCAAACACCGTAAAGCCGAGCTTCTCGTAAAAAGCCCGTGAGGCGGCCAGATCCTTGACCGCCAGACTGAGTGAAAACGCCCCAAGCTGCATCGCGTTGCTCCTTCTCAAGATCCTACGCCGCGCAGTCTAACCTATCCCGGGAGAGGAAACAGTGGGGTGAACTGTTGACGTCCTAACTCAACGTCCGCCGCACCGCATCGCGCCAGCCCTTCAGCTTGGCATTGCGTGTCTTGTCGTCCATCTGCGGCTTGAACTGGGTGTCGAGCGCCCAGGCCTTGGCGAAGGCTTTCTGTTTCGGCCACACACCTGCCCTCTGCCCGGCGAGCCAGGCGGCACCCAGCGCCGTGGTTTCAAGAATGGTTGGCCGGTCCACCGGTGCATCGAGAATGTCGGCGAGCCGCTGCATCGTCCAGTCAGAAGCCACCATGCCACCGTCAACGCGAAGCACCGTGTCGGCACCTGAGCTCTTCCAATCCTTGTGCATCGCATCGAGCAGATCGCGGGTCTGGTAACAGACCGCCTCCAGCGCCGCGCGGGCAAATTCCGCAGGTCCGGTGTTGCGGGTCATGCCGTAGATCGCGCCCCGCGCGTCCGCATCCCAATGCGGAGCGCCAAGACCGGTGAACGCCGGCACCAGATAAACGTCCTGGGTCGGATCGGCTTCTGCCGCCAGGTCGCCGCTGTGCTCGGCCTTCTTGATCACCTTGATGCCGTCACGCAGCCATTGCACCGCGGCCCCAGCAATGAAGATCGAGCCCTCCAGCGCATAGGTAACCTTGCCGTCCAGCCGGTAGGCGACGGTGGTCAGCAGCCGGTTCTTCGACCGCACCATGTCCTCACCGGTGTTCAGCAGTGCGAAACATCCCGTGCCATAGGTCGATTTCAGCATTCCCGGCTCGAAACAGGCCTGACCGATCGTCGCCGCCTGCTGATCACCGGCCACTCCGAGGATCGGAATTTCCGCCCCGAACAGGCTCTTGTCGGTGATCCCGAAATCCGCGGCGCAATCCTTGACCTCCGGCAGCATTTCCGCCGGAATCCTCAGGATCTTCAGCAAGTCCTCGTCCCACTCCTGGCTGTCAATGTTGAACATCAGTGTGCGTGACGCATTGGTGGCATCGGTGACAAAGGATTTGCCGCCGGTCAGCCGCCAGATCAGAAATGTGTCGATGGTGCCGAAGCACAGCTCGCCGCGCGCCGCCCGCGCCCGCGTGCCTTTCACATTGGCCAGCATCCAGGACAGCTTGGTGCCGGAGAAATACGGGTCGAGCAGAAGCCCGGTCTTACGGGTAAAACTCTTTTCCAGATCCTGACGCTTGAGCTTTTCGCAGTAGGATGCCGTGCGGCGATCCTGCCAGACAATGGCGTTGTGGATCGGCTTTCCGCTTTCGCGCTCCCAGACAACCACGGTCTCGCGCTGGTTGGTGATACCGATTCCGGCAATGTCCGAGGCTTCGACTCCGGCATGTTTGAGCGCCTGTTTGACCGACCAGACCACGGTTTTCCAGATTTCCTCCGGATCATGCTCCACCCAGCCGGACTGCGGATAAAACTGCGTGAACTCCTTCTGCCCGACACCGGCTATGCGCATATCACCGTCAAAAACGATGGCGCGGCTCGATGTGGTTCCCTGATCGATTGCCAGAATATATCCGCTCATATTGTCCTCCAGTTCCGGCCACATATGAACCGGATTCGCCTGTCGCGAAAACCCCTCGCCTCCCGGCAGCCGTCAGGCCGCGCGTGCGGCCGCCATGTAGGACTCCAGTGCAGCAACCTGTGTCTCTTCGAGACGAAGCCCGCGCTTGGTCCGCCGCCACAGCACATCCGCCGCTTCCATCGCCCATTCGTGTGCGATCAGATAATCCACTTCCAGCGCGTAAAGACCATAACCGAAATCCTGGCCCAGATCGTCACGTGTCTTGGCATTGCCGAGCAAGGTCCATGCGCACGTGCCGTACTGGCGGACATACCGGCGCGCCTGGTTGGGATCGAGGAAGGGATATGACAACTGCAACCGGGCCACTTGCTCATCAAACCCGTCGGCAGGAAAATCACCGCCCGGCAGCGCTGCCCTGTGAGTCCAGGGCGCTGACTTTTTACCGAGACGTGCTTCGATCAGCTCCAGCATTGATTCCGCCAGCTTGCGCGCGGTGGTGATCTTGCCGCCAAAGATGTTGATCAGCGGCGCACCTTCGGACGGATCCGGCTTGAGCACATAATCCCGCGTCGCCTCCTGTGCTTCCGACGCACCGTCATCGTAAAGAGGGCGCACGCCGGAATAGGTCCACACGATAGAGCCACGCTCGACCGGCTTGGCAAAATACTCGCTTGCCGCCGCACACAGATAATCGATTTCTGCATCGGTGATCACGACGTCCTTGGGATCGCCCTTGTAATCCTGATCGGTCGTGCCGATCAGGGTGTAATCCTCTTCATAAGGAAGCGCGAAGATGATCCGCCCATCGCCGTTCTGGAAAATATAGGCGCGGTCATGGTCATGCAGTTTCGGCACCACAATATGGCTGCCCTGGACCAGCCGCACATTATGCGCGTCATTGCGGCCGACAACACCGGACAGGATCCGGTCGACCCATGGCCCGCCCGCATTGACAATCAGCCGCGCCTTCACCGTTTCGCTGGCGCCGGTCGTGCGGTTCTGCACCTTGACCTCCCAGACGCCGTCCTTGCGCTCGGCGGACTTCACCTCTGTCCGGGTCCTGATTTCCGCTCCGCGGTCGGCCGCGTCACGGGCATTGAGCACCACCAGCCTGGCATCATTGACCCAGCAATCGGAATACTCAAAACCTTTCGAGAACAACGGCTTGAGCGGCTTGCCCACAGGCGATGTCTTCAGATCCACGGTCTTGGTTCCGGGCAGCAACTTACGGGTACCGATGTGGTCGTAGAGAAACAGTCCAAGCCGGAGCAGCCAGGCCGGTCGCATGTCCTTGTGATGGGGCAGCACGAATCTCAGCGGCCAGATGATATGCGGCGCATTCGACAGCAGAACTTCGCGTTCGCTCAGCGCTTCGCGCACCAGCCGGAATTCGTAATACTCAAGATAGCGAAACCCGCCGTGAATGAGCTTGGACGACCAGGACGAGGTTCCCGAGGCCAGATCATTCATCTCAGCCAAAAACACCGAATAGCCGCGGCCTATGGCATCCCGGGCGATGCCACATCCGTTGATGCCGCCGCCAATAACGAAAACATCATAGAGTTTTTCCTGAGCCATTGGCCTCCCCGCCATACAAAAGCTGAGGTATTTTTGTAATTCGAAACAATTGCGAATGTCAAAAGAAAACAAACGAAAGTGAACCAATAGGCCTAAAGAACCTCAAACGGTTTCAAAACACCGCTTCCGCGATCAGCAGCCACAGCCCGGTTGTGGCCGCCGCCACCGCGGTACCGAGTGTCATCGAGGTTGAGGCCACCCGCTGGCCGGTCCCCAGACGGCTGGCAATCAACCAGCTGTTGACCCCCGCCGGCAAGGATGCCGCGGCGACAACCACCTTGGCCTGCAACTCGGGCAAACCGAGCAGCAGCGCCATGCCAAGCGCCACAGCCGGCATCAGCATCAGCTTCAGCACCACCAGCGAAACCGATTGCGGCACCTGCCCGCGAATACCATAGCCGCGCAGTGACCCCCCCATGGCAAACAGTGCCAGCGGACCGGCAATCCCGCCCAAGCTGACAATCACCCGGTCGGCCACCACAGGGATATTGAGACCGGACATCCGTACCAGAAAACCACCGAGAATGCCCAGGATCAGCGGGTTTGAGAAAAGCTGGCGGAAAAACCCCGTCACCAGGGCGATCGGCGTCTTGCTTTCCGTGCCGACCCCATCGCGCTTGAGCGCCCATTCAAACAAAATCACCGATGCCGCCATCATGATCGGCATGTGGATGGACACGATTTGAGACAGAATGGCCAGTCCGTCTTCGCCATGAACCCCTGACATAAAGGGAATGCCCAACAACACCAGATTGGAGAAACCGGCCGTCACCCCGGCCACCACACCAGAGCGCGCATCGCGGCCAAAGCCGGACCGGATGACCACATGTGCCGAACTCCAGGTCACCAGAACCGCCGTGAAATAGCTCACCCACAAGGCCCACGGCGCACCATGATCGAATTCCGCCGTGGCGATGATGCGAAACAGCAATAGCGGTACCGCGATGGTGAACACAAAATCCGAAAGCCCGTCACCGGTCGTGGGCTTGAGCACCCTGAACGCCGCCACGCCATAGCCAATGGCGATCAGCGTGAAGACAACAAGAATGGTTTCAACGAAAGGGGGCATGGGAGGGAACTCATTTGAATATTCGTACAGCACAGGTGTTAGCGCCCCCGGCACACGACTGCAAAACCTTTCAGACAACTTGAAGCCATTGCGCATTGCCGCTAGGGATTTCAGGCCATTGAAACAGGACGGACCCGCCATGCCCGCTTTCCCCCGCTTTACCGCTCTTGCCCGGTCGCTGCCGCCGACTGTGCCGTTTGTCGGGCCGGAAACCCAGGAGCGGGCACGTGGCGCAGAGTTTACAGCCCGGCTCGGAGCCAATGAAAACGGCTTTGGCCCGGCACCCTCGGTGATCGAGGCAATCACGCGCGAGGCTTCGCTCACCTGGCGCTACGCCGATCCGGAAAATCACGACCTGCGCATGGCCCTTGGTGAACACCTTGGCCTGGCGCCCGAACAGGTAGTCGTCGGCGAAGGCATCGACGGGCTTCTGGGGCTCATTGTGCGGCTGATCGTCGAGCCCGGCACGCCGGTCGTCACCTCACTGGGCGCTTATCCCACCTTCAATTTCCATGTCGCGGGTTTTGGCGGCAGGCTGGTGACAGTGCCTTACCGGGATGACCGTGAGGATCTTGACGCGCTGCTCGACGCCGTGCGCCGCGAAAATGCGCCATTGGTCTATCTCTCCAATCCCGACAATCCGATGGGCACCTGGCATTCGTCCGAAGCGGTCACCGCCTTCGCCAGGGCCTTGCCTGAAACCACCATGCTGGCATTCGACGAAGCCTATGGCGAAACCGCACCGGCCTCCGCCCTGCCCGCAATCGCCGCACTTGCCGGCATGCCCAACGTGCTCCGCTTCCGGACTTTCTCCAAGGCCTACGGCCTGGCGGGCCAGCGTGTCGGTTACGTCTTTGGTGTCGAGGAAAGCGTGGCGATGTTCCATCGTGTGCGCAATCATTTTGGCGTCAACCGGCTCGGTCAGGCCGCAGCACTGGCGGCCTTGCAGGATCAGCCATGGCTTTCCCATATCCTTGCGCTGACATCAGCCTCTCGCGACAGAATCGGCAGCATAGCCCGGAACCACGGCTTCGAACCAATTCCGTCAGCCACCAATTTCGTCACAATCGATTGCGGTCGCGACGCGGCTTACGCCAAAGCCATCCTCGATGGCCTGGTCAGCCGCAGTGTGTTCATCCGCATGCCTGGCGTTGCACCGTTGAACCGCTGCATTCGCATCTCCACCGGACCGGACGCAGAGATCAGCCTGTTCGAGATGGCTCTGTCAGAGGTTGTGACGGAGCTTGGCTGAGCCGGCTCTGTCTATTGAAACAAAAAGGCCGCGATCGACCGGTTTGGGTCAAGCACGGCCTGTTTGAAAGCCTCTCCGTGTTGTCCGGAGTTATGGCCCTCGCCTCGGTCCCCTCGAGGTAAAGTCTTGAGAATGGTGGCTTGCGGATGTCCGGTCAGACAACCGGCCAAGCCAACGGCTTTGCGGCGCGATGTCCGGATCAAGACCCGGTTCAATGCATGGTCATCCATTCGCGTGCGGCACGAAGGGCGCTTGCAAGGTCGGCCTTGCTCATGCTTTCAGCCAGCTCGGCGCGCAGTGTTGCGGCCCGGTCGGAGCCCTTGATCGCGGCAATGTTGAGCCATTTATGTGCAGCAATGTAATCGACTTCGCATTCGCGTCCGGTCGCATACATCAGGCCCATTTCGCAGAAGACATCGGCCTTGGCTTCGCCGCCGATGATTGCCTGGTCGTGATCGTGAATTTCATAACGTGCCATTTTTAAGTCCCCGTAGAATGTTAAATCTCGTTGTCCCTGTCAGCTCCTGGGAGCCGTCTTGATGATGCTTGTGTCCGGGTTGGCCCGGCGCTGTCTTGTTGGATTGGAGTGTGCCGTTATCGATTAAAAAGCGCGTTAAATTGCATGCTTAACTGGAAGCGAACAAAGTCCAAATGCTTGGTAAATTTGGGATTCTGTTAAACATCCAAGCCGTTGCGTTCCGGCCAGAGTGGTCAAAACCGGTGTTTTCGGGCGCGTCAAAAAAGTTACGAACGGCTAACCAAACATGCATCGCATTTTCTGAAAAACAGACCGGATGCGAAAACAGCAAGACAAAATTGCCGTGCCGGCGATCACCGGCATGGCCATTCAAATCCCTCAGAAATCCCAGTTTACCTTTACGTAAATGCAAGCTAAGTAAGAAAAGCGCTTGAGGAAGCGCTCTGACCTTGGGAGGAACATCATGATCCGTAAACTGATTACAGCTGGCGCTCTCGTTGCTGCCATGACCGCTCCGGCTCTTGCAGACCCGATCGAGGGCAACTGGAAGACCAAGAGCGGCGAAACCGCATCGATCTCGAGCTGTGGCGGCTCCTATTGCGTAACGCTGAAAACCGGCAAGCATAGCGGCAAGCGCATCGGCAAGATGACCGGCAGCGCCGGAAGCTATTCCGGCACCATCACAGATCCGTCCAAGGACAAGACCTATTCAGGGTCTGCCTCGATCTCCGGCAACACCTTGAAGATGAAGGGCTGCGTGCTGGCAGTCCTGTGCCGCTCAGAGAATTGGTCGAAGCTGTAATCCGCACTTTAGTCCTGATTGCACCTGCAAACAGGCCCGCGCAAGAGATCTGGCGCGGGCCTGTTTTTCCATCCCGGCAATTTACAGCGCTTTCTGGCCGAACAGAACCTTCTGTGCATCCTTGTCGTCGGCCAAATTCTTTCGGTACTCGATACCGATGCTGCATCCCTTTTCCACCGCCGGACGCCCCGTCAGGGTTTCGAACCATCTCTTGAGATGCGGGAAATTGTTGAGATCCTGGCCCTGTCTCTCGTAGGAACGGACCCAGCCTATGGAAGCCATGTCGGCGATCGAGTACTCGCCGGCCAGAAAGTTCCGGTCGGCCAGCCGTCTGTCCATCACTCCATAAAGCCGGTTGACTTCGTTGGTGTAGCGTTCGATCGCATAAGGCACCTGCTCAGGTGCATATTGCCGGAAATGGTGCGCCTGCCCGGCCATCGGCCCCAGCCCGCCCATCTGCCAGAAAAGCCATTGATCTACTTCGACCCGGCCGCGCTCATCGGCGGGATAGAACTTGCCGAACTTGCGGCCAAGATATTGCAGGATCGCACCGGATTCAAACACCGGGATCGGGGCACCATCGGGTCCTTCGGGATCAACGATCGCAGGCATCCGGTTGTTGGGCGATATTGCCAGGAACGCCGGTTCGAACTGCTCACCCTTGCCGATATTGATGTAGTTGACGTTGTAGGGAACACCGAGTTCCTCGAGCATGATCGTGATTTTCCAGCCATTGGGCGTCGGCCAGTAGTACAGTTCGATTGCGTTGGTCTGGGTGGTCATCGCCATTCCTTTGGTTGCTTCGGGCAAGATGTGGAATGGGCAGCCATTTGGCAATCCCCGGCATGACGCGCGTCAACCATGGGAAGCGATTTACCGGATCAATCACGGATACCGGATTACGAGTTCACCGCGATTCTTGGATCGACAATCTCCGAACGCATCACGAACCGGTTCCGTCCCCGGCGCTTGGCCTGATACAGCGCTTCGTCAGCCTGAGACAGCACCTGGCTTTTCGAGACCGGTTCCGCAGGGCGCTTCAGCGCCACTCCGACACTGACCGTCACCACCTCCACTCCGTCGCAGCGTCCGGGATGGGTGATGCCGAGAGCCTCGATGGATCTGACCACCGCATTGGCCAGGTGGCGGACCTGCAGGTCCTCCGCATTCCTGACCGCCAGAATGAACTCCTCGCCGCCAAACCGCGCACAAAACAGATCCGGTTCCGAGAACGCGCTCCTGAACGCGTCCGCGATCTGTCTGAGGCATTCATCCCCTGCCGGATGGCCGAGCGTGTCGTTGAAGAGTTTGAAGTGATCGATGTCGATCATCATCACGGCGGCCGGCCGGTCGTCGGACAACCACTCGTCAAGCCGCTCGTCCAGGAAGCGCCGGTTGGGCAATCCGGTGAGTGCATCGGTTTTCGACATTACCTGGAACTGCTTCTCGGCAATTTCGGCGGTTTCCGCCCGCATCATTGCCTCCTGCGAGACGCGGTAGTCCATGCAGCGCCGCCGTTCGAACAGATAGTTCGAATAGACGCTCAACAGACACACACTCGTGAACTGGAAGCACAACGCGAATTTCAAATTGGGATCCACGCCCTGCTTCAACCCTACGGCAAGTGCCGCACCGAACAGGATCAGGCATGAATAGGTCAGAGCATACCGGAACCGCAACGCCAAAACCATGTTAGCAAACACCATGCAAAGGATCACTTCGACATTCATATGAGTGCTGTGCGGCGCATTGGAAAAATACAGCATAAACAACGGCAGTGCCGTTGCGGCGAGCATGGCCCCGAGGACCATGATCTCCCGCACCTCGGCGGAAACTCTCGCAACGCCATAGGCCGCTGCCAGCGAGCACGGAACAATCACGAACAGCGTGGACAGCACGACGATCCGGTAATGATCAGGCAACAGAAGGTAGGTCGAGATATCGTGCAGGATGTAGAGCAGAATCCCGAAGATGATGGTGTGCCGCAGATGCGCCGCCCGCGCCCGCCCGTGCTCGGCTTCGTACCGCGCTTCCGTGCGGCGGTCAAAACGAAGCAGCCGGTCGAGCGCCGGCCGCTGAATTGAAGCGTCCTTTATGCCATCCACAGCCCTTCGCATATTCCAAGCCTTTTAATTAGAAGGCCTGAATGTGACTGGAGTGGTTTTATTTTCTCATAATTCCGCTTCCCGGCACGGCGTTTTCCACTGACAGCATGACCAATCGGTAAACAGTTGCCGCACATGGAGCCTGCGGGATTGCGCGCAACCGGCACGCCAGGACACGGCATTGCAGCCTGTTAATCTCTTTGAACGCCAGATGAACAGCTGCCTCAGGTGAGGTTCAGCCGGCCCGTGCGAATGTGCCCCACAGAAGAAGGGAACACAGCACATGAGCACCATTTCACGACGCTTCACCATCATCTGTCTGATCTTCGTGATCTTCGCTCTGCTTATGGCAGCAGCTGTTGCCAATGGCGGGCGTCGCCAGAACGGCTGGCACAACGGCACGATCGACCCTTGTGTTTTTCATCCCGACCTGACCTGCACAGCATCGCGCTGACACCGACACCCAAGGATTGAGCATATGCGTACCAACATTCAAAACTCCATCACCACCCTGTTGCGGATGACTGCACTGGTCAGCTTTCTTGTCGGCCCCGTTGGCGCCTTCGCTTATGCACAGACCGGCGACAAGGGCGCAGGTTTTTCAGGCGCTGGCTACGTTCTTTATGTAAGCCTGCAACGCAACAGCAATTGAGTGAGGAGAATGGCATCTGGCCTTCGCATTCAACTCTGGCCATAGGCGTCAAACGGGCTAAAGGTCCTTTCGGTCTTGCCCGTCTTTTCCTTGTCAATATTTCTCGTCTATAACGATGCATGAAACAACGAATCTCTTCCCCCGCCACAAGCGGCTTCATTTCGCCAACACCCATCGAACCGCAGGAATTTTCTGACGCGGCAAGTGCGGTCGAGGCCCTGGAAGCCATCTATGATCGCAACACCCGCTTTTTGTGCGAGGCCTTCCAAGGCCTTGCAACTGAGAAGCCGGCAGGCCGCTTCCGCGCCTTCTATCCGCAGATCAGCATGGAAACGACATCCTTCGGCATGATCGATTCCAGGCTGTCTTACGGCCACGTGGTCTCGCCTGGGCGCTACGCCGCCACCATCACCCGGCCGGCACTGTTCCGCAGCTATCTCACCACCCAGTTCGAATTGTTGCTGCGCAACCATGGCGGCTCACTGACAATCTCGGAATCCGAGACCCCGATCCCGCTGCATTTCGCCTTCGGTGAAGGCGCCTATGTCGAGGCGGCGGTAGCCGAAAAGCTCGACATGCCGCTGCGCGATCTGTTCGACACCCCGGACCTTGCCACCACCGATGATGAAATCGTCAACGGGCTTTATGAACCCGGCCCCGGCGAACTGCTGCCGCTGGCGCCGTTCAAGGCGCAACGCATCGATTATTCTCTGGCGCGGTTGTCTCACTACACCGCGACGGCGCCGGACCATTTCCAGAACTTTGTGCTGTTTACCAACTACCAGTTCTACATCGACGAATTCTGCGCCCATGCCCGCGCCCTGATGTCGGAAGGCAATGGTGAGTATGAATTCTTCGTCGAGCCCGGCAATTTGATCACACCGCTTGGCGAAGGCAGTCCCACCGAAGGGGTTGCGCCGCCTCGTTTGCCGCAGATGCCTGCCTATCACCTCAAACGCAAAGATCATGGCGGCATCACCATGGTCAACATTGGCGTCGGACCATCCAACGCCAAGACCATCACCGACCATATCGCAGTCCTCCGCCCGCATGCCTGGCTGATGCTGGGACACTGCGCCGGCCTTCGCAACAGCCAGGCTCTGGGCGATTATGTGTTGGCCCACGCCTATGTTCGCGAAGACCACGTACTCGATGACGACCTTCCGGCCTGGGTGCCGATCCCGGCGCTGGCGGAAGTGCAGGTTGCGGTTCAGGATGCCGTGGCTGAAGTGACCGGATTCGACGGCTACGACCTCAAGCGCATTATGCGCACAGGCACCGTCGCCACCATCGACAACCGCAACTGGGAACTGCGCGACCAGCGCGGGCCGGTGCAACGCCTGTCGCAATCGCGCGCCATCGCGCTCGACATGGAATCGGCCACCATCGCCGCAAACGGCTTCCGCTTCCGCGTACCTTACGGCACCTTGCTCTGCGTCTCCGACAAGCCGCTGCATGGCGAGCTCAAGCTCCCGGGCATGGCTTCGGCGTTTTACAAGACGCAAGTCAACCAGCACCTCAAGATCGGGCTGCTGGCGATGGAAAAACTCGCCGCCATGCCGCCCGAACGGCTGCATTCACGCAAGCTCAGAAGTTTTTTCGAGACGGCGTTTCAGTAAGGAAGTTTTCGAGGCGGGCGGAGGCATTTGATCGATCGGAAAGTGTGTTTCAGCACTTTGCGGATAAAGGCTTCTGGCCCCCAAGCATCAGGCGGGCGGGACCTTTACTGCCTTGGACGTATCCGGAAATGTACACGTGATTTTCTGTCGTTTTTGCTGATATCGTCAAAGACGACGCCTTCAAGCTGCCCCACCTCACCGATTGTCCGGTCGAAACCCGGACCTGTACAGGCATGCGCGAAGCTGTTCAAAAGCGACCGTGTCTGGTGGCCGCGGAGATTGGGAAGTTGCGCGTTGCCATAAACTTGGCTGCCATTTTCTTGAATGCCCAGGGGAACACTTGCGGTCTGCTCCAAATAATATTCAACGAACTGATCCGGTCTGTTTCTTGACGTATCGCGCAAATGAACAATTCCCGCAGACAGGTCATTGGGTAAGTCTTCCTGCCAGGCAGCGGTTTCTCCGTCAGCGTAGCCTGTCGCATAGAACTCAACAGACGAGTAGTCAGCCATCAAGCGCTGCATGAGGTACTCGGTTTCGACTACCCGGCCGATAAAGGAACGATCCTCAGTAAATTTTTGCCAAACCTCGGTTTGTTCGAAAATCTCTTCTGTTTCTGCGCTGCCGGAAAGCGCCGTTGAAACAGCACGGCAAAGCTCCCGTGCTATCCCGTTTATGTCTTCAGAGATCGCGTCAGCAAAATCGTCGGCACCATAAAGCCCTTCAAACTGGTAGGATTGTTCAAAGAAGCTGAAAAGACCGGCCCCTCGGCCCGGCTGGGAGGACAGCGGCCCTTGCCTGCTCAGCACCTCGAACATCGGCCAGTCGGCATTGTTGCCGACCACCGGAGTCGGCACCCTGCGAATCTGGACGAACTTCAAGTCCTCGTTCAGAGACTGTATCGACTCCGCCGCACCGGTAATAAAATTCTTGTCCTCCTGGCTTAAACCTCGCTCACGTAAAAGAATAAGCGTATCAGTAAGCTGCTGTTCCAGGCTCGCATTCCGTTGTTTTGCGGACTCCAGAGCCCGCCGCTCTGCTGAAATAACATCTTCAAAAAATATTTTGTCCCGATTGAGCTTATCCCTCAGGCGCGTTGCTTCCGCCTCGGTACGAACGATGGTCTGGTTGCTCTTGCCAAGCGCATCCTCCGCATCTTCGCGAGCCTTTTTCTCCCTCTCCAATTCCCCTGTGAGCTTTTTCAGTTCATTGTTGAGGCTCGTGATGAGCAAGGAATTCTGCGAGGCGGAGGATTTCATTTCCTCTATTTCGGCTTCCAATTCTTTGATTTTAGCGTCCTTGTTGCTGACCTGTTTGCTAAGCTCGGCAATCGTGTCATTTCTGCTGTTCAGCAACTCGTCGTTTCTCGCCGTTTCGATAGGCGGATACGCAATCGCGGAGCCAGCAATTATTGCGAGAATTAGCGCCACACCTGCGGAAATCCGTGCTCTGCCAACAGTAAACCACGGCATACTTGTCTCAAAGAGAACATCGTCGTCCCGAGATGTCTTTCGCAACAGAAGACCTATTGCAACAACAAGGACAAGCCCAACCAGAACTGAAAAGGGATGAAAGAAGAGATCCCACCTCATAGTGCCACCTAGCGTTCATGCGCCTGACGAATACTATTCGGACAGATGTTTCCAAGCAAGCGTTGTGGATCCTTTTACCCGGAGTCAGCTATATTGTGTAGAAACGCACGACTTGCGCCTGAACGCTAAACCTTGCTTTGCGTTCCTTGAAAGTCCGGGTCGCAGAGCTCGCGCCGTCCCGAACAGAGCGGCCGGAGACAGCGGGAGCATGGGCAGGCCGTATTGGCCCACCCTCACCTCACATATTGGTATAGACCGGCCCCTCGCCGCCCTGGGGCGGGACCCAGTTGATGTTCTGGTTCGGGTCCTTGATGTCGCAGGTCTTGCAGTGCACGCAGTTCTGCGCGTTGATGACGAAGGACGGCTTGCCGTCGGTTTCCACCCATTCATAGACGCCCGCCGGGCAATAGCGGTTGGACGGACCGCCATAGACCTCGAGCTCGGAGGATTTCTGCAGCGCCATATCCTTGACCTGCAAGTGCACGGGCTGATCTTCCTCGTGGTTGGTGTTTGACAGAAACACCGAGGACAAGCGATCGAAGGTCAGAACCCCATCCGGCTTCGGATAGTCTATCTTCTTGTGCTGGGCTGCCGGCTCCAGTGCCGCGTAATCCGGCTTGCCGTGCTTCATCGTGCCGAATGGCGAGATGCCGAACAGCGTATTAAGCCACATGTCGATACCGCCCAGAGCCACGCCGCCGATAGTGCCGAGTTTTGACCATAGCGGCTTGACGTTGCGCACCTTTTTCAGGTCCTTGCCGATTTCCGATGCCTGCCATGCCGCATCGTAGCCTTCCAGCGTATCCTGCGCGCGGCCATTGGCAATCGCGTCGGCCGCGTGTTCCGCCGCCATCATGCCCGACAGCACTGCGTTGTGTGATCCCTTGATCCGCGCCACATTGACGAAACCGGCCGAGCAGCCGATCAGCGCGCCGCCAGGGAAAGCCAGCTTCGGCACCGACTGCCACCCGCCCTCGGAAATGGCCCGCGCGCCATAGCCCAGCCGCTTGCCGCCTTCGAACACCGGCGCGATTGCATGATGTGTCTTGAACCGCTGGAATTCCTCAAACGGAGACAGCCATGGATTCTTGTAGTTGAGGTGAACGACGAAGCCGACGGCCACCTGATTGTCTTCGAGATGATACAGGAAAGACCCGCCACCCGTCTTGAGATCCAGCGGCCATCCGAAGGAATGCTGCACCAGTCCCGGCTTGTGATGCTCCGGCTTAACCTGCCAGAGTTCCTTCAGGCCGATACCGTATTTCTGCGGCTCGCGTCCTTCATCAAGCTTGAACTTCGAAATCAGCTGTTTGGCCAGCGATCCGCGCACGCCTTCGCCGATCAGCACGTATTTGCCTAAGAGCGCCATGCCGCGGGCATAGTTGGGGCCGGCTTCGCCGTTACGCTCGACGCCCATATCACCGGTGGCGACGCCAATCACCGCGCCTTCCTCGTTGGTCAGCACTTCGGTGGCTGCGAAGCCCGGATAAATCTCCACGCCCAACGCCTCGGCCCGCTCACCAAGCCATTTGGCCACGTTGGAAAGCGAAACGATGAAATTGCCATGATTGTTCATCAAGGGAGGCATCATGAAATTCGGCAACCGGATCGAACCTGCCGGCCCGAGCACAAGAAAGTGGTCGGCGGATACCGGGGTCTTGAACGGATGCTCGGGATCATCGCGCCAATCCGGGATCAGCTTGTCGATGCCGATTGGGTCGACCACAGCACCCGAGAGAATGTGCGCTCCGACTTCACCGCCCTTTTCCAGGACCACTACGGTCAGCTCAGGGTTGACCTGCTTGAGTCTGATCGCCGCTGACAACCCCGCAGGGCCCGCCCCGACGATCACGACATCAAATTCCATGCTCTCGCGCTCGGGAAGCTCATTCACATCAGTCATCGGACGTCCTTACCTCTTCGATCCTGCGACACCTTGAAAGGCACCCTATCAGATCAATCCAATATCGAGCCCGGTGGCATCCCGGAACCGGACATAAGGTCCCTCTCCATTGCCACCGGCTGGCCTTGCGGCCGGTTTATCCTGTTTGACAAATGATGCGTGCGAAGTCGAGACGGGTGCAACAGGATTTGTATTGTTTCCTGGCATAAATTGACGTTCACGTAAACGTCAAGATCTACCGGATGCCTTTTGCTCTGACCGGCACGCCATGTTTCGAGTTAATACGTGAAGGTGCCGCGCATCCGCCTTGATGCACGACGCTGAAGAGCTCGCGAGAGGAAACATGTACGAGGTCGCCGCAGAGCGTCAGGCTTCAGCGGATCTGCCGGATTATTGCGCCATACGGGCAAACATGGGCTGCATATTCAGAACCAGCACCGCACCGCAGACCACATTGTCCGGCCCGGTCAGCGGCGTCATGCGGCAATGGACCTCGAACAACCGACCATGTGCATCGGACACTTCATAGGTGTAACTGATACATGCACCGCCGAAGCACTGATCGATACGCGGCTTCGCTCTCGACTGAAATCGTTTCTGGTCGATCACGTCGAGCATGTGCTTGCCGATAAAATCGGAAGGTTGCATGTTATGAAATTCGGCATTGCGCTGATTGCAGTAAATGTAGCGATAGTCGAGCCCGATAACCGCCACCCTTTCCGGTATGGAATCCAGAACAAGTTCCTGCACAGACGGATCATACCCCTGATCAAGGCAGACTTGCCCCACCCGGGAGCGCATGAATTTCTGTTCGCTACCCGACTCCAGATAACGCATGAACAATCTCGACATCATTGCCGTATAGCGTCTTACACTGAAATCATCCTCACAGTTCATCATCGCAAGGCGATTGAAGAACCCGATCTGAGCCATGATTTCACTGTGGCTACGCGCATCAACATCAAAAATACGACGGGTCAGAGGCTGAATCTGCTTGTCAATCAGATCGATCTCGGACTCATCGCCACGGCGAACCGCGAGCAGCAGTTCGTCACTAAGCTGGTCAAATTCTCTAATCAGATCAGACAGCATCGAGCCCTCAATAATTTTGCCCCGGCTACTTTAGGGGTTCTGTATAGAAACAAATCAGACCTCTCGGCAAGTCGACGAACACCCTGACTTCAAGACATATTTAACTCGTCAAATACCTGGAAATTCTATGTCAAATGCGGGATATTGAAAAATACATACTGCCTACAAGAAATATATTCAGAAGCTAAGCCTTATTCATATGATTTGATTAGCTAATTTCCCTGATTCAACCATACGGAGCAGCATCTCGCCGGATGCATCCATTGCTTGATCCGCGCCGGCAAGCACTCGAAATCCGCGGTTTAAACTCGAACAAAAAACACAAACAATTGAACATGCTGGGTCTTCTTCGCTCGGTATCACCGGCTTCGCCCCGCCAAAACCTGGCTGAGCGCCAGCAATGCACATCGTTGACCGGACACATCAAAGCCCAGAAGAACCGGAATCCGGGGCGCTTGTCTGAAATCTAGTGTGACGCTCGTTCGGCAAGGTGGGCCAGATCAGGCACTTCAACGTGGCGATTGTGGTGGATCAGGATAACCTCATCCTTGCGCAGTTTGGTCATCTGCCGGCTAACCGTTTCAATTGTCAGACCAAGGAAATCGGCAATATCGGAGCGTGTCAGCGGCAGCTCAAAGCTGACCGGCCCCGCATTTGCCCCGGTTTCCAGCTCCGGGTTGATATGCGTGGCAATCAGATAGAGAAAACTCGCCACCTTCTCCTGTGCTGTTTTACGCCCCAGTGTCAGCATCCAGTCGCGCGCCTCGTCCAGTTCCTTCAGCGTTTGCTCAAGCAGCCGGTGCTCAAGCTCCGGCGTGTCCCTGATCATCTTGTCGAGCATTGTCTTGGGAAAGCTGCAGACATTGACCTCGGTTGCCGCATCCGCCGCAATCCCGCTTTCGGAGCGGAATGGGCGCCCCAGGAAATCCGGAGCGAATTGCAAACCAACGATCTGTTGCCGCCCGTCTGCCATCATCTTGGTGAGCTTCACCACCCCCGAGATAATGTTGGAATAACTATCCGCCTGCCGGGTCTCTCCGATCAGCTCGGTTCCCGGCTCAACGCGCTTCCGAATCGCCTGCTTGTTGAGATTGATGAGCTGGCTCGCCGACAGAGCCCCGCACACGCCCTTGTGGCGCGCTTCGCACGCCTGGCACAGAACGGGAATATCGGAGTTGTGGATGTCTTTGCGCTTTACGTCCATCAAACCCTCTTTCGCGCGGAGCCTTCACCGCCTGCGCCATACAACACCGCGAACCGGACCATGCAAGCGCTATAGCACGCGAGAGATTGTTCCCCAAGGAACAGCGCGGTTTGATCAAAGTCAAGGCGGAGAAGCTCTCACCAGGCAATGTACGGCCTGATACAAGAGAGACAGCAAAATGCAGAAAGAATTTGTTCTCAAGCACGGTGGCCCGGCTCCGCGATACACCAGCTACCCAACTGCGCCGCACTTCCATGCCGGCGTAGACGGCGATGTTTATGCGCGCTGGCTCCGCCAACTCAAGCCCGGGCAGACGCTGTCGCTGTACATTCATATCCCCTGGTGCGACCGTCTGTGCTGGTTCTGCGGTTGCAATACAAAGCAGACGCTCAAATACGAACCGTTGAAAACCTATCTGTCAGCACTCGAAAACGAGATGGAAACAATCTCGGGGCTCATCAATCCAGGCTGCCGGGTCACGGAACTGCATCTGGGGGGTGGATCTCCCACCATGTTGCGGCCCGACGACATGCTCGCCCTCAACACCATGCTGCGCAGCCGCTTCAATTTCGATGCAGATGCTGAGATCAGTGTGGAGATGGATCCCAACGACCTGACGGCTGAAAAATATGATGCGCTGGCCGCAATCGGAATGACCCGTGCATCCATCGGGGTTCAGGATTTCGACGAAGCCGTTCAAAAGGCGATCAACCGCGAACAGACTTTCGAACAGACCCGCGACGTGGTGGAACAGGTCCGCGCGCGTGGAGTACGGTCCGTCAATTGCGATGTGCTCTATGGGCTGCCGCATCAGACCCGCCAGTCCGTTGACCGTACAATCAGGCAGGTTCTTTCGCTCGAACCGGACAGAATAGCCCTTTTCGGCTACGCCCATGTGCCCTGGATGAAAACCCACCAGAAGATGATTGACGAAACCGCATTGCCGGATCTCACGGAGCGATTTGCGCAAATGAACCGCGCCGCCTCCACCCTTACCTCGGCGGGATATACCCCCATCGGCATCGACCATTTCGCACTGCCCGGCGACAGCCTGGCAATTGCAGCGGCATCCGGCGTCATGCGCAGAAACTTCCAGGGCTACACCAGTGACACGGCAGACGCACTGATTGGCATGGGCGCATCCTCGATCGGGCAATTGCCCCAGGGCTATGTGCAGAATCAGCCGTCGACGGGAGAATACCAACGCAGGGCTAATCTTGGGGAACTTCCAGTGGTTCGCGGCTTCGAGCTTTCCACAGAGGATCGCATCCGTGCACGGATTATCGAACTCTTGATGTGTGATTTCGCTTTTTCTTTCGCCGCCATCAGGCATGAGTTCGGGGGCGAATCCGAAAACATACTGGATGAAGCCGAATACCTCGCGGGCTGCGATACCGACGGCATGATCGAGTTCAGCGGTGGCCTGTTCCAGATAACATCGAAAGGCCGTCCATTTGTGCGCTCCGTGGCATCTGCCTTCGATGGATATTTCGGCACCGGCGTCGCACGTCATTCGCTTGCAGTCTGATCACGACGGTCACATTTATTGCCCAAAAATAGGCTAGCCGGAAATGGCAGGGCAAAGAAGCCATTGGCTTTTGCCGCGGTTTTTTCTATAGGTGCGGCCAAACCCATCATTCAATGAGGAAATGAGCGTGACCGCAACATTTGACAAGGTCGCTGACATTATCGCCGAGACAAGCGAGATTGACCGCGATTCCATTACGACCGAAAGCCACACCATCGATGATTTGGGCATCGACAGCCTGGATTTCCTCGACATCGTTTTTGCAGTCGACAAGGAATTCGGCATCAAGATTCCGCTTGAGCAGTGGACCCAGGAAGTCAATGACGGCAAGGCATCGACGGAAGAGTATTTCGTGCTTGGCAATCTCTGCGCCAAGATCGACGAGCTGAGGGCCGCAAAGGCCTAATCAAACGGCCGGGCGGGGCGAAAAATGCAGCTTGAATATTTCCAGATGATTGACCGGATCGAGGCGCTTGACCTTGATGCGGATACCCTGGTTGCATGCTCGACAGTCCCCGGCAGCAGCACGGTATTCGAAGGCCATTTCCCCGGAATGCCACTGGTTCCGGGGGTCTTGCTGATCGAAACCATGGCGCAGGCCAGCGGGTTCCTGATTCTGGCAAAGACAGGGTTTGCCGCAATGCCGTTCTTGATGTCGGTTGACAGCGCGAAGATGCGCGATTTTGTCAAACCCGAAACCCTTTTGGAAATCACCGCCACTCTTGAACATGTTGGCTCAGGCTATGCGGTGACCAAGGCAAGGATTACCAGTGCCGGCAAGAAGGTGGCTGACTGCCAGCTGAAGTTCAGAACGGTGGATTTCGATCAGGTTCCACTTGCAGATATCGTACGAAGCCGGGCCAGCGATGTGGGACTTCTGAACGCCATGGCGAAACTTCCAGGAGACCGGCAATGACAGACACACGCCATGAAGTCGTGGTAACCGGCATAGGACTGGTTACCTCGCTCGGTGTCGGCCGGCAGGCGCACCGGGATCAATTGATGTCGGGCAAAATGCCGGTCAAGGTTACCGACAGTGACAACTTCGCGCCCTACACGCTGCATCCTCTGCCGGAAATTGACTGGTCGGAGCAGATTCCACGCCGCGGCGATCAACGCCAGATGGAAAACTGGCAACGGCTGGGTGTCTATGCGGCCGGTCTCGCGCTCGATGACGCAGGGTTCAAGGGCGACCTTGAAGCCTGCGCGTCCATGGACATGATCGTGGCAGCCGGCGGCGGTGAACGCGACATTGATGTCGACACGCTGATCGTTGAAGAAAGCCGCAAACGCAATGACCGCGAGCAGTTGCTGCTTGAGAAACTGACCACCGAGTTGCGCCCGACTCTGTTTCTCGCCCAATTGTCGAACCTGCTCGCCGGCAATATATCCATCGTGCATAAGGTCACCGGTTCTTCGCGAACCCTGATGGGCGAGGAAGGCGCAGGCATATCAGCCGTCGAAACCGGCCATGCCCGCATCGCCGCGGGGCAATCGACACACTGCCTTGTCGGCGGCGCTTTCATTTCCGAACGGGTCGACATGCTCATGGTGATGGAAGCCATTCAGGGTTTGGGTAAAGACCCCAAGGCTCCGTTCTGGTCCGGCGACGGAACTGCCAGCGGCATGAACCTCGGAACATCGGGCGCATTTCTGGTGCTCGAATCGCTGGAACATGCCCAGGCGCGCGGTGCGCATATTTACGCGCGCCTTGACGCCGTCCTGGGAGACCGTGGGCCGCGCGATGCCGATCGCCTTGAAACGCGGCTTTCCCGCCTGGCGGACGACACCGGCGCCTCGGCAGGTGGCGACGACATTGTAGTGTTCTCGGGTGCCAGCGGCTACCCCGAACTCAGCAGCCGCGAGCGAGCCTTCCTTCAGTCACGCTTTCCCGCCACGCCGCTGCGCACGGTCGGTGCGCTGTTCGGCCATTCGCTGGAAGCACATTTTCCCACTGCAGTGGCCCTGGCCTGTCTGGCTCTCGACGATGACACGCCTGTCAGTCCGTTTGCTCCGGGCGAAGACGCCGTTGCATCCATCGCAGCCAACACGGCGATCGTGACCACCATTGGCCATGTTCGCGGTGAAGGCATCGCCCGCCTGACGAGGATGTCATGAGCAAGTCCGCCTACAAAGACCATCTCGGCCGTCCCCTTGTGGCCGTTACCGGCATGGGTGTCGTGTCCTCCCTGGGTCAGGGCGTGCAAGACAACTGGACCGCGCTGACGTCCGGTCAGTCCGGCATCCATCCGATCACCCGGTTCCCGTCAGAGGGGCTTTCAACGCGGATTTGCGGCACCGTCGATTTCATTGACATTCCGGCGCCCAACGCGGTCGAACGCTCTTTTGCCTTTGCGCGCGAGACCACCATCGAGGCACTTGCCCAGGCTGGCATTTCGGGTGATTTCGGCGGCCCGCTGTTTCTCGCAGCCCCGCCGATCGAGCCGGAATGGAGCGCACGATTCGAGCTTGGCGACCGGGTCAAGCCAGATCAGATGACCGGCAACGCCTATCAGCAGTTCCTCGCGGTGCTGCGCGACAAGGCAGACCCGGCATTCCATGAAGCGGTCCTGTTCGGCTCGATTTCAGAACGTCTGGCTGACAAGTTCGGAACCCGCGGCCTCCCGGTCACCCTCTCGACCGCCTGCGCATCCGGCGCCACCGCCATCCAGCTCGGGGTCGAGGCGATCCGCCAGGGCCGCACCGAGCGGGCCTTGAGCGTTGCCACGGACGGCTCTGTCAGCGCGGAAGCCCTGATCCGCTTCTCCTTGCTCTCCGCCCTATCGACCAACAACGACCCGCCCGAAAAAGCCTCGCGCCCATTTACCAAAGACCGCGATGGATTCGTCATCGCAGAAGGCTCCGCCACCCTCGTGCTCGAATCTCTCGAGGCTGCAGTGTCGCGCGGCGCCAGGGTTCTGGGCATCATCAGCGGTTGCGGCGAGAAAGCCGATGATTTCCATCGCACCCGCTCCTCGCCAGGCGGCGCACCGGCAATTGCCACCATTCGTGCAGCGCTCGAGGATGCAGGGCTGTCGGCGGATGAAATCGGCTACGTCAACGCACACGGCACCTCAACGCCCGAAAACGACAAGATGGAATATCTGGCTCTGTCCACCGTGTTTGGGGACCGGATGTCGGACGTTCCGGTATCATCGAACAAATCGATGATCGGCCATACGCTGACCGCGGCAGGCGCGATCGAGGCTGTGTTCTCGTTGCTGACCATCAGCAACGGCATTCTGCCGCCGACCATCAATTACGACAATCCGGATCCTGCGATCCCGCTCGATGTGGTGCCCAACGTCAAACGTGACGCCAAGGTCACACACGTCCTTTCCAACTCGTTTGGATTTGGCGGACAGAATGCATGCCTTGTCATGTCGGCTGATCCCGCTTAAGTGATCCCCGCTCCGGCAAACAAGCTGGAGCCACACTTAATATGCATCCGCCTCCAGCGTGAACGCGTCAACACGACGTTCACCCGGATGCTTGGCGTACAGGTGAACCTGTAAAGACACTGGCGGCTGGCACGGCCCCGCCAAGCGGCGAAGGACAAATTTCATGCGGGCATTGCAACTCATCGAAGACCGCAAGCTTGAAACGGTTGACCTGCCTCCCCCACCCCCGCCGGGTATCGGCGAGGCAACGGTCTCGATCAAGGCTGTCGCTCTCAACCATATCGACGTCTGGGGCTGGCGCGGCATGGCCTTCGCCAAACGCAAGATGCCGCTGGTTATCGGTGCGGAAGCATCTGGCGTCATCGATGCCATCGGTCATGGCGTGTCCGGACTGGTTCCCGGCCAGTTGGTGTCGATCTACGGCGCGCGCACCTGCGGCCTGTGCCGTCCCTGCCGCGAAGGCCGGGACAATCTGTGCGAACATGTCAGTGGCGTTCACGGCTTTCACTTGGATGGCTTTGCCCAGGAGCAGGTCAATTTGCCAGCACGGCTTCTCGTGCCCGCACCTCCAGGCGTGACCGCGATCGGCGCGGCGGTGGCTCCCGTTACCTTCGGCACTGTCGAACACATGCTGTTTGACAATGCCAAGCTTGAACCGGGCGAAACCATCCTCATTCACGCCGGCGGCTCCGGCATCGGCTCGGCCGCAATCCAGCTGGCCAAGAAAATCGGCTGCACAGTCATCACCACCGTCGGCTCGGACGCCAAGATCGAGCCAGCCAAGGCGCTTGGCGCCGATCATGTGATCAACTACCGCGAAGACCGGTTTGAAGGCGTCGTCCGCAAGCTCACCAAAAAGCGCGGCGTGGATGTGGTGTTTGAGCATGTTGGCGCTGACACCTGGGCCGGCTCCATGCTGTCGCTCAAGCGCGGAGGACGTCTGGTCACCTGTGGATCGACCTCCGGTGTGTCGACCCAAATGAACCTGATGATGCTGTTCCAGCAGCAGCTCAAGCTGCTCGGTTCCTTTGGGTGCCGCATGGAAAACATGGCGGACGCCATGCAGAAAATGGCAGCAAATCTGGTCCAGCCGGTGATCGACACCGAAGTCGGTTTCGAGGACATCGATAAGGCCCTGGCCCGCATGGAAGGCCGTGATGTCTTCGGCAAGATCATCCTGCGGATGGATTGAGTCCTGTAACCTCATGACAAGCTCAACCCGCATGGTGCTCACGCGCATCGTCATAGCTTTAAGACGCGCCCGGGACTGGGTGATCGCCAACGCGATCTTCAGTCTTCTGCGGGTGATCGCGCTGTTCCCTGCCGACAAGGCCATCAGCTTTGTCGATACAATGGCCCGGCGAATTGGTCCGCTGACACCGCGCCACAAGCTTGCACTGGCAAATCTGCAACGGGCTTACCCCGAAAAAACCAAGGCGGAACACGAAGCCATCGCACGTGACATGTGGGGAAACATGTCACGGCTGGCGGCGGAATATGTTTTCCTCGACCAGCTCTTCGATTTCGATCCCGACGCCACCGAACCCGGGCGCATCGAAGTCGGCGGCGCAGATCTGTTCCTCAAGCTTCGCGACACCGACAAGCCGTTCATCGTGTTCACGGCCCACACCGGAAATTTCGAACTGCTGCCAATTGCCGCCGCCACCTACGGGCTCGACGTGATGGCGCTGTTTCGCCCGCCCAACAATCCCTATGTCGCCAAGAAGGTACTTGCTGCCCGGCGCACCTCGTCGGGACATCTGGTGCCCTCGCGCGCCGGCGCCGCTTTCACCCTCGCCCGCCGCCTTGAAGCCGGCGGCGGTGTTGGCGTGCTGGTCGATCAAAAATTCCACAAGGGAGCGGAGACCGCGTTTTTCGGCCTCCAGGTCCACACCAACCCGTTGCTGGCCAAACTGGTGCGCCAGTATGAGTGTGATGTCTATCCGGCCCGTGCGATCCGCCTGCCCGGCGGCAGGCACCGGCTTGAGGTAGAGCCGGCGATAGACATTCCCCGCAAAGCCGATGGAAGTGTCGATATCACCGCCACGGCGCAAGTGCTCAATGACAAGGTCGAAAGCTGGGTGCGCGAATATCCCGGGCAGTGGCAATGGTTCCACGACCGTTGGGAAATCAAGCACACGCTGAAATGAAAAAGGCCCGGCACTTTGCCGGACCTTTTGTTGTTTACCTTCGTCTCAAGCGCAACTCTGCAACCGCAATCCGGTTAGTGGTTGATCACGATACGGGTGTTCTTGTTGCCGGTCTTCTGCACAAGTGCGAAAAACTTGGCCGCGTTCTCCGGAGCCAGGCGAACGCAACCATGCGAGGCTACCCGGCCAAGCCGCTTGGTGTCGTAGGTCGCATGCACGGCGTAGCCGCCATGATAAAACACCGCATAAGGCATTGGCGCATTGTTGTATTTGCGCGACCGGTGGTGGCGCGACAACCATTTGGCTGAATAGCTCCCCGTCGGCGTTGAGTACCCCTTGCGCCCGGTCGAGACAGGCCACTTGTATTTCACCCTGCCATTGTGGGTGACCACCATGGTCTGTGATGAAAGATCCACCTTGGCGATAAGCTTGGCGGCAAACGCCGAAGCCGATGAAAACGGAAGAAGTGAGAGCGCGAAGAGCCCTGCCAGAATCAGATTTCGCATGATTGTTTCCCCATATACCCTATTGATGACTTTACCAGCCGGGATTCAATCTAAACAGATCAAGTATCGAGTTAAAGTTAAAACCCAATATAGAATTCGACCCATCAATCTAAGTATATGACATTACTGAATTAAAACGACACAAGGATCCCTGCGAAAACCAGCAGAACCAGGCAGTCACAGGCGCGCCGGAAGACAACAAGCGCCTCGCCAATGCTTCCGGCGTCAGCCTGCCTGCTGCCCGAAGCATTCAGACTGGCCTCCATGACCAGCTCACCGCCATAGTGCCGGGGCCCGGCAAGTGGCAGACCAAGACCTCCCGCCATTGCCGCCTCCGGCCATCCTGCATTGGGCGAACGGTGCAGACCGGAATCGGTCAGCGCCAATTCCGCGGCGCGGCGCATGGCAGCTCTTCCCTTGCTCAATCCAGCCGCAGCAGCAATCAGCATTGCCGCCAAACGAGCCGCAGGCCAATTGGCCAGATCATCCAGCTTTGCAGACGCCCGTCCGAAATCGCGGTACCGTTCATTGAGATGACCGATCATCGAATCTGCCGTGTTGAGCATCTTGTAGGCCAACAGCCCCGGCAATCCGAAAACTGCGTACCAGAGGGCCGGCGCGACAATTCCATCTGAAAAATTTTCTGCGAGACTTTCGATCGATGCTCTGGCAACACCGGCCTCATCGAGCGCTTCCGGATCGCGCCCGACAATCATCGAAACCGCCTTGCGCCCGCCCTCCAGCCCACCCTCGCGAAGCCCGGCTGCCACTGCGGCAACATGATCTGCGAGACTTTTCTGCGCCAGAAATATGGCAACCACGATGACTTCAAACAGCATCCCGGCAGCACCGAGACCGCCGAACAGGCGCGAGAGAATCCAGCCAAATCCGGCGGCCCCCAGCATCAACCCCGCAATCACAATTCGCCCCTTGCGGCGACGCGTGAGGTCCGTATCTGACGATCTGTTGAAACGCTTCTCGGCAAACCCGATCGCATTGCCGAAGATCACCACCGGATGGCTGATCCGCCGCCACAACCAGTCCGGATCACCAACAAGGCGATCCACGATCAGCGCGACCAGGAGAACCGCAAGATGGCTCATTACGACGTCTGCTGGCCCGCAAGCCGCAATGTTTCGCGAAGCCTGACAGCCGACAATTCATCAGGAACCAGACCGATGCGAATGCGCGACGGGCTGTGGTCAAACGCCCGCACCAGCACCTTGTGGCTGGCAAGCAGGTCGCGAACCGCTGCCCCGTCACCCACTTCACAGCAGAAGAACAAATCACTCTCCCCGACGATGGACACCCGCGCCATATTCAGCGCGGAGCGTGTCATCGCCTGTGCCTTTTCGATCTTGTTGCGAAGCTCGTTGACAAGGTCGCCGCGCGAAAACGCATGGGCCGCCACCGCCAGCGCCGGTCCGGATACAGCCCACGGCCCCAGCCGGTCGCTGAGTATTTTTGCCAGTCTGGTCTCCGCGAAGACAAACCCAAGCCGCAATCCGGCAAGGCCGAAAAACTTGCCGAACGACCGCATCACCACAAGATTGGGCTCCATGCCCGCCGCCCCTGCCATCGACAGGTCCTGCCGCATGTCGGCAAACGCCTCATCGACAACAATCAGCCTGTGGCGCTGTGCCCTGACAAAGCCGAAGATGTCATCCCGTGGCGTTTCCCGGCCATCGGGGTTGTTGGGGTTGGCCAGTACCGCCACGCCGGCCCGCGTCGCCGACGCAGCGTCCAGCGTGGCAATCGGATCAACCACCATGTCCATCCGTTGATAGGCCTGCTGATACTCGCCATAGGTCGGCGAGACGATAGCAACTTCCGAGGCATTCGGCGTCAGGTAAGGCAGCAACTGGATTGCAGACTGGGTGCCCGGCACCGCAACCGGCACCACAGAGCCGCCATAGTGCCGCATCGCCAGTTTGCAAACCCGCTGCACCTCGCTCTGCTCGGGAAGCCGCCGCCATGTCTCGGGTGAAAATTCCGGCAGCGGCAGCGTGAAAGGGCTGATGCCGGTCGACAGATCAAGCCATTCGGACGGGTTTCCGCCATGGCGTTTGATGGCTTCGGAAAGCGCCCCGCCATGGGCAATTGGTGCGTTGATTGGTGTTGTCATCTAGTCGATCCGGTCGATCACATGCATGAAGGAACCTGCAACATTGCCGCGTCTGAGCCCGGCGCCGGCAAGATCTGCCCCCAGCGCATCCCTTGCGCCGAACAAGTGGCCGTCTGCAGCGCCTTCTGACACAACAGTCGCATAATGGAATTCGTGAGCTGAGAGCTCCATGTTCCAGAAGAAACCAGGCGCCGGTGCCAACCGCCGATAGCCCAGATGCCGTTTTGGACTGGCAAAGCTGGTCACCAGCGGCAAGGCCCCAAGCATCTCGTGGCGCACGCCGTCGGCATCAATCAGCCCTTCTCCAAGCGCCATATAGCCGCCGCATTCGCCATAGACCGAAACGCCGCGATCGATGGCTAATTGCATGCCGGCCTTGAATTGATTTGCTGCGGCGAGACGCCCCGCATGAAGTTCAGGATAGCCACCGGGCAGGATCACGGCGTCGCAATCGGCTGCCGGCGCTTCGTCCGCCAGCGGGGAAAAGAACGACAGTTCCGCGCCGCGGCGCTGCCAGCCGAGCAGCATATGTTCGTAAAAGAATGCAAACGCCACATCCCGCGCCACCGCAATTTTCTGGCCAGGCGGCGTAAGCCTTGGAATATTGGCCGGAGCCGGTTTCGTTGGCCTGCGGTGCGCCTGCCTGATGAGCCGGTCGAGGTCGATCCGGCTTTCCATCACGTCAGCGGCATCGTCAATCAAGGCCGCAAGCTTTTCGTTTTCACCGGCCTGCACCAGCCCCAGATGCCGCTGCGGCAGCACCAGCTTCTCATTGTGCGGCAGCGATCCGAGCACTTCGACGCGGGCCTTTTCCAAGGCCTGACGCAGCATTCCATCATGACGTGGACTGGCCACATGATTGAGAATGACTCCGGGCACCAGCACGTCGGGGTGAAAATTGGCAAATCCATGCGCCAGCGCCGCCACCGAATGCGACATGCCGGAGCAATCGATCACCAGTATCACCGGCAGTCCCAGCAACCCGGCCAGATCGCCCGCCGAGCCAGAGCCATCCGCAGCTCCGTCGAACAGGCCCATCATCGCCTCGATGAACAGCATCCGTCCGCCTTGCGATTGCAGCGACGCATTGGCCAGCAACAGATCGCTGCGCATGGCCCATGGATCATAGTTGAGGCAGGCCTGGCCGCTGGCCGCGGCATGAAACGCCGGGTCGATGTAATCCGGTCCCGCCTTGCCCGGCGCCAGCGCCACGCCGCGGCGTTTGAGCGCCCTGAGAAGCCCGAGCGTCACGGTCGTCTTGCCGGACCCCGAACGGGGCGCAGCAATCATCAGCCCTGTCATGCACTGTCTTTCTGCGCGTCTGCGCGATTTCCAAGAGGATCGGAGGTCAACACCCTCCCCGCTGCCGCCCCCATCCAGTCAAGTGCCGGGCGAAGCCGCACCACCTGACCAATCACCACGATTGCCGGCGGCTGCAAGCCGGAGGCAGCGACATCGTCTGCCGCCCGCGAAAGCGTCGTCTCGAGTACTTTTTGTTCGGCTGTCGATGCATCGGTGACAAACGCCACGGGTTCATCCGCATTCCGGCCTGCGGCAATCAGGCTGGAGGCGATCGCCGCAATATGCTTCATCGCCATATACATGATGATCACCTGGCTGCCGCGCGCCACGCCGTCCCAGTCGATCCGGTCCGGTACGACGCCTGACGAATCATGGCCGGTCAGGAAGGTCACCGTGTGGTTGGTGTCACGATGCGTCACCGGAATCCCGGCATAAGCCAGCCCGCCAATTCCCGCGGTAATACCGGGCACCACCCGGAACGGGACCTGATGCTCGACCAGCGTCAGCGCTTCCTCGCCGCCACGGCCGAAGACAAACGGGTCGCCGCCCTTCAGCCGCAACACCCGGTGGCCTTCGCGCGCCAGCTCAACCAGCCTGAGCGATATGTCGCGCTGCTTGGCCGAGGGCTTGCCGCCGCGTTTGCCAGCATATTCCAGCAGCGCGCCGGTTCGCGCCAGCTTGAGGCAATCGGCATTGACCAGCGCATCATGCACGATCACATCCGCCTGGCTCAGCGCATTGGCTGCGTGCAGCGTCAACAACCCGGGATCACCCGGACCCGCGCCCACGAGCCAGACTTCACCCGGTTTCATCTGCGGCAGATTTTGTTGCCAGTCAGTCATGCTTTTCCGTTCACGCGAGCAGGCCAGTCCTGCACAACACCATGGGTTACACCCGTACCAATCGCACTCTATAACGGCAACAGGCAAGACACGACAGAGAACTGCGACATGGACGCTGGCGAAAGCGAAATCAGGGTGGAAAAACCCGCCACGGCCCTGCGCCGCGGCTGGACCACCGGCGCATGCGCAACGGCGGCAACCAAGGCCGCTCTGACCGCATTGCTCACCGGCGAGTTCCCAGATCCGGTGCAGATCACCCTGCCCAAAGGTGAGACGCCAAGCTTCCCCCTCGCCCGCGAGGCTGTCACGGAAAATCACGCGATGGCTGCCATCATCAAGGACGCGGGTGACGACCCCGATGTGACCCATGGCGCGCTGGTGATGGCAAGCATACGCCGACTGCCTGAGGGCGCAGGTATTGTCTTCAAGGCAGGCATTGGCGTCGGCATGGTCACCAGGGCCGGACTGCCTGTCCCGGTTGGCGAGCCGGCCATCAATCCGGTTCCGCGCAGCATGATGACCGAGGTCGTCACCGCGCTATGCAAACAGCACGGCATCCCTCCGGATATCGAAATCGAGATCGCTATCGAGAACGGTGCCGAGCTGGCCCTGCAGACCTGGAACCCGCGGCTCGGCATCATCGGCGGGCTTTCGGTGCTCGGCACCACGGGCATCGTGCACCCGTTTTCCTGCTCGGCCTGGATCCACTCGATCCACCGCGGCATTGATGTCGCCCGCGCCGAAGGCTTTCCGCATGTGCTCGGCGCCACCGGCTCGACATCGGAGAAAACCGCGCAGGCCTTTCACGGACTGCCCGACATTGCCTGCCTCGACATGGGAGACTTCGCCGGCGGCCTGCTCAAATATCTTCGCGCCCATCCGGTACCGCGGCTGACCATCGCCGGCGGTTTTGCCAAGATGTGCAAACTTGCACAAGGCGCGCTGGATCTGCATTCCGGCCGAAGCCAGGTCGACATGCAATGGCTCGCGCAACAAGCCGAAGCCCTGGGTGGAAATCACTTGAAGGGGCAGATTCTGACTGCCAACACCGCCCTGGAAGTGTTTGAATTGACTCGCGATCAGGGACTCGATCTGCCCTCCGCCATCGCGTCCGGTGCTCGCACAACGGCGCTTGAAACGCTCCGCGGCGCGCCGGTCCAGGTCGACGTCATGGTAATGGACCGCGCCGGGATGCTGCTCGCCCATGCCGAATAAATCCGAGCCATCTGAAACCATCCTGATCATCGGTGGCACCCGCGAGGCCGCCGACCTGGCAAGAGAGCTGATTGCGGCAAAACCCGAAGCCAGGATCATCACCTCACTCGCCGGCCGCACCAAAGAACCCGCACCGCTGGCCGGCGAGGTCCGCACCGGCGGCTTCGGCGGCATCGAGGGGCTGGCGCGCTATATCGAGGACAACGCCGTTACCCGGCTGATTGACGCCACCCATCCCTTCGCCCGCCAGATCAGCGCCAACGCCATTGAAGCCGCCAAAATAGCCGGCGTGCCGCTCGACATCCGCACCCGCAAGCCATGGGAAGAACAACGCGGCGACAACTGGATCGAGGTGGACACACTGGAAGCCGCCCGCGACGCCATCCCGCCCCGCGCCCGTGTACTGCTGGCGCTAGGCTCTCAGTACATCGGCCTATTTGCATCCCGCGATGACGTGCATTTCGTCGTCCGCATGATCGACAAGCCGGACGAGCCACTTGCGCTCCCTGACCACGCCCTGGTGCTCGGTCGCCCCGGAGACACAGCCGCAGCCGAAACCATGCTGCTGATTGCCCATTCGATCAGCCACATCGTCTGCCGCAACTCGGGCGGCAGGGCGGCCTACGCAAAGATCGAAGCCGCGCGGGAGCTGGGACTGCCAGTGATCATGATCGGGCGGGGCGATTGAGGCACGCATGACATCTCTCACGCTCCTTATGCCCGGATTGGGATCTGGCGTGACGGAGGCTGGCGCAAGACATCGCCGTATCACCGTCCAGTTGCGCTCCGGTGAAACAGGCGCATGCAATCAGGTGAATCTTGACTTTGATGAGTAATTACTCATACTAGTCCAATGGACCGCTTGCCTCGCCCTCAACGTCCATTGTTGTGGATCGGCTCAAGTCGAAAGGACTATGCCAATTTCCCGCCGCGGGTTCAGGAAGGCTTTGGCTTCGAGCTGTTTCTGGCCCAGACCGGGCAGCATCCACCCTCGGCGAAACCGCTCAAAGGCGTCGGTCCCGGCGTGGTGGAGCTGATCGGGAATTTCGAAGGCGACACATTCCGCTCTGTCTATACGGTTCATTTCGAGACAGTGGTCTATGTGCTGCATTGCTTCAAAAAGAAATCCAGACATGGAATCAGGACACCGAAGACCGAAATAGACCTGATCAAGCGCCGCCTGCAAACAGCACAGGCGGATCACAAATCGCGCACGCAACAGGACCACAGGAATGACCACTGACCACAACGAGATTTATGCTGGTGACCCAAATATCTTTGCCGAGTTGGGCCTGCCTGATGCTGACAGCCAATTTCTCAAGGCCCAGATCGTGGCGGAACTGTACCGGCTCACACAAGACGCGAAGATGACCCAGGCACGTGCGGGAGCCCGCATGGGTATCAGCCAGCCGGAAGTGTCGCGCCTCTTCAAGGGCAATTTTCGTGAATACTCGGTTGAACGGCTGATCGGGTTTCTCACATCATTCGATCAGGACGTGGAAATTGTTGCCAAGCCCCGCACCAGGGACGGCACGCGCGGCACAATCACATTCCGCCCTGTCGACGCATAAGTCCGTGCTGGTGCCAGGCGCTACCCCACCTTCGCCTTCTTCTTTTTGCCGACATTCCTGAGCACATGTGAGTACTCGGAATTGTACAGATCGCTGTCGCGGAAATTGTTCTCGCCGAACACCTTGCCGACCAGAATGAGTGCGGTGCGGGTGATCTTGTTCTTGCGCACCTCCTCCTTCATGCCTTCCAGCGTGGTGCGGATATAGAGCTCGTCCGGCCAGGTGGCGCGGTAGGCGATCACCACCGGGCAGTCGGCGCCGTAGAACGGCTCCAGCGAGCGGCGCACATAATCGAGATTGCGGATCGACAGGTGGATGGCAAGTGTTGCCCGCGACTGGCCGAGGATCTCCAGCTGCTCGAATTCCGGCATCGACGAGGCCTTCATGCCGGTGCGGGTGATGATCACCGTCTGGGCGATTTCCGGCAGGGTCAATTCTGTGGCGAGCCTTGCGGCAGCGCCGGCAAAGGCCGGTACACCCGGTACCACTTCGTAATCGATCCCCAGCGCATCCAGCCGCCGCATCTGCTCGGCCACCGCGCCATAGATCGCCGGATCGCCGGAATGTACCCGCGCGACGTCCTGGCCTGCATCATGCGCGGTCTTCATGTCGGCGATGATCTCGTCGAGATGCATCGGCGCGGTGTCCTTGACCAGCGCATCTTGCGGAGCAGCATGCACGATCTCCTCGGGCACCAGCGAACCGGCATAGAGGCACACCGGGCAGCGCTCGATCAGCTTGAGACCGCGCACGGTGATGAGGTCGGGTGCGCCGGGACCGGCGCCGATGAAATAAACGGTCATGCCGCGTCTCCTGAAATCTGTGTCCCGACATGGGTCATCGCGCTGCCTTCCTTGCGGGCATAGCCGCGCGGCGTGTAAACCCAGGTCTTGCCGTCGCCCGTGGCAACGGTCGAGGAATTCGACGACCCGACCACCACAACGGTGAGCATGTCAACATCATCGACATTGAGGGATCCCAACGGCACAACCCGGATCAGTTCCCCTTCGCGCCCCAGATTGGCGGCGAGGATCACCGGCGTCGAGGCCGGGCGATGCTCAAGCAGCTTGTCGCGTGCCCAGGCCAGTTGCGTGCGGCGTTTCTTCGACACCGGATTGTAGAACGCGATGACGAAATCGCCCTCGCCTGCAGCCGTCACCCGGCGCTTGATGTCTTCCCAGGGCGTCAGCAGGTCCGACAGCGAGATGGTGCAGAAATCATGCCCGAGCGGAGCCCCGGCGCGTGCAGCGGCCGCCTGCAGCGCAGAGATACCCGGCGAGACCGCGATCTCGATCCGCCGCGCTTCAGCCGCCAGCCCTTCCGGCCCATCGGCCTTGTCGAGCAGTTCGAACACCAGCGTCGCCATCGCGTAGATACCGGCGTCGCCGGAACAGACGAGCGCCACCGACTTGCCCTCGCCTGCCAGTTCCATGGCATGGCGCACCCGCGCCTCTTCCTTGCCCAGATCGAAATCATGCCGCGCCTTGCCGTGCGCCAGCGGTCCGAGCAGATCGAGATAAAGCGAATAGCCAACCAGATCGGTGGATGCCGCGACCATCCGGGAAACCTCCGGCGAACGCCAGCCCTCGGACCCCGGCCCGATGCCGACCACCATCAACTTGCCCCGTGCCCGGCCCGGCAAAGATGCATTCATGAAAGGCTCTGAGGCGCGGCCGATAGCACAGGTTGCACGCTTGCTCTTGCGCTTCTCTGCGATCAACTCACCCAGTGATCCAGCGGCTGCCAACGCCGCCCCTTCGGACACCCCATGGCAGCCGACTTCAGTGAATACGATATCGGACGGGTTCTTGAGCCGCGGCGTCTCGGCTTCCAGCCTCGCCGCATCGAAGAACCGCGCCGGGCAACCAAAATGCTGCGCCACATGATGCACAGCCGCCTCATCCGCCTTCACATCAATCGATACCACCAGCCCCACAGACGCAGGTGACAAGCCAGCCTGTTCGAGACTTTCCAAAGCCAGAGCCAGCGCCTCGTCGCCGCCCGCACCGCGCTCGCAGCCAATCCCGAGAACGAGATTTTTCGGATGATAAAGCAATCCGTTTGTCGGAGGGCTGACCGCATCGGCAGACGCCACAAGCGTGATCTCGCCGTCCGCCGACAATGGCAATCCGCTGCCTGCAAGCCAATCCGCTTCACCTTCCAGCCGGACCGATTTACCGGCGACCAGATCCGCCATCACCTGCTTGGCGTCAGCCGGATTGGCCAGCACCCAGCCTTCCGGCGGAGCATCCAGTGCAATCGCAAATTTCAGATCACCCGCGGTGGTGACGGCTGCAAATCCGTCTACAAATTTCGCGATTTCGCGCGCCAGATCATTGGCCCCGTGATGGCCGCCCAGAAGCGGAACAACGGCTGAGCCATCTTCGGCAACGGCGACCACCGGCGGCTCGTTTTGCTTGTCGCTCAGATGCTGCGCCAGCAAACGGATCACCGCGCCCGAAGCCATCAGCGCCACGATCGGCCGGCCGTTCTGAAACAGCCCACCCAAATGTTGGCCTATGTCTGTAAAGGTTGCATCAACCCTTTCGGTGATACGCCGTTCCAGTCCATGCACTTCGCCGCCGATGGCTCCGGCAATCCGCCGGGCCATCGGCAACGCAGCCTGGGAAAGGATGATGATGGCGGGAGATATGGTCATGTTTTGCTCCCGGGCAGGGCTTGGATCCAGTCCTCGCCGCCCTTGTAGATCAGGATCATCGAAAAATACGGGGCCGTGTCCTCAGCCACATCCGCAAGCGGCATCAGGCGTTCGGAGCCGAGCGAGACCCGTTCCACATAAATTGCATGAGGTAGCAGATTCATTTGGGCAATCAGCGCGCGCAAGCGATTGAAATGCCTGCCTATCTTAATGATCGCTAATGCATCTGCGGCGTTGAATCGATTTGTGAGCTCCTCATCGCTAAGTGGACCCGGCACGACACTGAGCACATCATTGCGCGCGGCCAGCGGACGCCCCGCCGCACTCGCCGCAGCCATCATCGATGACACCCCCGGCACCACCTCGGTCGGGTAATCTCCTGCCAGCCGCTCGAACACATACATGAACGAGCCGTAGAAGAACGGGTCACCCTCGCACAGCACCGCAACGTCCCGGCCCGCATCGAGATGGCCCGCGATTTCCATCGATGCCTTGTCATAGACATCGCGCGCGGGAAACCTGTCGGTGCGCATCGGCACCACGATCGGCACTTCGATCTGCCCTTCAGGCAGATGCGGAGCCGCGATCGAGCGCGCGAAACTTGGCCCCGTATCCGGCGCCGGCCAGGCGATCACCGGCACACTTTGCAGGATGCGGTGCGCCTTCAGCGTGATCAGTTCCGGGTCTCCCGGACCAAGCCCGAGGCCGTACAATTTTCCGCTCATGCATCGAGCCCCTTCGTCACCGACCAGATCGTCACCGGCATCAGCGGTTTCCATCCAAGATACCGCCCGACCGGCTCGGCACGGCTGGTCTGCAGCCGGACCAGCTCACCCCCATGCACCGACTGCAGGGCAAACAAACGCGCCTCACCTTCGACGGTCACGGCATTGGCAACCAGCCGTCCGAACGGTTTGAGTGCCTCCCAGGACGCTTCGAAAACGCCATCATTGGAAATCCCGCCACCGATGAAAACGGCATCCGGCATTTCCAGATCCGCAAGCGCATCGGGCGCTGTCCCGGCGACAATCTCAAGACCCGGCGCACCCAGTGTCATCGCGTTGTGTGCGGTCATTTTCCGGCGCGCCTCGCTGGCTTCAATGGCAATGGCCCGTGCCCCGCGCGCAGCACGGATCCACTCGATTCCGATCGACCCGCAGCCCGCTCCGACATCCCACATCAAGCCGCCAGGCACAGGCCCGAGCCGCGCCAGCGTCACCGCCCGCACCTCACGCTTGGTCAGTTGTCCGTCATGCTCGAATGCATCGTCCGGAAGCCCTGGAACAGACGGCAGCAACACGGCTCCCGGTTGCGCCTCGCAGGCGATGGCCAGTGTATTGAAATCCGCAATATGCGGCTTGTCAGCGGCAACCCGGTCGGCGCGCATCACCCTGACCCGTTCGTCCGGTCCGCCCATATGCTCAAGCACATGCATTTCGGAACGGCCATAGCCCCGCGCGCTCAGAATCTGCGCCGCCTCGATCACCGTGTGTCCGGTCGATGTCAGGGCAATGATTTTGGCACCGGGATGAACATGCGAAGCCAGCCCGTGAACCGAACGGCCATGCAGCGAGATCATCGCCACATCCTGCAGCGCCCAGCCAAGGCGGGCAGCGGCCAGTGAAAACGCCGAGGGTGACGGGATCACCCGCATCTCCGCCGCATCAAGCTGGCGCATCAAGGTGGCGCCGACGCCATAGAACATCGGATCGCCCGTTGCCAGAATGGTCACCGGCGTACCGCGCCGCGCCAGCACCAGCGCAATGGTTTCCTTGATGCCGAAGGTCCAGGCAATGGCCTCGCGCGCGCCGCAATCGATCCGCGCCAGCACCCGTTCGGGTGCGATGATGGTTTCAGCCTGGTCAAACAGGGTTCGCGCCGGTGGCGTCAGGCTGTCGAGCCCGTTGTCTCCAATACCAATGATGGTCAGCCAGGGAGCATTGGCCCGGAGATCCCTAACCATGACCTTCAAGCCCCCCGGCCAGCGCGTTGACAGCCGAACTGGCGAGCGCACTGCCGCCACGACGTCCCTTGACCGCAAGAAACTCGACACCGCGCGGATCGGCCGCAAGTGCGTCCTTGCTTTCCACTGCGCCGACAAACCCGACCGGAACACCGATGACAGCCGCCGGTTTCGGCGCGCCTGCATCGATCAGCTCCAGCAGCCGGAACAGCGCCGTCGGCGCATTGCCGATGGCAATCACGGCCCCTTCCATCCGCTCGGCCCACAGATCGACCTGCGCCGCCGAACGGGTGGTCGCATCACGTGCCGCGATTTCGCGCACCCGGGGATCATTGAGCAGGCACAGCACCTCGTTGCCGGCAGGCATCAGCCGGGTGATGATGCCGTGGCGGACCATCTCCACATCGCACAGCACCGGCGCACCGGCTTCCAGTGCCACCCGGGCGCTCCTGGCAAAACCTGGTGAAGCCACGATGTCATCCGCCAGATCAACCATCCCGCAGGCATGGATCATCCGCACCACCACCGAACGGGTGTCGGCGTCAAACCGTGCAAGATCCGCCTCTGCCTGAATGATGGCAAAGGACCGCCGGTAGATTTCTGCCGGATCGAGGATCGGGGCCGAAGCACTCATGCTCAGCCCTTCTTCTTGTCCATCGAGCGTGGACCATGTGGATGGTCTGCATGCGGATAGGGATGATGGTGATGATCATGCGAATGGCCATGATCGTGAGAATGATCGTGCCCGTGCTCATGGCTGTGATCATGGGCGTGGTCGTGGCTATGCCCGTCATGGTGATGATGATCGTGCCCATGGGAGTGATCATGGTCATGCCCATGCGAATGGTCACGGACCGGCTCCAGATCTGCCGGGCTGGCATGGCTGTGCACCGGTGTCCACGGCAGGCCATGTTCTTTGCAGAACTCTTCCTCGCGGCACGATGCGTCGCAATCGCCCTTGCAGGGGCAATCCTCCAGCCCGCCGCCAATGCCCTCGACATGGTGGTGATGGCTTTCCTGCGGCAGGCCGACTTCGGCCTCGAAGCCTAGCACCTGCTCCCGGTATTTGCACATCTGGCAGTTCATCAGCGCCTGCCCGTCCATGATCTCCTGCACCCGGTCCTGAAAGGTGTCGATCACCAGCGGATGATCGCTCAGGTAGGACGCCTTGATGAACTGGATCTCGGGATGGTTGGCAGCCACCGCGTCGGTCTCCGAATAGATCCGCTTGACCAGCACGCCGGTGAACAGGAAATACGGAAACACGATGATGCGCTTGTAGCCAAGCTTGGCCGCATGGCCCAGACCCGGCCCGACCAGCGGAAAGGTGACGCCGGAATAGCAGGTCTCGGCCCAGCCGAATCCAAAGCCTTCCCACAGCATACGCATCACTTTCGACGCGTTCGAATTGGCGTCCGGATCGGACGATCCGCGGCCGACCACCATCAGCAAGGTATCGTGCAGCGCGACTTCGCCCTGCTCCTTGTTGGCTGTGTCCAGAGCCGCCTGGATGCGTTCGCCGGCGGCGCGGATCATCTTCAGGTCAATGCCCAGTTCACGCCCGTAATTGATCACCATACCGGGATTTTGCGCCTGGTAGGTGTTGAGCACCGAAGGAATGTCATTCTTGGCGTGGCCTGCGGCAAACAGCATGCCCGGCACCGCCAGCACGCGGGTGATGCCCTTGGCGCGAAGCCGGTCGAGGCCTTCCGAAATCACCGGATTGCAGAACTCCAGATAGCCGTACTCCACATGCGTATCCGGATACCGCGCTTTCAGCCCTTCCGCCACGGTCGCAAATTCGCGCGCCGCGTTCTGGTTACGGCTGCCGTGACCGCACACCATGATGCCGGTCGTCTCGGGGATCGGGGTCTTGCTCACGGCTCAGGCCTCCGCAGCTTCGGGCTGCTTGTCAGCATCTGCTGCGTCAGCTTCGTCCTGATCGGCGCTCTTGCTCTTGTTGCCGCGCTTGATGGCCCAGGCGGTGATAGCACCCGCCGCAGCCGCAGCTGCCCAGCCGACCCAATGGGAATGCCCCGCCAGATCACCCACATGGCCGCCATGGGCAAACGCAGCATGTGCGCTGGAAACAGACAGGATCAGGGAAAGAACAAGCGTGCGCATCGGGGCCTCCGGACAACGTGACAACAACAGCACGATACGCCGGATGAAAAGACGCCAGCCCTTAAAGCCGCATCTTGTCTTACCGAACCGGACAGCTCCGGAGTTGGCCCTTGGATTAAGTCGGCCGCACCGGAATATCTCTCAGCCTGTCATCAGGCGCCGTCGCACATGGGGTGAGTCATAGGCGCTAAGGATTTTGAGGTCAAACCCCGATTGCGCCAGCAATACGCTGATCTGCGTCAGGCCCACAGGAAAGGCTGAAGGCGTTTTCAGGAAAACCCCAGACGCCGGGCGGTGGCTTCAAACAAGCGCCGCTCCCGCTCATCCACCTCGCCATCGGCTTTGGCCACAGTTGCCAGATGATCGAGAATCTCGCGTTTGCGCGCCACACTGAGATCAGCCAGCATGTCAGCTGCCTGTGCGTCGGTGGTTTCATAGCCGAAGTCGTGGAGATATTTGAGAATACCGGACAGCTCGTCACCTTTGAGGCCCAAAAGACGGGTGCAGATCGCCGCAAAAGCGTCAGCCTCTGCCGGTTCAACGGTCTTGTTCGCAAATGACATTCTCACCAGCAGCAGCAGTTCCGCTGTCAGGATAGGGTCATGCGCCACCTCGTTCAACGAGCCGCTCTGATCGAGGAAAGCCCGGACCCATTCACCAAAGCTGGGTGTCTTCCCTTCCGCACTATCCATGAAATCTTCCTTTGCCATCAATATCACCTGTCCCGGGCTCCAGCCCCAGCAAGTCCGCAGTCCGGCGGATCAGCCTTTCCTCACCGTCAGAAATGACGGTGTTGGCGCGGGCAATCCGCATCATGTCCCCAAGAAGTGCTGTTCGCGCTTCCGTGTCAAGCTGGCCGAGCAGCGTAAAGGCTTTCGCATCGCAGGAACGGGCTTTCGGCGATTCAAGAAGCTTGTGCAATTCATCCATATCGCTCCGGCTTATACCGAAGTGCTGTTCACAGATGCGCTCGAAGGCAGTGAGCTGTGAGGCGTGCACAACACCGTCTGCAAGCACCACCCGGAACAGCAGGAGGATTTCGGCCAACGCGACCGGATCTTCGGAAAGCGGCCCCAACGCGCCCGGCAAATGCTGTTCGCGCCCAAACAACCGTGCAATCGATGCAAGAAGCCCCTTCACCGTCGATGCCCCCTCAGGCCGGAGTGATTCTCCATATTAGGAAAATGTAAAGATCGGCCTCCGATTGTCCAGACTCAACCGCCATGTCATAGGTCCCGCGCATTGACGCCATTCCACATCACCACACGGACCGTTGCATGGAAGACCTGACACTCACCCTGACCTTGCTGCTTCTTGGCGCGGCATTCATGGCCGGGTTTATCGACTCGATTGCCGGCGGCGGTGGGTTGATCGCGGTACCGGCCCTGCTGCTCGCCGGCTTTACCCCTGTTGAAGCGCTCGGCACCAACAAGCTGCAGGGTCTGTTTGGCTCAAGCTCGGCGACTTTCGCCTATGCCCGCAAGGGTCATGTTGATCTCAAGGCTCAACTTGCACCAGCCGTGCTCTCCGCTGCCGGGGCGGCGCTCGGCGCGATTCTCGCAACAGTGATCCCCGGAGAGATCTTCCGCGCCTTCCTGCCATTTCTGCTGGTTGCCATCGCGCTCTACTTCGCTTTCAAGCCGAACATGGGCGATATCGATCGTGCGCGCCGGTTGTCGCCGTTCCTGTTCGGCCTGATCATTGTTCCCTTGATCGGGTTCTATGACGGCGTCTTCGGACCGGGCGCCGGATCGTTCTTCATGCTCGCCTTTGTCGCCCTGGCCGGCTACGGCCTGCTCAAGGCCACAGCGCACACCAAGCTGCTCAACTTCGCTTCCAATCTTGGTGCTTTCGCCGTCTTCGCCTTTGTTGGCGTCATCTCGTGGAAAGTCGGATTGATGATGGGCGTTGCCCAGTTCGCCGGAGCCCAGCTTGGCTCCCGGCTGGCCATGAAGAACGGCTCAAGGATCATCAAACCGCTGCTGGTGATCACCTGCATCGCGCTGGCCGTGAAGCTGATCGCCGACCCGCTCAATCCGGTCCGGCTCTGGCTTGGCGTTTAAGCCTGGTCAGAACACCGCCAGAAAGAGTGCGCCGGTGCCGATCAGCATCACGCCAATCCAGTTCATCACCGACAGATGTTCGCCCAGAAACAGCACTCCGAAAATCGCCACCAGCACGATCGACAGTTTGTCGAGCGGCGCCACCCGCGCCGCGTCGCCGATTTTCAGTGCACGGAAATAGGCCAGCCACGACGCACCGGTCGCAAGGCCGGATAGCCCGAGAAAGATCCAGGTCTTGAACGGAATCGCTTGCGGCTGCCGCCATTTGCCCATCGCGGTCAGCATCACTGCCAGCACAACCATGATCACACAGGTGCGGATAAAGGTGGCAAGATCGCTGTCGATATCGCTGATCCCGACCTTGGCGAAGATTGCGGTCAGCGCCGCAAAAACCGCCGCGACCAGCGCCCAGAACTGCCAGCTTGCTGCAAGGCTCATGATCCGCGTCCCTTGTGTCAGAACTCCACGCCGATCTGCGCTTTCACTCCGGAACGGAACGGATGTTTGATCATCTCCATTTCCGTGACAAGGTCCGCATACTCGATCAGCTCGTCCTTGGCATTGCGGCCGGTGAGCACGACATGGGTCATTGGCGGCTTTTCAGCTTCCAGAAACGCGATCACGTCATTGACGTCGATATAATCATAGCGGATGGCAATGTTGATCTCGTCGAGCAGCACCATCGAGTTGCGCTCGTCGCGGATCATCTCCTTGGCTTTCTCCCAGGCGGCTTGCGCCATTTCAATATCGCGGGCCTTGTCCTGTGTTTCCCAGGTAAAGCCCTCACCCATGGTGTGAAACTGGCACAGCTCGGAAAAGTGCTTGAGGATCAGATCGCGCTCGCCGGTCGACATCGCGCCCTTGATGAACTGCACCACGGCGCATGGCTTGCCATGGGCGATATGGCGGAAGATCATTCCGAACGCGGCGGATGATTTGCCCTTGCCCTTGCCGGTATGGACGATCACCAGACCTTTTTCACCGGTCTTGGTGGCCATGATTTTCTCACGCGCCACCTTCTTCTTGGCCATTTTCTCGGCATGGCGTGCATTGAGCTCTTCTTCGCTCATGCCGTCGGTGATTTTTCCGCGTTCGCTCATCTCGGTACATCCCTGTTTAACGTCGGTCTTGATCCGGCCGGACATGACCTGCCTCTTTCATGTCCATCCCGGCTGGCTTCATCCCTATGCGGCGTCAAAGGTCTTGGCAAACCAGATCCGCTGCGGCGCGCCGCGATGGGCAGGCAGCCGGCCGCATTCAGTATAGCCCAGCCCCTGGTAAAACCATGGCGCCTGAAATTCGAACGTATCGAGATAGACGCCGACAAGCCCCTTCTCCCGGGCATAGTCCTCCGCCCTGGAAAGCAGCTTTTTTCCAATTCCGCTGCCGCGTTGGTTCTCGGCGACACCGAGCAGTTTGACAAACAGCCAACCCTGAACCCTGTGCGCAGTCAGGCCGCCGGCCAATCCGCCATCAGCGTCAACGGCCTTGAGTTGCAACGGCAGTGGATCAAACGGGTGCCCCATCTTCGCAGCCGGCTCGTCAACAATGGCTTCGACCGTTTTGGCGAATTCGGCATCCCCGCTTTCATCCACGGTTATTTCGATTGTCATGCACTGTCCTCATCTTTTGGCACCTGGCCAACAGGGGTCCGGGTCATTCTTGCCCGAATTCTGTTCCGGCCACTTCAGCAAGCGTAAACTTGGCCGAATTGCTCTTGGGCGTCCACAGCCCGCGCTCGATTGCCTCTTCGAATTTCGCCGCCATTTCCCTGAGCGCATCGGGGTTTTTCTCGCGCAGAAAGGCGAGCGTCTCCTCGTCCATCAGATAGGCCTGATAGACAGCGTCGAAATGCGCGTCGCGCACGGCACCGGTGGTCGCGGCAAAAGCAAACAGATAATCCACTGTCGCCGCCATCTCGAAAGCGCCCTTGTAACCATGGCGCTTGACGCCCTCGATCCATTTCGGATTGACCGCCCGGCCGCGCACCACCCGGGCGATCTCTTCCTCAAGCGAACGGATCACCGGGCGTTCTGGCCGGGAATGGTCATTGTGGTAGATCGCCGGGCGGGTTCCGCGCGCCGCCTCCACCGCCGCCGTCATGCCGCCCTCGAACTGGTAGTAATCATCGGAATCAAGCAGATCGTGCTCGCGGTTGTCCTGGTTCTGCACCACCGCTTCCACCGTCGAAAGCCGCTGTTCGAACAGCTCATGCGCCGCCTGGCCTTCTTCGCCCGCGCCATAGGCATAACCGCCCCAGACAACGAAAGCCTCGGCCAGCTCGCTGCGATCGGTCCAGCCGCCTTCATCCATCAGCGCCTGCAAACCCGCGCCATAGGCCCCCGGTTTGGAGCCGAAGACCCGGAAGGAGGACTGCCGCCCGGCTTCGGCTTCGCCCACTCCGGTGGCGATCAACCGTGCGCTCTCATCTCTGGCACGCGCAGCCAGCGGATTGTCGGCCGCGTCCTCATCCAGCGCTGCCACCGCCCGCACAGCCCGGTCAAACAGCGCGATCTGGTCCGGAAAGGCATCGCGGAAAAATCCGGAGATCCGCAAGGTCACGTCGACACGGGGCCGGTTCATCATCGCCAGCGGAATGATCTCGTAGCCGGTCACCCGCCGCGACGCCGGATCCCACACCGGCTTGGCGCCGATCAGCGCCAGGGCCTGAGCGATGTCGTCGCCGCCGGTGCGCATGTTGGAGGTGCCCCAGGCGGTCAGCGCCATCGAGGTCGGCCACTCGCCGTGATCCTGCACGTGCCGTGTGACCAGCAGTTCCGCCGATTTCTGCCCCAGCTCCCATGCTGCTGGCGTCGGTACCGCGCGGCTGTCCACCGAATAAAAGTTCCGCCCCGTCGGCAAGACATCCGGCCGCCCGCGCGTCGGCGCGCCGGAAGGTCCGGGCGCGACAAAACGGCCGTCGAGCGCCGTCAGCAAACCGTCAATTTCAGCATCTCCGCAGGCCTCGACCGAGGGCTTGATCAGGTTCTGGATGTTCTCCATCACCGCCCGCGTCGCAGGCCAGTCATCCGGCAGGGTCAATCGCCCGGACACCAACTCGATCGCCAGCAACTCGATCCGCTCGACCGTGTCGCCATTGCTACGCCATGGGTCGTTGGAAACCGATTGCAAAATTAAAGGCTTCGGCCCTGTCCACGGTTCGCCCATTGGACAATCGAGGGGATCGAAGAAAGCCCCCTCCCCACCTGTTTCTCGAAAAGGCCCCTCCCCAACCCCTCCCCACAGGTGGGAGGGGCTAGACGGCTCACCGCGAGCTGTTGGCTCAGAGCGCTCCACATGTGTCGGGGGGGCAAGCCCCTCCCCCTTGTGGGGAGGGGTTGGGGAGGGGTTTTTCTGTGAAAGCCCCGCATCCCGTGCGATCGCCCGCTGCAGGCTGTCCTCGCCCGGCGCTTCGCCGCGCTTGATCCGCGCCAGCGCCACCGTGAGATCCGTCAGCAGGCTGCCTTCGGGCGACTTGCCGAAGATGTGAAGCCCGTCGCGGATCTGCATTTCCTTGAGGTCGCACAACCACGCATCCAGCTTTTCCAGCGCCAGATCGTCGTCATCCGCAGGCCCGATCCCGGCATCGGCGTCGAGCCCGATGTCGCGCACCAGATCGAGGATCTGAGCCTTCAGCAGCTTCAAACGCCGCGGGTCATGGCCGGACGCCTCGTAAAATTCATCAACCAGCGCTTCGAGATCCCTCAGCGGTCCGTAGCTTTCGGCACGGGTCAAGGGCGGCGTCAGATGGTCGATGATCACAGCCGAGCTGCGCCGCTTGGCCTGCGTCCCCTCGCCCGGATCATTGACGATGAACGGATAGACATGCGGCAGGGGCCCGAGCACCGCTTCCGGATAACACGCCCGCGACAGCGCCAACGCCTTGCCCGGCAGCCATTCGAGATTGCCGTGCTTGCCCATATGGATGACCGCATGGGTGTCGAAATGACCGCGCAGCCAGGCATAGAAGGCAATATAACCATGCGGCGGCACCAGATCCGGGGCGTGATAACTGGCCTTCGGATCGATGTTGTAGCCGCGCGCCGGCTGGATGCCGACCATCACATTGCCAAAGCGCAGAAGCCCGAGCCGGAACGTGCCGTCCCGAAAGAACGGGTCGTTCTCAGGCGCGCCCCAGCGCTCGCTGACGGCTTGCTGGATCGCCGGATCGAGCGTGGCGAAAAAAGCCTGATAATCGCTCAAGGCCAGCTGCTCGCCGCCCTCCCGCTCAGCCCGCAATGCGTTGGTCGGACCAGCTTTCAGCGCAGTGACCAGAGCATCGCCATCTGACGGAAGTTCGCCGGTCTGATATCCGGCTTCGGCCATCGCCCGGAGTACCTCGACGGTACCCGCAGGGGTATCCAGCCCGACACCATTGGCGATGCGGCCGTCGCGGTTGGGGTAATTGGCCAGCACGATCGCAACCCGGCGGTCCGGCGCTGGCGTCCGGCGCAACCGCGCCCAGCGCGCCGCCAGCGCGGCGACAATCTGCACCCGGTCGGGCTCCGGCGCATGGGTAACGATATTGGCCTCAACCGTCTCGTCAAACCGTGCCGCAGATTTGAACGACACCGCGCGTGAAAGCACCCGGCCATCGACCTCCGGCAGCGCCACATGCATCGCCAGATCACGTGAGGTCAAACCCTGCTGCGATCCCGCCCAGGCTTCCCGCCCGCCGCTGGCGAACACCGCCTGCAATACCGGTGCGCCGGTCGATTCGAGCACCGTGCCCTTGGTTTGCCCGCCCGGAGACGACACCGCGAAACCGGTGGCATTGATCACCACATCCGGAGGGGCGTCGGCGAAAATCGCCTCCAGCGTGCCCACCGAAACCGGGTCTTTCAGACTGGAGACAAACACCGGCAAGGCGTTGATGCCCTCTTCAGCCAGAGCCTCGCACAATGCCTGCACCGGCGCGGTCTGGCCGCTTTGCACCAGCGCCCGATAAAAACAGACGGCCGCAACCGGCGCGCCATAGGTCCATTTCCGGCGCAAATCCACGAGAGCTGGATTGATGGAATCGGGATGCCACAGCCCTGCCTTGAGAAGCGGAGCCGCCGGTGCCGGCCTGTCGCTGCCATCGAGCAGTGCTTCGGCGAACTCAACCAGCCCGCGCGCGTTCTCCGCTCCGCCCTCGGTCAGGTAAGCCCAGAGCTGCAGCCGCTCGGCTTCTCCAAGCGTCGAAAACGGCTCCAGCCCCGCATCGGGACGGTCGTCGCCCGGAAGCGCCGCCAGTTTGACACCATGGGCGGCCGCTGCCGCCTGCAGGCTCTCGAGCGCATAGGAAAAATAGCTCGCCCCGCCGAGCGCCCGGACAATGATCAGCCGGGCTTTCGGCGCCATCCGCGCCACGAACGTATCCACCGACATCGGGTGCTTGAGATCACTCAAGCTCGCCAATCGCCATGCCATGCGACCCGTCGTCTGCCGGGCCGCGGCAATGCTGGCGAGCTCAGTGTCGGCGGCACTGAGAAACAGGATGTCGCCGGGGCTTTGCCCCAGATCCACCGCCTCATCGCCGTCGCTCAAAGCTCCTTTTTGTGCGACCAGCAAATGCATAGGGCCACGGTCTCCTCAAGCGGATTAAACGGCCAGCGCTGTCAGGCTTTCGCGGATTGCGGTCTCATCGATGTCATGTAGACCGATCACCACGAGCCGTGTTTCCCGTGTTTCCCCGCCAGCCCAGGGCCGGTCGAAATGCGTGTCGATCCGGCTGCCCACTGCCTGGAGAACCATCCGCATCGGCTTGCCATTGATATCGGCAAACCCCTTGAGCCGCAAAATGTCATGCGCAACGATCAGCGTCTTGAGCCCATCCGTGAAGGCAGCGATGTCGCGAACCGGACCAAGCGAAACCACGAAACTCTCGAATTCATCATGATCATGTTCGTGGCCGTCTGCGTGATGCAGCTCGTGATGAGATTTGCGGTTGGCAATGTCGTCCTCGGTTCCGATACCGAGCCCGAGCAGAACCTCTGGGGCCACCTCGCCCTGCCGCGCTTCGACAAAGATCGGCTTGCGCGACAGGTGACCGGCAATTCCGGCGCGCACACCTTCCAGATCCGCGGCACTGACCAGGTCCGCCTTGTTGAGAATGATCAGATCCGCAGCCGTCAGCTGATCCTCGAACAATTCCTCAAGCGGGCTTTCGTGATCAAGCCCTTCATCAGCCAGGCGTTGCGCATCCAGCTTGTCGTGATCATGGGCGAAGCGTCCAGCGGCAACAGCGGCGCTGTCGACCACGGTGACCACGCCATCAACGGTGACCTGCGTCTTGATGCCGGGCCAGTTGAAGGCGGCGACCAGCGGCTGCGGCAGCGCCAGACCTGAGGTTTCAATCACGATGTGATCGGGCCGGTCCTTGCGCGCCAGCAGCTTTTCCATGGTCGGTATGAAATCATCGGCAACCGTGCAGCAAATGCAGCCATTGGTCAGCTCGACGATGTCATCTTCACTGCAGACCTCGTCGCCACAGCCCTTCAGCACATCGCCATCAACACCCAGATCGCCGAATTCATTGATGATCAGCGCAATCCGCTTGCCCTTGGCATTGGCCAGCATATGCCGGATCAGCGTGGTCTTGCCGGCGCCTAGAAAACCGGTGATCACGGTGGCGGGAATCTTGGAAGCGACCATGGGGTCAACCCTTCATTTTGAGTGGCAGGCCGGCGGCGACGAAATGAACTTCATCAGCCAGGCTTGCAATTAACTGGTGGAGACGGCCGGCATGATCGCGGAATGCCCGCGCCATGGCGTTGTCGGGCACAATGCCGAGGCCGACTTCATTGGAGACAAGGACCACCGGGCCTTTGAGGGTCGGAATGGTTGCGGCAAGCCCGTCAAAAGCCTTGCCGATGTCATGCTCGCCGAGCATCAGATTGGTCACCCACAGCGTCAGGCAATCGACCAGGACCGGCCGGTCAGCCCGCGCATTGGTTTCCAACGCTTGCACCAATTCAAGCGGCGCCTCGATAGTGTCCCAGCCCTCGCCCCGCCGGTTCTTGTGCGAAGCGATCCGGTCTCGCATCTCGTCGTCCCAGGCTTGCCCGGTCGCCAGATAAAGCCGGGTGGCCGAAGCGCGTTCGACCACCCTTTCAGCGAAAGCAGACTTGCCCGATCTGGCACCGCCCAGCACCAGTGTCACCGGTGGCAGGCGATCCGTCACGCCGTGTGTTCCTCTGGAACACGCGACAGGAAAGAGCCCAGCAGGCCGCCGAGCAACAGCCAGAAGAACAGCGTCGTTGCCAAAGCGGCTGAGGCGTATTCCGCCGCAAGCAACGCCGGCAGGTCACTGGAGATGTCATCCGGTTGCGGCGCACCCCAGACATGCGGCGCAACGATCAGCACCACGCCCGCCAGGTTGAGCACCCACTCGCGACGGACCGCAATCAGCCACACACCGGCGGCAGACAGCGCAACGGTTATCATCCACCAGCTCTGGCGTGCGAACAGATCCGCATAGGGAAAGCCCGGAAGTTCGGGCGGCAGCGAGAACGCCGGCGCCATTTGCACGCTGAACCATCCGGCAGCACCCAGCAGAACGCCACGGACCACGCCTTCACGCCCCTTCGGAAACTCGACCCCGGACAACAGCGCCACCGCGGCAAGCATCAGCGCAAACCCGCATCCGGCGACTAGATTGGCCAGAATGGTGTTGCCCAACCGGCCAAAGCCAAGCAGCGATTCTTCATCGCCGAGATCAGGCGCAACATGGTCATGGTCAGCGGATTCAACAGCGGACGCTGTTTCTGAAACGCCGTGGTCGTGACCGGCGGCGTCGCCATTTTCATAGGATTCCGCATGCAGAATCAGCGGAACAACTTTTGCATATTGAGCGGGCGTCATTGCCATACCAGCAATGAGCCCGGCGGCCAGAGCCGCCAGGAGCAACCTGACAATCATGAGATCAATCCCTTACTTAGTGGCAGGGAAAGCCGTAGGAATGCCGGGTGTCGTGCGCTGCGTCGTGCAGCGTCTGCGAATTGGCGAGGCCAACTCCGAACACCAGGATGGAGCCGATGACCAGCGCCATCAGGCCGGCAAAAGTGCGTGCGCCGATACGATCGGTCAGGGAAAGCGTTTGAGTTTTAACAGACATGACAACCTCCGTGAGTGACTTCGGAAAAACGATTCTTCCGAAGGTCCGGCTCTCAACCGGTGCGAATGGCAGGTCTCCTGGCTCGCGGGTCGCGTCGATGTCGCCATCGAACATCAGCAAATACCGGCCTTCCCAACGTTGAAGCGGTCATGAAAACGGGACGATTCGTAGACAAAGAGGCGTCCGCGCCGATTGATCATGCCGCCACGTCAGTGGCTTGTCCGGTCCGGAGCTTCAAGTGATCGGAAAGACACCATTGTCTACCGCCACTCTGGCCTGCCGGGCCGGTGATATTTGCCTCGCCGCTCTACAGTCGCGGGGTCGGCTGCGATAAAAATGCCCTGATTGGGTCCATCCCTTCGCATTCCCTTTTGATCCGGAAATCCAACTTGGATTTCTGGAACCATTCGAACCTCAATTGATAGGCCCGCCACAGCAGGCTGTCAATCGAGACTGCGCCACCTCCCGGCCTGTCAACGACCGATCAGGGCAGAAGTGTTCATCAGGCGCTCGAATCCGACCAGGCGGTCAAGATCATCGGCGATTTCATCGAGGGCCCGGTCAACATCGAGGCGAAAATTGGTCTCGCCGCCCCGAATCCCGAACTCTGCGAGAAGTTTTGCTCGGTAAGAATCCGAATCGAACAGACCATGCAGATAGGTTCCCGACACCTTGCCGTCGGATGACACCGCACCGTCGGGCCGCCCGTCGATAACCGCCATCGGCCGTGCGCAATCGGCCCCCTGACTGACACCCAGGTGAATCTCATAGCCCGACAATGCCACGTCATAGACAGCGGACCGGGCATCGGTATTGCGCACGGTCTTTTCCGGAGCCATTTCGGTTTCGATGTCGAGAAAGCCCAGCCCCTCGGCAAGCGTTTCGCCGCCGTCAAGCCCCTGCGGATCGCGCACGCTTTGACCCAGCATTTGGTAGCCGCCGCAGATTCCAATGATCCTGCCACCGCGCCGGTGATGCGCCTTCAGATCAGCGTCCCATCCCTGACGACGGAAATCAGCCAGATCGGAGATTGTCGATTTGGATCCCGGAACAATGACCAGACCTGCGTCATCGGGCAGCCTTTGCCCCGGGCGAACAAATACCAGTTCCACCTCGGGCTCGGCCTTGAACGGGTCGAAATCATCGAAATTGGCAATCCGTGACAACACCGGAACCGCAATCTTCAAGGCCCGCGCCGGACCCTGCACCAGGCGCTCCAAAACCACCGAATCTTCCGCCGGCAAGCGTGCGGCGGCTTTCAGCCAGGGAACCACGCCCAGGCAGGGCCATCCGGTAAACCCGGCAATGGCGGCAATACCATTGTCGAACAGACTGACATCGCCGCGGAACTTGTTGATCAGATAGCCTGCAATCGTCGCCCGGTCTTCCTCAGGCAGGATCGTGTGGGTTCCGACCACTGACGCAATCACGCCGCCACGGTCGATATCGCCGACCAGCACCACCGGCACCCCCGCAGCTGTCGCAAATCCCATATTGGCGATATCGCCTGGCCTGAGATTGATTTCCGCCGGAGATCCGGCGCCCTCGATCAGCACCAGATCGGCTCCATCTGCGACACGCGCGAAACTGTCCATCACGGCAGCCATCAGCTGTGGCTTGAGCTTCTGGTAATCACGCCCCCGCGCATGGCCAAACACCTTGCCCTGCACCACAACCTGCGAGCCGGTTTCCGACTGTGGTTTAAGCAGCACCGGGTTCATATGCACGCTGGCCGGAACACGGCAGGCCAAGGCCTGCAGCCATTGCGCCCGGCCGATTTCGCCGCCATCGTCGGCAACAGCGGCGTTGTTGGACATGTTTTGCGGCTTGAATGGCCGCACCTTCAGTCCATGATTTGCCGCAAGCCGGCAAAACCCGGCCACCAGCACGGTTTTGCCGACATCCGAACCTGTTCCCTGAAACATCAATGCCCGTGTCATGGCCTGTCGATAGCACTGCATTGCCAGGATCGAAAGCGGTTTGACGCGGGTGCGTTAAGCTTGTGTAAACCCTGTTCAGAAAATTCCTGAAGTTTCTTTTTGCGACATCTGAATTGCGACACCCGGTGGCGGGTTTGATGCAGCTCCGGCCACCTCATAAGCATAGAGCTGCGGCAGATGGCACAAGCCGTTCAGACGTGATCAACACCAGACCGAAAGGGTATTGCGATGCTTTACGTATTTAATTCAGCCAACCGCGTTCAGATCGCATGGAACAGCGAAGTTCCGGCCCAGAAGGCTAATGAGAAGCGCAGCACCGGCGCTTTCAAAAACTTCATCCGCACATTCTCCGCAGGCTGAAGGCACAACAATCCATTTTCTGTGACGACACGCGCACAGCACAAGGCCGGATGACACGATCATCCGGCCTTTTCTTTGATCTGATGTCATCAAATGCGAAGGACGTCCGGTTCGATTGAACCGGACGGCCTGCCAATTACACTGACGTCCTCACAAATACGCGCGAGGATCGCGACACCCCGGTACGCAATACCTGATCCGGGATGGTCGGCGGTTGTCCCCCGCCGTGGAAACAGATGTAACCGGACATCGTTACCGGAGGGTTATTGAAACCCTAAACATTTATGAATCGCCGATTTATTTTGCCCGTCCCGCAAAACGATGATGCGGTGCACCACCGGCCGCCGCGCTATTCACGATTTATCATCGTTGCTGTTGATTTCTTTAGCCAAGTCCTTACCCTTGTAGGTGGCTTTTGACCGGCCATTTGCCTTTGACAGAGTTGCTTGGGCTCCAATTGCGCCGGTTCATGTCGCCTTTGCGTCCTATTCCGGGCGCAAATTGGTTTTCAATGATCATGAGGCGATCTGCCTTCAATTCCATCGGCGACGGTATACGCAGTGACCGGACTGCCGAACAACGGAACAAACCACTGCTCAAATAAGACTGGGAGGTCTTAAATATGAAGAAGCTCCTCGCTTCCACCGTACTCGCCGTTGGCCTCATCGGCTTTGCTGGCGCTGCATCTGCTGCTTCGCACAGTGAATGCGGTCGCGTGACCATCGCCAACATGAACTGGGCTTCGGCCGAGGTTCTGGCCAACATTGACCAGATCATTCTCTCCGAAGGCTATGGCTGCCAGGCCGAATTGGTTGCCGGTGACACCACACCGACATTGACTTCAATGGTTGAAAAGCAGGAGCCGGACGTCGCTCCGGAAGCCTGGATCAACTCCTTGCGCACCCTGCTCGACGCGGCTGTCGGCGAAGGCAAGCTGCATTACGCATCGGAATCGCTCAGCGATGGTGGTGTTGAAGGTTGGTGGATCCCGAAATATTTTGCTGACGAGCATCCCGAGATCAAGACCATCGACGATGCGCTGGCGCACCCGGAACTTTTCCCGGCTCCCGGCATGGAAAATGAAGGCAAGGGCGGCGTCTACAACTGTCCTGAAGGCTGGGGTTGCCGCATCATCACAACCAATCTCTTCAAGGCCTATGGCGCTGAAGAAAAAGGCTGGGTGACGGTTGAAACCGGTTCAGCTGCCGGCCTCGACGGCTCCATCGCCAAGGCATACGAAAGAGAAAATCCGTGGCTGGGCTACTACTGGGCTCCGACCGCAATCCTTGGTAAGTACGAGATGGTCAAGCTTGACCATGGCGTCGAGCACAACAAGGAAGAATGGGATCGCTGCACATCGATCACCGATTGTCCGGATCCCAAAAAGAACGCCTGGTCGAAGTCCGAAGTCTACACTGTCGTGACAGATGATTTCAAAAGCCGCGCCGGACCTGCCTATGACTATCTGGCAAACCGCAGCTGGGCCAACTCCACCGTGAACAAGCTGCTTGCCTGGATGGCTGACAATCAGGCCACCGGTGAGGCAGGCGCCCGCCACTTCCTCAAGGAAAACGAGGAAATCTGGACCAAGTGGGTCTCGCCGGAAGCGGCAGAAAAAGTCAAAAAGTCAGTGATGTAATCTTTCGCTGAATGTGTGGCGGGCCTCGGTCCGCCACATTTTTATCCAGGCAGCCGCGGCAGGGGAACACTACATCGCGGCACACTGGAGCCACGACCGGGGGCACGCGCCAGCTGGCGCATTCATCTGGCCATAGGCAGCGATGAACAGCTGATCCATTGATGATCGGCCACAACTAATTTCCGTATTTGGAGCGTGAATATGGACTGGTTCTCTGAATTTCCCGCGATGGACACCGAAAGACTGACGGCCTTGAAAAAGGCGATCGATCTTGGGTTCCGCGATTTCACCCGTTCCTATGGTGAGATTTTTGAAACAATCCTCTATCCGGTGCAATGGTTTATGTTCCGGGTCGAACAGCTGCTGACCACGTCGCCATGGCCGCTGGTGATCCTGGCTTTTGCAGTGATCGCCTGGCTGGCAAGCCGCAGCTGGAAGATCACCGCAGGTGTTGTCATTACCCTGCTGCTGATCGGCTATTTCGACATGTGGGAAGACACCATGAAAACCGTCGCCATGACGGTTGTTGCGACGATCATGGCCATCATCCTGGGCATACCCATAGGCATTCTCATGGGACGGTCCAACCGGATTCAGGCAATCCTGAATCCGATCCTCGACGTGATGCAAACCATGCCGAGTTTCGTGTATCTCATTCCGGTGGTCATGCTGCTCGGCATTGGCCGCGTTCCTGGCCTGATTGCGGTGATGGTCTACGCCATTCCGCCAATCATCCGCCTGACCAATCTTGGCATCAGGCTCGTCGACAAGGATGTGCTTGAAGCAGCCGACGCTTTCGGATCCTCCAATTGGCAACGTCTCAAGAACGTGCAGATGCCGCTGGCCTTGCCGACCATCATGGCCGGGGTCAACCAGACCATCATGATGGCACTTGCCATGGTTGTGGTCGCGTCCATGATCGGCGTCCAGGGTCTTGGTCTTCCGGTGCTCAAGGCAATTGCCAACCAGTACTTTACACTCGGAATATTCAACGGCCTCGCCATTGTCGGCATCGCCATCATCTTTGACCGCACCAGCCAGGCCTATGGCAAGCGGCTGCAGAAACACCTGGAGGTGGTTCATGGCTGAGCAACACACGGGAATCGGGATCAGTATCCGCAATCTGTACAAGATTTTCGGCACCAACCCGGATGCCTATATCGACGCTGTCAAAGGCGGCATGTCGAAAACCGAGCTCAACGACAAGCACAACCATGTGCTGGGGCTCAAGGACATCAATATCGACATGCCGGGCGGTGGCATTCAGGTGGTCATGGGCCTCTCCGGTTCCGGCAAATCCACGCTGATCCGCCATATCAACCGGCTGATCGACCCCACGGCTGGTGAAGTGATTGTTGGCGACGATGATGTCGTCAAGATGAATGAAAACGAGCTGCGGGAATTCCGCCGCCACAAGACCGCCATGGTGTTTCAGAAGTTCGCGCTTCTGCCGCACCGCACCGTGCTTGAAAACACGGTCTACGGCCTGGAAATCCAGGGTGTGTCCCGCGCGGAGCAGGAAAAACAGGCTCGCCGCTGGATTTCCCGCGTCGGCCTTGATGGCTTTGAGGACAATTACCCCAACCAGCTGTCAGGCGGCATGCAGCAGCGCGTGGGGCTTGCCCGCGCTCTGACCAATGACGCCCCGATCCTGCTGATGGATGAAGCCTTCTCAGCGCTCGATCCGCTGATCCGCATGGACATGCAGACGGTGCTTCTGGATTTGCAGAAGGAAATCCGCAAGACCGTGGTCTTCATCACCCATGATCTTGATGAAGCGCTGCGCCTGGGCGACCGCATTGCCATCCTGCGCGATGGCGAGGTGGTTCAACAGGGCACCAAGCAGGAAATCGTGCTGCATCCAGCCGACGAGTACATCTCGAGCTTCGTGCGCGAGGTCAATCGCGGCCGGGTGATCTCGGTCGACATGGTCATGGCGCCGCTGTCAGGTGAACCGCAGGGGATGCCGATCGAACTGGGAACCGTTCTCGAGGTCGCGGCCAAGAAGATGACCGACACCAATGTCTCCATGGCTCACGTAACCGATAGTGACGGCAAACCGGTTGGTTCGCTGGACATCCATGACGTCATTTCGGCCATGGTAACCCCGGTCGATCACGAGACAGCCGCTGCCTGATCTGCAATTCGCAGACTGACGCAACAGCAGTCAGTCAGCAGGTAAAATCCACCCGCAGGCCAGCCATGGCCCGCGGGTTTTTCTTTTCGCCGGACCAGCTCGCTTGCAATCACATAAAGATATCCTTATACGATATGCAACTTCACAGGAGATCTGAATGTCCGTACCCAACCCGCTTGCCGACCTGCTGGCTGAAAAAGGCGTCCTGCTTGCAGACGGCGCCACCGGCACCAATCTGTTCGCCATGGGCCTGGAATCCGGAGAGGCTCCCGAATTATGGCTGGAAACGGCTCCGGAAAAAATCACCAAACTGCACCAGGATTTTGTCGATGCCGGTTCCGACATCATTCTGACCAACAGTTTTGGCGGCACCCGCAACCGTCTCAAGCTGCACCAGGCGGATGACCGGGTGTTCGCGCTCAACAAGAAAGCCGCCGAGATCGCCCGCGCCGTCGCCGACAAGGCGCCGCGCAAGGTTATCGTCGCGGGTTCCGTCGGCCCGACCGGCGACCTGCTGGTGCCGCTGGGCGCGATGACTTACGAAGATGCCGTCGAATCCTTTGTCGAGCAGATCGAAGGCCTTAAGGCCGGCGGCATCGATATCGCCTGGATCGAGACCATGTCAGCGCGTGACGAGATCCGCGCAGCCGCGGAAGCTGCGGTGCGCTGTGGACTGCCCTATGTCTACACCGGCTCGTTCGATACCGCCGGCAAGACCATGATGGGCGTGCACCCGCGTGATATCCACTCGATCGCCAGCGACATCGGCGACGGCCCGTTTGCGGTCGGCGCCAATTGCGGTGTTGGCGCTTCCGACATCCTGTCGTCGCTGCTCGACATGACCGGCGCCGATCCGGACGCCATTGTGGTGGTCAAGGGCAATTGCGGTATTCCCGAATTCAAGGGCGCCGAGATCCATTATTCCGGCACACCGCCGCTGATGGCTGATTACGCCCGGCTCGCAATCGACAGCGGTGCCCGCATCATCGGCGGATGCTGCGGCACCTCCTGCGATCACCTCGCTGCCATGCGCGAAGCGGTCGACAGCCACATCAAGGCTCAGCGCCCGACCGTTGAAGCCATCGTCGAACGCATCGGCCCGATGCGCAACACGGTCGCCACCGACACCCCTGCCCCAACCCGCGAACGCCGCGGCCGCCGCGGCTGAGTCAGACAGCTTTCAGACACACAAAAGGCCGGAGCACATGCACCGGCCTTTTGCATTCCAGAGCCGTTCAATTCTTAAGGCTCAAGCCCCATCGCCAACCGTACCAGTTGCAGGAACTCCGACCGGTAGCCAAACGGATCCTCGCCACGGGCATCCGCTGCGATCCTTTCGATGGCGCTGAAGTCAAAGCTGTCAACCTGATCGATTCCGCGCAGCTTCTGCCCGAAGGCAGCGACGCCGATTGAAAACCGCACGTCCTGGGGTGCATCGGCGAAGCTGCTGACTTCGGCATCTTTCAGCACGGGAATTTCAGTCAGATTGCTTTGCGCCTCGCCCGGCACCTTGGCCCGGATCTTGAGGAACGCAAATTCATCACCATACGACGTGTCACCGGCCTGCCTGTCCTCGCCATAACGCAAATCGCTGTTGAGAACTGCAGGACTGCCCACCGGCGTGATTTCATAGATCGCGGTCACTGTGTGGCCGGAACCGATCTCGCCTGCATCAATCCTGTCATTGTTGAAATCCTCGCGATCAAGCGCGCGCGTCTCGAACCCGATCTGGCGGTATTCGGCGACCATTTCCGGGTTGAACTCAACCTGGAACTTCACATCCGAGGCGATCGGAAACAGCGAAGACGAGGCTTCCTGGACCAGCGTTTTCTCGGCTTCCGACAAGGTGTCGATATAGGCGGCCACGCCGTTGCCATTTTGCGCCAGCACCTGCATCAGCTGATCATTGTAGTTGCCCTGTCCGAAGCCGAAGATCGACAGAAAGACACCGTTTTGGCGTTTTTTCTCGATCATGGCTTTAAGCGCATCGTCGTCACTGGCGCCGACATTGAAGTCGCCGTCGGTGGCCAGCAACACGCGGTTGATCCCACCTGCAACCGAGCCTTGCTCAGCCAGCCGGTAGGCTTCCTCCAGTCCCGCGGCCCCAGCAGTCGATCCACCAGGCCGCAAGTCATCGAGCGCATCAAGGATCTTCGCCTTGTCAGAGACGGGCGTCGGCTCAAGCACGGTTCCCGCATCCCCTGCATAGGTGACGATCGAGACCGTGTCTTCGGGTTCGAGCTTCTGGATCAGAAGCCGGAAAGCAGACTTCAGCAAAGGCAGCTTGTCGGCTTCCTGCATCGATCCGGAAACATCTGCCAGCAAGACCAGATTGGCATGCGGTCGTGCAGCGGGCTTGAGGTCATAGCCCTTCACTCCGATATGCAGCAGCTTGGTGTTGGCGTTCCACGGTGTCGGGGTCACCGTCACCGTCGCGCGGAATGGTGTCTCGGCAGTCTCGGGAGCCGGGTAGTCATAGTCGAAATAATTGACCATCTCCTCAACCCGAACGGTCCGTGGATCTGGCATGACGCCCTGTTTGAGCGCGCGCCGCACCATTGCGTACGACGCCGTGTCGACATCCGCCGAGAATGTGGAAACCGGGTTTTCGGTCACCGACTTGACGCCGTTGCTCTCAAAACTTTCAACCCGGTTCCATTCGGCTTCCGCGAATGGCGGGGTAAAGGGCCTGTCTGCATCATGGAAGTATTGCCGGTTGCTCCGGCCGGATACCTCCTGCCGTGCAAGTCCGCCCACAGGCTGATTGGCTGAACCTTGAGGCATTGCGCCGTCCAGGGCCGGGGAAGGCTTCACCACAGGCGAAGTGGCCACCTGCGGCATCGGCTCCGATGCCGCCTGATCCCGTTCCTTTTGTTGCCGGAAACGCGACAATGGGCTTTCAAATGCCGTTTCACCGTCCGCGGAACTGCCAAGCTCCAATGGCGACAGCAGTTTCGGCTGCCAGCCGCTTTGGTTCTGGGCAATCTGCCAGGTCATGTAGGCTGCAGCAGGCAGGATCATCAAGGTGGCAAGGGCCGTGCCCGCCATATAGCGCTGTCTCATCAATCCACTCCATATCGAGGTTGCGATATGGGTAAGACGTCCCTCGCTAGGCGATCCTTGGGTGGCCCTTGCTTTTTCCGGTCCTGACTTGTCATAGGCCTGCAGCGCCGCCTCGAGCGCCTTGCGCTTTGCATCCTCCAGCGGCGGCGGCGCGCTGCGCGCCAGTCTTTTGAAATCATCCTCGATCATTGCTCTTCTCCGGACTTGCCCAGAAGGCTTTTCAACTGCTTCCGCGCAGCGTGCAGATGATAGGAAACCGTGGATTCCGCGCATCCCATCACGGCTGCGGCATCGGCGTGGTTCATTTCCTCGCCATAAACCAGAAGCATGGCATCGCGCTGTTTTTCCGGCAGGGTTCGGACTGCATCCCACACGTAGTCGCTATGGCTCGGCTTGTAGGTGTCGATTTCTCCCCCAAGAGCCGCAGCATGAACGGCCATCGCCTGCGCCTTGCGCATCTCGCGCGCAACGAACCGGGCATGATCATGGGCTGCATTGATCGTGATACGGTACAACCACGTCTTGAACGCACTCTCATTGCGCCAGTTGCGGATCGCAAATCCAAGCCTGAGACAGACATTCTGCGCAATATCCTCGGCTGCGGAGCGGTCGCGGCACCATTTCCATGCCACACGGTGAATGAAAGCATAGTGGCGTTCGACAAGCATGGAAAAAGCGCCACGATCGCCTATAGACGCCCGTTCGGCCAATTCCTGATCCGCTGGCCCCTCGATGCGGGTCTTCGATTCCATGCAGGCACGCTTCTCCATAATTGAAGCTTTGACGACACCAATCCGGCAATCCTTGGGTTCTATGACACCAATTTATGAATAAGCCGCCATATGGAATCGAATTTGTTCCGCACCATACCGATAATTGCGCCCCACCGGGCAGGCCTCGCGTGCAAGGCATCCGGATTTCATGCACCCCGCTTGCCCCTCGTCCAATTTCAGATAGTCGCGGCAGGATGAGACGGCAAAACCCGCCGGCGCGAAGGCCTCGACCGGGCATGCTGACAGGCACGGCCTGCTGGCGCATGTGTCGCAAGGATGACTCGCGGCTGCCTCGGTGGCCGGGTTCGCAATCGCGTCCTCTCCCGTAAACCCGGCATCATCAAACAGGATCGCCCCGCGATATCCGTGCCAGAGGCCATATTCAGGATGGATCAGCAGCCCAAGCGGCGAAGGCTTCAAACCCTCTGCGGCCATGGCCCATTGCTGAAAAGGATGCCAGGGCCGGTCGGAGGGAAACACCGCCTCGCCACCAAGCAAAGCCGCAATTGGCTCGATGACCGCTTTCGACCATGCGTCCAGCGGGTCTGCGGTACCGGGATGCATCTCGTGCCAGGTCTGGAACACAGGCCAGAATCCTCCACCGCCATGCCCGACCAGGCAAATCGCTTCTGATACTGTCCCGTTTTTCAGCCGCGGCGCTGAACGCTCGCCGGGCATCAGCCATCCCCGCGGCTGCAAACCGAAGGGGTCCAGCGCCGCCGTAACAGCGGCGTTCAGGGGCAGGCTATCCACCCTGCCCCCGATCATTCACCCGGCTATTGAACGCAGATCGCCAGACCTCCTTGTGGATGAGGCCTGCGACCTTGTCCTGTCCGCCTATCTCCCTGGCTTTATCGGGCTGTGTTCAGGTGAATGCGTCGGGCATCGATTCCTTGCGCTCGGCGATATAGGCAAGCAGCGCCTCGTCAATCGCCGGGTCCAGCTCCGGTGCGACATAGCTGTCGAGCCAGGAGCGGCAGAGACTGCGGGCCCGTTCCTCGATGCGCTTCTCGCCTTCGGCGAGCCACTGCTCATAGGAGTTGTTGTCGGCCAGCGCCGAACGATAAAACGCCTGCTGGAAGTTGGCCTGTGTGTGCGCACAACCAAGATAGTGATTGCCCGGCCCGACTTCGGCAATCGCGTCCAGCGCCTGCCCGGTTTCCGACAGATCAATGCCTTCGGCAAAGCGCTGCTGCATGCCAAGCTGGTCGATGTCGATCATGAACTTCTCATAGGAGCTGACCAGCCCGCCCTCGAGCCACCCTGCCGAATGAAGCGCGAAATTGGTTCCCGCCAGCAGCGTCATGTTGATTGTCGAAGCACTCTCGTGGGCGGCCTGCGCATCAGGAACCTTGGAACCGCACAGCGATCCGCCGGTGCGGAACGGAATCTTCAGACGCCGCGCCAGCTGCGCAGCACCATAAGACACCAGCGCCGGCTCCGGCGTGCCGAATGTCGGCGCACCCGACTGCATCGAGATGGATGCCGCGAAAGTGCCAAACAGAACCGGCGCGCCGGGACGAATCAGCTGCGTGAACGCCGCACCGGCCAGCACTTCGGCCAGGATCTGCGTCAGCGTTCCGGTCACCGTGACCGGGCTCATTGCACCGGCAAGGATGAACGGCGATATCACACAGGCCTGATTGTTGCGCGCATAGACTTTCAGCGCACCAAGCATGGTTTCATCGAACACCATCGGCGAATTGGCATTGATCAGGTTGAGCGTCACGCAGTTCTGATCGACAAACTCCGCACCGAACAGGATCTTGCACATCTCGATGGTGTCTTCCGCCCGTTCGGGTGCGGTGACCGAGCCCATGAACGGCTTGTCGCTGTATTTCATGTGGCTGTAGACCATGTCGAAATGGCGCTTGTTGACCGGCACGTCGACCGGCTCGCAAACGGTTCCGCCGGAATGGTGCAGCGACGGCGCCATATAGGCAAGCTTCACGAAATTGCGGAAATCCTCGATCGTCGCATAGCGGCGCTCGCCATCAAGATCACGCACGAAGGGCGGTCCGTAAACCGGCGCAAACACGGTCGCCTTGCCGCCAATCTGCACGGAACGCGCAGGATTGCGTGCATGCTGGGTGAACACTTCAGGCGCTGTCTTCAGCAGTTCGCGGCAAAGTCCCTTCGGAAAGCGGACCCGCTCGCCCTTCACATCCGCACCCGCCTGACGCCAGAGTTCAAGCGCTTCCGCATCGTCGCGGAACTCGATGCCGATTTCCTCGAGAATGGTGTCGGCATTGCGCTCGATCAGGCTCAGGCCTTCCTCGTCCAATACCTCGTAAACACCAAGTTTCCGGGTGATGTAAGGGAGAGATACACCGGGGCCGCCGCCGGAACGTTGAGCCCGCCGCGCCGCAGCGCCTCTGCCGCGCCGCCCGGCGCCGGCTTCCGGCGCTGCATCTTGAGTCATATCGGTGGTGGAAAGCGAATCTGGTTGAGCCATCAAAAGCCTGCACAATCTGAATTGGCGCACCATCACGCCGATAGGTCCATGCTAGCCAAAACCCGCCGGGGCACAATCCTCTCAGCGCCAAGCCTTGGCGCATCAGGAATATTGCAGAAAAAGCACCCCGTCGCATTTTCCGGCATGGGCGTCGTTTTCAAGGAACTTTTTGCAAACGATCAGCTATATCGCTATGCACAATGGGTCTGGTGTATCAAACCACCGGACAAGTGAATTCAAGGGAGAAGCCGATGTCTGACGAAGAAATCATCCTGTCCGAACTCTCTGATGATGAACTTGTCCAGCAGATGCATGACGATCTGTATGACGGGCTCAAGGAAGAGATCGAGGAAGGCACCAACATCCTCCTCAGCCGCGGCTGGACGCCATATGACCTGCTCACCCAGGCACTTGTCGAAGGCATGCGCATCGTCGGTGAGGATTTCCGCGATGGCATCCTCTTCGTTCCCGAAGTGCTGATGAGCGCCAACGCGATGAAGGCCGGCATGTTCATTCTGCGCCCGCTTCTGATCGAGACCGGTGCTCCGAAACTCGGCAAGATGGTCATCGGCACCGTCAAGGGCGACATTCACGACATCGGCAAGAATCTCGTCGGCATGATGATGGAAGGCGCTGGCTTCGACGTCATCGACCTCGGCATCAACAACCCGGTCGAAAAATACATTGAAGCCATCGAGCGCGAACAGCCCGACATTCTCGGCATGTCAGCCCTTCTGACCACCACCATGCCATACATGAAGGTCGTCATCGACACGATGAAGGAAAAGGGCATCCGCGACGACTTCATCGTTCTTGTCGGCGGTGCGCCGCTGAACGAGGAATTCGGCAAGGCTGTCGGCGCTGACGCCTATTGCCGCGACGCAGCTGTCGCCGTCGAGACCGCCAAGGAACTGATCAAGCGGCGTCACAACAGTCTCAGCGCCTGATCACAATCCGGCGCAATCAGCGCCTCTCCGAACGTTCCAGCCGGTGATACTGTCGCCGGCTGTTTGCCCGATTGCTTTACGCCCCGTCCGGCACCTTCTATTCTGTCGCTGCAAGACGCCAGTGTCGGGATCAGCAAGAAGGCAGTTGTCCGCTCGCAACAACTCGTTTGCCGCTTGCTCATGAGTTGCTTTGCCGGATGCGGGGCGTGCACAGCTGAAAGGCAGCAGGATGTCAGAGCACTCCCAGTCACCCGATTTGGCCTCCAAAAAGGTCCGCGTCATTGCCTGCGGCATGATCGGCCGCGAGGTTCTGGCCGTCAATCGTCAGCTGGGCCATGACCACGTCGACCTCAAATGCATCGACGCCAACTACCATCACTATCCGGATAAGATTGCACCCGCAGTCGATCGCGCCATCCGCAAAGCCCGCGACGAGGGATTCGAGCATATCTTTATCGGCTATGCCGATTGCGGCACCGGAGGGGAACTCGACAAGGTCTGCGCCGCTCACGGCGTGGAACGGATCGAAGGGCCACACTGCTTTTCCTTCTATGTCGGCAATCAGGCCTTTGAGGCCGCCGGCGACGACATGATGACCACCTTTTTCATCACCGACTTTCTTGCCCGCCACTTCGAGGCGTTTCTGATCCGCCCCCTCGGCCTCGATCGTTTTCCGGAGTTGCGCGACACCTATTTCGGCCATTACGAGCGGGCGCTGTATCTCGCCCAGACCGATGACCCCGAACTTGAGCAAAAGGCCCGCATTGCAGCCAAGCGTCTCGGCCTGCGTTACGAACGGCAATATACCGGTTACGGTGAGCTGACCGATGCCCTGGCGGCCCTCTAGAACCCGAGGAATCCGCATCCGGCGCATGCAGGAAATTCGTTAACGCTGTTATTTATTTCCTGTTCGACAACAAGGCCATTATTGCCACAATTTTTAAGCAATCCATGCTTAGATGGAAGCCAGTTGTCATTCAGGGTATCCGCAGTGAGTCACCATTCCGCCGCAGTCACCGTTCCCGGCATCGCCGCCGGCACACACAGGCATCCCGAAAAGCTGTCCGATCTGCTGGAACGACTGGCGCGGGATGCGGGCGAACGCATCAGCATGCGCGAGATTGCCAATGCGCTCGACGACCGCTCTTTCGGCGCATTTTTCGTGGTGTTCGCGATCCCCAACCTTATTCCGCTTCCGCCTGGCGCCACCATGGTGCTTGGGCTGCCGATGGTTTTTATCGCTTGGCAGATGGTGATTGGCTACCAGAAGGTCTGGCTGCCGCGTGCGCTGGCCAACTATACGATAGACCGTGCCACGTTCCAGCGCATGGTCACGCGGGTTTCGCCCTGGCTGCGCAGCGCAGAAAACTGGATTCGCCCGCGCAACTGGCCTCTGGGCGGCCCGCTCCGCGAACGCCTGTTCGGCATTTTTTCCCTGCTCCTGGCCATCACCTGTGTCTTGCCGATTCCCTTTGGCAACTGGTTGCCGGCTTTCGCAATCGCCATCCTCGGTGTCGCGCACACCGAACGCGACGGCAATTGCCTGGCGCTGGGAGTGCTGGCCGGCTTCATATCTGTCGCCGTCGCCGGTTTTGTCGTTGCGGCAACCGGCGCGTTTCTGATGCACATTTTCTGAGACCAGGCTCAGCTCCTGCGGAAAACCGCCAGCTTGGCTGCGCCATAGGCTGATATTAACCTTGGCCAGACTACCCTGTGTCATCATCTGGATGGGGCCGTCATGACAAGTCAGACCAAAATCATCGTCATCACCGCCGGCGGGGCCTATGCCTGGATCATCGTCAACGCCCTGGCGGAGCGGTTCGGTGGTCTTGAAGTGGTGCTCGAGCAGCCCGAATCAAAAAGCGTTTTCCTCAAGCGCCGGGCGAAAAAGATCGGCTGGCTTGAGACCGCCGGCCAGTTCGGCACCATGGTCATTTCCCGTTTCGGCAAGCGCTTTGCCAAGGCGCGGACCAAGGAAATCCTCGAATCCAGCGGCAGCCAGGCCGAACTGTCGCCGAAAATCCCGGTCACGCACGTCTCCTCTGCAAACGGCACCGACTGCCTCGAATTTATTGCTGCCAGCAAGCCGGATGTGGTCTTTCTTGCGGGGTGCAGGATGCTGACAAAAGCCACTCTGGCGGCAATCGACTGCCCGGTGCTCAATTATCACTCGGGCATCAACCCGAAATACCGTGGGCTGGCTGGCGGCTGGTGGGCTCGCGCCACCGGCGATCACGGAAATTACGGCACCACCGTGCATCTGGTCGATGCCGGCGTCGACACCGGCGGCACACTCTATCAGGCCTTCCTGACGCCCGATCCACGCGAAACGCTGCTCACCGATTCCCTTGCGATGGCCGCGGGCTCCCGTGAGATCGCAGTGAGCGCCGTCGAAGATGCGCTAAGCGGCAATCTGCAGATCAGATCCAGCGATCTGCCATCGGTACAACGCTTTCACCCACCGGTCTGGACTTACCTGATGACCGGATTTTTCAAGCGCGTCTGGTAGTTTTATCCACTTCGGTTTGACCCGGACCCCCATCCAAAATATCTCCCGCATCACGCAAGTCGTTTTTGACGCGCCGCGCGTCGTCGTGAGCGAAGCCGCGAAAAATTACCATGCGCATTGTAACTCTCAAGGAGACCTCAAATGGCCAACCGCATCGTCGTCTACTGGCGCGACATTCCTGCCCAGGTGATCATCAAGAAGGGACGCGCTACCGCCAAGCGGGAGCTGTCGCTCAGATTCACCGAAGCGATCGATATGTGCGCCATGCGAACGGGTGCAGCCGAAACCGACGATTATCTCGCCGAATGGCGGCGCGCTGATCCGGTGGAAGTCTCCGATGATCTGGAAGCCGAGGCCGATGCGGCAGCGGCAGAACTTGAAGCAGCCTACGGCAAGGAGCGTCTGGTCGCCCTCGTCAAGGGCGGAGGCAGGGAGAGCCATGGCTGACGAACCGACGCAACCGACCCAGGCAAGCCTCAACAAGAAGGCTGCCAAAAAGACGTCCTACAAACCGTCGGGCGTCTCGGCGACGGGCCGCAACGCCCGGAGCTTCGCCGTCAGATTATGGTCGGTGCGTCACTCGCGGACGCTCGAATGGTTCTACGCCCATTTTGCCGATCTTTTTCTCAAGCTGCATCCGGTCTGGAAGGCCGTCGGCTATGAACGCGCCGAGGGGCCGATCAAGTTCATCGAGAAGCACACCAAGGGCTTTCTGTTTGATTGCCGCATGTGCGGGCAGTGTGTGCTGTCTTCGACGGGCATGTCGTGTCCGATGAATTGTCCCAAGCAGCTGCGCAACGGCCCCTGTGGCGGGGTCCGGGCCAATGGCAATTGCGAAGTCGAGCCCGACATGCCCTGCGTCTGGGTCCAGGCCTGGTCCGGTGCCCAGAAGATGAACGGGCGCGACAACATTCTCACGGTTCAGAAACCCGTGGACCAGTCGCTGCGCGAAACCTCGTCGTGGTTGCGGGTCACCGCTGCCGCCGCAGCCGATCGTGAAGCAGCCGCAAACCCGGGACCAGCGCAATGAGCCAGCAAGATTCCAATCCGCTTGATCCCAGCGCCCTGCTGGAGCCCTTGCCGGGACATTCCTCACTTGGGCGTCTTGAGCGCATTTTGCGCCGCGGCGAATTCGCCGTCACCGCGGAACTGAATCCGCCAGACAGCGCCAATCCGCATGATGTCTATGAGCGCGCCGCGATCTTTGACGGCTGGGTTGACGGCATCAACGCCGTCGACGCCTCCGGCGCAAATGCGCACATGTCGTCGGTCGGCATTTGCGCCCTGCTGACCCGCATGGGATACGCCCCTATTCTGCAGATCTCCTGCCGAGACAAGAACCGCATTGCCATTCAGGGCGATGTGCTTGGCGCTTCCGCCATGGGCGTGCAGAACATCCTGTGCCTGACCGGCGACGGCGTTCAGGCCGGCGACCAGCCCGGCGCAAAGCCGGTGTTCGATCTCGACTGCATGTCGTTGCTCGAAACCATCCGGATCATGCGCGACAATTCCAAATTCCTCTCGGGGCGCAAACTTACCAGCCCGCCAACCGTGTTTCTCGGCGCGGCCATCAATCCGTTTGCTCCACCATATGATTTCCGCCCGCACCGGCTGGCCAAGAAGATCGCCGCCGGCGCCCAGTTCGTTCAGAGCCAGTATTGCTACGACGTTCCCATGTTCAAAAAATACATGCAGCAGGTGCGTGACATGGGGCTCGACAAGGAGTGCTTCATCATGTGCGGCGTCGGCCCTCTGGCCTCGGCGCGCACTGCCAAGTGGATGCGCTCCAATGTTCCCGGTGTCCACATTCCCGACGAGATCATCAAGCGCCTGGAAGGTGCGGAAGATCAGAAGAAGGAAGGCAAGCAGATCTGCATCGACATCATCAACGAGGTCAAGGAAATCGAAGGTGTTTCCGGCATCCATGTAATGGCTTATCGTCAAGAGGAATTTGTCGCAGAGATCGTCCATGATTCCGGCGTTCTCAAGGGCCGCAGGCCATGGCGCAAGGAACCCAATCCTGTGGACCAGATGGTGGCCGATCGCCTGGAGGAAATCCTCGAAGAGCCCAAGCACATGCTGCATGAAATGGCCGGTGCGGCGGGTGACCTCGGGAACCCGGATTGACCCCGGAGGCTTGCACTCACCGGCAAACCGTTATAACGATATAAACAAATCTTTATGTCTTCACTGCAAGGACCGAACATGACCCGTACTATCGTCGCCTCCGCCACCCGCGAAGTGATCATCGGCTTTGATCAGCCCTTCTGCGTGATCGGCGAACGCATCAACCCGACCGGCCGCAAGAAGCTCGCCGCCGAGATGATCGAAGGCAATTTCGAGACCGTAATCAAGGATGCCCTGGCACAGGTTGCCGCCGGTGCAACCATGCTCGACGTCAATGCGGGCGTCACCTCGGTCAACCCGAACGAGACCGAGCCCGGCCTGCTGGTGCAGACCATGGAAATCGTTCAGGGACTGGTCGATGTGCCATTGTCGATCGACAGCTCGGTGACCGCTGCCATCGAAGCCGCCTTGAAGGTTGCCACGGGCCGCCCGCTGGTCAATTCGGTCACCGGCGAGGAAGAGAAGCTCGAAGCCATCCTGCCGCTGATCAAGAAATACGACGTGCCGGTTGTGGCGATCTCCAACGACGAGACCGGCATTTCCATGGATCCCGATGTCCGTTTCGCCGTCGCCAAGAAGATTGTCGAACGCGCCATGGATTTCGGCATCAAGCCGCATGACATCGTCGTCGACCCGCTGGTGATGCCGATCGGCGCCCTCGGCGATGCCGGCCGTCAGGTCTTCGCGCTGCTTCACCGTCTGCGCCATGAGCTCAAGGTCAACACCACCTGCGGCCTGTCCAATGTCTCCTTCGGCCTGCCGCATCGCCACGGCATCAATGCAGGCTTCATCCCGATGGTGATCGGCGCCGGCATGACCTCCGCGATCATGAATCCCTGCCGTCCGCAGGAAATGGAAGCGGTTCGCGCCGCCAACGTGCTCAACGGCACCGACCCCAACTGTACCAACTGGATCAAGACCTACAAGGATTACCAGCCGCATGTGGCAGGCTCCGCTCCCGCCCCCCAGTCGGCGGCCCCCTCGGGCGAAGGCGGCGGACGCCGTCGTGGCGGACGCGCGGCCCGTTCAGGCGGAGCATGATCAAAACTACTGGACCATGAATCTGGCAAACCATTGTTTCCCAAAGGCGATTGAGACTAGGTCGCTCCCACACCCTCATCCTGAGGTGCAAGCTCCGAAGGAGCGAGCCTCGAAGGGCGAGGGTGTGGGCCGGTTCACGCTATGGTTTTGGGACAAGATGGCCGCGCCGCGAGAGGCTTGGCAATCCTTCATAGTCCAGAGCGAACAAGGCCTCCTTTTTTCGCCGCGGCCATCCCTTGATTTACCGCTCGCGCGCAATCGCATCGGTCACAAGATCGCAGGTCTCGGAAAACACCAGTTCAACCGGCCGTCGCTTGGCCGTATGGCTGATTTCATTCAGCAGATGGTTATGCTCCCCTGCACGAGCCTCAACCGCCTGCTTGGTGAGTCCGGTGTAATCGCTCCCATCCGCACAGCGCAGAACATAAACAGTTGCCTCGACCATCCTGCCCCTCGCCCTTCGAGGCTCGCATTCGCCTTGCTCATGCTCGCACCTCAGGATGAGGGCCAGGGTAGAGCATCGCGCTTCACTTCCAAAATGGTGACCCAATGACCGACCACCTTGTCCTGTTCATGCCGTCGGGAAAGCGCGGCCGCTTTCCCACGGATACTCCCGTGCTTGATGCCGCACGGCAACTGGGCGTGCATGTGGAAAGCGTCTGCGGTGGCCGCGGCATCTGCGGCCGCTGTCAGGTCGATGTGCAGGAAGGCGTCTTTGCCAAACACGGCATCACCTCCTCCAATGAACACATCTCGCCGTTTGGCGGCAATGAGGTGCGCTATGCCGAGAAGCGCGATCTGAAGGCTGGGCGCAGGCTGTCCTGCTCGGCCAGGATCCTGGGCGATCTGGTCATCGACATCCCGCAGGACGCCGTGGTCAACGCGCAGGTCGTGCGCAAGGATTCCGATGGCCGCGTGATCGAGCGCAATCCGGCGATTCACATGTGCTATGTCGAGGTTGAAGAGCCTGACATGCACAAGCCGCTCGGCGACCTCGACCGGCTGCTCGCCGCAGTCCAGACGGATTGGGGCTTCAAGAACCTGACGATCGACACCTATTTGCTCGGAACCGTTCAGAAAACCCTGCGCGCAGGCGACTGGAAGGTCACCGCCGCCGTTCACGAACCGGTCGACGGCGGACAGGCCACTCTTGTCGCGCTCTATCCCGGCCTCAAGAACGAGGCCTATGGCATTGCCTGCGACATCGGCTCGACAACCATCGCCATGCACCTGTCGTCGCTGCTCTCGGGCCGTACGCTGGCATCGTCGGGGACCTCCAACCCGCAGATCCGTTTCGGCGAGGATCTGATGAGCCGCGTCTCCTATGTGATGATGAATCCCGAAGGCCGCGAGGGCATGACCGTCGCTGTCCGCGAGGCGATCAACGGCTTGATCGACAAGGTCTGCAAGGAAGGCGGGATCGAGCGCAGCGACATTCTCGACGCGGTCTTCGTCGGCAACCCGATCATGCATCATTTGTTCCTCGGCATTGATCCGACCGAACTTGGCGGTGCGCCTTTCGCGCTTGCCGTCTCGGGCGCGGTCAATGTCAAGTCTTCCGAAATCGACATTCCGCTCAACCCGGGCGCCCGGGTCTACATGCTGCCCTGCATCGCCGGCCATGTCGGCGCCGATGCGGCGGCGGCCACACTCACCGAAGGCCCTCACCGCCAGGACGAGATGATGCTGCTGGTCGATGTCGGCACCAACGCCGAGATCGTGCTGGGCAACTCGGCCCGCACCGTGGCCGCCTCCTCGCCCACCGGGCCCGCCTTTGAAGGCGCGGAAATTTCCTGCGGCCAGCGCGCAGCACCGGGCGCCATCGAGCGCATCCGCATCGATCCCGAAACGCTCGAACCGCGCTACCGCGTCATCGGCATCGAGCCCTGGTCCGATGAACCCGGATTTGACGAGCAGGCCAAAAAAGTCGGCGTCACCGGCGTCTGCGGCTCCGGCATCATCGAAATCATCGCCGAGATGTATCTCGCCGGCATCATCACCGAAGATGGCGTCATTAATGGCGACCTCGCGGCCCGCAGCCCGCGCATCACCACCAATGGCCGGACCTTCTCCTATCTGCTGCGCGACGGCGAACAGAAGCTGATGGTCACCCAGACCGATGTCCGCGCCATTCAGCTGGCAAAGGCCGCACTCTATGCCGGCGTCAAGCTGCTGATGGACAAGCAGGGCATCGACCATGTCGACCGCATCGGCCTTGCCGGCGCTTTCGGGTCCTTCATCGATCCCAAATATGCGTTGGTGCTTGGCCTTGTTCCCGATTGCGATCTCGAAAAGGTCAAGGCTGTCGGCAATGCGGCCGGCACCGGCGCTCGCATGGCGCTGCTCAACCGCCTTCACCGCCGCGAGATCGAACAGACCGTGACCCGTATCGAGAAAATCGAAACCGCGCTGGAATCCAAGTTCCAGGAACACTTCGTCAACGCCATGGCCTTCCCCAACAAGGTCGACGCCTTCCCGAAACTCACCGAAGTGGTGAAATTGCCCGAGCGCTCGATGGACACCGATGCTGCCGACGGCATCGAACCCGGTGCCGGACGGCGGCGCGGGGGGCGGCGCAACCGCGGCTAGCGCATCGCCGGGAAAGGGGAAACCGCCCATCCTGGAATTGCGCCACGCGCAAGGATCCCCCAGAATCAGCCAATGGCGATGACCTCGATCTCGACCAGCCAGTCATCATCAAGCGTCTGAACGACGATGGCCGTGGTCGGCACGCGCCGGTCTCCGAGCGCCGCGACCCGCGCATTCTGGTTGGCCAGCACCTGTGCGCGATCGGTGAGATAGCTTGTCACCCTGGCAATATGGCTCAAATCCATCGACGCCTCGGCCAGGATGCGGCGGATGTTTGACCATATCAGCGTCAATTGCGCTTCCAGCGTCTCGCCTGGCTTCCCATCAACATCCAGTCCCATCGTGCCGCTGACGAAGAGAAGGCGCTCGACATCGTCTGCCTGCAGGGCATGAACATAATCGCCGCTGGCCGGATAGATCCCCTGCAAGGGGTTTACATTGGTCATCTTCATGATGAATATCCTTTCAAATATGGCTATCATGCATGAATGATTTCAACTGAAAACGGATTTTCACAAAATGAATGCCGAAACAGAGGATCTTCCGTCGAACGCCGTGCCCGCGCGCACGGTGGACGCTTTCGACCGAAGAATATTAGGCGCACTCATCGAAGATGCCCGCCTGACCTATGCCGAAATCGGCAAGACGGCCGGCCTTTCCGCACCGGCGGTACATGAGCGGGTCAAGCGTCTGAAGGCATCAGGCGTGTTGAAGGGAATGGCGGCGGCGATCGACGGATCCCTGATCGGCAAGCCGCTGCTGGCCTTTGTCCACGTCGATGCGGATGGTTGGGGCAAAAGCCAGCGCATGCTCCGGCTCAAGGACTTTCCCGAAGTCGAGGAAATGCACTCGGTGGCCGGCGACACATCGGTGATTCTGAAAGTCAGGACGGCCAGTCCACACGCCCTCGAACACCTCCTCGCCCAGATCTATGCACTGCCGGGCGTTCGCGCCACCAAGAGCTTCATCGCGCTGTCCACCTATCTTGAGCGTCCCGTCCAGGCAGCGGTGACGGCGGACTGGCCCGAGATCCAGCATCCGAAGTGACCCGTCCAGCAAGGCAATCCGGCTGCCTTTTGACAAGGAACGGACCCTCGGCCGCCGTGCTCCCGAAGTTGTGAGATGCATTGCCGCAGCCGGTGCCCTACCCTGCCATCAGGAGGATCGGCATGACCAATCAGCAGCTGCTTCGCATCGGGATAACCGGCACGGCGATATCCGCCCTCTGCTGCTTCACTCCCATACTGGTGATTCTGCTTGGCGCAGCCGGGCTGTCCGCCGCTCTGGGCTATCTCGATCTGGTGCTGCTTCCTGCCTTGGCCGCATTCATCCTCCTCACCAACTACGCGCTATGGAGGCGGCAGGCGACATGACGACCATCCTTCAATCGCAGATCACCTGTCCGCTGTGCGGGCACAAGGAACTGGAAACAATGCCGACCGACGCCTGCCAATGGTTTTACGACTGCAAGGGATGCGGTGAATTGCTCAAGCCGAAACCTGGCGATTGTTGCGTCTTTTGCTCGTACGGAACCGTGGCCTGCCCGCCGATCCAGCAGGGCGACGCCTGTTGCGGATCTGACATTTCGTAACATTCGCGCCGGGCGCACTGCGGTCACAGCGACACGATAGCATGCCCGCCCGACACCCGCCCTTTACCCGAATCGAAGTTGGGTCTACGGGGTTTGGCGTGCCCTCCTTTGTCCGATCACCGCTGTTTCTGGTTTTAGCCCTTTGGGGCGCCGGCCTCGGGGCTGCGGCGCAATTTGCCAAGATCGTGGTGATCTTCCCCGAGCTGCAGGCCCATTATGGCGAGACCGGCGCAGTATCCGGTTATCTTGTCTCGCTGATTTCCGTGATGGGCATGCTGCTCGGTCTTGTTGCCGGTATCATGGCCATCCAGATTGGTGTCCGCCGCCTGCTGCTGTCAGGTCTTTATCTCGGAGCGGCCGTTTCCGCATGGCAGGTCACCCTGCCCGGGTTCGAGTGGATGCTGGCCGGCCGGCTGCTTGAGGGCGCGTCGCATCTGGCCATTGTCGTCACGGCGCCAACCCTGATCGCCCAGCTGACCGTACAGCGTCACCAGGCCAAGGCGCTCACTCTCTGGGGATCCTATTTCGGTGTCGCCTTTGCGGTCATCGCATTGTCTGCGCCATATATCCTGGAAATTGCAGGCCTGGCCGGATTGCCCGCCATCCATGCTGCCTATATGGCGTTTTTCGCGGTTCTCCTGACTTTCGTCTTGCCTGTGGAGGATCGCCGCGGCGCACCGCCCTGGCCTTCGCCGCGCGACATCATGCGTCGTCACATGACAGCCTACACATCGCCCTTTATCGCAGCACCTGCTCTGGGCTGGCTGTTCTACACACTGACCTTCGTCTCGATGCTCACCATTCTGCCGACCATGGTGGATCCTGCGCAACGCGCTTTTGTCGCCGCGGCCCTGCCATTGGCAAGCATCGCCTCCTCGATGACCATTGGCAATGTCATGCTGTCGCATCTCAAGGCCGTGTCAGTCGTCATCGCCGGCTTTGCCCTGGCCATCGGCCTTGTAGCTGTCTTTCTGCTGACCGGGCCCGGGACCGGGCTGTTCATTGCCCTGTTCGCCGCATTGGGACTGGTCCAGGGCGCGAGCTTTGCGGCGGTGCCGCAGCTGAATGCCTCGGTGGCCGGCCGTGCGCTGTCCAATGGCGGCATTGCCCAGACCGGAAATATCGGCAATGCCCTGGGAACACCGGTAATGCTGGCAATTACCTCCATGGACCCGGCGCTCGGATTGCCCGCCTTGCTGATCGCCTGCTATGCCGCAGCAATTCTCGTCCATCTGGCAATGGCCCGCAGCCGGGCCAATGCGGAATCTGCGCCTGCCGTGCAAGCCTGATTCAGCTCAGGCTCATTCCGGCCAGATATACTTGCCGCGCGCCCAGCCAAGCTCGGCGTCATTGGTCATGACCTGGCACCAGACATGAGCCTTTTTCATCTGGGCGTATTTCCAGCCGGTGCTGCCATAGCCATCGATCCGGAACGAAACATTGGTGACGATATTCTTGCAGCGTCCGGTCATGCTGATGGTTTCATTGAGCCCATAGGCGTCAATGACCTGGGACTGCGCCGACGGCCATTTGCGGATGTTGAGCGCGTCGTCAGGTGCAATTGCCGTGATCGTACCTGCAGTAAACGCCGAAGACTGTGCCGGTACCGCAGTGGCCGCGATGGAGGCTGCTGCAAGCGCCAGGATGATCTGCATGGATGCTTTCATAATCATATCTCCCCTTTGAGCGCGTTGAATGCGCTGGTATTGGCAAGTTACCCGCACGTTCCTAGCCTTGCCCTGAACACCGCATTCATTTGGCATTCATGCACTCGCGCTACCGCAAAGGCAGATCCTAGACATCGAATTCCCCGGTCTGCCCGAAGCGTTCGAAACAGGCGCGGAAATGATCGCTGAGCGCGCAGACCTGTGGCGACGGATCTGCAGCAACCTTGAGCAGCAACTGATACTGTCCCGGCGCTGGCAACCCGCATTCCTCTTCGAGGATCTGGACATCCGGCCCGACGAAACTCCGGCCCATCGGGGCAATCGCCAGATCCGCAAGGATCGCAGCCCGCTGACCGGCCATATGTGACGTCATGAACGCCACCCGGTAGGATCTTCCAACGCGCTCCAATGCTGACAGCGCGCTTTCGCGCCACACGCAGCCTTCGTCCCACATCGACACTGGCAACGGATCCATCAGACACGCCTGTCCGCCCTTTGCGCCGGCCCAGACGATATCATCAACCATCATCACCTCACCCGGTCCCGGCGTGTGGTTTCTCATGCAGCTGACCAGAGCAATATCGACATGTCCCGACGCAAACCGCTTGAGCAGGCTGGACGACTGGTCGATCACCACATCGACAACCACTGAAGGGTGGGATTTGGCAAACATCTTGAGCACGCCCGGCAGCACCGCCTCGCCATAGTCGGACGGAGATCCGATCCTCACCACCCCGGACACATCAGAGGTGACAAATCGCGAGATGGCTTCCCGGTTCAGCGCAATCAGCCGCCGCGCATAGCCGAGCAACACCTCCCCGTCATGCGTGAGTGAGACATTGCGCGCATCGCGCAAAAACACCGCTACTCCCAATTGCTCCTCAAGCCGCTTGATCTGCATCGAAACGGCAGACGGCGTCCGGTAGATCCGCGCAGCCGCAGCGGTAAAGCTGCCGGTTTCGGCGATGGCCACAAAGCTGCGGAGGACATCAGGATCCAGCATCAGCAATGGATGATTGAGTGGAGCGTTCATATCATTCAATTCCATTGATCATAGGGGTGAATTCATTTCGTTTGATTAAACAATGCATCGGAGCGATGCTGTTGTCAATCCAGCAGGACTGGTCACCACACGAGACAGGAGACACGACAATGTTCAGCTATTCCCATATCGTTCGCTATGCCCGTCAGTGGCGCGCCAAGCATCAGCGCGCACGCATGGAACGCGCCATGCTCGACCTTCCGGTCGAACTGCAAAAGGACATTGGTTGGCCCGCTCCAAAAGACCTTCCTTCGCGGGCTGTGAACCAACAGGACCTGCATGCCTGCCCAATGCATTTATAACCCTGAACCCCTGTCGCTAACCAAAAAATATTGGCCTTATGCCAGTGACAAAGTGCAAGTTTTGTGGCCTGATCGCGACATGGGCCCCTCGGGGTGTGCGAACGGATTTGGGTATGCCCTCACAGAACAAGCAGATGCGGTCGATCGTCTTTTTCATGGTTCCGGATTTTTCCATGATCGCCTTCTCGATGGCGATCGAGCCATTGCGTCTGGCCAATCGGATGCTGGGCTATGAATGCTACAAATGGCGGCTGACGTCACATGATGGCGAACCGGTGCCTGCGTCCAACCAGGTTGTTGTTGCCGTCAACACATCGCTGGCCGATGAACGCCGCAGCCTCTCGGGCGAAAACCGGCCGACCATGGTCTTCGTCTGCTCGGGCGCCAATGTCGAACGGTTCCAGAACAAGTCGGTCCTGGCCTGGCTGCGCGAGGAGCACAATCGCGGCGTTGCCGTCGGCGGATTGTGCACCGGCGCCCATATCCTTGCACAGGCCGGGCTATTGTCGGGACGCCGTTGCGCCATTCATTGGGAAAACCTGCCCGGCTTTGCCGAAGCCTTCCCCAAGGCAAATGTCTATGCCGATCTCTACGAGATCGACGGCTCCATCCACACCTGTGCAGGCGGCACCGCAGCGCTCGACATGATGCTCAGCCTGATCGGCGAAGATCACGACGATACGCTGGTCAACCGGATCTGCGAAATGGCGCTGACCGACCGCGTCCGCAATGCCCATGACCGCCAGCGGCTGCCGCTGCGCGCGCGCCTCGGTGTGCAGAACGCCAAGGTGCTGTCGATCATCGAATTGATGGAAGCCAATCTGTCCGAACCATTGTCACTGATTGAGATTGCCGATGATGCGGGTCTGTCGCGCCGCCAGATCGAGCGCCTGTTCCGCCAGGAAATGGGCCGTTCGCCGGCCCGCTATTATCTGGAAATCCGCCTTGACCGGGCAAGGCATCTGCTGATCCAGTCGCCCATGCCGGTTGTCGAAGTCGCCGTCGCTTGCGGCTTCGTGTCTGCCTCGCATTTCTCCAAGTGCTACCGCGAGCTCTACAACCGGTCACCCCAGCAGGAACGCGCCGAGCGCAAGCAATACCTCACGGCCGCCTGACCTGCAGAGGCAAGCCCGTCGATGGCAGTCTCTTAAATCAAGCCGGGACTGCAACCGTGGTTGGCAACGGAATCGCGGCCTTTTTAAGCGCTTCCATCTTCATCAGAATTCCAATGTTCTGGGCTATCCGGCATTGGAATTCTTCCTGAACGAAGGGGCGGTACAGAAAGTCGCTGGCCCCTGCCTTCAGGAAACTGGCGGAGAGCTGCGGATCGGCGGAATTTGAAATGCCGATGATGCGCAGCGTGTCATCGGAGTGGTCACGGCGCAACTTGCGGGTCAGCTGATAGCCATCCATGTCACCCATGTGATAATCGGTCAGCACAAGCCTGATTTCGGGATCAGCGGCAATGGCCTGCAATGCCTGTTGCCCGGAGGCGGCTTCAACCACTTCAAATTTCTGCGCCAGAAGCATGGCGGAAAGAATGCTGCGTTGGGTCTTTGTGTCATCCACCACCAGAATCCGGAAATCGCGATTGGTGATGATCCGTTTGACCGCCGAGACAATTTCATCGAACGCCCTGTCGGTATCCTTGATCACATAGTCCAGGACGTTTTTCTTGAGGATGCTTGCGCGTGTGTTGAAATCGAATTTTCCGGTGAAAACGATCGTCGGCAAGTCGATTTCAAGGGCATAGTCAAGCGCCTCGCAATGCGGTGAATCCGGCAGATTGAGATCGGTGACGGCAACGAAGAAACCATGCCCGGAACCACTCGCGGCCTGCCTCATTTCCGCCAGCGAGCTGCAGGTGACGACATCAACCCCGAGGTCTGTCTCGAACCTGAACTTCAGTGCGGAGGTGAACATCCGTGAATCTTCGACCAGCAGCACGCGAAGCCGCTCGCCAGCCGGTGACAAGGCAGACTTCATCTCCGTATCAGTTGAAGCTCCAGGCATATCAGCTACTCCCTTGATGTGCAGACCCTGCCGCTCGGCGGCAAGATAAGCCGTGACTGCGCATTATGCGACATTCGCCTTGGCAACATTGCCTATCGACCGGCGCGCCGACTTGATCTGATCAAGAGTGTCGAGGTTCTGGTTCACGCGGCAGTAAAATTCTTCGTCCACATAAGGACGCAGCATGAAGTCATTGCCGCCGGCCTTCAGAAAGCGGGCCGACAGAAGACGGTTGGCAGACGAGGAAACACCGATGATCCGCAACTCGTGGCTGCCGCGAACCGAACGCAAGCGCCGGGTGAGCTCGAAGCCATCCATATCGGGCATATTGTAGTCGGTGATGACAAGGCCGATATCCGGCGTCTTTTTCAGGATGGCCAAAGCCTCGGCGCCACTTTCGGCAGCGCTGACATTGAAATTGAAGCGTTCCAGACGGCTGCGCAAAAGCGCACGCGCCGTAGGACTGTCATCAACGATGAGGACGTGGTGGCGGTGGTTGGTCAGGAACCGGCAGACCGATTCCTCCAGCATGTCGATCGCCAGAACACTGTCCTTGATGACGTAGTCGACGATATCGCGGGCAAGAATGCCTTCGCGCGTCTTCTCATGAAATGAACCGGTAAAGACAATGATCGGAATCGACAGACCCGCCAGATAACCCAGCGCCTCGCCGTTTTCCGCGCCCGGCAGGTTGATGTTCGAAATGGCCAGCTTGATTGGACGCTCACCGTAATCGAAAGCCAGTTGCAGCTCTTCGAATGTACGGCAGATCTCAATGTCGATATCGAAGCTTTCTTTCAACTTCTGACCAATCATGGACGTGAAGACATTGGAATCTTCCGCCACGACGATTCGGTGTTCACCAAGTGATCCACCGGAATATTGCATCCCTGACAGCCCAATAAACATACATGCACCCCTTTGCATAAGGAGGCTAATCATGTCCGGATTGAATTTCAGTTAACACTTAAACCTATAATTCTGGAAGTCTTGGTGTTTTCGGCCTGATAAGCGGCACATATTCGCTCAAATCGCACAGCAGACACCACCAAAGAGTCTGTGGTCATGACCAAGCGCCCAGTATCAACCGATTTCGGCGTGCAGCAAGGGCTTCATTCCTTCTGTTCGCAAGACCAGCCGAAGGCTGATCTGTCAGGCAACTACGGATCTTGAAACATCCATTGCCGTTGCTCCCAGATCTTCTCGCCGATCAGGCAATCGTAAGACCCCGGGGATGTCCGCAAGCCCTGCGCCGGCCTCGCCTGCGCCGGAACCACCGTCGGCTCCATGGGCGGCAATCCACCGATCTCGAGGATGAGCTTGCGCCGTATCGCTTCGGGGAATTGATCCCAGCTCGTGACCGGCACCAGGAAACTCCCCGGTCCGCCAATCACGCAGTTGCCGTAATAGGCATCAAGATCCGGTATGTTGAAACCACCATCAAAGCCATCGCCGGTCATCAGGGGAAGTCCGTTGATAACGATGCGTCTGGCGAGCGCCAGCTCACGCGCCTCGACAACCGGTTGCCCCTGGTTGTTGGGACCATCGCCGGAGATATCGATCACTTTCCGGAAACCATCGAACGGCGCGTCATCGATTAGCGTGAGCGCATGCCGTATGGCACCCGAGATCGATGTCCGGCGCTGCCCTATCGGACCGGAACTCTGGACCGCTGCCGAAAGCTTGTCCGCATCCGCCGCCGTTTCCACCAGCGTCCAGTCAAACACCGGGCGGATCGCGCTGTTGCCAGCCCACTCGAACATGGTCACCGCGATACGGCCATAAGCGCCCTGGCCAATGGCGCGGAGCACATCAGGATGATTGAGCGCGGCAGCGTAGCCGTCCCGCTGGATGGCCAGTTCGCCCGGCGACATCGAACGCGACACATCGGCTGCCAGCACCAGCACAACATCCACCGGCTCCTGCGCATGCCCTGCGGGCATGGCAGCGAGCATTCCCGCAGCGGTCAGTACGGCCTTCATCCATCCCGTCATGCCCCACATTAGCATGGCCGCATGCAGGACCGAACTGGATTTTAAGCTGACCGTGTCTCGGAAGACAGTGATCAGCTGCGCGGCTTGAGATTCTCCGGATCGTAAAGCGGTGTGTAGCCGACGGCAGCCACTTCAACAGGATAGGCTTCGCTGAAATACTCGATGCTCAGCTTGCGCCCAACCTGGCAATACGCCCACGGCAGATAGGCCAGCGCGATGTTCTTGCCGATGGTCGGACCATAGGCGAGCGACGTCGTGTAGGAGCGGCGCCCCAGCTCATCAACCAGCGTGTCACCGGTTTCGGGATCCATCACCGGCAAAATTCCGACCGGATAGCGGGCCACACCCTTGGCGTCGATATTGTCAGTCATCACCAGGGTGCACAGCATGGCGGGCTGATGGTCGCGCGCCTTGTATTCAAGATGCTTGGCCTTGCCGCGGAAATCGGCCTCCTTGACCTTCGGACGCGCCAGATCGCTTTCGATCAGGTTGTACTGGGTCAGAAGATCAGCATTCTGCAGCCGCAGGCTCTTTTCCATGCGCCGCGAATTGGCATAGGTCTCCACACCCACCGGCGTGACACCGGTGGAGCGAAGCGCATCCCAGACGGCAAGGCCGTCCTCGAACTTCATGTGCAATTCCCAGCCCTGCTCGCCGACATAGGAAAGCCGGAAAGCCGACACCGTCTTGCCGGCAATCTCGATCGGCTTGATCGCGGCAAAGGCAAAGTTTTCAATGTCCAGGCCTGCCGGATCGGCCACCACCTTTTTCAGCGTTTCGCGGGCATTCGGACCCCATATGCCGATGGTGGTGTAGGCCTCGGTGACGTCGGTGATGGTGACGTCGTAGCCCTTGTCCTCGGCCATGCGGCGCATGTAGTGGAAGTCGCGCGGACCGGCATCGGCTCCGTTGATCAAGCGGCAGCGGTCGGCCATTCGTATGACCGTGAAGTCGGCGCGCACCATGCCCTCGTCATCGAGAAAGTGGGTGTAGATGCCCTTGCCGATATTGGCGTCGCCGCCGATCTTGGCCGCACACAGCCACTCCATCAGCTCGACGTGGTCCGGTCCTTCGATGTCGACGATGTGGAAATGCGACAGGTTGATGATGCCGCAGTCTTCGCTCAGCTGCAGATGCTCGGCATTCGACACGCGCCAGAAATGGCGGCTGTCCCACTCGTTCGCGCGAACCGGAACCCGATCGCCGAATTTTTCAAGCAGATGTTCGTTGGACGCATAGCCATGCGCCCTCTCCCAGCCGCCCAGTTCCATGAAGTATCCGCCAAGTTCCTTCTCGCGCTCATGGAAAGGCGATCGCTTGACGCCGCGGCTCGAGGCATAGGGCTCGCGCGGATGGATGGCCGGGAAATAGATCTTCTGCGCTGCTTCATAGCAGCGGTCGGCGATGAACTGCTCGGTCATCTGGTGCGGATAGAACCGCGCATAATCGATCGAGTTGTGGTCGATTTCGGTACGGCCATCGGTCATCCAGTCGGCAATCAGCTTGCCATAACCGGGACCGTCCTTGACCCAGATGGCAACGCAGTACCACAGGCCACGCACCTTCTGGCTTTCGCCACAGGAAGGCCCGCCAGCGGCGGACACCTGCAGCAGGCCGTTGAACGAATGGCTTTCATTGTAGCCAAGCTCGCCCAGGATCGGCGTCAGTTCCATGGCGCGTTCCAGCGGCTCGATGATCTGCTCCATATCCAGATCGCGCTGCGAGGGCGAAAGCCGCGCTTCGTTCTTCTCCAGAATGTCGCGCGGATGGCAAAGACGCGGATTGTCGGTCTCGTAGTAGCCCCATTCGATCTGCCCCCCCTCGGCGGTGGTAGGATCACCGGTGTCGCGCATATAGGCGGAGTTGCCCTGGTCGCGCATCAGCGGCCAGCCGATATCCTTGCCGGTGCCTTCAAACTCCTTGTAGGGGCCGAAAAAGGTCAGCGGGTGATCGACCGGCATGACCGGCAGGTCTTCGCCAACCATCTCGGCAATCTGCCGTCCCCAGATGCCGGCGCAGACAACCACATGATCAGCCATGATTGTGCCGCGATGGGTAACGACACCCTTGATCCGGCCACCCTCGACGATCAGCGACTGAGCCGGCGTGTTGGCGAAGATGCTGAGTTTGCCGGTTTTTTCGGCGGCATCAACCAGCTTGCCGGCAACTGTCTGCGAGCGCGGAATAACAAGGCCGGCGTCCGGATCCCACAGGGCTCCGGCCACCATCTCTTCGTCGACCAGCGGAAATTTTTCCTTGACTTCTTCCGGTCCGATAAAGCTGACCCGCGTACCGAAGGCCTTGCCGGAGGAAATCTTGCGCTTGACCTCCTCCATCCAGGCATCATCACCGGCGCGGACGATTTCCAGACCGCCGATGCGGGCGTAATGCCCCATCTTCTCGAAGAAATCGATGGAATACTGGGTCGTCCAGACCGACAGATAATCGTGGGATGTGGTGTAGCAGAAATCCGAGGCGTGCGCCGTCGAACCGATGTCGGTCGGCACGCCGGACTTGTCGATCCCGACAATGTCGTCCCATCCGCGCTCGATCAGATGATGCGCAATGGAGGCGCCGACAATGCCTCCCACACCGATGATGACGACCTTTGCCTGCTTCGGGAACTCTGCCATTTTATTCGACCCTGATTGCGACTGAAGCAGAATTTAGGATCTGCCGTGACAAAACCAGAGCCTGTCTACGACATTATCGCTTTGCTGCACGACCAGTGGCATGCAGGCCAACAAATTCTGGCACCGGTTTCTGCGGTCCATCAGCTCCCGGCCCCCACAAGACAAAGCCGCAGCTCCCGATGGAGCCGCGGCCTGTTTCACCTCTCGAGCAGCTGATTACTTGATCACTGCAGCGCCATTGACAATATCGAGTGTCTCGCTGCCGGCAAGCGTTTCGCGGTCACCGGACGGCATGGTGACAAAACAGCCAGTCGGGCAGAAATTGACCGTCGCGCCGGCTTCGACAACCATTTCGATCTTGTCGCCGGCTTCGGTGACAATCAGCACCTGGGATTGGGCATCCTTGTTGGTGATGCTTGCAGCTGTTGCACTGCCAATCGTCGCCACACTCAAGACCAAACCAAAAATGATAGTTTTCATCAGTATCCAGCGGGGGTATCCGCTGCTCCCTGTTGGAACGCTGTCGAGCCTGCTTCAGCCCGGTTGTGAATGCTTTATCGCATTGCGACAATGAATGCAGCCTGAACGAAAATTGTCAGCGGTCCCCCCCGTCGGACCCGTCATCCATTGAGTCTTGCGCCGTCCTGGATTTCGCAGCCCGCCTGACGCTCTTGCGGGTAGCCGGCTTGGTAACAGTCACAGCGGCCTCCTCGGAATCCCTGACTGAGAGGCTCTCGCCACCGGTCAGTTTTTCCGCAAGCGCCGTCACAGCCTCGGACTGGTCGCCGAGTTTGATATTGAGATCTCGCTGCGGGAACGGAATTTCAATGCCTTCTGCCTTCAGGCGCTCGAAAATCTGCAAGCGCAAATCAGTCCGTACAACGATACCGCTGAGCACATCGGCGATATGTGCCTTGACCTCGAAATCCAGGGAAGAGTCCCCGAAGCCAACGAAATGCACCGCCGGTTCGGGATAGTTGAGCACCATCTCGTGATTCCGGGCAATTTCGAGCAAGATATCAATCACCTTGCGCGGATCGGCATCATAGCTCACCCCTACGGGAACATCGACACGGCCAAGCGAGTTGCGGTGCGTCCAGTTGCCGACCGGTGCATTGATCAGTTCCGAGTTCGGAACGATGATCGACTGGCGCGTGAAGGTTTCAATTTCCGTGGCGCGAACCGAAATCTTCTTCACGAAGCCTTCGGTTGAGCCGGTGACCACCCAGTCCCCCACCTTGAACGGCCGCTCGGCCAGCAGGATCAGGCCCGAGACGAAGTTGCTGACAATGTTCTGAAGGCCAAATCCAATCCCCAGCGACAGCGCACCGGCGACCAGAGCCAGGCTTGAAAGATCGATGCCTGCGGCGGATATGCCGATCAGGCCGGCAATTGCCACTCCAAGATAACCAACCCCGGTCCTGATCGAATTTCGGACACCCGCATCCATCCGCCCGCGCGACATCACGCTGCCATCCAGCCAGCGCTGGAACCAGCGGGTGACCAGAAGCCCGAACAGGAACAGAAGGACACCAAAGAAGATTCCGACGATCGAAATGGTGATACCGCCAATGCGGATTTCCGTCAGGAACCGGTAAAACCAGATCTCGATGTCCTGAACCTGAAAGCCCCACAAAAGCAGGATCATCGGCACACCAAACACCAGGACAGCCAGGCTGATCAGCAGCCCGGCACCCAGACCTGTCTGGTCAAGGGCGACATTCCCGAGCTCGAACCGGCTTTCCATTCGCCGTCCGATGGCGGTCTGGGCAAAGGCGCCCGGCTCGGAAATGGCTTTGCCGGAGAGGTAGCCGATATACATGGTTGTCAGAACCGCGCCGGTCACCACGATCTGTGTTGCGGCAAAGCGGGCAAAACCGACATAGCCCAGCGCTGCGGTGGCCATAAGCCCGACACCTGCGGCCAGAAGCGTGATCGAAATGAACCGCGGCCACGGCCGCCCCGGGTCGGCTGGGTCGCCTGACGCGGCAACCGTCGGCTTGCCCATCGCCATGCCGATCAGGATCAGCGCAATCAGAAAGACCGCAATGATGCCCTTGAACACGGTCAGCACCACCGGAGAGCCCAGCGACTGGCTCACCTGGTCTCCGACAAAATCGAGCCCGTTGACGATGACCATCGCCACCACCAGAAAATAAAGCACACGGGCGCCGCCATTGGACAGGTTAACCAGGCGCCAGGCGGCCATTTTCGGCGCAAGTATTGCGCGGGCCAATCGTCCGACGAAAAAGATCGCCACGGCTGTCATCAGCACGCTGACCACAACCGGTGTGACATCCGCACGCAGAACGGAAAAACTCTGCGCCAGCACATAGACCGTTCCGCCAAGAGCGGTCATCGCGGCAGTTGGGATCACCGTCGACCAGAACGCCACTGACAGCCGGCTCGTATAGGGCGGATCTTTATCCTCGGGATCCCGATCAATAAGCCCACCGAACAAACGGTAGGCGCCGGGCACGAACACAAGCGCCGCAAGCAGCGAAAAGAAAACCCACCCGAGCAGTGCCTCCCACTTGAAGGCCCAGACAAATTTCGCCCATGACCCGTAGGTCCGGACGATATCAGCCCCCTCATCTTTCATTGCCGCCAGCGCCTGCGAGAGCATCGCCGGCCCGATCTCGGTCCGTTTGAACAAGGTGTTGGTAAAAAGCTCGCGCCGCGCCTCGGTGATCTGATCAGCCAGTTGGCTGGCCCTCACCGATACCGCCTCGGCCCTGCCGGTAAGGGCGTTGATCTGCGCCCGCTCCGCGGCAAGACGCATCCGTTCCGCGATGACCGCATCGGGCTCCACCGGCTCCCCTTCAGCCGGGGGTGCGCCCAGCTGGTCAATCCGCGCCTTGATTTCGGTCAGCCTGGGCCGCAACGAGACGCCGATGTCGAGCATGCTGCGTGCCAGCGCCTCGACCTCCAGCTTCAGGTCGACCAGAGACGTGTCATTGTCGGAAAATTTGTCGACCTTTGCGGCCAGTTGCGCAATGTCGGTTTCGGCTTTTGAAAGGCTTTCTTCAGCCGCTGCGATCGCCGGTGAAGCGACCGGTTGCGCCGCGGCTGCGGGAGCAGCCGGGGCATCAGCAGATGCTGCCGGGCTGGGTTGAGCGTCAGAAGGTGTCGCCGCCGGGCTTTCGGGCCGCGACGCTTCAGCCGGCGCACCTGTTTGCGCACTGCTTGAGCTGACCGGGACAGCCAGCATGAGCCCCGCGGCCATGGCCGCTATCAACCAATCAAAACGCATGAATTCCCTGTCCGGTTCGAGATTGCGGCACCCTTCATAGCAGGCTGGCGGTGCATCTCAAATGCCATCCACCGCACCAACATCCTCTGCGATGGCAGCAAGGCCTTTTTGCGTCGCTGGACAGATTTAGAATCCCGCGCCGGGTTCGGCCAGATAGGCTTTCTCTTCAGGCGTCGAACTCCGTCCGAGAATCGGGTTGCGGTGCGGAAACCGCCCGTAACGCTCGATGATGTCGTGGTGCTGATTGGCGTAGTCGAGATAGTTCGCATTGCCCAGTGCTTCGAACAGCGCAACACTGCGGTCCTGCTCGCCAATATCCTCGGCATGCTCGAACGGCATATAGAAAAAGAACCGCCGGTCTTCGCCAATCGCCTTGTCAGCCCCGACCGCCAGCGCTGCCTTGGCCTCCTTCAGCGCCAGACCGTCCGTGGCAAATGCCAGTGGCGTGCCGCGGTAGATGTTGCGCGGAAACTGATCCAACACGATCACCAGTGCAAGGCGCGCTTCGGGCGTGGCGCGCCACGCTTCGCCGATCTCGCGCGACAGTGCCAGGTGCAGGCCGGAAAACCGCTCGGTGATACGGCGGTCGAGGTCGTCGCTTTTGACGAACCAGTCCTTCGGGGTCAGCTCACTGAACCAGAAATCCAGAACGGTTTCGGGTGTTTCGGTCATAAAAGATCCTGTCCTGACAGCTAGAGATAGACTGAATTTGGCGATTGCACGGCCAACGTCAACCGCTGCCCGCACAATTGCCACCCGGCCACCCGGCCAAACCGGCCATCACAGGGGCAATCAAGCAGCGTCCGCTTGCGCTTGAAGCGTGACCAGAGCCACGCCGTCGGTCACCTGCACCCCGTCAGCAACCAGCACTTCCGCAACCACGCCATCGCGCGGTGCCGGCAGGGTCATTTCCATTTTCATGGCTTCCATGATCACCATCGGCTCGCCCACTGTTACCTTTTGGCCCTGGGCCACAAGAACCTGCTTGATGATGCCCGGCATTGCCGAAACCACCTGGTCACCGCCTGCCGCGAGATCATCTGTGCGCATGTGTTGCTGCTTGCCGAACCGGTAGGTCAGCCCCTCATGAAACACCACAACCTCGATGCCGCTCTGGACCAGCCGGCAGCGCTGCGTCACACCACCGGCGCTGAACGCCCAGTCATTGCCGGTCCACTGAACTGCATCGAGCCGGATGCCGCCCGATGGCATGCCGTCACCGGCAATGACCCAACTGTCCGAAGCGTCCCGTTCTATCGCGAACGCCCGTTCGGTGTCATTGACACCAAGCTTCACCGAGCGTTTCGGCGCACCCCAAATCTCGAACGGACCGATGCTTTGCACCGACTTGGCTTCGCCGGTGCGGGACGCCACCATGCCCGAGGCGGCAAGCGCGGCCAGCGCCACCAGCGCCTCGGGCGCAGGCGCGCGCTCGGTCAGGCTTGCGATATTGCGGTCGATCAGTCCGGTATCCAGCCGCCCGGAGGCGAAATCCGCGTCCCGGCAAAGCCTGGTCAGGAACGCCGTGTTGGTCACGGTTCCGGCGATCTCGGTACGGCCCAGGGCGCCTGCAAGCTTGCCCAGCGCCTCCGCCCGGGTCTTGCCGTGGGCAATCACCTTGGCGATCATCGGATCATAAAACGGGGTGATCTCGTCGCCGGCGCGCACGCCCGCATCAACCCTGATGTCGCCGCCGGGAAACGCCAGATGCGCAAGCCGTCCGACCGCCGGCAAGAATCCCTTCTCGGCATCCTCGGCATAAATCCGGGCTTCCACCGCGTGACCGTTGATCGAAAGCTCACCCTGGCTGAGCGGCAGACGTTCGCCCGCAGCCACGCGCAATTGCCATTCGACCAGATCGAGCCCGGTGATCAGCTCGGTCACAGGATGTTCAACCTGCAGCCGTGTGTTCATTTCCATGAACCAGAACCGGTCGGGCTTCAGCCCGTCACTGGCGTCAACGATGAATTCGACAGTACCCGCGCCGGAATATTGGATCGCCCTGGCCGCCTGCACGGCCGCAGCCCCCATCGCCGTGCGCATGTCCTCGGGCATGTCGGGCGCAGGCGCTTCCTCGATCACCTTCTGATGCCGCCGCTGCGCCGAGCAGTCGCGCTCGAAAAGATGCACCACATTGCCGTGGTTGTCGCCGAACACCTGGATTTCGATGTGCCGCGGCGTCGCGACATATTTCTCCACCAGCACCCGGTCATCACCGAACGAGGCCTTCGCCTCGCGCCGCGCCGAAGACAGGGCGGCGGGAAAATCCGCCTGGTTGTCGACCTTGCGCATGCCCTTGCCGCCGCCGCCGGCGCGCGCCTTGATCAGCACCGGAAAGCCGATTTCATTGGCCTTGCCCGCCAGCACCACCAGCTCCTGCGCCTCGCCATGATAGCCCGGCACCACCGGAACATTGGCCTTTTCCATCAGCGCCTTGGCCGCATCCTTCAGCCCCATGGCCCGGATCGCGGATGCCGAAGGCCCGATGAAGATCAGCCCGGCCTTTTCGACCTTTTCCACAAACCCCGGATTCTCCGACAGAAACCCGTAACCGGGATGGATCGCGTCGGCGCCGGTGCGCCTGGCCGCATCCAGGATCGCATCAATCTTGAGATAGCTCTCGGACGCCGGCGCCGGCCCGATCAGCACCGCCTCGTCGGCCATCTCGACATGCAGCGCGTCTGCATCGGCCTCGGAATAGACTGCCACCGTGGCAATGCCCATTTTCCGCGCCGTGCGGATGATCCGGCAGGCAATCTCGCCCCGGTTGGCGATGAGGATTTTGGTGATCATGATCTCTTCCCTTACCAGCCCAATTCACTGTGCGACCCGAGCCGCAGCAATTCCAAAGTCTCTTCATCCGGCTTCCGGTAGATCAGCACCAGATCGGGCCGGATGTGACAGTCGCGGCAGTCACTCCACTTGCCTTTCAGCGGATGATCGAACCGGTGCCGCGGCAAAGGCTCATCCCTCACCAGCTGGTCGAGCACTTGCTTCAATTCGGCCTCGAGTTTCGGTCCATGACGCCCAGAGCGCTCCCGGCGAAAATCCTTCTTGAATTGCGAAAGCGCCCTAATCCGCCGCACCGAGGTCGTCCATCAGCTCATCAACGCTGGCAAATTCCGTGTCAAACTCGCCGCGCCGCGCCGCTTCGATTGCCGCAATCGTCTCGGCATTGGGGACCAGCGGCTCAAACGGCAGCGCCTTGTCGTGTGCCACGCGCACAAGCAGCATCCGGAACGCATCCGACACTGTCAGCCCCATCGCCTCAAGCACCACCGAAGCCTCTTCCTTGATCTTCTCATTGATCCGCGCCCGGACCACAGCATTCTCAGCCATCATACATCTCCTTTGGGCTACAATGTAGCACAGTGGATTGACTGTTTCCAGAAAGGCCCGCGGTTTCCGCCGTGCGGATGATCCGGCAGGCAATCTCGCCCCGGTTGGCGATGAGGATTTTGGTGATGGTCATATAAGCCTCGTATCATGGCCGCTTGTGGCAGTCTCGAATTCAGTCTCTGGTACTGGGGCGTTCGCCCCCAATCTCCCCCTCGGAGGGGGAGAAAGCAAAATCAACATCTTGGCGAAGCCAAGTGTTAGATTTTGCAAGAGAGGGGGCAATCCGCGCTCACGCATCGGTCGCCACCTTGATGATATGCAGTGCGGCTGCGTCGCTGTTGCGTTCAATCTCGTCATTCCAGAACCTCAGGATCCGGTACCCTTTCGCCTCGAAATAGCTGTCGCGTTCAAGATCCGACACGTTCTGGCTATGCTGCCCGCCGTCGGCTTCAATGATCAGTTTCTTCTCGTGGCAGACGAAATCGACAACATAGGGCCCCATCGGCTCCTGACGCTTGAATTTCAGACCTTCAAGCTTTCGTCCCCGCAACATCTGCCAGAGCATGTTCTCCGCCTTGGTTGGATCTTTGCGCATTGCGCGGGCGAAGCCTCTCAAGCGTTCGGACATCTCGTCAGCCATGCCCTTCCCCCTCTCTTGCGATTTCTGGCGCTTGGCCGTGCTCCGCACAACCAAGACACCGAAATCGCTTTCTCCCCCTCCCGGGGGGAGATTGATCCATCACATCCTGAACACGCCGAATTTCGTGTCGTCCACCGGCGCATTCAGCGCCGCCGACAGGCTCAGCGCCAGGATCTCGCGGGACTTCAGCGGATTGATGATACCATCGTCCCACAGCCGCGCCGAGGCGTAGAGCGGGTGTGACTGGGTCTCGAACATCTCGATGGTCGGGCGTTTGAATTCGGCCTCGTCAGCCGCCGACCACTCCCCGCCCTTGCGTTCAATGGCGTCGCGCTTCACGGTTGCCAGCACACCGGCAGCCTGCTCCCCGCCCATCACCGAGATCCGGCTGTTGGGCCAGGTCCAGAGGAACCGGGGCGAATAGGCCCGCCCGCACATGCCGTAATTGCCCGCACCGAACGAGCCGCCGATGATCATGGTGATCTTCGGCACCTGCGTGGTGGCCACCGCGGTCACCATCTTGGCGCCATCCTTGGCGATGCCGCCGGCCTCGTATTTCTGGCCGACCATGAAGCCGGTGATGTTCTGCAAAAACACCAGCGGGATCTTGCGCTGCGAGCACAGCTCGATGAAATGCGCCGCCTTCACCGCACTTTCAGAAAACAGCACGCCATTGTTGGCGACAATTCCCACCGGCATGCCCATCACATGGGCAAAGCCGCAGACAATCGTGGTGCCATAGCGCGCCTTGAACTCGTCAAACCGCGAGCCGTCAACGACGCGGGCGATCACCTCGCGGATGTCATAGGGCTGGCGGGTGTCGGCGGGAATGATCCCGGCGATCTCCGCCGGATCGTGGAGCGGATCCTCCGGCGGCAGACAATCCATCTGGCACAGCCCTGCCCGGCCACGGGAATTGAGATTGGCCACCGCCTGGCGGGCAAGTTCGAGCGCATGGGCGTCATTGTCGGCCAGATGATCGGCGACGCCCGACAGCCGCGTGTGCACATCGCCCCCGCCCAGATCCTCGGCGCTGACAATCTCGCCGGTGGCGGCCTTGACCAGCGGCGGACCGGCCAGGAAGATCGTGCCCTGATCGCGCACGATGATGGTCTCATCCGACATCGCCGGCACATAGGCGCCGCCCGCCGTGCACGACCCCATCACCACGGCGATCTGCGCAATGCCCGCAGCACTCATATTGGCCTGGTTGAAGAAGATCCGTCCGAAATGGTCGCGGTCGGGAAACACCTCGTCCTGGTTGGGCAGATTGGCGCCGCCCGAATCGACCAGATAGACGCAGGGCAGATTGTTCTCCAGCGCGATTTCCTGGGCTCTGAGATGCTTCTTCACCGTCAGCGGATAATAGGTGCCGCCCTTCACCGTGGCGTCGTTGCACACCACCATCACATCACGGCCCTTGACATTGCCGACACCGGCGATCAGCCCGGCGCTGGCGATATCGCCGCCGTAAAGACCGTGGGCGGCAAAGCGCCCGATCTCGAGAAACGGCGAATCCGCATCAAGCAAAGCCGCCACCCGCTCGCGCGGCAGCAATTTGCCGCGCCCGACATGCCGTTCGCGCGAGGCTTGCGGCCCGCCCTGCCCGTGCAGCGCCGCCGCCTCGGCCGTCTCGGCAATCTGCGCCTGCATCCGTGCCGCATTGTCCCTGAACGCTTGCGAGCCGGTGGAGATTTTGGATTGGATGATGGTCATGAATGCTGTTTTCCTGAATAGGAGCCAATTACAGCGCCAACGCGGTTTTTCAATTTTTCGCGCAGTTCCTCGGACGTATTCCATGTGATGTGATTGTATTGACGCGTGTCAAAATGCACTTGATTGATCAAATCTTCTCGGCAACACCAAATGACCGGAATTCCAAGACCCATCGCAAAACCGGCCTCGAAATATACACCTCCACGCGCGATGGCGGTCTCGTTGCCACCTGCCTCAATTATTCCGCAGGTAAAATCCGCGACGAGGAACCGCGATTGTCGGATTTCGGCAATGATCTCATCGTCAATCTTGTTGTTATGTTCCTTCTGGTCAATGCGACGTGCATCGAATCCTAAATCTGATAATGCGGGTTTAATTCCATCATCGAATGCCGCTTGTGTTTCCGGAGAAAACCACATGGCTATAAAGGCTTGCCTAGAATGAGATGCTGGCACGGGAGCGGCGACTTCTTCGGAACCCTCCAGCGTGAGCCTTACCACCCTAATTGTATCACCTGAAGCATAATCTGCCTTGCAAAAGCCCTTCCGCTCCAGATATTCTAAGATTGTATCAAGCTCCGCTTCATTAATTAGACAAGAGGCCGCTAAAGCCTTGTATTTTTGCGTTTTATCACGCCCCAGAACATCCCATTGAAGACCAACGTCATCAAGCGAAGTAGTGTTTCTTTCGATCCACCGAAGAAGCCTATTCGCCTTTTCGAATGGCCTGATGTTCGGCCAGCATGCTATTTGTTCGAGGGTCTCAGTAGTTATTCTGATAGGCTCATCCAGATTCTGGCTATCGGAGATGCGCAGCGATAGTTTAGCTTTGTCGACATCACTTTTAAGAAAAAAATTGATCTGCTCTAGAGCTATTCCATCAATTTGATAGTGCCCTCCGGCGCGTGAAGACGTAATATCGCGTCCCCAGAAGTTGGGGGCAAAGTCCACGGATTTTGTACCCCATATAGGACATGTAGTTTCGTTCATCGACCATTCCCTATATGATTAATTCCGCTGCTCACCATTCATAAGTCGGCAACATCGACTCCGCATATTCCCGCAAGGCTTCAGCCCGACGTTCGAATATGAGTTCATCGGTAACAGAGACAGTTCCCCAGTCCTGCTCGGATATCAGCCTACGCACCTTTCGGACTGCAGCCTTTGGCGAGATCATCCGCAATTCACCATCGACAACCTCGGCTATCAGCGGCCTTCCCGGTTCCACAAGGAGTGGTGACAAAAGGTCGGCAGGGATCGTGACGCGGCCTTCTTCGTCAACAGCAAGCTCAAAGAACGGAGTGTCCACGCGTTCAAACCCACTGGAATTCGGTATTTTTGGCGGATCGAAGATGCTCATTGGTACTTATCTCCCAAGAAGCACAGATAAGAACTTATAGTGAACAACTGACTTTGATACCAGCACTGATTGCATACGGCTTGTCCTCACGCCGTCTCCGCCATCATCTCCCGCCCGATCAGCATGCGGCGCACTTCCGATGTGCCGGCGCCGATCTCGTAAAGCTTGGCGTCGCGCAGCAGCCGGCCGGTCGGATAGTCGTTGATATAGCCATTGCCGCCCAGCGTCTGGATTGCTTCCAGCGCCACCTGCGTGGCCTTTTCAGCCGAGTAGAGAATGCAGCCCGCGGCATCCTTGCGCGTCGTCTCGCCCCGGTCGCAGGCCGCCGCCACCGCATAGACGTAAGCCCGGCAGGCATTCATCGTCGTATACATATCGGCCAGCTTGCCCTGCATCAGCTGAAAATTGCCGATCTTCTCGCCGAACTGCGTCCGCTCATGGCAATAGGGCACCACCACATCCATCGCCGCCGCCATGATGCCGAGCGGCCCGCCCGACAGAACCACACGCTCATAGTCCAGCCCGGACATCAGGATCTTGACGCCCTCGCCTTCCTGGCCGAGCACATTGTCGAACGGCACTTCGCAGTTCTCGAACACCAGCTCGCAGGTGTTGGAGCCGCGCATGCCGAGCTTGTCGAGCTTCTGTGCGGTCGAAAACCCGGCCATGCCCTTCTCGATCAGGAACGCCGTAATGCCGCGCGATTTCGCCTCCGGATCGGTCTTGGCATAGACCACCAGCGTGCTGGCGTCCGGCCCGTTGGTGATCCACATCTTGTTGCCGGTAAGCACGTAGCGGTCATTGCGCTTTTCGGCGCGCAGCTTCATCGACACCACATCGGAGCCCGAGCCCGGCTCGCTCATCGCCAGCGCGCCGACATTCTCGCCCGAGCACAGCTTTGGCAGGTATTTCTGCTTCTGCGCCTCCGTACCCCAGCGGTTGATCTGGTTGACGCAGAGATTGGAATGCGCGCCATAGGATAGGCCGATCGAGGCCGAGGCACGGCTGATTTCCTCCATCGCCACCACATGGGCCAGATAGGTCATGCCGGTACCGCCGAACTCCGGGTTGGCGGTCATGCCGAGCAGGCCAAGCGCCCCCATCTCCTGCCACAGATGCGCCGGAAACTGGTTGTCCCTGTCCGTCGCTTCGGCCACCGGCGCGATGCGGTCGGCCGCAAAGCGCGAGACCATGTCTCTGAGCGCGTCGATGTCTTCGCCCAGGCCGAAATTCATGCTTGCAGAGAACATCTCAGTCTTCCTTCTTTTGCCCCACCAGCCGCGCCACCAGGCGAACATAGATCGCCTCGATTTCCTCGAGCGACAAACGCCCGTTGTCGCGAAACCAGGTGGTCATGCCGTTGAGCATGGCGATGATCGCCATGGTGGTGACCTGCGGATCGATGATATCGAAAGAGCCGTCGCTCGCGCCGCGCTCCAGAATGGCGCGCGGGAAGCTCTCATATTTGCGCCGCAGTGCCTCGATGGCGCTGAAATTCTTGCCCTCGAGACTGCGCAATTCCATGTAGGAGATAAACACCTCACGGGATTTGGTCAGGTGATAGCGGATGTGAAACCGGACAAAATTCTCAAGCGCCTCCGGCGGCGCGAGCCCCGGCTCGTCCGCCTCCTCCCAGGAGGCCAGAAGCGTCTCCATATGAACATGGAGCAAGTCGTTCAGCAGATCCTGCTTGGTCGGAAAATGATTGTAGATCGCCCCGGCCTGGACCCCGGTTTCCGCCGCGATTGCCCGCATCGACACTGCCGCATAGCCCGACCGCGCAAACAGTTCGAGCGCCGCATTGCGGAGCTTTTCTGCTGTTTCAGCTCCCGTAGATCCCGCACGTCGCGCCATGGCTCACACAATTAAATGAACGTTTGTTTATTTTATCGTCTTCCGCGTCATCCTGCAAGTGCCGGATGGTTTGCCACAAAAGGTGCGCACCTGTTGTGTGCCCGAGCGGGCATCGCCGGTCAGGCCAGCCAGCGCTTGCGCCGCTTGTAATGCTTGACGTTCTTGAACGAACGGCGGCCCTCTCCGCCCACGCCGAGATAGAATTCCTTGACGTCCTCGTTCTCGCGCAGGTCGCTGGCGACGCCATCCATCACGATACGTCCGGATTCCATGATGTAGCCATAGGTGGCATAGCGCAGCGCGATATTGGTGTTCTGCTCGGCGAGCAGAAAGGACACGCCCTGCTCCTGGTTCAGTTTCTTGATGATCTCGAAAATTTCTTCCTGCAGCTGCGGCGCCAGCCCCATCGATGGCTCATCCAGCAGGATCATCTTCGGACGGCTCATCAGCGCCCGGCCGATTGCCGTCATCTGCTGCTCGCCGCCGGATGTGTAGCCGGCCTGACTGCTCTTGCGCTCCCGCAGTCGCGGAAAATAGTCATAGACCATTTCCATGTCGCGCTTGATTGCCGCATTGCCGTCGCGCCGCGTAAACGCGCCGGTGAGCAGGTTTTCCTCAACCGTCAGATGCCCGAAGCAGTGCCGGCCTTCCATCACCTGGATGCAGCCGCGCCGCACCAGCTCATTGGCTGTTTGCGCTTCGATCCGGTTGCCTTCGAATTCGATCGATCCCTTGGTCACCTCGCCGCGCTCCGAGCGCAGCAGGTTCGAGATCGCTTTCAGTGTCGTCGATTTGCCCGCGCCGTTGGCGCCCAGCAGCGCCACGATCCCGCCTTCCGGCACCACCAGCGACACCCCCTTGAGCACAAGGATCACGTGATCATAAATCACTTCGATATTGTTCACCGCCAGAATGTTCGGCTGTGTCGACGCATCGGTTGATACGGAAGTGGACATCGGCTTGGACCCTCTCCGGTCAGGGATAAATCTCAGAGGCGCTTGCCCGCCGCGCGGAAACAGCTTCCGCGCGGCAGATCAGTGTTGGCCGTCAGTTCAGGCAGGGTTCAGTCCGCTCGGGCCAGGGCGCATTGCTGGCCACATAGTCTGCAGCGGCCTTTTCAAGCAGCGGCTTGACCATCTCGACATCCGGCGAGAACCAGTCGCCAGACTTCTGCCAATCCTTGCCATCCCATTCCACCACATAGACCTTGTGATGGCCGGAGTGGTCGGAACACGACAGTTTCATCGGCAGCGCAAAGCCTTCCATACCCATTTCCTTGAGACGTTCCTCGGTAATATCGAGGTTCTCAAGGCCGGCACGCATGTCTGTCGCATCGATCACGGTCTTGCCCGAAAGCTCCTGCGCCTTGCGGATGCCTTCGGCGATCAGCATCGAGTTGTAGACACCGCGGTTATAGAGGTTGTCGGCAAATTTCGCCGGATCAACCTCGCTCTTGCCCGCATCGACGACATGCTTCTTGATGTCGGCGATGACCGGATAGTCTGCACCCACACCGTGGAAGTTGAGCGTGCGGTATCCCTTGGCAGCTTCGCCGCCGGCTGCCGCATCGTCATTGCCGCCGGACCACCACACACCATAGAACTTGTCCATCGGGTAGCGGATCTTGGTGGCTTCCTTCACGGCTGTCGGGCTCATTGCACCCCAGCCCCACATGATCATGTAGTCCGGACGGTCACGGCGGATATTGAGCCACTGCGACGACTGGTTCTGCATTTCCTTGCCGGCAACCGGATACTGCATCAGCTCGAAGCCCATATCGCTGGACAACTGCTCAAGCAGCGGGATCGCCTCGCGGCCATAGCCGGCATCAAGGAAAATGTAGCCGATTTTCTTGCCCTTGAGGTTTTCAGCGCCACCTTCGCGGCGGGCAATATCCGTGATGATCGCCGAGGCGCCGTCCCAATAGGTGTCCGGCGGATTGAACACCCACGGGAAAGTATTGCCTTCAGCCGCGGCCGAAAGGCCATAGGCCATCGACAGCACCGGGATCTTGTCGACCGATGCCTTCGGGATCACCTGAAGCGTGATGCCGGTCGAATAGGGATTGATGACGATAGCGCCTTCGCTCTTGACCTGCTCGTAGCACTCCACACCCTTCTGGGTGTCGTAGCCGGTTTCGCATTCGCTGACGCGAATCTTCACGCCATTGATGCCGCCATCACGCTCGTTGAGCATGGTGAGATAGTCATGCATGCCATTGGCAATCGGGATCCCCGAGCCGGCATAGGGGCCTGTCCGGTAGCTGAACAGCGGTACAAACACCTCATCGGCGGCAAATGCCGGCAATGCTGCGCCCGCCAAAGTACCGGCCATCACGGTTCCGGCAATCAGACATTTCAGTCGCATTGTATTCCTCCCATTGGGCGCGGTATCCGCACCAGTCCGGGGACCCTGTTCCTCCCGACATGTCTGGTCCGGACGGGTCCCGTGCCCGGACGATGTCGCTTATGGAAACTTTTCGGCCCGCCTCCTCAGACGCGCCTGAAAGCACCAGCCGGTCAGCCGTAAGGAAACGGCCAGACGCGCATTTTCTCCTTGCCGAGCGACCACAGCCTTGCCAGCCCGTGCGGTTCGACAATGAGAAAGAAGATGATCAGCGCGCCCACGATCATGGTCGCGATGTGAAACACGGTTTCAGCCCCGATGCCGATACCCAGCGCCGGAAATCCGGCACGCAGCACAATCGGCAGGCCCCAGATGAACGCCGCTCCGAAGAACGAACCGACAAGACTGCCCAGCCCGCCCAGGATCACCATGAACAGGATCTGGAAGGACAGCGTGATGGAAAACGCCGATGGTTCGGCGGCACCGAGATAGAAAAAGATGAACATCGCGCCGGCAACGCCGCACAGATAGGACGACACGGCAAAGGCGGAAAGCTTGGCCGTCAAGGGCCGCACGCCCATCAGTTCAGCCGCAATATCCATGTCGCGGATCATCATCCACTGCCGGCCGATGCGTCCGCGCACGATGTTCTTGACCGCAAGCGTCACCACCACAACGATCGCCAGGACAATGAAATACTGGGTCATGGGCGCAGCCGACGGGCCGGTGAGAACGATATCGCCAAAGCCGCGCCGCTCCGGCACTTCGATCGCGCCCGATGCGTTGTAGTTGTACAGCCACGGAATCCGGATGAAGCACCACTCAAGAAAGAATTGCGCTGCCAGCGTCGTCACCGCCAGATACAGCCCCTTGATCCGCAGTGAGGGCAGCCCGAAGATCACCCCGATTCCAGCCGAGAACAGCCCGGACAGCAGCACCAGAATGACGATATTTGTCTCCGGGAAAATCGTTGTCAGCTTGTAGCAGCTATAGGCGCCGACACCCATGAACGCCCCCGATCCGAGCGACAATTGCCCGGCATAGCCGGTCAGGATGTTGAGCCCGATCGCCGCCAGCGCCAGGATCAGAAACGGCGTCATGATGGCGTTGAGAAAGAAATCGCTGGCAAAGAACGGAATCGCCAGCGCGATCACCCCAATGATCGCCATGCCGATACGGTCTTCCCGGATCGGAAAGATAGCCTGGTCGGCCGTGTAGCTTGTCTTGTACTGGCCGGATTCGCGGTACAGCATTACTCGTCTCCCCAGACATTCCCGCTCGACGGCAGAATGTGAGAATGTGGACCTGTCAGGCGAAACCGGTGCCCGGTCGGTGCCTCCATGATCACCGAATGATCGACCACGGAGATTTTCTTCCCCCCGAGTTGTTCGACGCGGTGTATTTCCGCGGCCAGATCGTCCGTCTCGATATCGAAATGGATGCGCGCCTCATCGTGAACCGCCTCGATCACCAGCGAAACACCCCTGTCCGCAGCCAGGATGGTGGCCCGCAGGCCGTCATCATCGACATGCGAGGGCTGCCCCAGCAATTGCGACCAGAACCCGGCGGCCTGTTCGATATGGCCGGTATGACAATCGACGACGATGGCTGAAAGTCTGCTCTTGTGCATCGCTTACACCCTTTCGATTATACGTTCGCCAAACAGGCCCTGCGGCCTGAACAGCAGGAAGATCAACGCGATCATATAGGCGAGCCAGCTTTCGATGCCGCCGCCCACCAGCGGCCCCCAGTATATCTCACCGACCTTTTCGCCGATACCGATGATCAACCCGCCGACAATGGCCCCCGGAATCGAGGTGAAACCGCCCAGGATCAGCACCGGCAATGCCTTGAAGGCGATGATTTCCAGCGCGAAGGACACATCGGAGCGGGCGCCCCACATGATGCCTGTGGTCAGCGCCACGATACCGGCGGCAAACCAGACGATCGCCCAGATCTGGTTGAGCGATATCCCCACCGACAATGCGGCCTGATGGTCATCGGCCACCGCGCGCAAGGCCCGGCCGATTCTTGTCTTGTTGAAGAACACCGCCAGCGCCCCCACCATGATCAGCGCGATCACGGCTGCGGCGATATCGATATGCTGCAGGATCAAGAGACCGCCATCGCCGATCTCGAACGCCGTCGACCCGGTCGGCAGCCCCAGCTCCTCGGTGATCATCTGCTTGGGCTCGCCGCCGAAGACAAACTCGCCGAACCCGACCAGAAAATAGGTCAGTCCGATGGTCGACATCAGCAGGATGATATCCGGCTGGTTGACCAGCGGCCGCATCACGAACCGCTCGACGGCAAGCGCCAGGATCCCCATCACGGCGATGGTCAGGATCAGCGCCAGATAGGCCGGAACGCCCTTCTCGTGCAGGCCGACAAGCGTCAGCCCGGCAAACACCACCATGATGCCCTGCGCGAAATTGAAAACACCCGAAGCCTTGAAGATCAGCACGAAGCCAAGCGCGATCAGCGCATAGAGCACGCCCGCAACGAACCCTTCCCACAACACCTGCAGGAAGAAATCGGGCATATCCACCATCTGGGCAAACGGATCGATGAGAATTGAATACAGGATATCCATCAGTGCGACACTCCCAGATAGGCGTCGATGACGTCCTGGTTGTTCTTCACCTCTTCAGGCGGTCCGTCGCCGATCTTGCGGCCGTAATCGAGCACCACAACGCGGTCGGAAATGTCCATGACCACGCCCATGTCGTGCTCGATCAGCGCGATGGTCGTCCCCATCTGGCTGTTCACATCCAGAATGAAGCGGCTCATGTCCTCTTTTTCTTCCAGATTCATGCCCGCCATCGGCTCGTCGAGCAGCAGCAGATCCGGCTCCATCGCCAGCGCCCGGCCCAGTTCGACCCGCTTTTGCAAGCCGTAGGGCAATTTGCCCACCGGCGTCTTGCGGATGTGCTCGATTTCGAGAAAGTCGATGATCTCCTCGACCTTGAGCCGGTGCTCGATTTCCTCATTGCGTGCAGGCCCGATGTTGAGAACCTGCCAGAAGAAGTTCCGGTGCATCTTCAGCGTCCGGCCCGACATGATGTTGTCGAGCGTCGACATCCCCTTGAACAGCGCCACATTCTGAAATGTACGGGCAATGCCCGAAGCTGCGGCCTCATAGGGCTGCATCCGCGATCGCGCTTCTCCACGGAAGGTGATCACCCCTTCCTGCGGATGATAAAACCCGTTGATGACGTTCAGCATCGAGGTCTTGCCGGCGCCGTTCGGGCCAATGATGGCGCGGATTTCGCCTTTCCGTATATCGAAAGAGATGTCGGAAATGGCTTTCACGCCACCAAACGACAGCGACACATTGTCGACCTTCAGCATCACATCGCCGGGGTTCAGTCCGTCATCCTGAGCGTGAAGCTCGACATGTTTGACACGCGCATTCATTCGGCAGCCTCCGGCATTGGGGTCGACACCGGATATGTGTCCGCATCCGCCACCTTCACGGTGGCCCGGATCACACCCTTGCGGCCGTCTTCAAAGGTCATTTCCGTCTCGATGAATTTCTCCGACGATCCGTCATAAAGCGCTTCAATCAGCGGCCCGTAGCGTTCCGCCAGGAAACTGCGGCGCACCTTCTGTGTCCGGGTCAACTCGCCGTCATCGGCATCGAGTTCCTTGTGCAGAACCAGAAAGCGCTTGATCTGCGCGCCGGCCATCATCGGCTCGGCAGCCAGATCGCGGTTCACCTGATTGATATGCGACGCCATCATCTCGTAGACCTGCGGCAGGCCGGCCAGTTCCTGGTAGGAGCCGTAAGAGATGTTGTTGCGCTCGGCCCAGTTGCCCACCGCCGTCAGGTCGATATTGAGAAACACCGCGACGAAATCCCGGCCGTCACCGAAAGCCACCACTTCCTTGATGTTGGGGAAGAATTTCAGCTTGTTCTCGATATATTTCGGCGCATAGAGCGCACCGCTCGTCAGCTTGCCGACATCCTTGGCCCGGTCGATGATCTTGAGATGTCCCTGCGCATCGAAGATGCCGGCATCACCTGTCATGACCCAGCCATCCGGCGTCATGGCCTCCCTGGTCTTCTCCTCGTCGCCGTAATATCCGGTGAACATGCCAGGCGAGCGGAATTGAACCTCGCCATTGTCGGCAATGCGGATTTCGACGTCGGGAGCGGCAGGACCGACAGTGTCCGGGCGCACGTCGCCGTCTTTCTGGCAGGTGACATAGAGAAACGCTTCGGTCTGGCCGTAGAGCTGCTTGAGGTTGATCCCCAGCGAGCGGAAAAACGAAAACAGATCCGGCCCGATCGCCTCACCCGCCGTATAGGCGGTGCGGATCCGTGTGAAACCCAGCACGTTGCGCAACGGCCCATAGATCAGCTTGTCGCCGATCCAGTAGGAAATCCTGCCTGACAGCGGCACCGGACGGCCTTCGAGAATCTTCTCGCCATAGGCCTTGGCAACCCCGAGATAGTGGTGAAACAGCCATTTTTTCCAGGCGCTGGCGTCCTCCATGCGGATCATCACGCTGGTCAGCAGACCTTCGAACACCCGCGGTGGCGCGAAGTAGAAGCTGGGCCCGATCTCGCGCAGATTCTGCGCCACGGTTTCGGGGCTTTCGGGGCAGCTCATGCACAGCCCGACGACATAGCCCTGCGCATAATTGAGGTAGTGATCGCCGACCCAGGCCAGCGGCAGATAGGCCAGCACTTCATCCTGCTCGGTCATGTGATCGAATTTGGCCGTGTCTTCCGCGGCCTTCACCGAGGCCGCAGCGGTCAGCATCACGCCCTTCGAGCGCCCGGTCGTACCGGATGTGTACAAGATGGCGGAGGTTTCGCTGCCGTCGGAAGCCCGGATACCGGCTTCCCAGTCGGAGATCGCCGAGGGGTTCGCCTTTGCAATCTCGCGGCCCTTTTCCTGAATGTCCGCGAAATCATGCAGATGATCGCGTTCATAGTCCCGCAAGCCGCGCGGCTCGTCGAATATGATGTCGGTCAGTCCGGGAATATCGGCCGCAGCGGACTGGATCTTGTCGACCTGCTCCTGGTCCTGAACCACCGCGAAACGGACACCGGCATGGTGCAGCACATAGGCCATCTCTTCGGAAACGGAGTCCGCATAGACCGGAACCGGGATCGCCTTGAGCGATTGGGCTGCACAAAACGCCCAGTAAAGCCGCGGCCGGTTCGAGCCGACAATGGCAATCCGGTCGCCCTCGGCCAGTCCCATGGCTTTCAGCCCCAGGGCAAAATCGCGAATTTCGTCGCGCTGCTCGGACCAGGTCCAGGTCTGCCAGATACCGTAATCCTTGATCCGCATCGCAGGCCGCAATGCAAACCGCTTGGCGTTCAACAGCAAATACTGCGGAAACGTCACCGGCTTGCCGCCGGCGGTTACGCCTGTGGCTTCCATCCTCCACTCTCCTCCCTGTCCGGACGGCGCGTTGCCATGTCCGGGCGCATGGCTCTCACCCCATGCAATTGGCCGTTCCCACTGGCCGTCCTCCACCGGCCAAAGCCGGCTTGTCTGCTTGCAGAACCGGCAGCTGTCCTCTCAGCCGCCAGATCCGGGAGCGCTCCATCAATTAAATGAACGCTCGTTTACCTTATTCACCTCCGCCACCGTTGCAAGTCCTACTTTGGTGAAAAATCCCGATCATCCCGTGATCATCTGCAGCCGGTCGACCAGTTCGGCCACGCCGAAGCGGATCGGATCGGTTGCCGGCACACCGTGCTCCGCCGCAAGCTCTGCCAGCAATGCCTTGGCCTCCGCCTCGCCCAGTTTCTGCGTGTTCACCGCAATCCCCGTGCAGGTGATCGCCGGATTGGTCAGGCGTCCACAGGCAATGGTCATGTCGATCACCTCCCTTATGCTCGGCAGGCCGTGCTTGACCCCGCGCATGGTGGTGCGTGTCGGCTCGTGGCAGACAATGAAGGCATCGGCCTGCGCACCGTGCAGCAGGCCCAGCGACACCCCGGCAAAGCTCGGGTGAAACAGCGACCCCTGGCCCTCAACCAGATCCCAGTGACCGGGCTCCGCGGCCGGTGCGATCCATTCCACCGCGCCTGAGATAAAGTCCGCCGCCACCGCGTCAATGGCAGCCCCGCGGCCTGAAATGAACACGCCGGTCTGGCCGGTGGCGCGAAAATCCGCATCCATCCCCCGTGCCCGCATTTCGCGTTCCAGCGCGAGAGCGGTGTATTTCTTGCCAACCGAGCAGTCTGTGCCGACCGTCAGGCAGCGCAAGCCGGAGCGCTTTGTGCCCTTGCCGGTGTCAAACCGCTGATCGGAAAACCGCACATCGTGCAATTTGGCGCCGCTGCGCTGCGAAGCCGCCTTGATCTCCTCAATCGACGCAAGCCGCGTGTGCAGCCCGGTCGCCACATCGAGGCCCGCATCAAGGGCCGCGACGATGGACGAGATCCAGTGCGCAGGCAGAATCCCGCCGGCATTGACCGAGCCGACCACCATGGTCTTGACGCCCTGCGCCACGGCCGCCTCGATGCTCAGGTCGGGAATATTGGCATCCGCCTGACAGCCTTCCAGCCGCAATTGCCCGAGGCACCATTCCGGCCGCCAGTCGACGATCCCGAGACCGGTTTTTGCTGCCAGCGCATCTGGCACATCACCAAGAAAAATAAGATAGGGCGGATCGATGACCATCACATACTCCGGACATTGGGACTGGTTTCAAGCGCCCACTGTCCAGCCCCATGGTGTAACCGTCAAGACGGCATTTGGTGTCGTGAACAAATTACCTCCTGCAAGGAAGACCGGTTACCGCGCGGCGGGCAGAACAAAGGCATCGAAACAAGGCGTCAGCGTAATCCGCTCATGCTCTGTCAGGGCTGTGGCATAATGTTCCAGCAACACATTCCTGGCGTGCTGCACCGGACAGGTCGGCAACAGCACCAGATCCGTCTGCGCCACCGCATCGCGTGTCTTGTCATCAAGCTGCGGGACCGCCCGGCTCGGGTCGGCGCCGATGGCCACATACTCGGCCCCCTTCCTGTTCAAAAGGTAAGGAAACGGATTGGCGAAATCGAGATTGAGAACCCGCTCGAACCGCCGCTTTGTCCTGAGTTCGTAGCTGCGGATCGCCGGGACCACCGCCTGCATCTCCGCAAGCAGCAGATACTGATAATCCGGATCCGAGTAGAGCAGGAACGACGGCAGCGCCTCGGTCTCGGCAATCGCCTCAAACGTATCCCTGTGGGAAATATAGATGCCGCGCATCCGCTCCGCCCGTTCGGCAAAGACATCCTTGACCGAGAACTGCCCCAGCGGCCCCAGATCAGGCGCATCAAGCTTGACATATCCCGGCGCCACGGCCATCGCCCGCGCCGCCTTGTGCATCACCGAGGAGACATTGGGAACGACGGTAAATCCGATCAGCACCAGGATCACCGCCTGGTAACGCCCGTATCCCGCCTTTGGCCGCATCAGGATCGCCAGCAATGCCGGCCAGACCATCAGGAACGCCTGGCTGCCGGTGTTCTGCGTCTCGTAAAACAACCCGCAGACCAGCAGCAGCCCGACCCAGAACCAGTCCGCATCGATCAACCGGGCAAGCGGGCTTCCGCCCCTCCGGCCAGCGGCGGCCGCATTGCCGCTCACCGCTGCCACCAACAGAACGATCGCCAGCACACCGCCGGCACCGAACACGTTAAAGTGCATCGAGGCAGCGGTGAGGAAACGCGGCAGCAGCGCGTCCGTGTTTTGCGATGCCAGCAGAATGATATCCTGAACATAGGGCACCACCAGCCCGGTCGCCAGTTCCGCGACACCCGTCACACACACGCAGACCAGCGCCGTGGTGATGGCAGTTGCAATGCGGATCCGACCCAGCGCCAGACCGAACAGCAGAATCGGTCCAGCGGCCAGAAATGCCGTGATCTTGCAAAACGCCAGCGACAGAACCAGCACGCTCAGCACCACCGTCTGGATCACCGGCCCGCGCACGAACAGCACGCTGACGGCCACAAGATAAAGCAGATGCGCCCCGTGCCGGTTGTAGATGCCGAAGGCATCGGTGCCGGGATAGGGATAGAAACTGATCCCATTATAGGGCAGCAGGGTAAACAGCATCCAGGGCGCCAGCAGCCAGAACGCCAGCTTGCCACGCCCGCCGGCAGCAACATCCCAAAGGATCAGCGCCATCACCGGCACCGTCACCGGCAACCAGATCCACTGGGTCAGGAAAACCGGCTGCGCATCGGGAAACAGCCAGTTGGAAAAAGCCGCCAGGAAATATTCAAGCGGTCCCACCGGTGCGAAGAAATCGATGGCCGGCCACTGCCCTTGCCCGATCCGCCCGATCGCATCGTAATAAATCAGAACATCCCAGTTCATCGGCCCGATGGGCACGAACAGCGGCACGGTTTGCAGCACGATCAGCACGACGGCAAAGCCGACCAGAACCGGATAGAGCCACAACAGCGCGGACCGCCCCCGCGCATCGTCGATCTCGATGGAGTTCATGCTCATAGTCGGTCCGCCCTGATTCTCTTCGCGGCGATACTCGGCGATATCCCGCACCAAGGTCAATCAAAGGCTGCGTTCGCCCAATCAGCCCTAAAAGCCGTCGCCCTCGTCCTGAATGACCTTGAGGCCGCCATCCTCGATCCGGTGCACAACCATCCGCCGCTCCACCCGGCCATCCGGGCGAAACCGGAACAGGCCGGTGGCAGCGCGAAAACCCTGGTTGGAGGTCAGATTTTCCACCGTGATCGCCTCCGCCCCGCCAGAGCGCACCAGTCCCGCGGCAATGGCGATCGCGTCATAACCGATCGCCGCGTCATAACTCGGCGCGCGTCCGAACTTGGCCTTGAATCGCCCGGAAATCACGCTGACGTCGGAGGTCGACGGAATGGCTACCATCAGCCCCTGCGCCGATGGCCGCTTGTAGATTTCCTCGGGGATCAGCGATGTGGCGATTGCCGTGGCAATAGACTTGCCGAACTCGCCGGCCGCCAGAATATCGATCACTTGGCCGATGGCTTCGCCACCGCCCAGCAGCACGATGGTGTTGGCCTTGGCGAACACCGCGGCACCTTTGGCGAACGCCCCGGACAGGTTCGCACCGCTTTTCGGATATGGCACGAAGCCGATGGTGGTGCCGCCCTTGAGCCGGATGCCTTCGCGCAGGCGCAGCAGGTTTTCAGCCGGGAAACCGGCTTCATGCACAACCACGATGTTGTTCTGCTTGGCCGCGACCGCGACGCCAACGCCCTCCAGCGCGCTGTCGATGGCATCGCCATAGAGCGGCCAGATATGTGTGCCGCCTGCGGAATTGTTCGCCACCAGCGCCAGAACCGGCGGCCGCGGCGGACTTGCCCGGGCGATGATATCCGAGACCTCGGCATTCGTCGCCGGACCGATAATCAGTTTGCTGCCGGCAGCTGCTGCAGCCTGGACCTTGCTGGCGGCCTGCCCGGAGGTCGAACTGAAGGCCTGGAAATCGATTCTAAGCTGCCCGGCACCGAGGTCATCCAGCGCCAGCTTGGCGCCATCGGCGATATCGGCGGCTTTCTTCCTCAATGCGGCATCGGTCGGCAGCAGCATGGTGACCGTCACCGGCCCGCTGCCATAGGTCGAACTGCTGACAGGCGAGATGCTGGAACTTGATGCATCCAGCCCCTCCCCCAGATTAGACGCCTGGCACCCGGCCAGGCCGGCGCACGCCAATACAAGAAGCGCTCGCGACGTCCCCGCAAGCCACGCCCCTGCGGCCGCAACCGGTCCGTCAACGCCGATATTATTTGCTGTCAAACCCCGGAACACTGCACTTCCCCCGAACAAGCTTCGTCATAGCACGACAGCGCCACATCAAAACTGACGTGACGCTGCCGTATTCTTGCAACCCGCTGCGCACGCCCGGCCTTCAACCTGTTTCGGTTAAAGGCCGGCGCAACCGGATCAGATGGTCACGAATGTGTTGCTGTCATCATCGACCAGGATCCTGAGCGCATCCGTTCCGGGAGCGGTCGTGAACTCGGCGATAGCGACATAACCGTAGGTGTCTCCGTCTGCTCCATCAACGTCGACCATCAGGGAATTGCCTTCCATCTTGACGTATCCTGCTCCGTCGGTCGGGAAGTCAACCACGTCTCCGAGCAGCGCCGAGAGATCAACGACATCGTTCTCACCGATATCATAGTCGGCGATGAGATCCTTGATGCCGTTTTCTATTGCATCGGCCAGAGCAGCGTCATCAAAGACAAAGGTATCAGCCCCCAGCCCGCCGTCCAACTCATCAAGCCCCGAACCACCGATGAGGATGTCGTTGCCGTCATCGCCGAACAGGAAGTCGTCGCCATTGCCTCCGAGCATCCGGTCGGCATTGCCCGAACCGTTAATGACCAGATCCGCCTGAGACGTGGAACCGTCGAAGGTACCCTGCAACGGATCCATGTTAACGGTCGTCACACCACCGCTAATCGGATCGGTTGCGTTTTCGACATCCGTTACAGACGCATTCTGAATGAGAACGCTGTCGATCAGCACGCTCGGACCGTCGTTGTCCTTACCTGGCTCGCCGATTCGGAAGCCCGTGCTGGTGCCGTCTATGCTGCCGCCACGGAACTCGATCTCGCCGTTAAACGAGGCCGGATCAGCACTGTACGACCCATCATCGCGGATCTTGACGCCAATGGCCGCACCGAAGTCACCGTTTGGACCCGCGCCATTCAGGTTTGAGTGACCCGAATTGGTGATGACCGTGTCAAAGAAGCGGACCGCCTCATAAGTCTGATGTTTCAGGTTGATATCAATCGCCTGACCGAACTCGCCATCGGTTCCGCCGAACGGAGGCGAGATGCGGCCATAGTTGCCGACACCATCGAACGAATTGCCCGCAAGTTCGGCATGTGACAACTGCTCGAAATACATCCCCTTTTCTGAAAGATCGGAGAAAGCGTTGTTGTTCATCGTCACGCCGTCAAACGAGCCGACCGCGATGACAGGATTGGCATTGCTACCCGCATAGATGGTGATGCCATGAATGCCGTTGGTGAAGGTATTGCCGTTGATGGTGATATCGGTCACCTCCGCCGCCGTACCCTTGCGAACGCCGGTCACGTTATCGGTGAACACGTTGTTGATCACCGAGACACCATCCGAGGTTCCAAGCACAACGCCCACTGCGTAGCCGGTGATGGTAAAGCCATCCAGCATCACATTATCTGCATTGATCGAGATGCCATTGCTGCCCGAATAGGACGGATGGTTGGCCTCGAAGAACTCGTCGAGCCCCATGCCCGGGGGCACACCGAGATCCGACAGCAGCGATCCTTCGATCACCGCGGTACCGGGGCCATCTGCTGACACCAGGGTGACCGCCTTGTCGATAAGAAGGCTTTCATTGTAGGTGCCGGCGCGAACCATGATGGTATCGCCGTCCGCAGCGTTGTTGATCGCTTCCTGGATCGACATGCCTTCAACCACGATGAAGGTCGAACCCAGCTCGGCATTGACATCGTCCGGTCCGACCGGGCCGGTGATCACCGAGGCGGTATTCGCGCCGCCCAGCGACTGAAGGTCCAGCGCGAAGGAGACCGCGTCGGCTTCTGTGCCGAAGAAGAACGTGAAGTCCTCGCCCCGGCCATCGCCGCCATCGCGGTGCGCATCGTTCTGTACCGCATAGACACCATCGGGGAAGATCGCGCCGAAGTCGATGTTCTCGACCAGGCTGGTGTTTTCTTCGTCGGCGTAAATGCCGATTGCCTCGCCGTGGCTGAAACTGCCGTTAAATGTGATCCCATTCGTGCCCGGGGCGTAGCTGTTGCCGGCGGAGTAAAGGCCAATCGAACCCCAATTGTTTCCAGTGGTGGTGATGTCGGTCAGTTCAATACCAGTCGAGTCCGACAACGCAATGCCAACGCCGGCTGTGCCCATGCCATCGGCAGTCACATTGATAAGTTTCGAATCATCGACACCGTTAAGATCGATTTCCGACCGTCCGGCGCCCTGAACCGTCACGTTTTCCAGCTGGAAGCCGGTGAGAGAATCCGTCGGCACGCCCGTATCCGGGTCTACCTTGAATCCGTAGCTGCTCGTTCCGGAGGCATCGAATGTCAGATCGCTGATATGAACATCATCGGCCGTGACATGAATGCCGTATCCGTTGCCGGTCGCGCTGTGGATCACGACATCGTCTTCGCCCGCGCCGATGATTGTGAGCGACTTCGCGATCGTCAACGTGCTCGACAGGGTGTATTCGCCGGATGCAATCCTCACGGTGTCACCACTAACGGAAGCACCGATCGCTTCTTCGATGGTGGCGAACTGCGCGATATCGCCGGTACTGCCGCTGACGACCCAGATCGGTTCGACGGTGACCGAAGTGTCGTCGAACTGAATTGTTTCGACGCTGCCCGCGACAACATAGGTTCCGCCAGGCCCCGAAAGCGTGATCGTGCCATTCGGGTTCAAGGTCTGGGTATAGGCTGCCTTGTTGCCGCCAACGATGAACGTGTCGTTGCCGCCGCCGCCTTCGAACTTGATACCGATCTTGGAAGCTTCCGAGCCGAAAACCATTTCCGACGCATCGACCACATCGTCACCGGAAGTTCCGATGATGTGGATCGTGTTGACGGCGATGCCGGAGGCCGCGAAGTCTCCGACGAGCTTCAGGGTTCCTGAGCCCGCCGAGAAGTCGGCGGTCACTTCCTCGATCCCGTCAACATCGACAACGTCACCGCTGCCGTCGTCTGCCGAAACAGTGAAGCCATTGCCGTCGTCTCCGGCTGTGGCATCAAGCGTGATGGTCTGACCCGCGCCGGTGCTCTTGACGATCAGCGTATCTCCGGCAGAGCCATTGCCCTGTCCGTCAATCTCGTCTGCGCCGTCGCCAACACTCCAGATCACGGTATCGTTGCCGCCGCCGCCAAAGATCAGGTCATCGTCCGCTCCACCGGTAATGGTATCATGTCCACCACCACCATAGATCGTGTCTGCGCCGGCATCGCCATACAATACGTCAGTATTGGAATTGCCATAAACGGTGTCATCACCGTCGCCGCCATGGATCTCGTCGTTTCCGCCGCGACCGCGCAGGGTGTCGTTGCCGCTTCCACCAAGCATGATATCATCATGCGTGGTGCCTTCGATGTTCTGGCCTGTATTGTCGAGGCCATAGATCGAGACTTCCGGCGCAGTGCCCGTGAAGCTGTTGGCGCCGACGATAGTGCCGACATTGGTTGCTCCGGGATTTGTCACCCCGACGCCGATCTGTTCGAACTGGTTGTCGACAAAGCTGTTGCCCGAAATGTCCGTGGCATCCGGACCGTCATTTGACAGGCCCACATTGTTGGCTTCGAGAACGTTGCCGGTGATCGTCGCATCCGAACCCGGGTTGATGTAGATGCCGGTGGCAAAACCGGTGATCTTCGAGCCGGTGACTTCCAGACCCTGTGCATCTCCGATGGAGTTGATGATGCCGCGGTAGTTGTCAAACCCTCCGGTGCGCTCGATCAGCATGTTGCTGATCGAAACATCGTCGGCCTGGACATGGATGCCGGCAAACTCGAAGGCAGACGATACTTTTGCACCGTCAACGATTTGCAGGCCGTCAAGGCTCACGCCGTCCGCAAGGATGATAACCCCGCCAACCAGCGAGCTCTCCGCACCGCGGGCACCGTCACCGGCGACACCGCTGTTTGCGCCGGTAATCGTCACATCCTTGTCGATGATCAGATTCTCGGTGAACGAGCCGGCCTGGACGATGATCGTGTCCCCGTCCTGTGCGTGATCGATTGCTTCCTGGATCGACATCCCGTCGGCCACGATGAATGTGGCGCCGCCGGGAAGCGGCGTTCCAATATCGGCATCGATCGGCAATCCGGCGTCGAACGGACCGGTGATGACGGAGTCGGTGTTGCCGCCGGCCTGCAGGCCAAGGGCAAAGGCAACAGCCTCCGGTTCGGTCTCGAAGAAGAACGTGAAATTCGTGCTTTCTCCGCCGCGGAACGTGTCGTTCTGCACCACATAGACATCACCGCTCGCGAAAATGCCGCTGAAGTCGATATTCGTGACGAACGTCTCGTTGCCGAGGTAAACCGATTCATCGGCGTAGATCCCGGTCGCCTCGCTATGGGTGTAGTCGCCATTGAAGCTGATGCCGTTGGTGCCGGCGACGGGATAGTACTGACCCTTCGAGTAGAGGCCGATGGAACCCCAGTCGTTTCCGGTGGTGGTGATGTCGGTCAACTCGATGCCGGTGCTGTCCGTGAGCGCAATGCCGACGCCGGCCGTTCCCATGCCGTCGGCCGTGACGTTGGTCAGCTTCGAATTGTCGACACCGTTGAGGTCGATCTCGGAGCGGCCGGCACCCTGCACGGTAACATCCTGCAAGGTGAAGTCCGTGAGCGAGCCGCCCGAGGTCGCCGGATTGACCTTGACGCCGTAAACCGTGCTGTTGCTCGCATCCAGGGTGAGCCCGCTGATGGTTACATTGCTGGCCGTCACGTGGATCCCCCAGGAAACAGCTGCAGTCTCGACAGTCACGTCGCCTTCACCCGCACCAATGATCGAGATCGATTTCGTAATGCTCAGCTGTCCGGGAAGTGTGTAGTCGCCAACGGCGATCCGCACTGTGTAGCCGGTGTCAGCAACCGCGACGCCATCCTGGATGGTGCCATAGGTGCCGACAAGGTTGTTGTTGTCGTCAAACACGAAGACATTGGCAGTCATATCGAACACCTGGCCGCCAACATTGAGGAATTCGACATTCGCTTGCGCTGTATCGACCGTACCGCTGACGGTATCGGTGATCGTCACCGTTCCGTCGGTTGCAACAGAGATTACGTAGACTGCGCCTGCATCATTCGCCACATAGGTATCGAGACCATCGCCGCCATCAAAGGCGTCGCTGCCGACGCCTGAGATGAACGTGTCATTCCCGTCATTGCCGTTGAAGTCGATACCGACTTTTGAATTGGCGCTTGTGCCCGACATCAGCGAAGCATCGACTCTATCGTTGTCTGCTCCACCTTCAACCGTGATCGTATTGACGTAGATGCCTGACCCGGCGAAGTCGCCGTCGACAATCAAAGTCCCCGACCCTGCGGTAAAGTCGACTTCGACTTCTTCCACGCCGCTGACGCTGACGACATCACCGCTGCCGTCGTTTGCAAAGACCGTGAAACCAGATCCGGCACCCGATTTTTCAAGAGTGATCGTCTGATTGGGCGCTGTCGCATTGACCTGAAGCGTATCGCCGATTCCGAAGGTGTTCGATCCCCCACTTATCTGGTCGGCACCATCGCCGACATTCCAGACAATAGTGTCGTCGCCGGCATCGCCCCAGATCTGGTCTGCTCCGCCATCGCCGTAGATCGTGTCATCGCCTTCCTTGCCACCGATGCGGTCGTTACCGTCACCGCCGTGAATTTCATCGTCACCTGCTCCACCGCGAAGAATATCGTTGCCGCCGCGACCATCAATATAGTCGTTACCGCCTTCGCCCTCCAGCGTATCGGCACCAGCACCACCAAAGATGGCATCGGTACCGTCCGTGCCGGTAACGAAGAATGGCGAAGGCGTCGCCGCATCCGGTGCAAAATATAGGTTTTCCGCGCCGATAGAGGTAAAAATGTTGTCGGCAAACACAGTGCCACCGCCCGGCAGAAGAGCGCCAGGCCAGGACGTGTAGTCCTCGACATCGATTGCCCATTGAACATCTGAGATAGTGTTGTTGGTGACCGTTGCACCGACCGAGTCGATGACCGCCACACCGAGCACCAAATCAGTGCTGCCCGAACCTGTAAGCGTGTTGCCGTCGATGACCAGACCATTGTTGTAGAAGGTCAAGATCACCGAAGCCGCCCATGAGGAACCGGTATAGCCGATGCCACTGACGATGTTATCGTTGATCGTCCCCGTCGAACCTGAAACCTGGATACCGTTCTGGGCCGTCCACGTGGTGCCACCGATGCCGGTCACTGTGTTGTCGTGGATATTTACGTTGGCGTTGACAACAACAATGGCACCCTTCTGGAAGTTGGTTACCGTTGAATCGCGAATTTCAATGCTGTTGAGGCCCGCCAGATCGGCATCGTCCGGCGTTGCTGTCGCATCGGTGTCCGTATTTGCCACATAAATGCCAGTATTGCGCTGGTTGCCGAAGCCGGCGTCGCCCTCGCGAATACCCGTCACGGTGACATTATCGATCAGGCCGCCATCGCTGTCGATGACCGCAATACCAACGAATGTCGGATTATCCGGAGAAACGCCGGAAACATTGCCCTGTTCCTGACCATCGACAGTGATGCCTTCAATGGTGACATTGTCCGCACCTTCGACCGACAGCAACGAGACGATATCGCGCCCGCTCGTTGTCGGGGAATCAGCCGTCTGCACCAGTGTGTCAGGAGGTGTAATCGTCACGGATCCCGGGCCGTCGGAGGCAATCAGGCTGAGTCCGTCTTTGCCCGGACCTTCGATCTGCACCTGTTCGGCATAGGTGCCGGTATGCACTTCGACCGTATGGTCTGTGCCGGCAGCATCAATGCCTTGCTGGATCTTCTCGTAGGTCCCAACCAGGTTATTGCTTGCATCAAACACAAACACATTGGCGGTCAGATCGAGATCGGCGCCACTGCCAGAGAAGCGGATGGTCTCAATGCCAAAGAGTGTGGAAACATTGGATGTGCCATTTTCCTGAACGTTCCAGCTGTCGTCGGCATTCCGGGTAATGGAGTAGCCGGACGCGGAGCCTTGAACGATGGCGATATCGTTTTCCGTGCTGACCGCGACAACGTTCGACAGAACAGATGTGTCCTGCTCATTGCCGTAGACCGTGTCGATACCCTTTGTCAGGTAAATCGTGTCGTTACCCGTGCCACCAACCAGCACGTCGCTGCCGCCGTCGGAACCACCGCCCATGCGATCATTACCGGCGCCGCCGGAGAGGAAGTCGTCGCCATCGCCCCCATTGAGAATGTCGTTGCCGTCGTCGCCATACAACTCGTCATTGCCAACGCCACCACGCAATTCATCATTGCCATCATTGCCGTGGGCAACGATCCGTACGTCCGAATCTGCAGTGCTGTGCACCATGGTCGAGCCATTGACCACATCGTTGCCCGAGCCACCCTCGAAGCGTATCGTCGAAATGTCGACGCCGGAAGTTGCGAAGTCGCCAGTTACGTTCAGTGTGCCGCTGCCTGCCGTGAAGTCGACGCTCACTTCCTCAACGTTCTGGACGGACGCCGTGTCCGCTCCAGACACAGCGCTAAAGCCAGGCGTACCTGAAACCGCGTCCAGCGTGATGGTCTGGTTCTCTGCCGTCGAGAACAGTTGCAGCGTGTCCTCGTCGTCTCCGCCATCGATCGTGTCGGAGCCGTCACCGACGCTCCAGCGAATGCGGTCATTGCCCGCACCGCCATTGACGATGTCGTCGTCAGCGCCGCCGACCAACAGATCGCGTCCGTCGCCACCAAGCAGCGTATCGTTGCCGCCCATGCCGGCGATGTAGTCGTCGCCGTCGCGACCATCGATGACATTGTCACCGTTGTCACCAACGATGGCATCGCTGTATTTTGTACCCGTGATGTTCTCAATATTGACCAGGTCATCATGCTCGATCACATCGGACGCGATGCCAGCCACCAAGTCGCTCCAGCTATAGGCCGCCTTGTTCGCCATCGAAGTCGCCCAACTCTTGTCCAGACGGACATGAATACCACCGCTGTCGGCAGCATAGTTGGCCGTATCCACGCCATCGCCACCGTCGAGGACATCACTGCCGGTACCGCCGACGAGAGTATCGTTGCCGTCATTGCCGCGCAGGATGTTGTTCTCTGAGCCACCGATCAGTACGTCATCGCCAGAGCCGCCCATTGCATCATTGATGCCCAAGACGCTGTCCATGCCGACAATGTTCGGATCGACGCCGGTCCGGTCGGTTGCCGTGTCCGCGTCAACTGTCTGACTGCCAACTGTGTGTGCAACATCGTCGAGATTGACGAACACGCCGGTATCGAGTGCCGAGTAGTCGATTGAAGAAATCGTTCCAGCAGCATCGACGCGAACGGTGAAGCTGCTGTTCGCGCTGACGTCACCATCCGAATCTGTTGCGTTAAAGGCGAATGTCAGATCGATGTAATGATCCGTGCCGACCGGTGCCGCATGATCAAGCGGTTGCAGTAGATTGAATGTGTAGCTGCCCGAGGCCAAGTCCGAAAGGGACACATTGAAGACCACGATGGCGTCAGTCGCACTGACCGGCGTCACCGTTCCGGTGTAGCCGACCAGGGATCCGCCGACGATGCCGAACGAGACCAACTCGCCGTTCGACCGCAGTTCGGTAAGCGAACCCGCCGGACCATTGATGACAACAGCGTTGTTGACAAAAGCTATCGAGCGATCACCCGCGCCGCCGCCTGACGCCGGATTGCCGTCGTCCGCCCCCCACGAAACATTGAGCACCACATCGGTCAAGGACAACGCACCGTCCTCGAATACGCTCTGCACGGCAGGAGCGCCGGCGATGACCGGTGTATCGTCATCGATGATCAGATCGATGGTGCCTTCCACAGCGTCACCATCGCCGTCAGTGACGGTGTAGCCAAGGATGAAGTGCGCGTCGTCTTCAACACCAGGCGTGTTGCCATCGGCATTGTGCAACAGATTGGCGACCTTGACGAAGGTGTAAGCCCCCGTCGCCGTGTTCAATTCAACCCGCGCAACAATTTGCGGATCGGTTCCGCCTTGCTCTTGCAGGAGCAGAAGATCGCCTGTGGCAGTATCAACCTCGAAGGTGATGCCGCTATCGGCGTCCACACCATTGTCGGACCTGGTGTTGAGACCGCTTGTGGAAGCGTTCCACGTCACAGAACCGGCACCATCGGCACCAAACTTATGCGGCAGGATGTCGCCCAGGCGGAGCCACTCCTTGCTGTCGCTGCCCGCACCATCGTTCGTCTGGTCTCCAAAGCCCGGATTGCCGTTCAATCCAGGAACCGTGTCGTCATCGCTGATGATCCGGACGTTTGCACGGTTGTGAGCGGCGATGACCGGCGTGTCGTCATCGACATTGATGTCGAGGGTGCCGGTTGCTGTATCGCCATCGCCATCTGTCACCAGATAGTTGACCGTAAAGGCAACATTGTCCTCTGTGTCATCGCCAGCATGGTTGATCGAGGCAAGCTGCGTGACCGTATAATTGCCGTCTGTGGTGTTGCTCAGAGTGATCTGAAGAACTTCTACAGACGTTCCATTCTGGTCCTGGCTGACAATCAGCTGCGTTTCCGTGCTGGTTGTAACGCTAAAGCCACCGGCTCCCGGCAAGGTGACACCTGTCAGGACAAGCGAGCCCGCACCGTCGGCACCATAGCTGTTGTCCAGTGTGCCGCTGGCCTCAGACGTGCCATTTGCAACCGAGCCAACCTCGTCGCTGCCCGCGCCATCAGCGGGGAACGTGCCATTCGGCAAAGGATCCCGTGAAGGATTGCCAAACCCGGTATTGCCACCTGCGCCAGACACATCGTCATCATCAAGCTGAACAGCCGCATTCTGGGTAGAGTCAACAACAGGCGTGTCGTCGTCGACATTGACCCAGATATAGCCGGGAGCAGTATCGCCATCCCCATCCGTGACATCGTAGCGGAACTGGAACTTGATCTCGTTCTCATTACCGCCCGCCACATGCTCGATCGGTGCATTCTGGGAAAGACTGTATTTCCCGGTCAGAGGATCGAGCGTTGCGGTGATGACCAGAGTGCCGTTCTGATAGACCTCAAGGGTCTTGCCATCATCGGAGACATCGGTGGTAAAGTCAGCCGCATCGCCGCCATTGACAACAGTGATGCCTGTCCAGGCAATGCCACCGGCACCATCCGCACCAAAGCTGTGCTTGAGTGTGTTGTTGACGTTCGCAAGTCCGTGATCACCAGTTCCATCGGCATTGCCACCTGTCAGAGTGTCATCATTGAGCCAGGCCGTCGTACCAGCGCCACCGGTCGGCGTGTCGTCATCGATGATCAGATCGATCGTGCCTTCCACAGTGTCGTTATCGCCGTCAGTGACGGTGTAGCCAAGGATGAAGTGCGCGTCATTCTCAGCGTTCGCGGCATCATCCAAATGCAACAGGTTGGCAACTTGCGTATAGCTGTAGGCGCCTGTCGCTGGGTCAACCGTAACACGCGCAACGACAACCGGCTCGGTTCCGCCCTGGTCTTGCAGGAGAAGAAGATCGCCGGTGGCGTCATCGACCTTGAAGGAGATGGTAGCGTCGTCGACGCCGTTGTTGCCGTTCATGTCGCGGACTACGCTGGTGTCCGCATTCCAGGCGATTGTGCCGCCATCAGCGCCGAACGAGTGCGGCAGCGTTTTGCCGGACTGGTGCCACTCGCCACTATCCCCATCACCGTTGGGATTGCCGTTCAATCCAGCAACCGTGTCATCATCACTGATGATCCGGAAGTCAGGACGATTGTGATCCGGAATGACCGGCGTGTCGTCATCGACATTGACCGTGATGTAGCCAGCAGCAACATCGCCATCCCCATCCTTGACGTCGTAGAGGAACTTGAACTTGATCTCGTTCTCGTTCCCGCCCGCCACATGGTCGATCGGCGCGTTCTGGACAAGACTGTACTTCCCGGTCAGCGGATCAGTGATCGTCGCAGTGATGACCAGAGTGCCGTTCTGATAGACCGTCAAGATCTTGCCATCAGCGGAGACCTCGGACATGAAGTCCGTTGCATTGCCGCCGCTGGAGACGGAAATACCCGTCCAGGCAATACCGCCGGCACCATCCGCACCAAAGCTGTGCTTGAGTGTGTTGTTGACGTTCGCAAGTCCGTGATCGCCAGTCCCACCAGTGTTGCCACCCGTCAGAGTATCGTCATTGAGCCAGGCCGTCGTACCGGCGCCACCGGTCGGCGTGTCGTCATTGACGGCTACATTGAGGGTGCCGGATGCCTTGTCGCCGTCGCCGTCGGTGACGGTGAAGCCGATCGAGATCGTGGTGTTTTCCTCGCTCGCGCCGGATGTCGGGTGAGCGACAGGTGCGGAC
>JBLXGF010000010.1:0-161081 GCA_048261205.1 Hoeflea sp.
GATCGCGGCCGTGGCAACACGGGCGGAGGGCCCTGAAGAGGGGCAGGTGAGGTAGCCGGCTCCGTGTGCTGCAAGGTACCGCCTGTCGGATGCGGACATCATCCGGCGAGACTCGGGCCGTGCGCGCGCTGCGCCACCCACTATACTATCACTACCCAGAGGCAAAGCCTGCGTGCGGCCCTCCGGACCTGAACCAGATCTCACACCCCGGCGATCCTGTTGCGCGGGATCGCTGACTGCTGCGCAATGTCATGCCCCGCTATCGTCATTTCACCGAAGCCCGATGCGGCGCTGCGTAATCACCGCTGCTGTGTGCCTGGGCAGTCTAGGCGATCGAAATGATGTCCAGTTCCTGCTCGTTGACTTCGACCACATCACCCACCGCCTTGCCCATCAGGGCGCGGGCCACGGGGGAGGCAAAGGAGATGCTGCCTGTCTTCGGATCGGCTTCGTCCTCGCCGACAATGCGGTAGGTCTGGGCCGGGTGGCCGTCGCGGCAGTAGCTCACCGTCGAGCCGAAGGCGATCACCTCATGGGACACCGGATCGGGCAGCAGTTCGGCGGTGCGGACGCGCTCGGCGAAATAGCGCGCATCGCGCAACGGACCCGCCTGCTGGCGGCGGCGCTCGTTGACATCCTCGATGCAGTTTGCTGCCTCATAGGCGGCGCGGGCTTCTTCCAGTTGCGCCTGCAACTGCTTCAATCCGGTCAGCGTCACGAGATTGGGATGAGCGGAAACCGGCCGGTCCGGCAGCAGGGTTTCGGCCGCGGTTTCGGAACTCTCTTCCTTGGTGAAGGCAACGCTCACAGCAATTCTCCGTTTCGTGCTCCCGGCGCGACAGGGGCTTGGCCGCACCCCGGGAGACCCGAGCATAGGGTGCAACCGGGGCGGCTGGCAATGCCGGCCCGGGCAGGAGCAACCTTGCAGGATCAGCCTGGTTTAAGATGGCGGAGACCGTGTAAGCGGCATGTCAGATCAACCGGATGCGGCACGAAAAGCCAGGCCACTCTGTGGCTCAGGTCTGGGGCGCGGCGGCCTTGATCATCTGAACGCCATCGATCTTGAAGCTGCCATCGGGCTGCCGTTCTAGCGAATAGAGCGCGGTCCAGTCCTGTCCGCCGGGCCCCTGAATGATCACCTCCTGCACCAGGTCCGAGCCATCGGCGGCTGCCTTGAAGCGGCCGAAGGCGAAATTGCCGGGACGGTAAACCGGCTGGTAGCCACGTTTGACCATGTCGAAAAACCGGCCCTGGTCGGGATATAATTGCTTGATCGAGGGCGACGCAAATGAATAGGCCGCGGCCATATCATCATTGAGAAAAGCGGTGATCTGGCTTTCGATAACAGCGCGTGCCGAGGCTGCATCGTCGGCGCGGGCCGGGGTGAGAATAGCCAAAACTGCAAGCAGTGATGCAGCCAGAATGGACATCGAGCGAAACGAGCGGGTCATGGGCATACCTCCTTCTTCCCTAAGTAGGACGGCAGCCGCGGATGGAAAGTTTCACAGGGGAATGAATTTGGCCTCTATCTCATGTGTCACTTTAAGAGATACATTAAAATTATTTATATCATAATGATGGAGCAATTGTCTAATGTTCAACATTAGTGCACTCCGCAAGCCTATGGCACGATCATCACCTTGCCATCGCCCAGACTGAGCGCTGCCGGAAGCTCCTGCATCACGTCGGCGAGCTTCACCGTCGCCACCACTTCGGTGCTCCAGGCGCCCGAGATGAAGCGGTTCTGCACGGCGCGCAGCGTCTTCAGTTTCTGCCAGATCGAGGCGCGTTTGAACCAGTTCACCAGCCAGTAGCCTTCGATTGTCTTGTTCATGAAAATCAGCTGGCCGGGCTCCCTGAGCGCCGGTGCTTCGGTGTCGAGCTTGCCGTAAATGATCCAGCGGGCGCGGGCCGGCATGGCGGTGAAAATATCGGCGGCAATCTGGTTGGCCACCGCATCAAGCAGGATGCGCGGCTTTTCCGATTTCATCAGCGCGGCAAGCTTCGAGGCAAACTCCGGATCGGACTGGAGCAGCACATGCCCGGCGCCGAGTTCGGTGAGGTGGGCGGCCTGGCTCTCCTTGCGGATCACGGCAATCATCGCGTAGCCATTGTCTCGGGCCAGACCGGCCATAAGCTTGCCGAGCTGGGAGAAGGCTGCGGTAAAGATAAAGCTCTTCGAGCCGGACGCCTTGACGATGTCGAACATGGTCCAGGCGGTGACCGGATTGACCACATGGCCTGCCGCATCCTCGTCGCGCATCGCCGGTTTGATCACCACGCACAAGGCCGCCTCGACAAGGATATAGTCGGCCCAGGCGCCGGAGCCATTGATGCCGCCGACAAAGGCCACCCGCTTGCCCTTGAGATAGCTCGCGTAAATGCCCTTGCCAGCCACCACGTCGCCAACGCCCTCGAAGCCGGCGGCCGCGCCCTTGATGCGCGGCTGGCCGTATTCGCCCTTGATGAAATAGAGATCCGACGGATTGACCGACGCCATCCGGACCTTGACCAGCACCTGCCCGCGGCCGGGTGTCGGAACCGGCAGCGAGCCGTATTCGAGATAGGGCTCCAGCGTGTCGACGGCAGACCCGGTCCGGGTGGCGCCAAAGCCGTCCTGCTTGAGGATCAGGGCATTCATGCTGGAGGGCAAAGTCATGGAGGTTCCTTACGGGGTGAGAATGGTCTTGCCGATGGCGCCGCGATCAAGAATGCTTTGAAGCGCGTCCGCAGCCTCGGACAGCGGCCGGATCTCATCAATGCGCGTCCTGATACGGCCCTCTGCATGCCAGGCGAACAATTCGCGATTGTTGGCGGCATAGGTCTCCGGCTCCTTGGCGACAAAGGCGCCCCAGAACACGCCGACCAGCGAATATTCCTTGAGCAGCACCAGATTGACCGGCAGCTTGGGGATCTCGCCCGAGGCAAAGCCGATGACCAGCAGCCGGCCATGGCGCGCCATGGCGCGGGCTGCGACATCGAAGGCGGCTCCGCCCACCGGGTCGAAGGCAACATCGACGCCGCCCGGCGCATGGCTCTTGAGGGCTTCGCGCAATCCGTCATAGGGCAGGGCAATGTCCGCCCCTGCTTCAAGACAGGCCTCACGCTTGTCAGCGCTCGACGCCACAGCGATCACCCGGGCGCCCATCGCCTTGCCGATCGAGATGGCGGCAAGGCCGGTGGAGCCGGCAGCGCCGAGCACCAGCAGGGTCTCGCCGGGCTGCAGATTGGCGCGCTGCCTGAGCGCGTGATGCGAGGTGCCCCAGGCGCACATCAATGCACAGGCATCGGCGAAATTCATGCTGTCCGGAATCGGAAACGCCCGGCTGGCCGGGGCCAGCACCTTTTCGGCATAGCCGCCATTGTCGAGCATCACCACGGCCCGGTCGCCGGGTTTGAGGTGGGTGACCGTGTCTCCCACGGCCTCGACGATGCCGGCAGCTTCCATGCCCGGCACGAATGGCGTCTCCGGTTTCATCTGGTAGAGCCCCTGGACCAGAAGGCCATCGGGATAATTGAGGCCGATGGCTTCGGAGCGCAGCACGATTTCACCCGGACCGGGGTGCGGGTCCGGCAAATCCCGGTATTCGAGATTGGAGAGCGGACCGTAGTGAGGACAGACAATGGCTTTCATCAGCGATCACATCTTTTCCTGCGTGTAGCGTTTGAGCTCGTTGCGGGCCACCTGGCGGCGATGCACGGCGTCGGGACCATCCGCGAGCCTGAGCGTGCGCAGATGGGTCCAGCTGCGCGCCAGCGGCGTGTCCTGCGAAATCCCCTGAGCGCCGAACATCTGAACCGCTTCGTCGGTGACCTTCAGCGCCACCCGCGGCGCGACCACCTTGATCTGGCTGATCCAGGGGGCTGCGGCGCGGCCGTCGCCCTGATCCATCATCCAGGCCGCCTTCAGGCACAGCAGGCGGGCCTGTTCGATTTCCATGCGGCATTCGGCGATGATGTCGTAATTGGCGCCGAGCTGGGCGATCTTCTTGCCGAAGGCTTCGCGTTCGAGCGAGCGCTTGCACATCAGTTCGAGCGCCATTTCGGATTGCCCGATCGCCCTCATGCAGTGGTGAATGCGGCCCGGTCCGAGCCGGCCCTGGGCGATCTCGAAGCCCTTGCCCTCGCCAACCAGGAGATCGCTGGCAGGAACCCGGACATTGGTGAAGCGGAGATGGAAGTGGCCATGCGGGGCATCATCCTGGCCATAGACCTGCATGGGCCGGATCTTTTCGATCCCGACGGTGCCGGCGGGCACCAGGATCATCGAATGCCGCTGATGTTTCGGCGTGTCCTCGCCGCCGGTGCGGACCATGACGATGTAGATCTTGCAGCGCGGATCGCCGGCGCCCGAGGCCCACCATTTCTCGCCATTGAGCACATAGTGGTCGCCGTTACGCACACAGGACATCGAGACATTGGTGGCGTCCGACGAGGCGACATCCGGCTCGGTCATCAGATAGGCGGAGCGGATTTCGCCGTTGAGCAGCGGCTCAAGCCATTTCTTCTTGTGCTCTGGGGTGGAATAGCGGTCGAGCACCTCCATGTTTCCGGTGTCGGGCGCCGAACAGTTGAAGGTCTCCGCGCCGAGATGGGCCTTGCCCATTTCCTCCGCCAGATAGGCATATTCGACAGTTGTCAGCCCGTTCTCGGCCTGGGTGCGCCACAGATTCCAAAGCCCGCGCTCTTTGGCCTTGGCCTTGAGCCCTTCGAGAATCTCGGTCTGGCGCGCGGTGTAGCTCCAGCGGTCACCCTGAGAGCCGACTTCGGCGAGGAACTCCTCATCCAGCGGCATGATTTCGTTGCGCACCATGTCGCGCACCGCTGCGAGAACGGGTTCAAGATGCCTGGTCACCCCAAGATCCATCGGCTTTGCGTCGGTCATGGAAATCCTCCTCCAATTATGCCGTCAGGGCATTGTAGCTGTGTATCCCAGAAGCCGGACCGCATAGAGCACACACTCGTCGGCGACCGCTTCGATCTCGTGATCCGCCTGGCCTTTTCGCGGTGTAAACCAGACAATCGGGCCATTGATGCACATGAAGACCGAGTTGAGCGCGATCTTGATGTTGTTGTAAGTGATGTCGCCGTCGGTCCTGGCTTCTTCAAGCACGGTGCCGAAACGCTCGGCATAGGCATCGCGCAATTCGGCCAGCTGGACCAGTTCGGCGTGCTCGTTGGCGGGCATGGTTCCGTGTCTGAGCATGTCGACGCCCTGGCCGACGACGTTCTGGAAAGCCTTGGTGCGGATCACACAGCGGACATGGGCCTTGAGCATGGCTTTCAACCGCTCGATCGCCGGAACCTTCATCTCCAGAAGCGGCTCCAGGGCCTGGAAATTCATCATCATTCCGGTGCGGTAGACGTCCAGGAACAGTTCCGCCTTGGAGCCATAATGATGGTAGATCCGGCCCTTCGTCGAGGTGATGCGGGCAGCGATTTCGTCAAGACTTGTCGCGGCATAGCCACGCGCCTCGAAGCAAAGTGCGGCCCCCTCCATGATCTCCATGCGGGACAGGTCGGTGTCGCTCTGACGCCGGTATCTGGTCGAACGCGCCGCGGTCGCCATTGATGTGGTCACCCCTGTTGAGTCATCCGGCGGTCCTCGGACGGATGAGGAGAATATCCGTTTCCCGGCTTGCTGTTGACCTTGAGTTGAACATACTATGGAGTATGTTGTCAATTAACGCGACAGCGCTATTGTCAGGAGACGGTGCGATGGCGGGAGCGACTGAAACGCAGCGGGGAGGCGAGCAATGAGTGAAGCGAGCGAGAGCTATCTGGGCAGTCTGTTTGGCGTGAGCGGGAAAACGGCGCTGGTCACCGGAGGCGCAACCGGGATCGGCCGGATGATTGCCACCGCACTGGTTCACGCAGGCGCCCGGGTGATGATCGCATCCCGCAAGGGGCTGGACTGCATCCAGGTGGCGGATGAAATCAACGCGCTTGGCGCACCGGGACGGGCAGAAGGCTTTGCCGGGGATGTGGGGACGGCCGAAGGGGTGGCAGCTCTGGTTGAGGCAGTGCAGGCGCGCACCGACCGTCTGCATATTCTCGTCAACAATGCCGGCGTGTCCTGGGGCGCTCCCTATGAGGAGTTTCCGCACGCGGCCTGGGCCAAGGTGATGTCGGTCAATGTCGCGGGTCTGTTCACCTTGACCCGAGATCTGACGCCGCTGCTGCTCAAAGCCGCCAGTGACGCCGATCCGGCGCGGGTGATCAATCTCGGCTCGATCATGGGCACCCAGCCAGCCGCCGACGGCGCCTATTCCTATTCGGCCTCGAAAGCGGCAGTGCATCACCTCACAAGGATCCTGGCTGAAGAGCTGGCGGCAAAACGGGTGACGGTCAACGCCTTCGCGCCGGGCCCGTTTCAAAGCCGCATGACGGCCTTTGCGACGGCAAAGGATGAGCAGGTGGAGAGAGTCGGGGCGGGCGTTCCGCTCGGCCGCATGGGCGCGCCGGACGATGTGGCAGGCGCAACACTCTACCTGTGCAGCCGGGCCGGCTCCTACATCACCGGCGCCATTCTTCCCATAGATGGTGGATTGTCCGTTCAACACGATATCCGCCTGTTCAAGGATGCCTGACATGGAAGACCACCCCTTTGACATGGAAGCGCTTGCCGACGAGCTGCACGAGCTCGTGCCGGGCTTTTCCGGTCTGCACGCGATCGAAAAGTTCAACACCGGCCAGTCCAATCCGACCTACCGGGTGGAAGCCGACAGCGGCAAATATGTGCTGCGCGCCAAGCCGCCCGGAACGCTTCTGAAATCCGCCCATCAGGTGGACCGCGAATACCGGGTGATGAAGGCGCTGGCCGACAACAATGTGCCGGTTCCGAAAGTCTATGGCCTGTCTGAGGAACACAGCGCCATCGGCCGGATGTATTTCGTCATGGAGCTGGTCGAAGGCCGGATCTTCTGGGACCCGGCGCTGCCGGAGGTCAGCAAACAGGAGCGTGCAGCGATCTATGACGGCATGAACGATGTGCTGGCCCGGCTTCACAGTGTCGATCCGGAAGCGGCCGGACTGGCCGATTTCGGGCGTTCGGGGAACTATTTCGCACGCCAGATCCGGCGCTGGAGCGAGCAGTATATCGCCAGCAAGACCGAGGAACTGCCGGATATGGACCGGCTGATGGACTGGCTCTGGGACAACTTGCCCGATGATGACGGCGTCGTCTCGGTGGTTCATGGCGACTACCGCCTCGACAACATGATCTTCTCCGCCCACGGAGAAGAAGTCCGGGCGCTGATTGACTGGGAGCTGTCGACGCTGGGGCATCCGCTGGCGGATCTGTCCTACCAGTGCATGCAATGGCGGCTGCCGCACAAGAGCGGGTTCCGCGGACTGGGCGGACTTGACCGGGCGGAGCTCGGCATTCCCAGTGAAGCCGACTATGTGGCGCTGTATTCCGAACGCAGCGGCATCCCGGTCGACAACTGGAGCTTCTGCCTGTCGTTTTCATTCTTCCGCCTCGCAGCGATCCTGCAGGGGGTCTACAAGCGCGGGCTTGATGGCAATGCGTCCAATCCCGAAAGCGCCCACGAGATTGGCAAGGCCGTGCCGCAACTGGCGTCGATGGCCAACGACATCATGTCCGGAAAGGGCTGATACCATGGCTGATTTCGCAGGCCGGGTGGTGATCATCACCGGCGCCACCGGAGGCTTCGGCGAGGCCGCCGCACGGCATTTTGCCAAAGCTGGCGCCAGCCTGGTGATCAGCGACTTCGGTTCAGACAGGCTGGAAGCCCTGGCCACGGTCCTTGGCGGCAAGACCATTGCGGTCAGTGGCGACATCACCGACCCCGTCCTGTCGGAACAGCTGGTGGAAAAAGCCCTGTCCGAATTCGGGCGGCTGGATATCGCCGTCAACAATGCCGGGATTGTTCATGACATGATGCCATTGCCCAAGATACCGGTCGATGTGGCGCGGAAGGTCATCAATGTGGACCTGATGGGGGTGTTCTACGCCATGCGGGCGCAACTGCCTGCGATGGAGAAGCACTTCCGCGAAACCGGCGAAACCGCCGCGATCGTCAACGTCGCTTCTGTTGCTGGCGTTGTCGGCGCACCGATGCTGTCGGTCTATGCGGCCGCGAAGCATGGAGTGGTTGGACTGACCAAGTCGGCAGCCATCGAATATGCGCGCCGCGGAGTGCGTATCAACGCCCTGTGTCCGTCCTTCGCGCGAACCCCGATGGCCACGGATTTTCTTGACAAGGCCGGCAAGGACCGGGATGCGGCCGAAGCAGCAATGGTGCAGGCGATCCCGATGCGGCGGCTGGCCGAAGTCGACGAGGTGATCGCCGGCCTCATCTATCTCGCAGACCCCGCGTCGAGTTTCGTGACCGGACAGACAGTGCAGATCGACGGCGGATTGACGGCAGCCTGAACCACTTCCATCCGTGTGCGCTACAATCCGCGCACAACGGATGAGCGCTCAGGCTGGTTGAGCATCAAGATCAGGTAGTCCACAGTGCGGTCAACAGAATCATACCGGAGGCAGACCCATGCAAGAACTCACTCATTTTATCGGCGGCCAGCACGTCAATGGCAAATCCGGACGGTTTGCCGATGTGATGAACCCGGCAACCGGCGAAGTTCAGGCAAAAGTGCCGCTGGCGTCCAACGACGAACTCAATGAAGCCGTGGCAATCGCTGCCAAGGCGCAAGTCGGCTGGGCGGCCACCAATCCGCAAAAGCGCGCGCGGGTGCTGATGAAGTTCGTCGAACTGTTGCACCGCGACATGGACAAGCTGGCCGAGGCACTGTCACGCGAACACGGCAAGACCATTCCCGACGCCAAGGGCGACATCATCCGCGGGCTTGAAGTTGCGGAATTCTGCTTCGGCGCGCCGCATCTGCTCAAGGGCGAATTCACCGAGGGCGCCGGTCCCGGCATCGATATGTATTCGCTGCGCCAGCCGCTGGGCGTGGTCGCGGGCATCACCCCGTTCAATTTCCCGGCGATGATCCCGATGTGGAAGTTCTGCCCGGCAATCGCTGCCGGCAACGCCTTCATCCTCAAGCCGTCCGAGCGTGACCCGTCCGTGCCGCTGATGCTGGCCGAACTGATGAGTGAAGCGGGCGCGCCGGATGGCATCCTGCAGGTGGTCAATGGTGACAAGGGCGCGGTTGATGCGATCCTCGATCACCCGGAAATCATGGCCATCGGTTTTGTCGGCTCGACCCCGATTGCCGAATATATCTATGCCCGCGGCTGTGCCAACGGCAAGCGCGTGCAGTGTTTCGGCGGCGCAAAGAACCACATGATCATCATGCCTGACGCCGACATGGACCAGGCCGTCGATGCGCTGATTGGCGCGGGCTACGGTGCTGCGGGCGAACGCTGCATGGCGATTTCGGTCGCCGTGCCGGTCGGCGAGAAGACCGCGGACCTGCTGATTGAAAAGCTTGCACCGCGCGTCGAAGCCCTGAAGATCGGGCCTTACACCGATGGCAATGATGTCGATTTCGGTCCGCTGGTTACAAGCCAGGCGCGCGACCGGGTGCTGGGTCTCGTCGACTCGGGTGTGGAGCAGGGCGCCAAGCTGGTGGTCGATGGCCGCAAGTTCTCCATGCAGGGTTATGAGAATGGCTATTTTGTCGGCGGCTGCCTGTTCGACAACGTCACCCGCGACATGGACATCTACAAGCAGGAAATCTTCGGACCGGTGCTCTCCGTTGTCCGTGCCCCGACCTATGCGGAAGCGCTGCGCTATCCGATGGAACATGAATATGGCAACGGCACCGCGATCTACACCCGCGATGGCGACACCGCGCGCGACTTCGTCAGCCGTATCAATATCGGAATGGTTGGCGTCAATGTGCCGATCCCGGTGCCGCTGGCCTACCACACCTTCGGCGGCTGGAAGAAGTCCGGCTTCGGCGATCTCAACCAGCACGGCCCGGACTCATTCCGCTTCTACACCCGCACCAAGACCGTGACCGCACGCTGGCCGTCGGGTATCAAGGAAGGGGCCGAGTTCTCCATCCCGACCATGGGGTGAGGCGAGCCGGATCTATTGTCAGGCGTTGGGAGGCGGAAGTGCCATGGACTTTGAACTGAACGAGGAGCAGCAGGCGATCTTCGACATGGCGCGTGAGTTCGGCGCCGAAAAGATCGCCCCGTTCGCGGCCAAATGGGAGAAGGACGAGGCGATTCCGCGCGCGGTGCTTGAGGAAGCAGCAGCGCTGGGACTGGCGGCAATCTATGTGCCGGAGGAAGATGGCGGGTCGGGCCTGACCCGGCTCGACGCCACACTGGTGTTCGAGGCGCTGTCGATGGCCTGCCCGTCGGTGGCCTCGTTCCTGTCGATCCACAATATGTGCACCTGGATGGTCTCCTCCTATGGCTCGGAGGAGATGAAGGCGCGGCTGTTGCCTGATCTTGTCACCATGAACAAGATCGCCTCCTATTGCCTGACCGAGCCCGGATCCGGGTCGGATGCCTCGGCACTCAGGACCCGGGCCGACCGGACCAATGAGGGCTACACACTCAACGGCACCAAGGCGTTCATCTCCGGCGGCGGATTTTCCGATCTCTATCTGGTGATGACCCGAACCGGCGTTGACGGACCGAAGGGCATTTCCGCGGTTGTCGTCGAGACCGGCACGCCGGGGCTGTCCTTCGGCGCGCCGGAAGACAAGATGGGCTGGCGCTCGCAGCCGACCTCTGAAGTGCAGTTTGATGATTGCGTGATCCCGGCGGAAAACCTGCTGGGCGAGGAAGGTGCGGGTTTCCGCTACGCGATGAGCGGGCTTGATGGCGGGCGGCTCAACATTGCCGCCTCGGCACTCGGTGGCGCGCAATCGGCGCTCGACAAGACGCTTGTCTATATGGGCGAGCGGCAGGCCTTCGGCAAGCCGATCGACCAGTTCCAGGCGCTGCAGTTCCGCCTGGCCGATATGGAAACCGAAATGCAGGCAGCGCGGATCTTTCTGCGTCAGGCCGCCAGCAAGCTCGACCGCAAGGCGCCGGACGCGACCAAGTTCTGCGCCATGGCAAAACGGTTCGTCACCGACACGGCGTTCCGGGTGGCCAATGACGCGCTGCAACTGCATGGCGGTTACGGCTACTTGGCCGATTACGGCGTCGAGAAGATCGTGCGCGATCTGCGGGTGCACCAGATCCTGGAAGGCACCAATGAGATCATGCGGCTGATCATATCGCGGGCGCTGCTTGCGGAGCGGTCGGCATGAGCCTCCGCATACGCAAGATCGGCCGCATCGGGCAGATCACGCTGCAGCGGCCGGAAGCGCTCAACGCAGTGAGCCACGAGATGGTGCTGGCGATCGAGGCAGCACTCGATGATTGGCGCGACGATGATGACGTGGCCTGCGTGCTGATCGATGCCGAAGGACATAAGGCCTTTTCCGCCGGCGGCGATCTGCAGTTCATGTACGAGACGGCGTCGAAGGGCGATTTCGAGCCCGGCCGGACATTCTGGCGCGACGAATACCGTCTCAATGCCAAGATTGCCTCTTACCCCAAACCCTATATCGCGCTGTGCCAGGGATTTACCATGGGCGGTGGTGTCGGCGTGTCTCTGCATGGCTCGCACCGGGTGGTGGGCGAAAGCTCGAAGATCGCCATGCCCGAATGTGCGGTCGGGCTGGTGCCCGATGTCGGCGGAACGTTGCTGCTGGCGCGGGCGCCGGGGCATTTGGGCGAGTATCTCGGCGTGACCGGCTACCGGATGAACGCGTCTGACGCGATCCTGGCCGGATTTGCCGATTATTTCATCCTCGAGGCGGACTGGGCCGGTCTGACCGAAACACTGATTGAGACCGGAGACTGGTCGGCGGTTGCCGCATTGGCGAAGGATCCCGAAGACGGGCCGCTGATGGCATTGCGCGAGAAGGTCGATGCACATTTTAGCGCCGGGACCCTGACCGGCATCCTGGCGTCCTTGCCGGATGATGACTGGGGTCAGGCGACAGCCAAGGCCATTCGCGCTGGCTCGCCGCTGTCGACACAGTGCACGATCGAGCTGGTGCGGCGTGCGCGTGAGAGCGACGATATCCGCGCCGCATTGCAACAGGAATACCGCTTCACCTCGCGCAGTGCGTCGGAGGGGGATTTCGTCGAGGGCATTCGCGCCGCAATCATCGACAAGGACAGAAATCCGCGCTGGCGTCACGCAAGCGTGGAAAATGTGACGGCAGAAACGGTCGCGGCAATGCTGTCTGAACCGCCTGGCGGCGATATCGATTTCTAGCGAGTTACTGTCTGCCGTTTGAAACGCAAGTGTTTGGGAGGACGTCATGAAAATCGGATTTATCGGACTGGGCAATATGGGGGCGCCGATGGCGGCGAACCTGATCAAGGCCGGACACGAGGTGACGGGCTTCGATGTGGCGGGCGTGACCGTTGAAGGGGCAGCCAGCGCGGCATCGGCGGCGGAGGCTGCGAGCGGTCAGGACGCGGTGATCACCATGCTGCCCAACGGCGAGATCCTGCGCTCGGTCTATGCCGAGATCGTGCCGGCGGGCGCCAAGGGCGCGGTGTTCATCGATTGCTCGACGGTGGATGTCGACAGCGCCAAGGCCGCGCATGAATTGGCCGCTGCAAAGGGCCTGCTGTCCGTGGATGCACCGGTATCGGGCGGCGTTGGCGGGGCTGCGGCGGGCACGCTGACCTTCATGGCCGGCGGCAGCGACGAAGCCTTTGCCCGGGCAGCACCCCTGTTCGAGATCATGGGCCAGAAGGCGGTGCATTGCGGTGCGGCGGGGGCCGGCCAGTCGGCCAAGATCTGCAACAACATGCTGCTCGGCATTTCGATGATCGGCGCCTGCGAGGCCTTTGCGCTGGCTGAAAAACTGGGGCTGTCGGCGCAGAGCCTGTTCGACGTGGTTTCGACCTCGTCCGGCTCCTGCTGGTCGGTCAACACCTATTGCCCGGTGCCCGGTGTTGGTCCGAAGAGCCCGGCCGACAATGGCTACAAGCCCGGCTTTGCGGCCGAACTGATGCTCAAGGATCTCAAGCTGTCGCAACAGGCGGCAGAGAGCGTGTCGGCGCAGACGCCGATGGGTGCGCGGGCCACCGAGCTTTATGACGCGTTCGTCGAGGGTGAGGGCAGGGGCCGGGATTTCTCGGCGATGATCGAGCGGCTGAAGTGAGCCATTGTCTCGAGACATGAAAAAGGGGCCGCTTGGCCCCTTTTTGGTGTTTGCATGACGTTGTGGATTGCCGGTGGTCTTAAAATTCACTCCAATCGGCGGCAATGGCGGCGTTGCCTGCAGACGCGGGTCTGGACGCCGTTCTTGCAGGAGCCTTCTGCTGGCTGCGCATTTTGGTCGCAACGGCAGCAAGTCCTGACGCCGGTTGTGTGCCTGAAACCTGGAACTTGGACACAAGACCGCCGAGGCTCTGGGCCTCATTGTTGAGTGCCATGCTGGCGGCTGTGGTTTCCTCGACCATCGCCGCATTCTGCTGGGTTACCTGGTCCATCTGGTTGATGGCGGCATTGATTTCCTTGATGCCCACCGCTTGCTCGGATGAGGATTGCGAAATGTCCCGGATCAGACTGTTGATCTGGACGACCTGTGAGGAGATGCCTTTGAGCGCCTTTCCGGTCTGGGCAACATAGTCGACACCCTGATCGACCTGTCCGGCGGAGGTGGTGATCAATGTGGCGATTTCCTTGGCGGCGGCAGCGGAACGCTGCGCGAGTTCACGAACCTCCTGGGCAACCACTGCAAATCCCCGGCCGGCTTCACCGGCACGCGCGGCCTCAACACCGGCGTTCAGGGCCAGCAAATTGGTCTGGAAAGCGATCTCGTCGATCACGCCAATGATGCGGCTGACTTCGCGCGAGGAATGCTCGATGCCGTTCATCGCCTGTATGGCCTTCTCGACAATATCGCTTGACTGCACCGTGCTCTGGTTGGTGTTTTCCACGGTCTGTGCCGCCAGTTTTGCGTTCTCGGCGCTTGCGTTGACCTGTGATGTCAGCTCATCGAGCGCTGCTGCGGTTTCCTCGAGGCTGGCTGCCTGTTTTTCGGTACGGGCGGACAAGTCATTGGCCGCATTGCTCATTTCTCCGGTTCCTGACGTGATGTTGGAAACCGAAACATTGATGGTCTGGAGTGTCTGCTCCAGGCTTTGCATGGCGGAATTGAAATCATCGCGGAGCTGGGCATATTCACCCGGGAACTCCTCGGTGATCCGGTGTGACATGTCACCTGACGACAGGTGTGACAGGCCGGTTCCAAGACGTGTGACAATGCGTTTTTGCAGTTCTGCCGACCGGGTGCGCTCCGTTTCGGTGTTGGAGCGTTCGCGCTCCGCATTGTTGCGTTCCCGGGCGGCTTCGGTTTCCAGCGCGTCCGTCTCAGCCAGGCGGTGGCGGAAGCCTTCGAGAGCCCGGGCGACCGAACCGGTTTCATCGGAGCGTGCCTGACCTTTGATCGGTTCGTTGAAATTGCCCTCGCTGAGCGTGTTCACATCGGCGACCAGTCCCTCCAAAGGACGTTTGACCAGGCGGTTGACGGAAAGCAGCAAGCCAAGCAGGACGGCAGCAAGGATAACGAAGCCGCCGATCAGCATCATGATCGTCTGCTGCATCACCGGACCGGAAATGGCCGTATCAGGCACGTCGACGATGACCACCCAGCTTGCGTTGACCCCGGGGATTTCGAACGGGTAAACGACACGGTGGAAGGTGGAGCCGTCGGTTGCATCAATATCGCGCACGATGCTTGAGGCGTTGTTGTTGAGAGCCGCTGCGACTTCGGCTTTTCCCTCATCCGCAAATTCGGTCATCATCGCTTCGGGTGACGGTCCAACAAGCCATTTGCTGTCCTGGGAAACCAGCATTACCCGGCCGGTGTCGAAGGGGCGCATTGTCGAGAGTTCAGCGGCGAGCGATGCCAGCGAGACATCGATGCCGGTCACGCCGATCAGCTTGCCGTCGGAGATGACCGGAGAGGTGATGGAGGTCAGAGTGGTCGGAACTTCCGATTCCTCGGCCGTGTAAGGCGGGGTAATGGCGCCCTTGCCGCTTTCGGCGGACAGGGCATACCATGCCGCAGCGGGATCGATCTCGAATGTGGAGAAATGGATGTCGCCGCTGCTTGTCCTCGACCAGTAGGGGCTGAAAGTGCCCTTCGAATTGCCGGCCATCTCCTTGTTGTCGATATAATCCGCCTGGCGGCCATCGATTGCGTTTTCAGCTTCGGCAAACCAGCTTCCGAATGCCATGGCATGGGCTTCCATGCTGGCCTTCAGAAGGTTCATGATGGCTTTGCGGTCGAGATCGCCGGTGCTGTGACCGCGCCCCTCGATGGCTGCCATGGTGCTCGTGGCTGTCGCAAGTCCGCCAATTTCGCCGGCGATGTTGGCAGATATTGCCCGGGCTTCGATCCGCGCCTGGTCAAAAACAAGGTCCTCGACACGGCTTTGTGAGTGGGAGATCAGGAAATAGTTTGAAATCAGAAGCACCGACGTCACGGTAGCGCCTGCCACCGCGATAAGCTTGGTGGACAATGATTTGTTTCTAAAGCCGAACATTCGACTTATCCTTCTAAAGAGATCGGCACCTGCCGAGGGCAGGACACGAACCGGACAGGGGGAGGAAGAAATCCGTCATGGACAAGGCGGGCCCGGTCACAACTACATGTCGTGGATTTATTGGCCTCGGATTGATCTATAGTTCCAGTATAATTGCCAAAGTGTGAATCGACTGCCCCCCCAATTCATTCCCGGCAGAGATGACTTGACTACAATCCGGCGTCGGAAGCTGCCCAGCCGGACGGGGCTGCACGCCCGGCTTCACTGCTGAGCTGATGCACAAGGATTTGAAGCTGTCGCAATAGCCTGCGCAGACTCCGACGGGTGCGCGGGCCACCGGGCTTTATGACGCGTTCATCGACGGTGAGGGCAGGGGCCGCGATTTGTCCGCGATGATCGAATACCTCAAAGGCAGATCTTACGGCAGATGTTGACCGGAACCGATGGATGGCCGCGCAAGCAGCCATCCAGCTCCGTCAATCAATGATTTCCGGTTCAGACGCGTTTGAGAAGGCAGCCGAGAGCCAGCACGACATAACCGGTGACAACAATCCAGAAGGCGGAAACCGGAAGACTCGGAATGATGGCGAGAGCCACCAGGATTCCGACGATGGCGATGACGAGTGAGATCAAAAATACGATCTGGGTTGGGGCGCTGAGTTTCATGGTTTTTTCCTGTATCCTGAAAATGCTCCATCTGAAGAAATGAAACAGTGACCGCACCCTGTTTTCCCGGGCCGACCGCGCATCCGGCTTAGGCTCAATGCGTGCCGTGAGCAAGCGACCAGCACATTTCCACACAATCGCTCCCCGCCAATGGCGGCCCAGTGGTTGATAGTTACATTTACAACTGATTTCATGCGGCCTGATTTGAACAGCTATCGGAGTGCTCCAATGTCACTTGCCTATATGCCGGGTTTTGGAAATGACTTTGAAACCGAGAGCCTGCCGGGCGCATTGCCGCAGGGGCAGAATTCGCCGCAACGCTGCGCCTATGGGCTGTATGCCGAACAGCTTTCGGGTTCGCCCTTTACCGCCCCGCGTGGCACCAATGAACGCTCCTGGCTCTACCGGATCCGGCCGACCGTGCGCCATACCACGGACTTCCGGGTGATCGACCGGCCGCACTGGAAGTCGGCGCCAAACCAGGAAGCGCAGATCCTGTCGCTGGGTCAGCGGCGCTGGGATCCGATGCCCTATCCGGATGGCGACGTGAACTTTCTTGATTCGATGTACACCATCACGACCGCAGGTGACGTTGTCGGGCAGGCCGGAATGGCAACCCATATCTATGCGATGACGGCTGACATGGAAGATGACTATTTCTTCAATGCCGATGGCGAGTTGATGATCGTGCCGCAGGAAGGTGCTCTCGAGATCTTCACCGAAATGGGCATCATTGAAGTGGCGCCGCTGGAAATTGCCGTGCTGCCGCGCGGCATGATCTTCAAGGTAAAGCGGGCCCAAGGTGTGGAACGGGCACGCGGCTATGTCTGCGAAAACTATGGCGCCAAATTCACGCTGCCCGAGCGCGGGCCGATCGGCGCCAACTGCCTTGCCAATCCGCGCGATTTCAAGACCCCCGTCGCAGCCTATGAAGACAAGGAAACCACCTGCCTGGTGCATATCAAATGGTGTGGGGTGTTTCATGTGACGCCGATCGGCCATTCGCCGCTCGACGTGGTGGCCTGGCACGGCAATTACGCGCCTTACAAATATGACCTGCGGACCTTCTCGCCGGTGGGTGCGATCGGCTTTGACCATCCGGATCCGTCTATCTTCACCGTGCTGACAGCGCCATCGGGCGAGGCGGGGACGGCAAATATCGATTTCGTTATCTTCCCGCCGCGCTGGATGGTGGCTGAAAACTCCTTCCGCCCGCCCTGGTACCACCGCAATATCATGAGCGAATTCATGGGCTTGATCCAGGGGCAGTATGACGCCAAGGAAGAGGGATTCGTGCCCGGCGGCATGAGCCTGCACAACATGATGATGCCGCACGGGCCCGATCGCGATGCCTTCGAAAAGGCCTCGACGGTGGAGCTGAAACCAGTCAAGCTGTCCGACACGATGGCGTTCATGTTCGAAACACGGTTTCCGCAAATGGTGACCCGTTATGCGGCTGAACTTGAGACGCTTCAGAGCGGTTACACCAACTGCTGGGAGGGACTTGAGCGGAAATTTGACGGCACGCCGGAAGCGGGCGGCTGGTCAGGCTCCAAGTGAGCGATCGGCAGGCCGGCCCGAAGTTTGAAACCAAACCGGGCATTCATGCCGGCACGCCGCCTCTGACACCATCGCTACGGGAGAACGGGGAGCGGCATCTGCTGCCGCAATCCTCCAAACAATAAAAAGGGAGATATGCATGAAACTTGCCACACTTCGTGACGGAAGCCGTGATGGCCGTCTGGTCGTCGTCTCACGTGACCTGACCCGCGCCTCGGGCGTGCCGCATATCGCGCGCACGCTTCAGGCAGCCCTCGACGACTGGACGCATGTGGGGCCGCGGCTTCGGGATGTGGCTGCCATGCTGGAAACCGGTGCGGAGCCGACCGAGCGGTTTCATGAACGCGATGCATTGTCGCCGCTGCCGCGCGCCTATCAGTGGGCCGATGGCTCGGCCTATGTCAATCACGTCGAACTGGTGCGCAAGGCGCGCGGCGCGGAGATGCCGGCAAGCTTCTGGGAAGAGCCGCTGATGTATCAGGGTGGCTCGGACACGTTCCTGGCGCCGCGCGGTCCGATCCGGATGGCGGATGAGGCCTGGGGAATCGATTGCGAGGGCGAAGTCGCGGTGATTGTCGGCGATGTGCCGATGGGCGCCGACATCGACACCTGCCGGGACGCGATCGAGCTTGTGATGCTCGTCAATGACGTCAGTCTGCGCGGCCTGATCCCGGCAGAGCTGGCGAAAGGCTTCGGCTTCTTCCAGTCCAAGCCGTCGTCGGCCTTCTCGCCGGTAACCGTGACCCCGGACGAGCTGGGGGATGCGTGGGATGGCGGCAAGCTGCATCTGCCGCTTGATGTCGACCTGAACGGTGAGGCCTTCGGGCGCGCCAATGCCGGCGTCGACATGACATTCGATTTCCCGCAGCTGATCGCGCATGCGGCGAAGACAAGGGCCTTGTGCGCCGGCACCATCATCGGCTCGGGCACCGTGTCGAACAAGGGGCCTGATGGCGATCCGGGCAAGCCCGTGGGTGAGGGTGGTGCGGGCTATTCCTGCATCGCCGAGATCCGGATGATCGAGACCATTGCCTCGGGCAAGCCGTCCACGCCCTTCATGCGTTTCGGCGACACGGTTCGCATCGAAATGAAAGACGCCGATGGCCATTCGATCTTCGGCGCCATCGAGCAAACAGTAGAAAAAGTCTAGGACCTCCCAATGAGCAAGAAATTCGCATCCGCCGGCGACATGGCGGAAAAACAGATCTCGTTTACCGAGATCGGCCGAGACCTGTGGGCCTTCACCGCCGAGGGCGATCCCAATTCCGGGGTGATCATCGGCGACGACAGCGTCATGGTGATCGAGGCGCAGGCCACGCCGCGCCTGGCCAGCAAGGTGATTGAAAAGATCCGCACCGTCACCGACAAGCCGATCAGTCATCTGGTGATGACGCACTATCATGCCGTGCGGGTGCTCGGGGCCTCGGCCTACAATGCGCCGACCGTGATCATGGGCGATGTCGCCCGGGCGATGGTGGAGGAGCGTGGTGCGGAGGACTGGGCTTCGGAATTCGAGCGCTTCCCGCGGCTGTTTCAGGGTCACGAAAGCATTCCCGGCCTGACCTATCCGACCACGACCTTCTCCGAACGCATGACCGTCTATCTCGGCAAGCGCCGGGTCGACCTGATGCATCTTGGCCGCGCCCACACAGCCGGTGACATTGTCGCCTGGGTGCCGGACGAAGAGGTGATGTTCACCGGTGATATCGTCGAGTACCACTCGGCCTGCTATTGCGGCGACGGGCATTTCGGCGACTGGGGCGATACGCTCGACATGATCAGTTCGTTCGATCCGCAGGCGATCGGGCCGGGACGCGGCGACGCGCTGGTTGGCCGGGACATGGTCAATGCGGCGATCGACAGCACCCGGGATTTTGTCGAGTCCACCTACCGGCCGGCAGCCAGGGTGGCAGCCCGCGGCGGCACGCTGAAGGAAGCCTGGGACGCGGTGCGGGCGGAATGCGATCCGAAGTTCAAGGATTATGCAATCTACGAGCACTGCCTGCCGTTCAATGTTGCCCGCGCCTTTGACGAAGCCCGCGGCATCGACACACCACGCATCTGGACCGCCGAGCGCGACGCCGAGATGTGGGCACAGTTGCAGGGGTGAGGATCCATTTGGGGGCGGCGCTGTCCGCCCCTGATGTCTTCGGGAGGTGCCATGAGTAAAGTCTTCGAAATTCCGCTTTATCCGTATCAGAGATCAGCCGATCAGGACGCGGCGGCGCCGGTGCGCCATCCTGTCGTGGTGGTCGGCGCCGGGCCCGTGGGACTGGCGCTGGCGATCGATCTGGCGATGCAGGATGTGGCGGTCGTCGTGGTCGATGAGAATGACAAGGTCAGCTGGGGCTCGCGCGCCATCTGCTTTGCCAAGCGGCCGCTGGAGATCCTCGACCGGCTGGGCTGTGGCGATCCGATGGTCGACAAGGGCGTGGTCTGGAACCTGGGCAAGGTCTATTTCGACGAACGCCAAGTGTTCGGCTTCAACCTGTTGCCCGAGCAGGGCCACAAGCGCCCGGCCTTCATCAACCTGCAGCAATATTATCTGGAGCAATATCTGGTTGACCGGCTGCGGGCGCTGCAGGCCGAAGGCAAGCCGGTCGAGCTGCGCGGCGGAAACAAGGTGCTCGACGTCACCCAGGACGACAGCGGCGCGGAACTGACCATTGGCACGCCGGAGGGCCCTTACCAGATCAAGGCCGACTGGATTGTCGCCTGTGATGGCGCGGCATCGCCGATCCGCACCTTGCTGGGGCTGGATTTCACCGGCCGGGTGTTTGAGGACAATTTTCTCATCGCCGATGTGGTGATGGAAGCCAAGTTTCCGACGGAGCGCTGGTTCTGGTTCGACCCGCCATTCAACCGTGGCCAGTCGGCGCTGCTGCACAAGCAGCCGGACAATGTCTGGCGCATTGATTTTCAGCTTGGCTGGGACATTGACCGCGAGCAAGAGCTCAAGCCGGAAAACATCGACAAGCGACTGAAGGCCATGCTTGGCGAGGAGATCAGCTACGAGCTGGAATGGAGCTCGATCTATACGTTCCAGTGCCGCCGCATGGAGCGGTTTTGCGTGGGACGGGTGGTCTTTGCCGGAGACTCGGCGCACCAGGTCTCACCCTTTGGCGCGCGTGGCGCCAATTCGGGGCTTCAGGACGCCGACAATCTGGCCTGGAAGCTCAAGCTGATCATTGATGGTAAGTCACCACCTACGTTACTTGAGAGTTACGATGCCGAGCGGGTGCAGGGCGCGGAGGAAAACATTCTCAATTCCTCACGCTCGACCGATTTCATCACGCCGAAATCCGAAATCAGCCGGATCTTCCGGGATGCGGTGCTGGATCTGTCCGAACGATATGAAGCGACGCGGCCAATGGTCAATTCGGGCCGGTTGTCGGTGCCGTGCACCTATGACGGCTCGCCGCTCAACGGGCCTGATTGTGAGCGGATGCCGGAGCGCACGCGTCCGGGCTCGCCGATGGTGGACGCGCCGGTTCCGGCCGGCTGGCTTCTCGATCAATTGGCAAGCGCGTTCCATCTGCTGACAATCGATGTAGAGGCGCCGGACGGTATAATTGTAGACGGGGTGGAGCTGAAACGGTTGGCCCTGTCGAGCGCAGACGATGCTGATGGCTATCTCAAGCAGCGCTATCTGGGCGAGGCCGATGCCGCGGTCTATCTGATCCGCCCCGACCAGCATGTCGCCGCGCGTTGGGACCATTATGACGAGGCGGCGGTCAGAGCAGCGCTGCGCAAGGCCATAGGGAGGTAGGTGATGGCTGAACTCAACACCAAGGCCAATATCAAGGTCCCGGATGAATTCTATGCCGAGTTGCTGGCTGTGCACGAGGGACTCAGCAAGGCCGAAAGCGATGCGCTCAATGCGCGGCTGATCCTGTTGCTGGCCAATCACATCGGCGACCGGCAGGTGCTGAGCGAAGCGCTGCAGGCCGCGGCGCTGAAGGAATGAGCGAGATGACGGAGCAGGTGCCGGTTCTTTATGATTATTGGCGGTCCTCGGCGAGCTACCGGGTGCGCATTGCACTCAATCTCGCCGGCATCGATTACAAACCCGTGGTGGTCAATCTGCTGGATGGCAGCCACCGCGGCCGGGAGCATCTGGCGCGCAATCCGCAAGGCCTTGTTCCTGCTTTGGAAATCGACGGGTTGATGCTGACCCAGTCGCTGGCGATTGTCGAGTATCTGATCGAGACGCGGGGCGTGCCGCTGTTGCCGGACGATCCGCCCGGCCGGGCTCGGGCGCGCGCTCTGGCGCATGCCATCGCCATGGACATTCACCCGGTGTGCAATCTGTCGGTGGTTGCCCATGTGATGGAGATCACCGGCGGCGGCGCGGACGCCCGCTCCGGCTGGATGAAGCACTTCATTTCACAGGGACTGGCTGCGTTTGAGCATATGCTCGACCACGCTGACACCGGCACATTCTGTCACGGCAATACCGCCGGACTGGCAGACATCTGCCTGATACCGCAAATCTACAACGCCGAACGCTGGGGCGTGGACGTAAGCGGCATGGCGCGCATCCAGGCAGTTCGACAGGCCTGCGAAAAGCTTCCGGCCTTCATCAGGGCCCGTCCAGACAACAACAATTTCTGAACCCGTCAGCCGCGTATGCCGAGAAGGCGCTTCTCGATTGAAGCCAGATATCGGGCGCGGCTTTCAGGCGTCGACTTGTCCATCAGGTAGTGGGCCATGAACAGCCGCCGGCAGCGTTTGCCGCACAGCGCGCGCATGCCGCGCAGGATCGTGCGTTTTCCCGGATGGGCAACCAGATAGGACCACCAGCGTGGTGCGCCGCAGGTGGTGATGACGCCGAGCAGATTGATGTGGGTCATCAACGGCTCGATCGGGCCGGGGCCGTCGGGAATGCGGAAGGTGAGATCCGGTGTCCAGACCCGGTCCAGCCAGCCCTTGAGCATGGCGGGCAGGCCGTACCACCAGGTTGGATAGACAAACAACAGCCCTTCGGCGGCCTGCAGCCGTGCGGCATGGCCGGGGAACGGGTGATCGGCCAGTTTCATCCCGTTGTAGTGGCGGCGTTCGTCGGCCGGCATCACCGGGTCGAAGCCTTCGGCATAGAGATCGAGAAGATCGACCTGGTGACCGGCCTGTTCAAGGCTGCGGATGGCGGTGTCGCGGATGGCGGCGCAAAAGCTTTCGGGCACCGGGTGACAATAGACGAGAAGAATGCGCATCAGAGTCTGTCCAAAGCTCTTTCCACCCTGGACATGAAAGAATGCCGTGTCTGGTTGGTTGAAAGGTTCATTTCGTAATGGGCGAGATAGGTGACGGACGCGCCCGGTCTGACGGTGGCGCGCAGCATGCGGTTGGCGATCTTGCGCGGCGGATCGCCCATCAGCCAGGAGCGGAAGCGCGAGCCGCCATAGGAGGTGACGACGAGGATCTTGCCGATATTGTGCAATGTCGGGCGGACCTTGCCATCCACCAGCCCGAAAGAGACGCCGGGAAGAAACACCCGGTCAAACCAGCCCTTGAGGATCGCCGGGAAGCCGTAGTTCCAGACCGGATAGACGAGCACCAGCGCCTCGGCCTTGAGCAGCCTGTCGACATAGGCCTCGACCGGTTTCCGGTTGGCTTTCAGATCGTGGTAATTCAGCCGTTCGTCTTCGCTCATGACCGGATTGAAGCCGTCCTTATACAGATCGATGGCGTCGACCTGATGGCCGCTTGCGGCGAGCCGCTCAATGGTCATCCGGAACAGGCTGGCATTGAAGCTTGACGCAACCGGGTGGGCATGGACGACGAGAATACGCATTGCATCTGCCTCAGCTTGCCTGCTTCAAGCCTTTGAACAGCCAGGTCTTTCCGGACTCGAAATCATAATCCGGATCATCCCAGGCGATCATCTTGCCGGGATTGAGCAGGCCCTTGGGGTCGGCCTGGCGCTTGAAGGCGAGCTGGATCTCGTCGGTCTGTTTCATGCCGCCTTCCTCCAGCGTGTAGCGGTGCGGATTGAACACCGGGCAGCCGTTCTCATTGTGCAGATCGATGATCTCGTCGAGCCGTTCCTCGGTGGTGAAGCGGACCAGCGGCAGGCCGAAACAGGTGATATCGCCATCAAAGCGGACGAATTCGAGATGCGAAATCAGCTCGCCGGGGAACATCCTGTCCATCTTTGCGGTGAGTTCGAGCTGGTTGGGGAAGGGATAGAGGGTCTGCAGATAGGTCCAGGCCGGATCGACGCGCAGCGCGCGCAGTGTGGTGTGGTTCCAAGCAAGCTCGAATACCGGCGGAAGCCCCTTGAGATCGCCCGCGGTGGTCGCATCAAAGACGATCTGGCCGGCATTGCGCGCGGTGAACGCCTTGAAGGCGTCATGGCTGTGCGGGGCGACCATGACCAGCACCACGCTCTGGCCTTCGGTCAGGAATTTCTGATGGCGCTTGAAATAGTCAAACGGGCAGGGCGCGGCGACCACCGAAATCAGTTTGGTCAGGATGCCGTCCTGGCGGGCCAGAGCATTGGCGTAGACGGTGGCCTGTTCAAAGCTGTCGAAACCGACGATGGTGTCGACCCAGTCATAGGCCGGCGCCAACGGCATTTCGACTTCGGTGATGATGCCGTTGGTGCCATAGGCGTGGGTGACCTTGTGCAGATCCTCGCCGGTCAGTTCCAACACCTGTGGCTCTGCCTCCATGGTGACGACACGCAAGCGGATGATGTTGCCGAAATCGCGCAATCCGCCCCAGGAGATCGAGCCGACACCGCCGGATCCGCCGGCGATGAAGCCGCCGATGGTGGCTGTGTGGGCAGTGGAGGGATGCATGCGCAGCTCCTGTCCCGACGCGGCGCGCGCCGCCTTGTCGAGATCGGAGCAGATGACGCCGGGACCGCAGATCACCCGGCCGGGCAAGATCTGCTTGATCTCGTTGAGATCGGCAAGGCTGACGACCAGTCCGCCCGACAGCGGCATGGCCTGGCCGTAATTGCCGGTCCCGGTGCCGCGCGGAGTCACCGGAATATTGTGGGCGTAACAGGCCTTGAGGATGCGGATCAGCTCTGCTTCGGTTTTCGGCGAAGCAACCAGATCGCCGGTGACATGGTCAAGCTGGCGCTTGAGCACCGGCGAATACCAGTAGAAGTCGCGGCTCTTCTGCTGAATGATCTTGTCGTTGTGCTCTATGCGGATGCCATCGAGTTCGGCGATCAGTGCGGTCATGTCCATGGCTCAGGGCTCCATCAAATCGTCTAGGTCTTGGTAGTCGGGGACAGTCGCGTCAATGAGCTTTCCTGCGCGGATAAGTGTTCGGCGGCTTTCGGGGCGGGAGAGAAGTTCGGTCAGGCTGCGGCCGCGGAACAGAACCAGGTCCGCGGACGCGCCGGGTTTCAATGTGCCCGCATCGGCAAGGCCCATGGCCTGCGCCGGATTGGCGGCAATTGTCGCCGGCCATTCGCCGACCGGGTGATCAAAATGCAGGATCCGGGTGGCTTCGCGGTAGACCTCCAGCACATCGAGATCGCCATAGGCATAGAACGGATCGCGGGTGTTGTCGGAGGCGACACAGACATTGATGCCGCGGGCTGCCATCTCGTGCAGCAAGGTGACCCCGCGCCAGCGCGGTGTGGTGGCGTCGGCGCGCCGGTCCTGAAGATACATGTTGCACATCGGCAGCGAGACAACGGAGAGGCCGGCGCGGGCAACCTTGTCCAGCGTGGCTTTCACCCGGGCGTCTGGCTGGCGGGCCAGCGAGCAGCAATGGCCGACGAGAATCTTGCCTTCAAAGCCATGGCGCAGAGCCGCATCAGCAATGCGGTCGAGCGATATCGCGCCCACATCATCGGTCTCGTCGGCATGGAAATCGAGGTCGAGGCCCAGATCCATCGCCTTGACGAACATCCGGTCGAGCAGCATGTCGAGATCCGGCACCATATAGGTGACTGCACCAAGAATGCCGCGATGCCCGGCAACGAGGTCTGCCAACCGGTTGAACCAGGCCTCGTCCAGGGCCTGATCGATGCCGAACAGACAGGCGGCTTGCAGCTCGATCCGGCCTTTCCAGCGGTCGCGGACGGTCTCGAAGACCGGCCAGGAAATGTCCTCCTGCGGCGGTACGGAATCGAGATGGGTGCGGAGCGCCTTGGTGCCATGGGCATAGGCGCAGGCAAGCGAGAACTCCATGCGCCGTTCGATATCTTCGGCGGACCAGTTGGCTTGGCGATCTTCGCCGACCGCGGTCAGGGCGCCGGGAAAGCTGCCGTCCGGGTTCGGCTTGCGCGCCCAGATGTGACCCTTGTCGATGTGGGTGTGGCAATCGACGAAGGCCGGAAAGACGATGGCGCCGCGGCAGTCGATCGCTTGAGATCGAGCCGCCCCCTGACCGGACGGACCTATCCGGTCAATCGCGCCCGCCGAGATGTCGATTTCCGCAAGTGCGAAACCTTCGGTGTCGAATACCAGGCTGCCGGGCTTTTCCAGATGAGACCGGTGCAGCCTGAGATTGACCAGCGAATACGCTCCCGATGCGGGCAGGGTTATGGAAGGCTGTGTCACTTACTGCTCCTGCTTGAGCGCACTCTCGTGCCAACGATGCAGCACGAGGTGGGAAATCCAGGACAAGACCAGGAATATGATGATGCCGGTCAGCGAAATGAGGATCAGGGCTGCGAAAAGACGCGGGGCATTGAGCCGGTAACCGGCTTCGATGATGCGCGATGCCAGACCGGAAGACTGGCCGGCGGTGCCGGCGACAAATTCAGCCACCACAGCGCCGATCAGCGCCAGGCCTCCGGCGATCTTCAGGCCGCCGAGGAAATAGGGCATGGCGGCAGGCAATCTGAGATGCCACAGGGTCTGCCAGCGGCTGGCGCCGTTGAGCTTGAAATAGTCGATCAGGTTTCGGTCGACGGAATTCAGCCCCAGCGTGGTGTTGGACAGGATCGGGAAGAAGGCGACGATCCAGGCGCAGAGCAGCAGCTTGGTGGTCTGATCATCGACATAGATGTTGATCAGCGGGAAGATCGCCACGATCGGGGTAACCTGCAGCACGATGGCGAAGGGAAACAGGCTCATCTCGATCCAGCGTGACTGGGTGAACAGCACCGACAGCCCGACGCCGCCGAAGACAGCCAGCGCCAGCGACAGGACCGTTATGCGCAGGGTCACCAGAAGTGAGGAGAACAACAGTCCGGCGTCCTCGATCATGGTGCTCAGGACTACGCCGGGACGCGGCAGGATATATTGCGGGATTTCGTTCCAGACGCAGATCCGGTCCCAGAAGAAAACGGCCGTGGCCATGATGAGCAGCGGCAGCAGCCAGCGGCCGGTGCGCTCCAGGCGGCGGTTACGTTCACGGCGGGATTCATCGGCGTCGATCACCGGCGGAATGGTCTGGCTGGACTGTCTAGATGCCGGCATTTGTGTCCACCTCCAAATCCTGCGCCGTGGCGTTGATAGCGCCGACGAGAACGTCAGATGTCTTCCTGCACAGGGCTGCATAGTCAGGTGATGTGCGGAAGCCCTGGCTGCGCGGGTAGGGCACATCCACCTTGACCTCGTCAAACACCCGGCCCGGCCGGGCGGCCATCACGGTGATGCGGTTGGACAGGAACACGCTCTCAAACACCGAATGGGTGACGAAGATTACGGTGAACCCGCGCTCGGCCCACAATTCCAGAAGATCATTGTTCAGTTTGAACCGGGTGATCTCGTCGAGCGCCGCGAAGGGTTCGTCCATCAGCAGGATGCGCGGCCTGGTCACCAGCCCACGGGCGATGGAGACGCGCATCTTCATGCCGCCGGAGAGTTCCCTGGGGACTGCCGTCTCGAAGCCGGTCAGGTGAACCCGCTCGAGCACCTCGGCGATCCGCGGTTCGGCATCTTTCCGGGACACGCCACGCAGCCGCAGGGGCAGCCAGACATTGTCATAGACGCTGGCCCAGGGCAGCAAGGTCGGCTCCTGGAAGACAAAACCGATGTCGTTCTGCTGCAGTGGCGGTCCGCGCCAGTCGACCACGCCGGACGTCGGCGACGAGAGCCCGGCAATGATCCTGAGCGCGGTCGACTTGCCGCAACCGGAGGGGCCGAGGAGACTCATGAAGTCGCCTTCGTTGACGGTCAGATTGACCTGATCAAGCGCGGTGACGCCGGATGCAAAGGTCTTGCCGATGGATTGCAGGATCAGGAAGGGGTTTGTCCGGTCGGGCATAGGTGTCCAGGAGGTATGCTTGCGAGGTCAACAAGACCCGCCCGAAAGGATCCTTCCGGGCGGGTCATTGCATTACTTCTTGAGATCGAGTCCGACGCCGTTGTTGACGTAGTCGAGCGTGTAGGAAGCCTTGATGTCGATGCCTTCCTTGACAACTCCGGCCTTGACCATGTTGGCGTAGAAGCTTTCCATCCGTTCGTCGGTCATGGCGCCGATGCCCATGGTTTCGGTGTCACCGGAATCGACGATGCCGAATTCCTTGAGCTTGTCGATCGAGAAGGCGATCTGCTCGTCGGTCATGTCCGGATTGTCTTTCTGGATCATGGCATTGGCAGCCGCATTGTCGCCGTAGAGATAATTGTACCAGCCCTTGATCGAGCCTTCGACAAAGCATTTCACCACGTCGGGCTTGGTATCGATGGTGTCCTGCATGGTCTCGATGGTGGTCGAATAGGTGTCGAAACCATAGTCGGCGACCAGGAACAGGTTCGGCTTGAAGCCGCCCTCACGCTCGACCGCGAAGGGCTCGGAGGTGATGTAGCCCTGTTGCGCCGATTTCGGATTGGCAATGAACGGCGCCGGATTGAAGGTGTAGGGCACCCGTTTGGATGCGTCGAAGCCGTATTCGGTGATCATGTACTGGAAATAGCTCTGGAACCCGGCATCGCCCAGAATGAACTGCTCGGCATTCTTGAGCTCTTCCCAGGTGTCGAGACCCTGGCCGGGGTGGGTCATCAGCACCTGTGGTTCCTTCTGAAACGAAGCTGCGACCACCTTGACCGGGATGTTCTGTTCAACTGCCGAGAAGGCCTCGAGCATATTGCCTCCCATGTGAAACTCGATCTTGCCGGCCAGCAGAAGCGCGCGGTTGTTCACCTGCGGGCCGCCCTGGGCGATGGTCACGTCCAGGCCGCATGCGGCATAGGTGCCATCGGCGACCGACTGGTAAAAGCCGCCATGTTCAGGCTGTGCCAGCCAGTTTGTTCCAAATGTCACCTGTTCGGCGGCCGATGCCTGCGCCCCAAGTGCCAGGATTGCCGCCAAGGCGGCCGATGTGCGAAGAAGAAGCGTCATATACACCATCCCTTTGATTTTGATCGGGGTTTCGAATCACCCCTTGGATCTTGCCAACTCCACATTCCTGCAAGCGCCATGCCATCCGTGGCCTAACCCGGTCTGCGGTGAGATTGCGGTGCCCTCTCTCCGGTTCGCTTGCCAAAGCTGCATCTTGCTTGGACAGATTGCACAATAATATGCCTCTGCCCAACGGCAAGGCAGCAGATTGAACCATTGCCGGCTGGTTTGGAATAGACGGCAAAAATTTTGTGGGTTTAATGAAAGCCCATCCACATTCATTCCGGGACCAGCTCATGAAATATCACACGCCAGATGCCATCAGGGCTCCGTTTGCCCGCTACAGCCACGGGGTGGAAATACCGGCTGGTTACCGGCTGATGCTGTGCTCGGGACAATTGTCGGTCACGCCGGACGGCCACATACCCGAAAGCTGCGAAGAGCAAACCGAATTGTGTTTCAAGAATGTCGCGGCGATTTTGGAGTCAGCAGGCATGACGCTGCATGATATTGTGCGGATCAATGCCTTTGTCACGGACAGGACGCATTTGCCCGGTTACATGAAAGTCCGGGACCGGCTGTTTGGCGACCCGGCACCGGCTTCGACGCTGATGATCGTCTCGGGTTTTGCGCGTGAGGCGTTCAAAGTGGAAATCGAAGTCGTCGCAGCAGCGCCGGACTGATACTCGCATAAGAATTGAAGGGCATAGACAATGACACGGAAAATCTGGTGGGGCGACTTCACCACAGAGGAATTCCAGGGACTGGATCCGGACCGGACAATTGCTGTGTTGCCGATTGCCGCCATCGAGCAGCACGGGCCGCACCTTCCGGTCTCGACCGACAGTTCGATCATGGGCGGTATGCTCGACACCGTGATCAAGGCCGCACCGGATGATCTCGATATCCGGATCCTGCCAATCCAGTCGGTCGGCAAATCCAACGAGCATCAGCACGCCGCTGGAACGCTGACCATACCGGCGACGACGCTGATTGATCACTGGGTCGAGCTTGGCCATTCGATCGCCCGCGCCGGCATCCGCAAGGTGGTGCTGGTCAATTCGCATGGCGGAAATGAAGAGGTGATGGGTATTGTCGCGCGCGAATTGCGGGTGAGAGCGAGAATGCTGGCGGTGAAAACATCCTGGATGCGGTTTGGCCTGCCGAGCGGACTCTATAGTGAAACCGAGACGTCCTACGGCATCCACGGCGGGGATGTCGAAACATCGCTGATGCTGCATTTCCGCCCCGACCTGGTTGCCATGGACAAGGCGGAGAATTTCGTCTCAGCCGTCACCCGGGCAGAAAAGGAGTTCGATCTGCTCAGGCATACCGGCCCGCATGCCTTTGCCTGGATCGCCAGCGATCTCAATTCAAACGGTGCCGTCGGCGAAGCCGCCCTGGCTACCGCGCAGAAGGGCGAGGCGACGGCGCGTCACCAGGCTGAAGGATTCCTGAGACTGATGGTTGATGTCAGAGCCGCCAAGCTGGATGACTGGCTGGCGTAACCCGCCAGGTTGGCGCATGCGCGACAACCTCCTGAATGCGGTCTGCGCGCTTTACGGCTTCGGTATCATCTTGATGCGGGCAACCATTTCGACGACGTCTGATGGGAGAAGTTTTGTGAACTTGACGTTGACGGTATGCGCGCCCTGGGCCTTGGCCTTGCCGCGCACGGGCACACTGATCCCGGGGATCGTCAGGTTGATCTCATCAACCTTGCGCGGGAAATAATCCGAGGAGAGAAGGCAACCATCCTCGCACAGATTGACCATCCAGCACGGCACGGAGATTTGCTCGTCACATTCGCGCTGGCGGACGCGGGCGATGACCGGACAGTTTGCGTCGCGCCGGGGGAAGACCCTTCTTTTCTCTTTCGGCTCTACGCTTGTCCGGGTGAGCAGGTAATTTCTGGGCGTCATGATATCGGTCCTCGCTTAGCCGCAGTTGGCCAAGAGAGAGAGTTATGATTTGCGGGCGCTAAATAAGCATTATATTATTTATTAGATTGTTACGGATTACCGGCTTATCAGGCCGAAATCTCCGTATGAGCGCCTGAAAATGGTTGATATCGGGGCACTGATGCGACGGTCTTGGCCATGAGCCGGGCTTGACGAACAGGAAGACAATCCGGCTGAAACTGATGAAGCGTCCAATGACCGGACTGTCTGGCAGCCCGGCCATTGCTGCGCATCCGCTTGTGTCAGGCGTCGAGAACGGCTTCGAAACCTTCAAAATTCGGATGGCCGGCATACATGCCCTTGTTGTTTCCCGCGTTTTTGTGGGCATTGCGGAAATGCTCGGAACTCGTCCAGTCGACGAAACTTTCGTGCGTTTCCCAGACGGTATGGGATGCATAGAGGGTTTGTCCGCTTTCCCGGTTCTTGGGGCCTTTGAGCAGGTGGAAAGTCTGGAAGCCCGGAACGTCTTTCAGGCTTGAGTCGCGGTTGCGCCAGACGTCTTCAAATGCGCTCTCAAAGCCTTCATTGATGATGAAACGGTTCATTGCGATAAACATGTCTGTAGTCTCCTTGGTGGTGTGATGGGTGTTGAATGCGGGGTTTGTGGCCTGGACCGCGATGCTGTGCATCCGGCTATCTGCGGAATTCGATGGGGATGACAAAGCGGGTCTGGGCACCCGGTGGTGGCTTTGCGAAAGGGGATGCGCGCTTGACATGCGCAACCGCGGCACGATCGACTTCGGCATTTCCCGAGCTTCTGGCAACGGAAACGGAGACTGCCTGACCACTGGGCGAAACAGTGAACCGCACCTGGGCCGCGCCTTTGGCGCCGGCGTTTCTCAGCCGTGTTCTGGCGATCCTGGCGTAGACCTTGCCGGGATAGCTGGAGGCGGCGGCGTTGCCTGAATTGCTTGAGCTGGATGTCTTCTGGCTCTTACCGGTGGTTGCCGCCTTGGCAGATTCCTTGCCGTTCTGACTTCCCGACTTGGCGTTGGCGGTGGATTTTGCCTTGCTGCTGCCCGCAGTGGTTTGCTTGCGCTTGCTGACTTTCCGGGGTTTCTTCTGTTCCGGCTTTGGCGTGGGCGTGGGTACGACCTCGAGCTCTTCAACCGGGGCAAAGCTTTGCGTGGTCTCGACCGGCCTGATGCTGGCTTCCGCCGGCTTCGGCGCCGGCTGTTCAACAGCTTCGGGCGCAGGTTGTGAGACCACCAGTGCGGGCTCCACGGCCTGCAGTTTTTCGACCGGGGAAGGCGGGATCAGACCTTCCGTCCGGGAGGGTTCGATCTTGAACTGAGGTGTGGTAACTGCCGCGTAAGATTCAGGCGGAGCTGGCGGCGTCACATCGGCTTGCGTTTCGGCTGGCTGTATCGGTCGCGTAACCACAGGCTCGGTCGTGGTGTCTTGCTCCGTCTCTGCCGGATCGAGTTCGTCTCCGGCCTTCACCAGATCTGCAAAATTGCTGCCCAGGGCTGCGGCCTGTTCAGCGGCGCTGCCCTGGATGCGGATATCGTCGGCAAACTCCGGTGCGATCGCCATAGCGCCGACATGCAGAAGGGATGATGCGAGCAGCGCTGCAACCGCCGCCATGCGCAACCTGGATGCGGACGTGGTCACTGCGCCAGCCCCTGTTCGGTGACAAGCATGATTTTCTCAGCCCCAAGGCTTCGCAATTCGGTGCCTATCTCGATGAGTTTGACAGCCGAAAGCTCGCGGTCGGGAACCAGACGGATCGCCTTGAGATCGTCTGGCGCGGATTCCTGCTTGATGGTGAAATAATGAGCCGGCGTCACCAGCGCACCGCGATATTTCATCAGACCGTCCGGCATCACGACAAGCGCATCGGGCGGTTCGCGGTTGTCCAGATCTGCGGTGGAAACCAGATTGAGCTCGCCTTCAAGCGGCGGCGCAATCTGTGCTGCGACGATGAAAAAGATCAGCATCAGGAAGACGATGTTGATGAGTGCAATCGTCGGCTCGGGCTTGGCGCGTCTGGATGAAGTCGGTGAAATGCGCATCAATTGGCCTATTTTACGATCTGTACGTTGATGTCAGGCAGCTTGCGCAGGACCAGCAGCATATCGACGAGTTGCTGAGCATTGGCTGTCGGGGCCACGGACAGGATGACTGCATTGAGCCGGGTGTCCGCCTGCAACCGCTCCAGTTCACCTGCAAGCGCGTCCTTTTCGACTTCGATGCCATTGAGCAGTATCCGGTCAGCCGACAGTTTGAGAAATGCCGGCACAGTGGTCTGCGCGCCTGTGCTGCGGCCGCCGGTGGCGCTGAGTTCGACGTCGGCGAACTTTGAGAAGGTGGAACTGAGCATGAAAAACAGCAGAAGCAGAAAGATCACATCAATCAGCGACGTCACGGAAATCTGACGTCGCACATAACCCGTAGATTCAAGCCGCATCGGCAGGCACAGGCCAGATGCCTGCCTTGCGTTCCGGCTCACGCTGTCCGTCAAGGGCAGCCTGGGCGACCGGATTGAGAATGCGGGTCGCCGCCGTCTCGATTGCGAGCTGATGGCGCTCGACCCGGCTTTCGAAATAGGTCAGCAGGATGCTGGTCGGCATGGCGACGGCGAGGCCGACGGCTGTCGTCAGCAGGGCAACCCAGATGCCGCCGGCCAGAATTGAAGGGTCGACGCTGTTGCCCGATTGCTGCAGCGCCTGAAAGGCGGTGATCATTCCAAGCACTGTGCCGAACAGGCCGATCAGGGGAGATATCTGAGCGATGGTGTCGAGAACGCGAAAGCCGCGCTGGAGCGACTTGATCTGCGTGTTTGCGGCAACCGCCAGCACATCCTCGATATCGCTGCGACTGGACTCCCGGTCTGCATGAAGCCGTTTGAGGCGAACTGCCAGCGACACCATGTCATGCAGACCCTTTTCAGTGCCCAGCTTGAGTGATCTGAACTGCCAGAGCTTGAACAGCATGACCGATACAGCAATGACGGAGAGCGCCAGCAAGAGCACAACGACCGGGCCGCCGATGTCGATGAACTGCTGAATTCGGGCGACTGGGTTATCAAAGATGCTCATCCGACGATCTCCATGTTGGAAGAACTTTTCAGATCAAGGTGGTCCATGCACTCGGTGCCTTTGAACGACGCCCCCTTGCAGGACGCAGCACCATTGATCAGGATCCGGCCGATATCGCTGCACCGGGTATCGGGCAGGTCAAACTGGCGAACCCGGGTCTTGCCAAGCGGCAGATCCTTGAAATCGAACAGCGCAAAGCGATCGACTTTTCCCGAGGCGTCAAACAGCACGGTTTCCAGTGACATTGCGTCGATTGATGCGCTGGTTCTGTTGGCCGCCACGAACACAAGACGGCAGGCTTGTTCGAGCTGTTGCGTTGCATTCAGGTCGATGGACAGCGACGGCTGGTTCAGGTCTTGCGCATGCACGGCTGTCCCGGCAACCGAAAGCCCGAGAATGAGCGACAGGATTGCAGGTTTGGGGCCAGTGATTGCCATATGTTTCAGTCTCCCTGGATAGCGCCATGCACGGGCCGTGCCAATCGAAAGGCTGTGCGGCCGGGCGAAGCCATAGCGTGGCTTGGCCTGCTCCGGGGCTTTGGCAATCGGCATTGCCGTGCGTGTCATGAATGCCTTGATCGTCATCAAATCGCTTACCTGGTCCATTATTTCTGTTGGATGGCTGGCTGGCGATACGCTTGCTTGCCCTCTGGGGAGACTGTCATTTTGACGACAACATCAAACTTGACATTTCCACTCAGCTTATGCGAGACACCGATTACTAAATCATGAGCGTTTTAGTCAAGTTAAATCGCACAACAATTCGCGCCAAGCCAGCTCGCAGCCAGCCAGGCCAACAAATGGATGTTGACCTTGGAAAAGAATTCAGCCGAACACAGTGCACCCCGTGGCAATTGTGAGTTTTCACATGCCGACCGGGTGATCGAATCAACCAAACTGTTCGGAAAGAGCAGGGAGGTCGCCATCGAGCATGATGGAGCGGTCTACCGCTTGAAAATCACCAAACAAGGCAAATTGATTCTCAACAAGTGAGCAGGCGGATGACCAGCATAATTCTACCCGATGCGGCGGCGATCAAAGAAGCACGCCGCAACAATCCCAAACTGCGCGAGCGCGATCTGGCCAGCCAGCTGGGCATATCCGAGGCCCGGTTCCTGGATGCCTTCGTCGGTGACCATGTCGAACGCATCGTACCCGATCTCGACAGCTTCTTCCCCATGCTCAACGAGGCAGGCGTTGTGATGGCCTTGTCACGCAACGCCCATGCGGTGCACGAGAAAACCGGGATTTACGAGAGATACTCGTCCGGCACGCATGCATCCATCGTGCTGGGAAAAGATATCGACCTGAGGATCTTTCCAAAACACTGGCGCCACGCCTATCACGTGACCAAAGCAATGGATGATGGGTCTTCGCTGCAGAGTTTTCAATTTTTCGACGCGCGCGGCGATGCCGTCCACAAGGTGTTCACCCGCGATGCGACCGACATGGCGAAATGGAACCAGATCCGGGATCGGCTACAAAAGGGAGACACGGGCCCGGCGTTCAAGGCAGCGTCACCGGTCAGAGCGGCAGAACACCCCTCGGATGAAGCCGTGGCGGTCCTGCGTGAGACCTGGTCAACGATGGAAGACACCCATCAATTCCAGTCAATGCTGCGGAAGACAAAGATTTTGCGCCATGACGCGATTCGTCTCATCGGCGAGGACTATGCCCGGAGATTGAGTGCGGACGCAGCCGAGATTCTGTTTGAGCAACTTGCCGCGCAAGACGTTTCGATCATGGCCTTTGTCCGCAATCCCGGCATTCTTCAGATCCATTCCGGTCCGATCCGCACCATCAAGCAGATGGGGCCATGGCTCAATGTGCTCGACAGCGGCTTTCATCTGCATTTGCGCAAGGATCATTTCGCCGCGATCTGGCTGGTCCGCAAGCCGACCAGCAACGGTGATTTCTACTCGATCGAGATTTTTGATGAGCACGACGAGCAGGTCATTCTGATCAATGGTGACCGGCGCGGGGGCGATGTTTCCGAAGCGGTTGCCCAATGGGATGGCCTGGTTCAGGCCCTGCCGCGCGCGCAAGCCTCAACCGAGATGGAGCCGGCACAATGAGCAACCTGAACATGAGACATGCACCTCGTCTTCAGCGCCGGGCCGTGATGCGAACCGGGTTCGCTGCATTGATCGCAGCAAGCTTCATTGCATCGCCGCTGTATTCGGGCGCTGCAAATGCCGAAGAGATCAAGGCGCAGAGAGTTCTGGCCATCGGCGGCGCGGTGACGGAAATTGTCTATGCGCTGGGCGAACAGGACCGGCTTGTGGGCCGGGATTCGACCTCCACCTATCCGCCGGAAGCCAACGCATTGCCCAATGTCGGCTATATCCGCGCGCTGTCCCCCGAAGGCGTGCTGTCGGTCAAGCCGGACCTTATCCTGGCGCGGGAAAACAACGGTCCGCACGAAGCTGTCGAGGTACTCAAGAGCACCGGCGTGCGCTGGGTCGATGTTCCCGATGATTTCACGCTGGAAGGCATTGATGAGAACATTACCATCATCGCCGCGGAACTGGGTGTTCCGGACAAGGGTGAGGCTTTGAAGAAGAAGGTGGCGGCCGATATAGCCAAGGCCCGTGCGCGGCTGGCCTCCGTCGAGCGCAAGCTCAAGGTTATGTTCGTGATGGCCCTCACCGACGGCAAGGTCAATGTCGCGGGAACCAGCACGGCAGCCAGCAACATCATCGAACTGGCAGGCGGCGACAACGTCATCACCGCGTTTTCAGGCTACAAGCAAATCAGCAATGAAGCCGTGATCGATGCTGCGCCTGAGGTCATCGTGATGATGAACGGGCGTGGTGTGTCTACCGATCACGCAGCACCCAATGCGCTGCTCGAGGCGCATCCGGCGCTGTCGACCACACCGGCGGTCAAGACCGGCAAGATCATCCGCATGGACGGAATGCTGCTGCTTGGTTTCGGTCCGCGGACAGGTGAGGCGATCACAAAGCTGGCAGAAGCGCTTTACGGCCATGAGTATTAGTCTCGACGCGACTGACAGTGGCCTTGCACGGGCAAATTCCGGTGACCGCACGGTTTTTGCCCGCCGCATGATCCTGGTGCTGGCGGTTGTGCTGCTGTTTACAGCCGTGCTCAGCCTTGCATCTGGCGCGACCGGCACCTCGGCGGTCTCGGTGGTCTGGGCCTTGATCTCGGGTCAGGATGATCTGATCAGCGCTGTCGAGCGGGTGGTGATCATGGATATCCGCCTGCCGCGCACCCTGCTCGGCATGATGATCGGTGCTTCGCTGGCGGTTTCCGGGGCCACCATGCAGGGCCTGTTTCGCAACCCGCTTGCCGATCCGGGGATCGTCGGGGTGTCCGCAGGCGCCGGCCTTGGCGCGGTAACCTTCATCGTGCTCGGCGGCAGCGTTCTGGCGCCGGTCGCGGCGCTGTTCGGAATCTATCATGTGCCATTCGCGGCGTTTCTGGGCGGGCTCGCATTTACCTTCGCGCTCTACCGCATCTCAACCAGCAACGGCCGGACCTCGGTGGCGACCATGCTGCTGGCCGGCATCGCGCTCGGCGCCATGGCCGGAGCCTTTACCGGATTGTTGATCTTCTGGGCCGATGACGAGCAATTGCGGGACCTGACCTTCTGGGGCCTGGGATCGGTTGCCGGTGCAACCTGGCCAAAAGTGCTGGCCGTCGCGCCGATCATAATGCCGATTCTGGTTTTCGCGCCTTTCATGGCGCGCGGATTGAATGCGATGACGCTGGGTGAGGCGACAGCCCAGCACCTGGGCATCCATGTGCAGGTCTTCAAACGGGTGGCCATTATCATGGTTGCAGCTGCAACGGGTGCTGCAGTTGCAGTCTCCGGCGGCATCGGTTTTGTCGGCATCGTCGTGCCGCATCTGTTGCGGTTGTGGATCGGGCCGGATCATCGCTACCTGCTGCCGGCCTGCGCATTGCTTGGTGCGGTCATGCTGCTGTTTGCAGATGCCATCGCCCGGCAGATCGTGGCGCCGGCCGAGCTTCCGATCGGAATCGTGACGGCAACCGTCGGCGCGCCATTCTTCTTGTGGATTCTGCTGCGCAGGCGCGGACTGATGGATATCTGAGATGCTCAAAGCAAGAAACATCCATGTCCGCCTGGGCAAGACCCAGATCCTGCACGGCATCGACATGTCGGCGGCGCGGAAGCAGTTCAGCGTCATCATCGGGCCGAACGGGTCGGGAAAGACAACCCTTCTGCGGGCCCTGACCGGCGAAATCGCATTTGACGGCGATGTCCATCTCAATGGCGTCGACATTTCCCGCGCCCGCCCGGTGGACCTTGCCAGCCTGCGCGGCGTGCTGCCGCAATCCGCCAGTCTTTCATTTCCATTCACCGTGCATGAGGTGGTCAGGCTGGGGCTGACAGCAGGAATTCAGCCCGGCACCGACAGTTCGTCGCGTATCGCGGAAGCATTGGCCATGGTCGACATGGCGGGGTTCGGGGCGCGGCTCTATCAGGAGCTTTCCGGCGGCGAGCAACAGCGTGTCCAGCTGGCCCGGGTGCTGGCGCAGGTCTGGGAGCCGGTTTTCCAGGGGCAGCCGCGATGTCTGTTTCTGGATGAACCGATTTCCAGCCTGGACATCAAGCACCAGCTGCAAATCATGCAGATTGCCCGGCGATACGCCGATGCCGGCGGCGGCGTGGTTGCCATCCTGCACGATTTGAACCTGACGGCGCATTTCGCCGATCATGTGGTGTTGATGAGCAAAGGCAGGGTTCATGCCTGCGGCGCGCCTCGAAAGGTCCTGACGCCTGAAAACCTGGAAGCCGTCTATGGCTGCCCGATGGCGGTCGGCACGGTTCCGCGAGGGATGGATTTTTTCGTGTTGCCGCTGATTGGTGCGACGCATCAGGGCGGGCAGACGGCGGAGCATGCTGCCTCCGGCTGAGCCTCCAGGGTCGGAGGCGGTGCACGCGGTCATTTTCGAACCATAACCGATTGCCTCTGACGGCGCGGAGCGATAGCTTCCGCCCGATTGACAATAGGACCTCCCATGACCGCTGCGCCACATCTGTTCCGACCGCTCACACTTCGCGGCATCACCACGCGCAACAGGGTGGTGATCTCGCCGATGTGCCAGTATTCGGCACATGAAGGCCACATGGATGACTGGCACCTGACGCATCTTGGCCGGTTTGCCATCGGCGGCGCGGGGATCGTCTTCACCGAGGCCACGGCGGTTCAGAAAAAGGGCCGCATCACCCATGGTTGCCCCGGCATCTGGACTGACAGCCAGATCCCCGGCCATGCCCGCGTGGCGCAGTTCGCCCTGAGAAACGGCGCTATCCCGGCGATCCAGCTTGGACATGCGGGACGCAAGGGCGGCATGCAGCGTCCCTGGTTCGGCAACGGCCCCTTGAACGAGGCGGATTTTGCGCGCGGCGACATGCCGTGGACGCCGGCTGGTCCATCGGCGGTTCCTGTCGCAGATGGCTGGCCGGTGCCGCATGAGCTCACGGTCGATGAAATCGGTACTCTGCTTGATGATTACGAATCGGCAGCGAAGCGGGCGCTTGCCGCAGGCTACAAGATCGCCGAAATCCACGGGGCGCATGGCTATCTGGTGCACAGTTTCCTCTCCCCATTGTCCAACAAACGCACCGACACATATGGCGGCAGCCTGGCCGGGCGGATGCGACTGGCGCTGGAGATTGCCGAACGGGTGCGGGCGGTCTGGCCCGATGAGCTGCCGCTGTTTTTCCGCACCTCCGCTGTTGATGGCGTTCCGGAGGGCTGGACGCTGGACGATACGGTCGTGCTGGCCGGCGAGCTCAAGCGCATCGGCGTCGATGTGATGGACTGCTCGTCAAGCGGTATCGCCGGGGCCGCGACGGCGGGTGGCGGCCAGAAGCGTCAGCCCGGCTTTCAGGTTGGCTACGCCGAGCGGGTGCGCAAGGATGTGCAGATGACCACCATGGCCGTCGGACTGATCACCCATGCCGAGCAGGCGGAAGCCATTCTGGCCGAAGGCCGCGCCGATCTGATCGCCATTGGCCGCGAAGCGCTTGTCGATCCCAACTGGGCGCTGCATGCGGCAGGCGCGCTGGGCCACGACACGGTGTTCGAGGCCTGGCCGCAGCAGGCAGGCTGGTGGCTGGCTGGACGGCAGAAAACCTCCGAGTTCTATCAGCCGGCGGAGTGACGCCCGCAGAGGCAGGGGCGCCGGCTGTCGACAGGATTGCCCGATATGGGTATGGGCAAGGATGCATAGGCGCGGGACAACAAGGGGATGGAGGCTTTTGATGGCGAGTAACAGGGTGATGATTGCCGGCGGCGGCATTGGCGGGCTGGCTCTGGCGCTGACACTGCACCAGATCGGCGTGGACTGCGTGGTCTTCGAGGCGGTCAATGAACCCAAGCCACTGGGTGTCGGCATCAATATCCAGCCCAATGCCGTGCGTGAACTCTTCGACCTCGGACTGACGGTAGAAGATCTCGATGCGCTCGGGGTTTCGGTCAAGGAATGGGCGCTGGTCGGCATGAACGGCCAGGAGATCTATGCGGAGGCGAGGGGGCTGGTGGCCGGTTACCAATGGCCGCAATATGCCATGCACCGGGGCGAGTTTCAGATGGCGCTGTATCGCCGTTTTGTTGAGCTCGCGGGTCCGGATGCGATGCGGACGGGCTGCCGCGCCAAGGGCTATGAAGTCAACGCCGACGGCACCGTTACCGTTACGCTGGAGACCAAGTCCGGACTGATAGAAGAAACCGGCGATCTTCTGATCGGGGCCGACGGCATCCATTCCGCGATCCGGGCTCAGATGCACCCCACCCAGCCGCCGATCCACTGGGGCGGCGCGGTGATGTGGCGCGGGACGTCGCTGGCAAAACCGGTCCGCACCGGATCGTCCTTCATCGGACTGGGAACGCATGAAAAACGCATGGTGATCTATCCGATCTCGCCGCCCGATCCGGAAACCGGGCTGGCACTGACCAACTGGATCGCCGAAGTCACTTATGAGGATCCATCGGCGCATGAAAAGGTGGGCTGGTTCCGGCCGGTGGGGATAGAGAATTTCATCCACCATTTCGAAAGCTGGACCTATGACTGGATGGATGTCCCGGCGCTGATCCGTGGCGCCGATACCGCCTATGAAAACCCGATGATCGACCGTGACCCGATCCCGACATGGGTGGACGGGCCGGTTGTGCTGATCGGCGATGCCGCGCACGCGATGTATCCGACCGGCTCCAACGGCGCCAGCCAGGCTATCATGGATGCACGCATCCTGAGCGCCAAGTTTCTGGCGCACGGCGTCGGACCGGATGCGCTGGCCGCCTTCAACGCGGAGCTGTGCGGGCCGGTTTCGGCGCTGATTCTGCGCAACCGGGGCGCGGGACCATTCGGCCTGCTCAACGTGGTCAATGACCGCTGCGGCGGCGAGTTCGACGATATCGATACAGTTGTCAGTGCCGACGAACGGGCCGACTTCATGGCCAAGTACAAATCCGCCGCCGGCTTCGCCCGCGATACGCTAAACGCAGCACCTCCAACGATTGCGCCGGGCGCTCGGGTGGGGGGCTGAGTTTCGGGCTGGCAGGGAAGAGTACGCGACGCACTTGCTCGTCGCGGTGTCGTTTTCAGCAACGCTGACAGGCTTTGCGGCCGAAGCCGTCAATTGTCAAAGATCTATGGGTGAGGTGTCGTTGGGCCGTCACGGCCCGTTGTGAGGTTTGGTGAGAGCGTCGGGGTTCGAACCCGAGACCTACTGATTAAAAGTCAGTTGCTCTACCAGCTGAGCTACGCTCTCTCAAACCGGATCAGACGCTGTTTGCGTCGGCCCGAATGGCGCGGAACATAGGGAGGCATCTGCCTATGGTCAACTACTAATCCGATGCTTCCGGGTGTTTTTTCCATGCGCCGCGAAAGCGCTGAAATATCAAGTGCTCAAGGCCTGTGCGCAAGAGCCGGTGTCAGCGGCAACCGCGGATTTACAGAACGTGCAGACAGTGGACAAATCACGCCCTGCGCTCCAAAACGTGACTGGCGATGCGGCAGGCAGGCGGTTAGATAGGGTCCAGAAATCGTTGCTCGGTTTCGCTTGCTTCGCCACACAGGGAACCTGATTTCGTGATGATTGCCGACATTCCGCTGCTGACCGTCATTTTGGCGGGGGCTCTGTCTTTCCTGTCGCCGTGCGTGTTGCCGCTGGTGCCGCCTTACCTGTGCTATATGGCCGGTGTATCGGTCGAGGACTTTCGCGGCAGCGGGGCCGAGGCGAGAGCGCGGGACACGCGGCGCGCGGTGTTTTTTGCCTCGCTGTTTTTCACGCTCGGCTTTGCCACGGTGTTTGTCGCGCTCGGCGCCGGCGCGTCGAGCATCGGGGCTGCGCTTCGCCAGCACATGGATCTGCTGGCCAAGCTTGGCGGCATAGTCATCATCGTGATGGGGTTGCACTTTCTTGGCGTGTTCCGCATCGGCCTGCTGGCCCGTGAGGCCAGGTTCGCGGGCAGCGGCAAGCCGGCCACCCTGTCAGGCGCCTATCTGATGGGGCTTGCCTTTGCCTTTGGCTGGACACCGTGCATCGGCCCGGTGCTTGGCGCTGTGCTGGGGGTTGCTGCCGCCCGGGAAACCGTCAGTGCGGGGGCTGCGTTGCTGGCGGCCTATTCACTCGGCCTTGCGGTTCCGTTCTGGATTGCGGCCCTGTTCTCCGAGCGGTTCATGCGGTTTTCGCAGAAATTCCGCAAACATCTGGGCACCATCGAAAAGATCACCGGCGCGCTGCTGGTGCTGACCGGCATCCTGTTTCTGACCGGCGGCATGGCGACGATGGCCTACTGGCTGCTCGAAACCTTTCCGGCGCTGGGTATGATTGGCTGAACCCAACGCAGTTTAGCGGTAAACCGGATCAGCGCTTGCGCCGGGGAGCCGTGGCCAGCACCAGTCCGGTCAGCACGGTGAATATGCCGATTGCATGATGGGTCTGGAAAGGTTCGCCCAGAACCAGAACCGCCAGGCCGACGCCATAGGGCGGCAGCAAATACATGAAGACGCTTGCCGTGGAGGCGCCAAGGCGCGCCACGCCATACTGGTAGCCGGAAAAGGCCAGCAGCGACGAGAAGACGACGATGCCGGCAATGCCGCCCCAGGCGGTCCATGTGTGCGGCATCATCGCGCCGGTGAGGAACTCCCAGAGCGCAAAGGGCGCCAGCAGCAGCGCGCCCGAGAGCGTGACGATGCCAAACAGAGCGGAGACCGGCAATCCGGCCGTGCGGTGTCCCTTGAGCAGCACCGAGTAACCGGCCCAGGACAGGGCCGCGGCGATGAACATGAGATCGCCCCAGTTGAAGGACGATTGGGCGATGCCGGCGAAATCACCTTTCAGAACGATGATTGCGACACCGAGGAAGCCGACCATAATGCCGGCGATTTCGCGCCAGCTTGTCGGGCGGCCGAAAAACAGCCGTTCGAGGATAATGATCATCAGCGGCGAGGTGGTATAGATCAGTGTGCCATTGGTGGCGGTGGTGAATTGCAGCGCGTAATAGACGCCGGCACCGCAGATCCACATGCCGAGGAAGCCGAGCAGCAACCAGTGCGCCGGGTAGGTGGTGACGTAGCTGCGCACACGCGCACGCGACCTCCACAAGAAGGGCGAGATCAGCAGGAAGGCAGCGCTCCAGCGCAGGAAGGCCAGTGTGAAGGGCGCCACCTCAGGAATGGTGGAACGTCCGAAAATCAGGTTGGACGAAAAGAACAGCGGCGTCAGCAGCATGACGATCAGCGGAATGAATCGCGCCAGGGAAGGCGGCGCGGCAGATGTGGCTTCGGCGGTCATGGGGGCTTTCATCTCGGGGCAATGTTTGCTTGAAAGGATTTTATTGCAATTCCGGTGCTATAGCGTCGGGAACAGGTAAACAAGCGATTCGACGATGAGGTGAAGGAATGGCGCGGACATGTTTGGCGGTGGTGCTTGCTGCGGGTGACGCGACGCGAATGAAATCGTCGAAATCCAAGGTGCTGCATAGCGTTGGCAACCTTCCGCTGATCGCTCATGTGACCCGCGCTGCGGCGACAGCGGGCGTCAACAAGGTGGCGCTCGTGGTTGGCCGCGATGCGGATCTGGTAACAGAGGCCGCCAGCGCAGGCCTTGATGTGCCGGTCTCGCCTGTGCTGCAGACCGAACGCAAGGGCACCGGCCATGCCGTGCTGATGGCACGCGACATCATCACCGAGGGTTTTGATGATGTGGTCGTGCTTTACGGCGATGCGCCGCTGATCAATCCCGAAAGCCTGGTTGCCGCGACGTCCGAGCGGGCAAAGGGCGCTGATGTGGTGGTGCTGGGTTTCCGGGCGGCGGATCCGACCGGCTATGGCCGGTTGCTGGAGCGCGACGGGGAACTTGTGGCGATCCGCGAACACAAGGAAGCCTCGCCCGAGGAGTTGGCCGTCGATTTCTGCAATGGCGGCATCATTACGTTCTCCGGCTCCAAGGCGGTCGGCCTGCTCGAATCTATCGGCAATGATAATGCCAAAGGCGAGTATTACCTGACCGACATCGTCGAGATTGCCCGCAGCCGCGGATTGAAGTGCATCGCCATCGAAGCCCCGGAAGAAGACATGATGGGGTGCAACACCCGTGCGGAACTGGCGGAGATTGAACAGGTCTGGCAGACCCGCGCACGCCATGCGGCGATGCTGTCAGGTGTCAGCATGATTGATCCGTCGAGCGTGTTTCTATCGCATGACACGGTGCTTGAGAGCGATGTGATGATTGAACCCAATGTCTGGTTCGGTCCCGGCGTCAAGGTTGGGCCGGGCGCGGTCATCCATGCGTTCAGCCATCTCGAGGGCGCTGATATTGGCGCGAACGCCACGATCGGGCCTTTTGCGCGGCTTCGTCCCGGCGCGGAGCTGGCTGAGAAGGTCAAGGTCGGCAATTTTTGCGAGATCAAGAAAGCCAGGATTGGCGTTGGTGCCAAGGTCAACCATCTCAGCTATATCGGCGACGCCGTTGTCGGTGCGGGAGCCAATATTGGCGCAGGCACGATCACCTGCAATTATGACGGCCAGAACAAGCACTTGACCGAAATAGGCGCAGGCGCCTTCATCGGCTCGAACTCGTCTCTGGTGGCCCCGATCAAGATCGGCGACGGCGCTTATGTCGGTTCGGGAAGCGTTGTCACGATGGATGTTCCCGACGACGCGCTGGCCATTGCCCGGGCACGGCAGGAGACAAAACCCGGCCGGGCGCAGCGCCTCAGAGACAAGATTGCGGCCATCAAGGCGCTCAAGAAGAAGGCGTGATGTTACACAGGCGTTTGAGCCGGGTAACGCAGAGTCACGAAAATTGAGCGGGTGCAATACCTTAGGGCACTGGTCTGAACCAGCATTGCTGGGTAAGAGCTTGTGCAACACATTACCCAGGAGAGACGCATGTGCGGCATAGTCGGGATAGTTGGCAAGCGCGAGGTGGCTCCGCTGCTGGTGGATGCACTCAAGCGGCTCGAATACCGCGGATATGATTCCGCTGGTGTCGCCACCGTTCATGAGGGGCATCTTGGACGCCGCCGGGCTGAGGGCAAACTCGCCAATCTGGATCACAAGCTCGGCGAACAGCCACTGGCTGGCCAGATCGGCATCGGGCACACACGCTGGGCGACCCATGGCGCACCGACCGAAAGCAATGCGCATCCGCATTTTTGCAGCGGCGTGGCCGTGGTTCACAATGGTATTATCGAGAATTTTGCGCCTTTGCGCGCCGAATTGACGGCGAACGGCGCCACATTCTACAGCCAGACCGATACCGAGGTGGTTGCGCAACTGCTGGCGGCTTACCGCCATGAAGGGCTGGCGCCGCGTGAGGCGATGCAGAAGGCTCTGGGCCGGCTGGAAGGGGCCTACGCGCTGGCCGTGCTGTTTGAAGACCAGCCGGACATGATCCTCGGCGCACGCTCCGGTCCGCCTCTGGCAGTCGGTCATGGCGAGAGCGAGATGTTCCTTGGTTCGGACGCCATTGCGCTGGCGCCGTTTACCGACGAAATCACCTATCTCGATGATGGCGACTGGGTTGTGATCACCCGGGACACGCTTGAGATCTACGATCAGACCGGCAACCGGGTTGAGCGCAGAAAGCAGAAATCGCAGGGTGCCGCCTATGTCGTCGACAAGGGCAATCACCGCCATTTCATGGAAAAGGAAATCTACGAGCAGCCGGAAGTGGTCTCCCATACATTGAGCCACTACATCGATTTTGCCGAGGGGCGGGTGAAACTCGACAGCGCGCAGATTGATTTTGCCAATCTTGACCGGTTGGCTATTTCGGCCTGCGGCACCGCCTATTATGCCGGCCTGATCGGCAAATACTGGTTCGAGCGCTTTGCCAGATTGCCAGTTGAAATCGATGTCGCTTCGGAGTTCCGCTATCGGGAAATTCCGCTGACAGGCAAGATGGCGGCATTGTTCATCTCGCAATCGGGCGAGACGGCCGACACCTTGGCCTGCTTGCGCTACTGCAAGGACAATCAGCTGACGATCGGCGCCGTGGTCAATGTGCGCGAATCCACCATTGCGCGGGAATCCAACGCCGTGTTCCCGACCCTTGCCGGCCCTGAAATCGGTGTGGCGTCGACCAAGGCCTTCACCTGTCAGCTTTCGGTTCTGGCGGCACTGGCGATGATCGCCGGGCGCGCGCGCGGCACATTGTCAGCGGCAGATGAAACCGTGATGGTGCAGGCGCTGGTCGAGGCGCCGCGGCTCTTCAATCAGGTGATGAATGCGATCCAGCCACAGATTGAAACCTTGTCGCGTGAACTCTCACGCTTCAAGGACGTGCTCTATCTCGGTCGCGGCACAAATTTTCCGCTGGCGCTCGAAGGCGCGCTCAAGCTCAAGGAAATCTCCTATATCCATGCCGAAGGCTATGCGGCCGGCGAACTCAAGCATGGCCCCATTGCGCTGATTGACGAGAACATGCCGGTGATCGTGATTGCGCCGCATGACCGGCATTTCGAGAAAACCGTGTCGAATATGCAGGAAGTGGCGGCGCGCGGCGGACAGATCATCCTGATCACCGACGAAAAGGGCGCGGCGGCAACGACACTCGACACGATGGCGACTATCGTCCTGCCGGAGGTCAACGAGATTGTAACACCGATCCTCTACGCTCTGCCCGTGCAGCTGATCGCCTATCACACGGCGGTGTTCATGGGCACGGATGTCGATCAGCCGCGCAATCTGGCCAAGTCGGTTACCGTCGAATAGGCAAAGATCCAATTCAAGTGCTTGTCTTTGCTGGCTTGCGCTCCCTATATTAAGGGGGCGCACGATGATGCGACTGCATGCCACAAGACAAGGTGATGAATGAGCGAGAAGCAAAAACGGCTGGGCGCAGGCCGACGGCTGAGAAACTATTTTCTGACGGGCCTGATCATCGTGGCGCCGCTTGCCATTACCGCTTATCTGACCTGGACCTTCATCGGCTGGGTCGACAGCTGGGTGAAGCCCTATATTCCGCAAGTCTACAATCCGGACAATTACCTGCCTTTCGCGGTGCCCGGCTTCGGCTTGCTGACGGCGTTGTTTCTGATCACCATGATCGGGTTTCTGACCGCCAATCTGGTGGGCCGTTCGATCATCGGTTTCGGGGAATCGCTGCTTGACCGGATGCCGCTGGTGCGCAGTCTCTACAAGGGGCTCAAGCAGATCTTTCAGACCGTGCTGGCGGAACAGAGCGGTTCCTTCAAAAAGGCGGCGCTGATCGAATATCCGCGGCGTGGGCTTTGGTCGATCGTGTTCATCGCCACCGACACCAAGGGCGAGGTCAATGCACGGCTGCCCGAAGACGATTCCATATCGGTGTTCCTGCCGACCACCCCCAATCCGACCTCGGGTTTCTTGCTGTTTGTGCCACGCAAGGATGTCATCATTCTGGACATGAGTGTCGAGGAGGCGGCCAAGATGGTGATCTCGGCGGGGTTGGTCTCACCGGACTTCCCGAAGACGTTGCCGGTTCAGCCGAAAGCCAAATTCAAGCCGAACAAGGCGGCAGCGCCGGAGTAAAGGCGTCAGCCGGCGCGCAAGAACCGGATCGCTTCGTCGCGCCGCATCAAATAGAGCAGCATCCTGAGCGCCTCGCCACGCTGGGTCTGAAGCGCAGGATCTGTCTCGAGAACATTGCGGGCGTCGCTGCGGGCAATCTCCAGCAGATCGGCATGGGCGCTGAGATTGGCGAGGCGGAATCCGGGCAGGCCTGACTGACGGGTCCCCAGCACTTCACCTTCGCCGCGCAGCTTGAGATCTTCCTCTGCAATGCGAAACCCGTCTTCACTTTCGCGAAGAACCGTGAGCCGTGCGCCTGCCGTTTCGCCCAACGGCCCGTGATAGAGCAGAATGCAGCTCGAAGCGCCCGAGCCACGGCCAACACGGCCGCGCAGCTGGTGGAGTTGCGCCAGGCCGAAGCGCTCGGCATGTTCAATCACCATGATTGTGGCATCGGGCACATCGACGCCGACCTCGATGACCGTCGTGGCAACCAGCAGGCGGGTCTTGCCGTCCTTGAACACACGCATCGCCTGGTCTTTTTCGTCTGACGTCATCCGGCCATGGACCAGTGACACCAGCGGCGCCAGATCCTTGCCGAACGCCTTTGCCAGGCTTGCATGGCGGCTTTCCACCGACATCAGGTCGCTCTGATCGGAATCCTCGACCAGCGGGCAGATCCAGTAGGCCTTCTTGCCGTCCTGAAGCGCTGTCTTGAGGCGCTCGACGATTTCCCCCAGACGTTCGTCGGGAATGGTGACGGTGGCGATGGGCTGCCGTCCTGCTGGCTTTTCGGTCAGCTTGGACACATCCATGTCGCCAAACGCCGCAAGCACCAGCGTGCGCGGGATCGGCGTGGCGGTCATAACCAGCATATGCGGCGCGGTGCCTTTGGCCGTCAGCCGCAGACGCTGGTGAACCCCGAACCGGTGCTGCTCATCGACCACGGCAAGTGTGAGGTTGTGGTAGACGACCGAGTCCTGAAACAGGGCATGGGTGCCGATCACGATCCGGGCGTCTCCGTTGGCGATGCGCTCCAGCAGCTCGGTGCGCTCCCGGCCCTTGGCGCGGGCGGTGAGCACCGCCACTTCAATGCCGGCAGCCTCGGCCATTTTGACAATCGTGGCATAGTGTTGGCGGGCAAGGATCTCGGTCGGCGCCATCAGCACGGCCTGTCCTCCAGCTTCCACCGCATCGGCCATGGCAAGCATCGCGACGGCGGTCTTGCCGGACCCGACATCGCCCTGCAGCAGCCGCAGCATCCGGTCCGATCCGGCCATGTCTTGAAGCACTTCCTCGACGGCTGTTCTCTGACTGCCGGTCAAGGAAAAGGGCAGGGCATTGAGGATCGCCTGCCGCAATTTGCCTTCTGCGACAACAGGATGGCCGGGCAGTTTTCGCAAGGTCTGGCGCACCAGAGCCAGCGACAGCTGTCCCGCCAGCAACTCGTCATAGGCCAGTCTGCGCCGGGCCGGGGTCTGCGGTTCGATATCAAGAGCCGATTCGGGATGGTGCAGCTCGCGCACGGCATCGGCGAAGGACGGAAAACTGTTCTTGCTGACCAGGTGCGGGTCCGCCCATTCCGGCAGCTCGGGCAGGAGCTCCAGCGCAGAGTCGATTGAGCGTCGGAGTATCTTGGGCGACAGGCCAGCCGTCAGCGGATAAACCGGCTCTATCAGCGGAAAACTGGCGGCATCGGCTTCCAGAGCTATGTGATCCGGGTGAACCATCGATGGCCGGCCATTGAACCATTCCACCTTGCCGCTGACCAAGACCATCTCGCCCACCGGCAGGATCTTTTCCAGCCATGGCTGCTTGGAATGGAAGAATGTCAGCGCCAGTTCGCCGGTGTCATCATGAACAAAGACCCGGTAGGGGGCGCTTCGGCGGCCCGGAGGCGAAGGCTGGTGGCGGTCGACCCGGACCTTCAGGGTGGCAATGGTGCCTTCCGGCGCTTCGGTGATTCCCGAGCGCATGGTCCGGTCGATCAGGCCGTGCGGCGGCAGCAGCACAAGATCGAGCGCGCGCGTGTCCTCGGGGCCATCGCGCCCGGCAACCCGGGCCAGCGCTTCGGCCAGCTTGGGACCGATTCCGGGCAGGCTTTCGACGGTCTTGAACAGCGGATCGAGTTGGAGAGGTCGCATGAGTTCAGATGAACGGTAATTTTGAGCCAAAGGCAAGGCTGACATTTGCCTGATGACAGGATATGGAAACCGTCCAACCAAAAAAGGCTGATCATGACAGGAACAACACGTTCAAGCGCCGACCTCGATCCGCGCCGCCGCCGCATTCTCGTGCGGGCATGGCGACGCGGGATCCGGGAAATGGATCTGGTGATCGGCGGTTTCGCAGATGCGGAAATCGCCACGCTGAGCGAGATCGAACTTGACGCGCTTGAACTGCTGATGGCCGAGGAAGATGCGGACATCTTCCGCTGGGTCACCGGCGAAGCGGAGACTCCGGAGCGGTTCCGCACCGCGCTGTTTGACCGGATGCGCGCCTATGTGCCGGATTTCGAACCATCTGATCCCGCATCTGAAGGGCAGGCGTCCAAACCATGAAACCTGTCATCCCGGCCGCCAAGATCGCCGGAGCCAAGACCCCGATCACTCTGGCCGGTGTACCGCAGGGCATGGAAGCGCTGGCGCTGGCTGAACTGGCGCGTGCGGAAGGTCCGCTCGCCCATATCATTTCAGACGGTCAGCGCATGGCCGACCTGGAGCAGAATCTCGCGTTTTTCGCGCCCGATATTCCGGTTCTGACACTGCCCGGATGGGATTGCCTGCCCTATGACCGGGTATCACCCGGCGCAGACATTTCGGCCCGCCGGCTTTCTGCCCTGTCATCGCTGGCGCAGTTTTCGGACAACCCGCATCCGGCGATCCTGCTTGTGACCGTCAATGCGATGCTGCAGCGGGTTCCGTCGCGGTCGGTCATTTCCAAGCTCGGATTTTCCGCCCGTGCCGGCAACCGGCTGAAGATGGAGGACTTGTCGGCAAGCCTGGCGAAGAACGGTTTCGAGCGGGTCGATACCGTCCGCGAAGTCGGCGAATATGCGGTGCGCGGCGGCATTCTCGATGTCTTCGTGCCGGGTGTTGAAGAGCCCGTGCGGCTGGATTTCTTTGGCGACACGCTTGAAAGTGTGAGGCATTTCGATCCCGCCTCGCAGCGAACCACGACCCAGGCCAAGGAACTGGCGCTCAATGCCATGAGCGAAGTGACGCTTGAGCCGGAAACCATCAGCCGGTTCCGCACCAAGTATCTCGCCATGTTCGGTGCGGCCACCCGCGATGACGCGCTCTACGTCGCCATCAGCGAAGGCCGGCGTTATCCGGGCATGGAACACTGGTTGCCGCTGTTTCACGACGAAATGCAGACGGTGTTCGATTATCTGGACGGGTTCCGGATCTCCAGCGACCACATGCTGGCTGAAGCCGCGAGTGAACGCCGGGCCCAGATTGTTGATCACTACGAGGCGCGCCAGGCGGCGCAAAGCATCGAAAAGGGCCGGGGCGTTCAGGCCACGCCCTACAAGGCAATTGATCCGGATCTTCTGTATCTCGACGCGCAAGGCCTTGTGGCCATGCTCGAGGCATTGAATGCCGTCCGGCTGACACCGTTTCACGAACCGGAGAATTCGGCGCGCCGGGTGATCGATCTTCCAACCCGGACCGGACCGCGATGGGCCGCGGACGCGGAAGCCGACAAGTCGGAAGAGGGCGGACGGGCCAACCTGTTCGAAAAGCTGGTTGCCCATGTCGGGGCCAAGCGCTCCGAAGGCCGCAAGGTGCTGATCACTGCCTGGACCGAAGGCTCGCTCGACCGGCTCTTGCAGGTGACCGACGAGCATGGCCTAAAGCGCGTGGTGCGGATCAACAGCCATGGAGAACTCGACAAGCTCAAGCCAGGCGAAGCCGCCGCCGCGGTGCTGGCCATCGAGGGTGGTTACGAGATCGATGATCTTGTGGTCATCGGCGAGCAGGATGTGCTCGGCGACCGGCTGGTGCGCCGCGCCAAGCGCAAGCGCCGTGGTGCGGACTATATTTCCGAAGTGTCGGGACTGGATGAGGGCAATTATGTTGTCCACGCCGAGCACGGAATTGGCCAGTTCATCGGTCTGCGCACGATTGAAGCGGCAGGTGCGCCGCATGCCTGCCTGGAACTGCACTATGCCGGCGACGCCAAGCTGTTTCTGCCGGTTGAAAACATCGAACTGCTGACCCGCTACGGCTCGGACAGCGCCGAAGTGCAACTTGACCGGCTGGGCGGCGTTGCCTGGCAATCGCGCAAGGCCAAGCTGAAGAAGCGGCTGCTGGACATGGCCGAAGGCCTGATCCGCATCGCTGCGGAACGGCACATGCGCTCGGCCCCGGCACTGACAGCTCCGGAAGGGCTTTACGACGAGTTCTCGGCCCGTTTTCCCTATGACGAGACCGAAGACCAGATGGCGGCGATCGAGCGGGTGCGCGACGACTTGGCGGCCGGCCAGCCGATGGACCGTCTGGTCTGCGGCGATGTCGGATTCGGCAAGACCGAAGTGGCGTTGCGGGCGGCCTTCATCGCCGCGATGAACGGCGTGCAGGTGGCAGTGGTGGTGCCGACAACGCTGCTGGCGCGGCAGCATTTCAAGACTTTTACCGAGCGGTTGCGCGGTTATCCGGTGCGTATCGCCCAGGCCTCGCGGCTGGTCGGCGCCAAGGAACTGGCGCTGACCAAGGCGGAACTGGCCTCGGGCAAGACCGACATCGTGGTGGGCACCCATGCGCTGCTCGGCTCGTCCATCCAGTTTGCCAATCTGGGCCTGCTGATCATCGACGAAGAGCAGCATTTCGGGGTCAAGCACAAGGAACGGCTGAAGGATTTGAAGAGCGACGTTCACGTTCTGACGCTATCGGCAACGCCGATCCCGCGCACATTGCAGCTGGCGATGACCGGTGTGCGGGAACTGTCGCTGATCACCACGCCGCCGGTCGACCGGATGGCGGTGCGGACCTTCATTTCACCGTTTGATCCGGTGACCGTGCGCGAAACCCTGATGCGCGAGCATTATCGCGGCGGGCAGAGTTTTTATGTCTGTCCGCGGCTGGCGGACCTTGAGGAGGTGGCGGCCTTCCTTCGCGACAGCGTGCCGGAACTCAAATTTGCCATCGCGCACGGCCAGATGGGCGCCGGCGAGCTCGACGACATCATGAATGCGTTCTACGACGGGCAGTATGATGTGCTGCTGTCGACGACGATCGTGGAATCGGGCCTTGATGTGCCCACAGCAAACACGCTGATCGTGCACCGTGCCGACATGTTCGGTCTGGCCCAGCTCTATCAGCTGCGCGGCCGCGTCGGCCGGTCCAAGATCCGGGCCTTCGCGCTGTTCACGCTGCCGGTCAACAAGATGCTGACGTCAACGGCCGACAAGCGGCTCAAGGTGCTGCAATCACTCGACACTCTGGGCGCCGGCTTCCAGCTGGCAAGCCACGATCTCGACATCCGCGGCGCCGGCAATCTGCTCGGCGAGGAGCAATCCGGCCACATCAAGGAAGTCGGCTTCGAGCTTTACCAGCATATGCTGGAAGAAGCTGTGGCCGAAGTGCGCGGCGAGGACGAGGTGGTCGATACCGGATGGTCACCGCAGATCACTGTCGGCACACCGGTGATGATTCCCGAGGATTACGTGCCGGATCTGCATCTGCGGCTCGGGCTTTACCGCCGTCTGGGCGAGATCATCGATGTCACCGACATCGACGGATTTGGCGCCGAGATGATCGACCGCTTCGGGCCATTGCCGATCGAAGTCCAGCATCTGCTCAAGATCGTCTTCATCAAGGCACTGTGCCGCAAGGCCAATGTCGAAAAACTCGATGCCGGGCCGAAGGGCGTTGTTGTGCAGTTCCGCAACAAGGAATTCCCCAACCCGGCAGGGCTGGTGGGGCACATCTCGAAGCAGGGCAACCTAGCCAAGATCCGGCCCGATCAGAGCGTGGTGTTCATCCGCGATCTGCCGACACCGGAAAAGCGGCTCAATGGGGCTGCCGTGGTCATGACCCATCTGGCAGAGCTGTCCGGGTAGGGAGCTGCGGTAGATCAAGCGCCGATGCAACGCTTTGTCAGGCCCATACACCAATGCGCTTGCTGAGGTGATCGGATAAGCAAGGCGGTGACATTTGCCTGTTCCACCAGGGGTTTGGTGGCGGTTATCTTCTTGGTGATCAGTCCGCACCTGTTTCGCTTAAGGCATTCTCGCATCAGCAAAGGCACATGTGATGTTTCGACTTGTTACCGGGCTTCCCTGGCTGATCGTGCTGGTCCGTTTCATCCTGCCGCTTCCCTGGCCCTGGACGCTCAAGGCGCTGCTGGCATTGGTGCTGCTGATTGCCTCGCAATATCACCATGTCAGCCGCCTTTCGTCAGGCTCGGTGTTTGCACCCGAGTTTCCAAGGCCGCTGATCATTGCGTTCAACGTGCTGTTTGGCGCAATCCTGCTGCTGGCGGCCTTTCAGATTGCGCTTGATGCAGGTTCGCTCCTGGTGATGGTGTTTACCGGGGATTTCCCGGTGGTCGCTCCGGAAGTGAGATATGCGGCCGGTGTTGCAGCCCTTGCCCTGTCCGCGTTCGGCGTCAACCGGGCTATCATTGTCCCGTCGCTCAAAGATATCGAGATCGTCATTCCGGGGCTTGCGGCCGCTTTCGACGGATACCGGATCGTGCAATTGACCGACATGCACATCAGCCGGCTGTTTCCTGCCGTCTGGACTCAGGCGATGGTCGCAAAGACCAACACGCTTGAGCCCGACCTGATCGTCATTACCGGTGACTTCATTGATGGAAGTCTTGAGAACCGGCGCGCCGATGTGGAGCCGCTGCGCGAACTTTCCGCGCATGACGGGATTTATGCCATTTCCGGAAACCACGAGTATTTCTTCGATGCCCGCGCATTCCTGCAGCATTTCGAAGACATGGATATGCGGTTGCTCTCCAACAGCCATGCAGTCATCGAGCGCGGGACCTCGAAACTGGTGGTCGCGGGTGTGCCCGACAGGTCTGCCGGCCGCAACGGTTTTGCGGCTCCGGATCTTGCCCTGGCGCTCGATGGTGCGCCTGCCGCAACGCCGGTCATTCTGCTCGACCATCAGCCGATGCAGGCTAGACAAGCCGCGGAAGCCGGCGTGGCCCTGCAGTTGTCAGGACACACCCATGGTGGAATGATCCGCGGCATGGACCGGCTGCTGGCGCGTGCCAACAACGGTTTCGTCTCCGGCCATTATCAGGTCGGGTCCATGCAGCTCTACGTCAACAACGGCACAGCACTCTGGCCCGGCTTCGCCTTGCGGCTGGGACGGCCGGCGGAGCTGACGCGCATCACCCTGCGACAGGAGGCATGAGGCGCTTCTTACTGTCGGCCGGCAAACGCCATTGGCGCGGGCATATTGCAAAGCCTCACTCGGGTGCCGCGGCGGCCTGCTTGGCTTTTTCCTGAACGACCTTGCGCATGGCATCAGCAAGCGCTTCGCCTGACTGCGCGCCAACGACGGCATATTGCATATCGATGATAAAGCACGGCACGCCGGTGACGCCCATCTGCCGGGCCTGATCAATCTCGGCGGTAACGGTGTCACGGTCAGCGTCACCTGCCAGCAACCGTTCGATCACGGGCATTTCAAGGCCGGCCTGTTCCGCGATCTGCTTGAGCACCGCATCATCGCCGATGTTCTTTCCGTCTTCGAAATAGGCCTTGAAAAGAAGGTCCACTACCTCTTGCTGGGTCGTCAGTCCCAGCGATCCGGCCCAGCGGATCAGCCGATGCGCATCCAGCGTGTTGGCCGAAACCTCAATCTTGTCAAAGGCAAAGGGAATGTCTTCGTCAATGCCTGCGGCGCGAATGGCGGCATAGGCCTGCTCGGCGCCGGCGGCTCCGCCGAATTTGTCTTCCAGATATTGTTGCCGGTCCTTGCCCTGCTTGGGCAGGGTCGGATCGAGCTGATAGGGACGCCAGCGCACCTCGACATCCATCTCGGCGCGAACCTCATCAAGCGCAGCTTCCAGCCGGCGCTTGCCGATATAGCACCATGGGCACATGACATCGGAGACGACGTCAATGGTCAATGCGGGAGCAGTCATAACTTCACCTTTCGGGTGTCTTCAATTTCGAGCTCTTAACGAGCGGCGGTGGTATCCCACCATGCAGGAAGATAATAGCCGTAGAGTGGCGGTTCACCTTCGGGTTCGGCAATGCGGCTGCGGTGCGCTACCCAGGATTTGCCGAGGTGGAAGGCCGGAATAACATAGTGCCCGGACAACAGAACACGGTCATAGGCGCGCACCGAGGAGCGGAAGTCATCGGCGGTACGGGCGTTGAGCAACGCGTCAATGGCCGCATCCAGGGCCGGGCTGGCGGCGCCGGAGAAATTGAACGAGCCCTGCTGGTCACGTGACGCGGAGCCCCAGCGGTTGATCTGCTCCGCACCCGGTGAAAGCGATGACGAAAATGCTTTCATGATCATATCGTAATCGAAGGTCTGGGAGCGCTGCTGATACTGCGCGTCATCGACAGTCCGGATCGTCATTTCGATGCCCAGAGCGGAAAGCGACCGTTGAAAAGCGATGGCAAGCTTCTCCTGTCCCTCGTTCTGGGTCATCAGATCAAAGGCGAAATGCTGTCCATCGGCATCGAGCAGCTTGCCATTGTCGATGCTGTAGCCGGCGTCCTGCAGCAGCGTCAAAGCCGCGCGCTGTATCTTGCGGTCACGGCCCGATCCATCGGTGACCGGCAAGGTCCAGGTGCCGTCCATGATTTCCGGCAAGACAGCATCAGGGTAGGGTGCGAGGATCTCGCGTTCGCGTGCATCGGCGGGTTTGCCGTAACTCGACAGAACCGAGCCGTCCCAGAACGAGTGGGTGCGCTTGTAGGTGTTGTCATAGAGGCTTCTGTTGGCCCATTCGAAATCAAACAGCATGGTCAGGGCCTGACGGACCTGCACATCTTCAAACAGCTTTTTGCGCGTGTTGAAGACAAATCCGTACATGCCCGAGGGAGTCTGGCTGTCATATTCCTTGCGGACAATTTCACCTGAGGTGACGGCCGGGAAATCATAGCCGCGCGACCAGTTGGTGGCGCTGCCATCGGGATAGATGTCGAAGACCCCCTTCTTGAAGGCCTCGAACTGGGCGGTCTCGGAGAGAAAATACTCGACGGCGATCTCATCGTAATTGTCGATCCCGCGCTTGATCGGCAGATCCTTGGCCCAATAGTCTTCGCGGCGCTTGAACGTGATGCGTTCGCCGGGTTTTATTTCACTGATCAGATAGGGCCCGGAGCCGATACCTGGCTCGAGCGTTGACTGATCAAAGGTTTCGGCATCGGTCGCGTGCTTTGGCAGTACCGGCGAGAGTGACAGGATCAGCGGGAACTCGCGATTGGATTGATCATTAAAGGTGAAGCGCACTGACAGTGGCCCGACCTTTTCCATGCTGGCAACCCGGTTGAGGCGGGTTGAATAGGGTGGGCGGCCCTTGTCCTTCAGCAATTCCATGGTGAAGATCACATCATCCGCGGTGACCGGCTTGCCGTCTGACCAGCGCGCGGCGGGATTGATGTTGTACTGGATGAAGCTGCGCTCCTCGTCCCATTCAACCGTCTCGGCAAGCAAGCCATAAAGCGTGAATGGCTCGTCCTGAGAGCGCTGCATCAGGGTTTCGTAGATCAGGTTGCCGAAGACCGGGTCAACTATGCCGCGGGCATGGGTCCGCATGCTTCTGACAATGAATGGCCGGACACTGTCGAATGTGCCGACAACGCCATAGGTGACCTTGCCGCCCTTGGGGGCATCGGGATTGACATAGGGCAGATGGCTGAAACCGGCGGGCAACGCCGGCTCGCCATGCATGGCGATGCCGTGAACCGGTTCCGCGCAGACCGTTGAGCCGGCACTGAAGAGTGCTGCAGCAAACAAGGCAAGTGATGTCAGCAAATGTCTCATAGTCAATCCTCACGGGTCTGATGAAAAGTGACGAAGCTGATTTCGCCACCGCCGAATCCCTGAAGGAGGATATACGGACGGCGCCATGCAGACCACCGTTGCGCGAGCACGGCGGTTTTTTTTGATCACAGACCGCTGCCGGGCTGGATATTAATGCCTCCACGCGTTAACAGGAACCCGAAACAAGCCTTGCTGTCGCCGCATTTTCAATCGAGAAGGCGCGACATACAGATGAGGGCGCGGCCTCCGCGCGAACCCTACGCTGCCGCAAGGCGGCATTTGAGGAGAACTGGAACCAAATGAACGCCATCACAAAGATCGTTTCCGCTGCTGTCATGTCGGTTGGCGTCGCCGCCGCTTTCATGCCTGCAACAGCTTCCGCTCAAGGTGCCAATCAGGGCTGGTACAAGACCTGCACCAAGCAGGAAGACAATGATGTCTGCATCGTGCAGAATCTGGTCACCGCGCCGACAGGTCAGCTGCTTACGGCAGTCGGCCTGATCAATGTGACCGGCAAGGTGAACCGGATGATCATGCAGGTTACAGTCCCGACCGCGCGTTTGATCCAGCCCGGCATCAACCTGCAGGTGGATGGCGGCCAGGCCCAGCGCCTCGAATATGCGATATGCATGCCTGAAACCTGCATTGCCGAAGCGCTGCTGACCGACGCCATGGTTGCGTCCTTCAAGAAGGGCGGCGAACTTGTGCTGACCTCGGTCAACTATCAGCGCACACCCAATCCGCTGAAGATCTCCCTAGAAGGCTTTACCCAGGCCTATGACGGCGAACCGATCGCTCAGTCGGAACTGCAGGAACGCCAGCGTTTGCTGCAGGAAGAAATGTCCAAGAAGGCAGAGGAAGCCCGCAAGAAGCTTGAAGAGGCTCAGGCTGCAGCGAAGAAGAACTGATTTCACCAAGCTGGTGATGAAAAGGCCCGGATGCGCCATCGCGTCCGGGCCTTTTCAGTTTCAAGAACGAAAATAGTGGCTGATCTGTCGCTCAGTGGCTGACCCGTTCCTTGGGCTTGTAGACACCATCCACTGGCGCGTCGAAAAACTCGTTGAGCTGAGGATGACGAACCGGGCTGTCGCTGTCGTCAAGCAGGAGGTTCTGTTCGGATACATAGGCCACGTATTCGGTCTCATCGTTCTCTGCGAGCAGGTGATAGAACGGCTGGTCTTTACTGGGACGGACCTGTTCGGGAATGGCATTCCACCATTCCTCGGTGTTGGCATAGACCGGATCAACATCAAAAATCACGCCCCGGAACGGGAAAATCCGGTGCTTGACGATCTGTCCGATGTGAAATTTGGCTTGTTTGAGCTGCATGTCTTTGTTCCTTTGGCCTTAAAGATGGGAGCTTTGACCAGAAGTTCAACTGTTTGGCCTTGACGCCGGTGCGCCGGGAACCTACCCCCTGCAAGGGCTGAAGCATTGTATTAACTGCGTTCGCGGGTATCAAGTATGGCTGAAATCACAGGGCTGGTGCTGCCGTTTTTTGGCTTGATCCTGCTTGGATACATCGCGGCGCGCATCACCAAACAGCCGCAGGAGGCGATGGGGTGGCTCAACACCTTCATCATCTATGTCTCGCTGCCGGCGCTGTTTTTCAAGCTCTTGTCGCGAACCCCGATCGAACAGCTGGCGCGGTGGGATTACGTGCTGACCAGCATGGTGGTGACCTACACGGTCTTCGCGATTGTCTTTGCCGCAAGCATTCTCATTCGCCGCGCAACCATCGGGGAGGCCACGGTTCAGGGACTGGCAGGCGCTTATGGCAATATCGGCTATATGGGGCCGGGGATTGCCATACTGGCATTCGGGGAACCGGCTGCGGTGCCGGTGGCGCTGATCTTCTGCTTTGAAAACATCATGCATTTCACCATTGCGCCGATGATGATGGCGCTTGCCGGCGGCGATCATCGCAGTGCCGGCGCTCTGGCTCTCGGGGTGACGCGCAAGATCGCCTTCCACCCGTTCATCCTTGCCACCGCGGTTGGTGTTGCGGCTGCCTGGATTGAATTTGTGCCGCCCCTGCCGGTCGGGCGCCTGATCGACTATCTGGCTCAGGCCGCGGCGCCGTGCGCTCTGTTTGCGATGGGAGTGACGCTGGCGCTGAGGCCGCTGAAGCGCGTGCCGGTCGAACTCGGCTTTATCGTGCCGATGAAACTGATCGCCCATCCTGTCTTGATGTATGTCGGTTTGAGCCTGATGGGCGATTTCGAGCCGGTCTGGGTTTACACGGCGGTGCTGCTCGCGTCGCTTCCCACTGCCACAAATGTGTTCGTGATCGCACAGCAATACTCGACCTGGGTGGAACGTGCTTCGGCGACCGTGCTGGTGACAACGGTGTGCAGCGTCGGCACGGTTTCCGCCTTGCTCTGGCTGATCACCAGCGGAACATTGCCACCTGATCTGTTTCCTGGCTGAGCCGGGGACCATAGCCTCGCTGAGGTTATGGTCAGCGCGGTAAAATCGTCTTTTTGCAAGGGCATTGCAGCCTTTGCTAATATGTTGCTTCAACCACCTGAAGGCAGCGGACGTCCATCGCTCTTCTTGCGCCAGCCCGGTGTCATGCCTTCGCGCATGGCCAGGAGCCTGAGCGGCGGGATTGCTGACAACGCTGCCAGTCCTCCGGCGCGCAGAGCCTGAACCGGCAAGAACGAGCTCAACAAGGCACGATTGAGCAGATCGACGCCGGCTATACGGCTGGTCACATCAATACGGCGCTGGCGATTGAAAGCCCGGACGGCCTGTCGTGCATCCTGCGGTCCGCCCGCATCGGTGATCGACTGAATTGCCTGCATGATGTCGCGGAGACCCAGATTGAGGCCTTGCGCTCCAATCGGTGGAAAGGCGTGACCCGTCTCGCCCACCAGCATGGTCCGGCCATTGCCGAAACTCTCTGCGATGAGGCTGGACAGCGGCCAGGCCTGAACCTCACCCTCCACCTCGACTGCACCCAGAATCGACCGCATCCGCGATTCAACTTCGGCGTTCAGGGCTTGGCGGGACAAGGCCCGTATTCCATCCTCCTCTTCGGGTCTGACGGCCCAGACGAGGCTGGAGCGATTGCCCGGAAGAGGCACCTGGGTGAATGGTCCACGTTCGGTGTGAAACTCGGTCGAGGTATCGCCGTGGCTGATGGTGTGGGAGAAATTCATCACCAGCGCGGTTTGCGGGTACGACCAGGTCTTGACCTTGATGCCGATGGCGTCCCGCAGCTTCGAGCCGCGACCGTCCGCGGCCAGAGCCGCAAGCGCTGTTACCGTTGTACCATCCTCCAATGTCAGGCTCACAACCTCATCGGACTGCTCGGCCTGCGCCATCGGGCTTTCGAACCGGTCAATCAACTTCGATTTGCGGGTCGCTGCCTGGAGAACGTCGAAAAGCGGCTGGTTGGGAATATTGTAACCGAAGGCATCCAGGTCGATCTCACTGGAGCGGAAAGAAACCGGCGGTGCCCGGAACAGCCGCGTGGTGCCATCCAGGATTCGCATGGTGCGCAAGGGAGCCGAGACCGGCCGTATGTCGTCCCAAATGCCAAGCCGGGCCAACAGGCCGATTGATTCTGACAGCAAGGCGGTGGTGCGGCCATCCTGGCGCGGTGGCTGGGGCGCAATGAAGGCAACACGCCATCCTTCTGCCGCTGCCGCGAGGGCTGCCACGGATCCGGCCAGGCCGCCACCGATGACCGCGATGTCATACTGCTCACGCAAATCTTTGCCCTTTCACTGTCTCGCCAATTGCCATTGGGCTGTTGCATCCTTTACATCGCCTGACCAACGAACTCCATGGGATCATTTGGCGCATGTTCACACCCCGCGCAGACACCGATCCGCTCGAAGGCCGGTTTGATCAACTGGACCGCTCAGGGCGCATGATCGCCAGGCTGGCGCGACGGCCGGTGTGGCCGGTGCTGGCAATGGTTTTGCTGACCGCCGGACTTGCCTGGTGGTTCGTGCTATCGATGGCTGGCTCGATCGTGGAGTTGCAGGGTTCGGCGCGTCCGCTTGGGCCGGGCATGTCGTTGATTTCCCGCTTTCTTCCGGTTGAGCCGGGCTCGCTCGCTGCGACGATTGCAGATCTTTGCCTGTCCGCGGATTCGGGACTGATTCTTTCGAGCGCCTCCTTTCCGAGCCTTGCCGTGGCGCTGTTCGTGATGTGGCTTGCGATGTCTGCCGCGATGATGTTGCCGACCGCAGCCCCCATGATCCGCACCTATGCCGAAATTGCCGACACTGCCGCGGCGCGTGGCGAGCCGGTGGTTCACCCCGCTGTTTTGACCGCCGGATATATGAGTGTCTGGGCTCTGGCTGCTGTCGGCTTCACGCTGGTCCAGCTCGCCATCGGGCATGCCACAGGCATGTCGGCCACCGGCCCGGTCAGAGGCGTGATTGCCGGGCTGATCCTGCTTTGCGCCGGTCTCTATCAATTCACTTCGCTGAAGGAAGCGTGCCTGACGAAATGCCGCAATCCCTTCACAACGCTCTTTGCGCGCTGGAAAACAACTGCGCGCGGAGTATTCCGGCTCGGAATCGAACAAGGGGTTTGGTGCCTCGGCTGTTGTTGGGCATTGATGCTGATCATGCTTGCGGTGGGCAGTATGAATGTGGTCTGGATGGCGGCGCTCACCCTGTTCACATTTCTGGAAAAAACCGGGGCAGGGCGGGTGACAACGAAAGCCGGCGGCGCGATAATAAGCGTCTGGGGAGCTGCGCTGATCTGGAGCGCACTGGCATGACAAGGCTTGAGGGAGAAGACGTGTATGGCGAATGTCGAGTGGGCCTTGAAGGGTGAGTTGGTACTGTCCTGCAATTGCACGGTATTTTGTCCCTGCGTCATCTCGCTCGGCCAACACCCGCCGACGGAAGGCTATTGCCAGACCTGGGCCGGGTTCCGGATCGACAACGGCTATTACGGCGACACTGATCTGTCGGGTCTGAACCTCGGGCTGATCATGGAAATCCCGGGTTATATGAGCCGCGGCAACTGGACAGCCGGTCTGTTTGTCGACAAGCGTGCCTCGATTTACGCAACCAAGGCCTTCACCAAGATCTTTACCGGAAAGGCCGGCGGCACGACCGCTCTGCTTTCGATCCTGGTTGGCAACTTCCTCGGCGTTCAGCAGGAACCGATCAGCTACGAGGTCGAAGGCAAGAAGCGGATCATCAAGATCCCCAAGATCATCGATGGAATTGTATCGCCGATCCCGGGCAAGACCCATGGCGAAGATACGGTGATTTCAAATTCGGAATACTGGATCGCCCCGGAGATCATTGTGGCCAAGTCGGAACGCTCCAAGATGCGCGCCTTTGGCCGCAACTGGAACTTTGCCGGACGCTCTGCTGAAATTTGTGCCCTCGACTGGAGCGGCCCCAACTGACATTGCGCTGGGAGGCGCTGGCGGCATGAAGCTTCCATTTAAATACCGCCGCGTTCCCTACGCGGAAATCCGGGCGTTTTCGGTTCATATCCTGACCGCCAGCGGCTCGTTCATGGCGTTTCTGGCGCTGGTGGCCGCCGCCGAAGGACGGTTTGTCGATCTGTGGTGGTGGCTTGCCGTTGCCATGCTGATTGACGGCATCGACGGCCCTATTGCGCGCAAGCTCAACGTCAAGGAAGTCCTGCCGAACTGGTCCGGCGTGATGCTCGACAATGTGATCGACTATGTCACCTATGTGCTGATCCCGGCATTCGCGCTCTACCAGAGCGGCATGATCGGCGAGCCGTTGTCCTTTGTCGCGGCCGGTCTGATCGTGGTGTCGAGTGCGATCTATTATGCCGACATGGGAATGAAGACCGACGAGAATTTCTTCTCCGGTTTCCCGGTCGCCTGGAACATGCTGGTCTACACGTTGTTTGTGACAAAGGCGTCCGAATCGGTTGCCTTCGCCATCGTTCTGGCTGCTGTCTTCATGACCTTCCTTCCGATCAATTTTCTGCATCCCGTCCGGGTCGTCCGGCTTCGGTGGCTCAATCTGAGCGTATTTGCGATCTGGTCAGCGTTGTCGGGCTATGCATTGCTGTTGCGTTTTGACAGCCCCGAGTGGCTGATGTGGGCGGTGATGCTGACCGGCGGATATCTTTTTGTCATTGGCGGGATCATGCAGATGTTTCCCGGCCTTGGACGGCGACCGGCTGATTAGCCCCTTATAAACGCTACAGATTTTTTGACCTTTGCCGCATGGGAGAATACCGAGATGAAAGCAATTCTTGTTTCACAGCACGGCGGTCCGGAAGTTCTGGAATGGCGCGATCACAAGGTTGGAGAACCCGGCCCGGGTGAGGTGAAAGTCCGGCACGAGGCTGTTGGTCTGAACTTCCTCGATGTGTATTTCCGCTCCGGACTTTATCCGGCTCCCAACGGCTTGCCGCTGGTTCCCGGCAATGAAGGCGCCGGCATAGTGACGTCCGTGGGTGAGGGTGTGACCCTGTTCAAAGAAGGAGACCGGGTTGCTTATGCAGGCCCGATCGGCGCCTATGCGCAGGAGCGGCTGATTGCTGCCGAGAAGCTGGTCAAAGTGCCCGACGGTATTGAACTCGATGTCGCTGCCGGCATGATGCTCAAGGGCATGACAGCGGAGTATCTGTTGCGGCGCACCTATGACGTGAAGCCGGGCGACACCATCCTCTACCATGCCGCGGCAGGCGGAGTCGGCCTGCTCGTCGGTCAATGGGCCAAGGCACTTGGCGCCACCGTGATCGGAACCGTGGGTTCGCAGGAGAAGGCTGAACTCGCCGCAGCCAACGGTTATGACCATGTGATCAATTACCGGACAGAGGATTTCGTCGGGCGGGTCAAGGACATCACCGGCGGCAAGGGCGCCGATGTGGTTTACGATTCGGTCGGCAAGGACACCTTTCCCGGTTCGCTCGATTGCCTGAAACCGCGCGGCCTGTGGGCCAGTTTCGGCCAGTCGTCAGGTCCGATCGAGCCATTCAATATCGGGATTCTGGCACAAAAGGGATCGCTGTTTGCAACGCGGCCAACGCTGTTTACCTATATCGCCAGCCAACCGGAACTCGAAGCCTCGGCCAATGCCCTGTTTGACGTGGTCTCACGCGGGGTCGTGAAGATAGAGATCAATCAGCGATACCCGCTTGCCGAAGCGGCGCGTGCGCATACCGATCTTGAGGCACGCAACACAACGGGAACCACGGTCTTGCTGCCGTGAGCCGGGCCCTTGATCAACTGACCGGATCCGAAACACTGTCAGGATATTTTTGAGAAAGCCGGTCGGTAGCAGCGCTCTTCGAAGAATCAAAATCGCCGCACTTTGAATTTGCTCGGCGTTTTCGATCGCGTCCCACTTGTGCGACGCACAATTATTGCGTTTGATGTTGAAAAGCAGACATGATTGCCGGTGTCCTGCCACTTGAAATTCGTGGGTATATGGTGAAGCTTGTTTCTTGTGCTTCGGAGATAACCGCCTCAAAAATAGGCGATTTCGATGTTGCGGAATTCGGGGGGTGACGTGCAGAATCAGAAGACCGAAACGCCGCTTTTGGAAACAATAGGGCTGACAAAAATTTTCGGGAGCCTGAGAGCTTGCGACGGGATCGACCTGGCAATTGCTCCGGGGGAAATTCACGCGCTTCTGGGGGAAAACGGAGCGGGCAAATCAACGCTGGTCAAGATGCTGTTCGGCGTTCTCGATCCGAGCGCAGGCGAAATCCTGTGGAAGGGCAAGCCGGTCAGTATCGGCAGTCCGGGCGAAGCGCGCGCCACCGGTGTGGGCATGGTGTTTCAGCATTTCTCGCTTTTCGAGGCGCTCACAGTGGCGGAGAACATCGCGCTGGCGCTGGATGGAAACGTTCCGATTGACCGGATCTCCGAAGAAGCCCGGCGGCTTTCACTCGAATATGGTCTGCCACTCGATCCTTCCGCCCACGTCGCCGATCTGTCGGTCGGCGAACGTCAACGCATCGAAATCGTCAGGGCGCTGCTGCAGAACCCTGAACTGATCATTCTTGATGAGCCGACCTCGGTGTTGACCCCGCAAGAGGCCGACAAGCTGTTTGAAACGCTCGCCAAGCTGAAGGCGGAAGGGCGCTCGGTGCTTTACATCAGCCACCGGCTTGAGGAAGTGCAGCGGATCTGCGACCGCGCCACCGTGCTGCGCCATGGCAAAGTTACCGGCGCATGCGATCCGCGCCAGGAAACACCGTCTTCGCTGGCCCGCATGATGGTCGGCGGCGAAGTGGCCGAAATTTCCGGTGCGGGCCTGGGTGAACCGGGTAAATTGCTGATTGAAATCAAGAATCTCAGCGCACCGTCGCGCAGTCCGTTTGCCGTGTCGCTCAAGGATATCGAGCTGTCGGTCCGGGCAGGCGAGGTGGTGGCAATCGCCGGTGTTGCCGGAAATGGGCAGAGCGAATTGTTCGATGTGCTGTCGGGCGAAGACCGTGTCGCCGATGCCGATGCGATCCGCATTCTCGGCAAGGCGGCCGGACGCATGGGGATCACCGAGCGGCGCTTGCTGGGATGCGGTTTCGTTCCCGAAGAGCGGCATGGCCATGCGGCGGTGACTGAAATGCCGCTGACGGCCAATCTGGTGCTGTCTCGTCATGCCTCGGATGGCGCAGCTTTCCTGTCCGGTGGGCCGCTCGGCCTGATCAACACCGACGCGGTCGCCAAAGCCTCCAAACGGATCTGTGAGGTTATGGATGTCCGCAAGTCTGGCGATGACCCCTCGGCTGGATCACTCTCGGGCGGCAATCTGCAGAAATTCATTGTCGGGCGTGAATTGGATCGCCAGCCGGCGGTGCTGGTGGTCAATCAGCCGACCTGGGGCGTGGATGCAGGTGCGGCCAGCCGAATCCGCCAGGCGCTGATTGATCTGGCCAAGAGTGGCTCCGCCGTCGTCGTCATCTCCCAGGACCTTGATGAGGTTTTTGAAATCGCGAGCCGCATCGCCGTGATCAACGAAGGCCACCTTTCGGATCCCGAACCGGCATCGTCGATGACACGCGAGCGCATCGGGTTGTTGATGGGTGGCTTCCATGATGGAAGAGGTCATTCTGGCGGGGAGGCCGTTCATGCGCATTGAGCTCAACAAGCGCGAAAACATGTCCTCGTTGTTTTCGATCCTGTCCCCTTTCATTGCGCTCGGACTGACGCTGATCGCAGGCGTGATTCTATTCCTGTCGCTGGGCAAGGATCCGGTGGCAGCGCTGTACAGCTTCTTCATCGAGCCACTGACCGAAATCTGGTCATTGCACGAACTTGCAATCAAGGCGGCGCCGCTGATCCTGATCGCCGTCGGTCTGTCGGTCTGCTACCGCTCCAACAATTGGAACATCGGGGCGGAAGGCCAGTTCATCATCGGCGCGATGGCCGGATCGGTGCTGCCGGTGGCGTTCCACGGCTGGGAGTCATCGCTGGTGCTGCCGCTGATGCTGGTCTGCGCCATGATCGGCGGGGCCGCCTATGCCGCAATTCCGGCGTTTCTGAAGGCGCGTCTCAACACCAATGAAATCCTTACCAGCCTGATGCTGGTCTATGTCGCGCAATTGCTGCTCGACTGGACGGTGCGCGGGCCCTGGCGGAACCCCGAGGGCTTCAACTTTCCCGAAACCCGCAATTTCGCCGACAATGCCGTGCTGCCACGCATCATCGAAACCGGAAAGACCCATTGGGGCTTCGGTTTTGCTCTGATCGCCGCCATCATATTGTGGTTCGTGATGCGCCGCACACTCAAGGGTTTCGAGATCACCGTGCTGGGCCAATCGGCGAGGGCAGGGCGGTTTGCCGGGTTCTCAGACAAGAAGATGGTGTATTTCGCGTTCCTGGTCTCGGGTGCGCTGGCCGGACTTGCCGGTATCTCCGAGGTTTCCGGCGCGATCGGCCAACTGCGTCCGGTGATTTCGCCCGGCTATGGCTTTACCGCGATTATCGTGGCGTTTCTGGGACGGCTCAATCCTCTCGGTATCGTTGCTGCGGGGCTCATACTGGCGTTGACCTATCTGGGAGGAGAAGCGGCACAAATCTCGATTGGCATCACCGACAAGGTGACGCGCCTGTTCCAGGGGTTGTTGCTGTTTTTCGTGCTCGGCTGTGACACGCTGATCCATTACCGCATCCGGCTGGTGTTCGGCGCGGCGCAAAAAGGGAGTGCCGCCTGATGGACATGACCCAGGCAATCATCCTGACCATCATGACCGCAGCCACGCCGTTGCTGCTGGCTGCCATCGGGGAGCTGGTGGTCGAACGCTCCGGCGTCCTCAACCTGGGCGTCGAGGGGATGATGATCATGGGCGCCGTCGCGGCCTTCGCCGTGGCCCAGATCACCGGTTCGGCCGCCCTTGGCGCCCTTGGCGGACTCATCGCCGGCATGCTGTTTTCGCTGCTGTTCGGGTTTCTGACGCTGACGCTGGTGGCCAATCAGGTGGCGACGGGTCTGGCTCTGACCATTCTCGGGCTGGGACTGTCGGGCATGATGGGAGAGGCTTTCATTGGCCTGCCCGGACTGAAGCTCGCCGCGATACCGATTCCGTTCCTCTCCGACATTCCGTTCCTCGGACGACTGCTTTTCACCCAGGACCCCATCTTCTACACCTCGATCATCGCGGTGATCGGGGTCAACTGGTTTCTGTTCAGAAGCCGCGCCGGCCTCAGGCTGCGCGCCATCGGCGACAGCCACACCTCGGCCCATGCGCTGGGCGTCAACGTGGTTCGCACCCGCTATCTGGCGGTGATGTTCGGCGGCGCCTGCGCCGGGCTGGCCGGGGCACATTTGTCCATCGTCTATACGCCGCAATGGGTGGAAAACATGACTGCGGGCCGCGGCTGGATCGCGCTGGCGCTGGTGGTGTTTGCTTCATGGCGGCCCGGGCGGGCGCTGATCGGCGCCTATCTGTTTGGCGCTGTGTCGATCGGACAATTGTTCGCGCAATCGCGCGGCATCGGAATTCCCTCGCAGTTCCTTTCGGCTCTTCCCTACCTCGCGACGATTGCGGTACTTGTTATCATATCGTTGAATCGCAGGATGACGCTGATCAACACGCCGGCCTCGCTCGGCAAACCCTTTGTGCCGGAAAGGTAGACGAAAATCGCCGGCTTGATGTCAACAACCAACCAGACAGGGTGAACCCAATGAAAAAAACACTACTCCTCCTCGCCGCGGCCACAGCGCTCGCCGGCACCGCAGTCCCGGCAAGTGCGCAGGGCATGGACAAGGTCAAGGCTTGCTTCATCTATGTCGGCCCTGTGGGCGACTTCGGATGGTCCTATCAGCATGATCAGGGCCGTAAGTTCGCCGAGGAGAAACTCGGCGACAAGCTCGAAACAGCCTATCTCGAAAGCGTACCGGAAGGTGCCGACTCCGAGCGCGCGATCGAGCGCTTTGCCCGTTCCGGCTGCAACATCATCTTCACCACCTCGTTCGGCTACATGGATCCGACCAACAAGGTCGCCAAGGATTTCCCGGATGTGAAGTTCGAGCACGCCACCGGCTACAAGACCGATCATCCGAATGTTGCGACCTATGATTCCAAATTCTTCCAGGGCCGCTACGTGATCGGCCAGATCGCCGCGAAGATGTCGGAAACCGGTTCGGCAGGCTATATTGCCTCATTCCCGATCCCGGAAGTGGTGCAGGGCATCAACTCCTTCATGCTCGGCGCGCAATCGATCAATCCGGATTTCAAGCTCAAGGTCGTGTGGGTGAACACCTGGTTTGACCCGGGCAAGGAAGCAGATGCGGCCAAGGTGTTGCTCGATGGCGGCGTCGACATCCTGACCCAGCACACCGATTCCACCGCGCCGATGCAGGTTGCCGCCGAACGCGGCGCGCATGCCTTCGGCCAGGCTTCGGACATGATCGCCTTCGGTCCCGAAACCCAGTTGACTGCCATCGTTGACGATTGGGGTCCCTATTATGTGGAGCGCATCAGTGCTGTTCTCGACGGCACCTGGGAGCAGTCGCGCACCTGGGCCGGCATGGCCGAAGGCCACGTCGTGATGGCGCCTTACACCAACATGCCCGATGATGTGAAAGCCATGGCTGAAGAAACCCAGGCGAAGATCACCTCGGGCGAGCTTCATCCCTTCACCGGCCCGATCATGAAACAGGATGGCTCCGAGTGGCTGGCCGACGGTGTGGTCGCTGAAGACAGCGAACTGGCTGGCCTGAACTTCTACGTCAAGGGCATCGACGACCAGCTTCCGCAATAAGCCTGGCGATACCCTTACAGATACAAGAGCGGGGGCGGCTACATAGGCCGCCCCTTCTTTTTCCCCTGCGTCTTACCGACTCTATGCAGCGGGCGCAGGGTACCGAGTCATTGTCCTTGGCAGGAAACGGGCAGCGGGCAGGAACAGTTTCCGGATGAGTTTGCGTCCGACAGGTTCAACCCGTGCATAGATCCACCAGCTCACAATCAGGGACAGCGCCAGCGCCAGGGCAAATGCGGCCCATTTGCCGATTACCGGCGTGGTCAAGTTCATCAGGATATAACCGGCGTTCTGATGAACCAGGTAGAACGGGTAGCTGATGCCGCCGAGCGCCAGAATCCACCCAGAGGCCTTGATCCGGCTTCCGAGCCCGGCCGCCAGCAGAAACAGGCAGATGATCCCCGCATTTGCCAGCGCCACAAGCTGCGCGCTGGAGGCTTCGCCGAGGCGGAAAATGACATCAAGCCGCTGCACTTCGGCTGCGTGAAACGTCATGATCAGCGCAAGAGCAGCCACAAGCAGGCGCAGACTGCTGACGCCCAGCGAAGTAATCCGCCACGTCATGATGCCCAGAGCGAAGTAGCTGCCATATTCGGTGAGGAACAGAAGCTCCACCGGACGGGAGCCGAGCATGGTGTTGTTGACCATGACAAGCAGCATCCAGATTGCAGCGGCAATATCGGTGTGCCGGGGCAGAAAACCCGTAAAAAGTCCGATCACGACCCAGCCATAGAAAATGATCTCGATGACGATCGACCAATAGGCCCCATCCATGAACTCCGCGCCGAACATCGGTGCGAGCATGGTCAGGTTTGCCAGCCACTCAAAAACGCCGGTTGTGAACGGCGGCTGGGCCCACCATGCCATGGTCAGAAAGGTAATGGTCATGGCGACGAGATGAGCCGGATAAAGCCGCGCCAGACGGCCCACCGAAAAGCCGTACCAGTCGCGCCCCGACGCCGACCAGATGATGACGAAGCCGGAGATCATGAAAAACAGATTGACGCCGAGATAGCCGAGCGAAACCGAGACACCTGCCGCCCCGAAGCCTTGCTCCAGATACCCGCCACTTTGGGCGCCGCGATAGAGAAAATGGTAGATGGCAACCACAAGCGCGGCGCAAAAGCGCAGCAGATCGAGCAATCCGTTCCGGTGATCGGCACTCTCGCCTGTCCGGTTTGATGATTGGGTATCGCGCATCACAGCCTCCATGAGAGACGGGATTATAGCGCGATTCAAAACGCCGGGTCTGACAACCCGGCGTTAAGCTTAAGCGTAAAGGTTAAATCCCACAGGCTGCGGGATCAGGCCAGGCCCTGTTTGCGGACATCATCCAGGGCTTCATCAAGCGTCTTCTTGGCCGAAGCTATGAGGGTGTCCACCTCTTCCTCGGTGATGCTCAGCGGCGGCGAGATGATCAGCGCATCGCCGACGGCGCGCATCACCAGCCCGTTGGCAAAGGAGTGGTCGCGGGTGATGGTGCCGACCTTGCCGGTATTGCCGAAGCGTTTCTTCAGATCATTCTCGTCGGGGACCAGTTCCAGTGCGCCGAACATGCCAAGGCCACGGGCCTGGCCAACCAGCGGATGCTGCTCCAGCGCCTTCCAGCGCTCTTGGAAATAAGGCCCGATATGATCCCGGACGCGTTCCACCAGGCCTTCACGCTTGATGATTGTAAGATTGGCAATCGCGGCGGCGCAGCAGGCGGGGTGGCCGGCATAGGTGTAGCCGTGGAAGAACTCGACGCCCTCGCGGTGCAGAACTTCGGCGATCTCGTCGGAAACCAGCACGCCGCCCATCGGCAGATAGCCTGACGTCATCCCCTTTGCGACGGTCATCAGATCGGGCTTGAGGTCATAATAGCCCGAACCAAACCATTCGCCCGTGCGGCCGAAACCGCAGATGACTTCGTCGGCAATAAACAGGATATCGCGGCTTTCGAGGATGCGCTTGACTTCGGGCCAGTAGGTGGCCGGCGGGATGACGACGCCGCCGGCGCCCTGGACCGGCTCGGCGATGAAGGCTGCGACATTCTCTTCGCCGATCTCCTCGATGGCGCGATCGAGTTCGCGCGCTGCCCAGAGGCCGAACTCGTCCTCGCTCATGTCGGTCATCATGCCTTCGCCGAACCAGTGAGGCTGCGCGATGTGATGAATGTCAGGGATCGGCAGGCCGCCCTGGCTGTGCATGGCGCCCATGCCGCCGAGCGAAGCGCCGGCCATGGTTGAGCCGTGATAGGCGTTCTTGCGGCTGATCACCACTTTCTTGGACGGCTTTCCCTGCAGTGCCCAATAGGTGCGCACCAGACGCAAATTCGTGTCGTTGGCTTCAGAGCCGGAGCCGCTATACATGACCATGTTGATATTCTCGGGCGCAACACCGGCCAGCATTTCCGACAGTTCGATGACTGGCGGATGAGTGGTCTTGAAGAAGGTGTTGTAATAGGACAGCTCGCTCATCTGCGCGCGCACCGCCTCGACGATCTCCTGGCGGCCGTGGCCGACATTGACGCACCACAGGCCGGCCATGCCATCCATGATTCGGTTTCCGTCAGTGTCCCACAGCCATACCCCATCAGCTTTTGATATTACCCGTCTTTCATCGACACCCAAGGCTCCATGGTCGGTAAACGGATGGAGGTGGTGCTTGTGATCGGATATCTTGAGGTCATGGGAAGACACGTTGACGCGCATAGTTTTATTCCTGATTGTTTTTTCACAAAGGCCGCGATGAAATCGGTTTGACCTTTAGTTGAGTGTGTGCACAAAACTCGGGTGCGGACAAGCACCGCAATATCCGCATTATGCGGCAACAGATAGTCCTGAAGGGGCATGGTGATACTATGCGCGAGAGCGCCGGCACGGAAAACCAAGACAAAAACCTTCCCAACAATGAAGAAGCAGAACGGTTCATGGCCGAGAACCCGGATATCGAATCGGTCGATTTCCTGATTCCCGACATCAATGGCGTGATGCGCGGCAAATGGGGCCCGGCAGAAGCACTGGCCAAGGCCAGCTATCCCGGCATCAACATGCCATTGTCGATCTTCGGGCTGGATATCTGGGGCAGGGAGGTGGAATCCACCGGCATTCACATCGAAACCGGCGACATTGACGGCTACTGCCGCGCCATTCCGGGCCGCATCAATATCGCGCCCTGGTCTCCGCGACCGTCGGCTCAGGTGCTGATGTCGATGTACACCGAAGCCGGCGAGCCGTGCGAATACGATCCGCGCAATGTGTTGCAACGGCTGATGGACCGCTTTGCGGCCCTCGGTCTGCGCCCGGTCACAGCATTTGAGCTTGAATTCTATCTGGTCGACCCGAACGTGTTCCAGCGGTCGGGACGCATGGGCAAGGACCTCGGCCCGGGCCCGGAACAGCAGCAGATGTATTCGCTGTCGGAACTTCGCGGCCAGAGCGAGCTGTTTGCCGAAATCCGCGCTGCGGCCATCGCGCAAGGACTGCCGATCGACACCATCATCAAGGAAGCGGCGCCCGGCCAGTTCGAGGTCAATCTCAAGCACAGGGACGATGCAATGGCGGCGGCAGACGACACCGTCCTGCTGCGCCGGCTGATCACGGAATCAGCGCACAAGCACGGACTGCGCGCCACATTCATGGCCAAGCCGTTCCTGGAATGGCCGGGCAACGGCATGCATGTGCACGCCAGTATTCTCGACAAGGACGGCAACAACATCTTCGCGGGAGAAGCGGGCGACCTGCGGCTGCAGCATGCCGCTGCGGGCCTGTTGCACACGCTCAAGGATACGCTCCTTCTTTATATTCCGGGTTTCAATGGGTACCGCCGCCTGCAGCCCGGTTCATATGCCCCGACACGGATCGCCTGGGGACGCAACAACCGCTCCGTTGTGGTGCGGGTGCCGGCATCTGATGACAAGGCGCGGCGGCTGGAACACCGCATGTCGGGCGCGGATGCCAACCCGTATTTCGTTCTTGCGGGCGTTCTTGGCGGAATGCTCGAGGGTCTGGAGAATGGCAAAATGCCGCCACCGCCTGTGGAGGGCAGTGCCTATAACGTGCCTTTGCCGCAACTGTCCGACGACATGGATGATGCGATCGAGGACTTTGAAAACTCGGCTTTCATCGAGCGGCTTTTCGGCACCGACCTGCGGCGCATATTTGCAGAGATCAAGCGCGAAGAGCTCAAGGCCTTCGACAATGAAATCACGCCTTTGGAGCGTTCCACCTATCTGTAGCAAATCGTAATAACGGTTTACCGAAAGGAAATGTGCTATCGGGCAAATTAAATTGCGCGATTTGACATAGGACAAAGATTTCCGTTCGCGGACCATGCGACCTTATGACTTCCTTCCAACACACGATTTTCGGGTTGACGGAAGTGGCGATGTTTCGCATGTTGGAATGGACACATAGGACTAATGCAATGGATTTTGAAGCGTTCTTCGAGGAAAAGCTTGGTGGTCTGCACAAGGCGGGCAATTACCGGGTGTTTGCTGATATCGAGCGTCACGCTGGCGGCTTTCCGCGGGCGACCCGCTATCGTGCGGACGGTTCAACGCAGGACGTAACGGTCTGGTGTTCCAATGACTATCTGGGCATGGGGCAAAGTCCATTGGTCACAGGCGCCATGAAAGAGGCGATCGAACGCTGCGGCGCCGGCGCCGGCGGTACCCGCAACATTTCGGGCACGAATCACTACCATGTGCTTCTGGAAAACGAGCTGGCCGATCTGCACGGCAAGGAAGACGCGCTGATTTTCACATCAGGCTATGTCTCCAACTGGGCGGCTCTCGGCACTCTGGCAGGCAAAATTCCCGGTCTTATCGTCTATTCGGATGCGCTCAACCACGCCTCAATGATCGAGGGCATTCGCCATTCGCGTTGCGAAAAGCGGGTTTTCAAGCACAATGATCCGGAAGATCTGCGCCGCTTGATGGCGCTGGACGATCCCGCGGCGCCGAAAATGGTGGCGTTTGAAAGCGTCTATTCCATGGACGGCGATGTGGCTCCGATCGCAGCGCTTTGCGACGTGGCGGATGAATTCGGCGCCATGACCTATCTCGATGAGGTTCACGCCGTTGGCATGTACGGACCACGCGGGGGTGGGATTGCCGAGCGCGAAGGCATCATGGACCGTTTGACCGTGATCGAAGGAACGCTCGGGAAAGCATTTGGCGTGATGGGCGGTTACATCACCGGATCGCGCCATTTGTGCGATTTCGTGCGCAGCTTTGCTTCGGGCTTCATCTTCACCACAGCCTTGCCGCCAGCGCTTGCAGCTGGTGCTGCGGCATCAATCCGTCATCTCAAGGCCAGCCAGCTTGAACGCCGCCGGCATCAGGATGCGGTCGCCAAAGTGCGCCGTGCGCTGGATTCCCACGGCATTCCGCACATGGAAAACCCGAGCCATATCGTGCCGGTGATGGTCGGCAACGCATCGAAGTGCAAGTGGATCTCCGATGTGCTGATGGACAATCACGGCATTTACGTGCAGCCGATCAACTATCCGACGGTGCCTGTGAAGACCGAACGTCTGCGCATCACACCGACACCATTGCATTCGGATGCCGATATTCAGCATCTTGCCGGTGCGCTGAGCGAGTTGTGGTCGCAATGCGCTCTGGCGCGGGCTGTCGCCTAACGCCTTCCGCTGATAGCTGACTTTATCTGCTCGCTGCGAAGAACCATTATGACAAGGCTGATCAGGTGTTCCTGGTCAGCTTTTTTGGTTTTGCTGCCAGGAACCAACCTGGAGCGCTTCCAGATGGATCAGCGAGACGAAAGCAAAGAGCTGAAATTGTGAAAACGTATGGCTGAAATCGCTGGCTCGAGCGTTTCTCAGCCGGCCTGATCGGCCTTATCGCGCACCGGCGCGCAAAACAGTGAATACAGTGTCCCTATGACGGAAGAGACTTCCTGATTGAGGATCGAATAGTAGATCATGCGGCCTTCGCGCCGGGTGTCGACCAGACCATCGAGACGCAGCCGCGCCAGTTGCTGCGATACAGCTGCCTGCGGCATCGCCAGGATTTCCTCGAGTTCGGACACCGACTTCTCGCCTTCGGACAAAATGCACAGAATCATCAGCCGTGTCTCATGGCTAAGTGATTTCAGCAGGTCACTGGCCTTGCGTGCCTGAACAAGCAGCAGGTTCATTTCTTCCTGGTTCATGTCGGACTTGATGTGCGGAAGTGTCATGTCGGTGTCTGCTCGATGAATAAACGATGATTATATAACGCATATGCAATCTGGAAAAGAGCAACGCCGGCAACAGCCGGAACTCACTCGACTACATGTTGGCCTTGTTGTGCGTCAGATACGCATTTTCACGGCCTGTATTCTCCCTAGCGTATTTGTGCCGTGCATTGCAACGATCCGGACCAATTTGCGTCTCGAGGGTGGAAAGCCCTTGCCCCCCAAGGTCGTCCAGCCCTACTCTGAAGATGAATATGCAATGCGGCGGCGCAATCATTGACTGCAGCTGGCCGGAATAACTGCTGTTTCATTTTGCCCGATTGATCATGGGCGCGGGAGGTTTTTATGTCTGGATTCAAACATATCCTTGCATGTCTGATGGTTATTCTTCTGTCTTCCCCCACGATCGCGCAAGAGGGATCGCGGCGCATTGAGACAACGGTGGACGCCGATTATTTCGGATTTGATCTGCGCACTGTGCAGAATATCGATCTTGATCAATGCAAGGCGGAATGCCTGAATGACGGCCAATGCATGGCCTTTACCTACAACGTCAAAGCCGGCTGGTGCTTTCTGAAATCAGACTACAACACCATCAATCCGTTCGCCGGGGCAATTGCGGGCAGGGTGGTGAGCAGCGGAGAGCCTGATCTGGGGGCGGCGCCTGATCTGGCCTTTGTTCCGGCCACAGTGATGGATGAAGCCCGGTCCTACCGCGAGCGGACGCTGGCGCGGTACGGCGGCGGCGCAGGCGGCGTTGCGACCCTGAAACGCATTGCCGAAGCTTCTGCCGCGGCAGGCGACATGGATGGCGCGGTGCGGAATTTTGCCATCGCGGTGGCCTCCGCACCGGACCGCAGTGATCTCTGGGCCGATCTGTCGCGGACAGCGCTTGCCTACACACCGCAGGATGCAAATCTGCGGCGCAGCCTGCTGTCGGTCTCGGTGTCGGCGGCGGTCAACGCTTACAAGGCTTCGCGGACCGTGTCAGAGCGAACAGATGCGCTCGCCGTTCTGGCTGAAGCCTTTGCAGGCATCAAGAATTGGCGTCCCGCGCTGTCAGCCTACCGCGCAAGCCTTGAGCTGCGGGAGAATCCGGCACTTCGCGCAGCCTATGAAGAGCTGCGGGCCACGCATGGGTTCCGGGTCGTCGACAACACTGTTGATGCGGACAGCGAAACGCCTCGGGTTTGTGTCCAGTTCTCCGAAGATCTTGTGAAAAGTCAGGATTATTCGGGTTTTGTGAGTGTCGATGGTGTCCGTGATGCTGCCATCGACACAGACAACCGGCAGATCTGCATCAATGGCCTGGCCCATGGCCAGCGTTACCGATTGGTGCTGCGCCAGGGATTGCCCTCGTCTGTCGGCGAGGCTCTGGAAGCTCCGGTGGAGCTGTCGCTTTACGTGCGGGACCGGACGCCGGCAGCCCGCTTCACCGGTTCCAGTTTCGTGCTGCCGGCAAAGTCGCGGCTTGGCATCCCGCTGGTGACCATCAATGCGCCGTCTGCAGATCTGAAGCTGTTCCGCGTCGGTGACAGGGCCTTGTCGCAAATCATCACGCGCTCGGATTTTCTCCGGCAGCTGAACAGTTATTCGATTCAGTCGATCCTGGAGGATCTTGGCGCCTCGGTGTGGGAGGGTGCAATTGATGTCGTCAGCGAACCCAACCGTGAAGTCATCACCAGCATTCCGGTGGACACTTTGCTGCCCGAACGCCAGCCCGGTGTCTACGTGCTGACTGCGACGCCGCTTGGCGACAAGAGCGAAAGCTGGGAGTCGCGCGCCACGCAATGGTTTGTCATCTCCGACATAGGCATGAGTACATTTGCGGGCGATGACGGGCTGTCGGTGTTCCTGCGCTCGCTCGATTCTGCCAAGCCGCTCAGTTCCGTTGCCCTGACTCTGCTTGCCCGCAACAACGAGGTGCTGGGCGAGGCAGTCACCGACGCCGATGGCCGCGCCACATTCCAGCCGGGGCTGATCCGCGGGCAGGCGAGCCTTGCACCCGCCGCACTGCTGGCCAAGGGGCCGGATGGCGATTTCGTGTTCCTGGACATGACGCGGGGCGGATTTGACCTGTCGGATCGCGGGGTTGCCGGGCGCACCTCATCCGGCGGCGTTGACGTGATGGCCTGGACCGAGCGCGGAATCTACCGCGCCGGAGAGACGGTGCACCTGTCGGCGCTGGCCCGCGATGGCAAGGCCGAAGCGCTTGCCAATCTGCCGTTGACGCTGATTCTGCAACGGCCCGACGGTGTCGAGGACCGGAGGCTGGTCTCCGACGGTGCCGCACTTGGCGGGCATGCGCTGGCGCTGTCATTGCCCGACAATGCCATGCAGGGTGCCTGGCGCGCAGCACTGCACACCGACCCGAAACGGCCTGCGGTGGCGGAGGTTTCATTCCTGGTGGAGGATTTCCAGCCGGACCGGATTGAAATTGAACTCGATGCCGGTAACGGCGTCGTCAGCCCGCTTGCACCGGCGGAAATTGCGGTCACCGGACGTTATCTCTATGGCGCACCTGCGGGTGGGCTTGCGACCGAAGGCGAAATCGTGCTGAGCCGCACCCGTTCGCTTGATGGATTTCCCGGGTACGAGTTCGGCCTTGCCGATGAGGAATTCGAGAATTCGCGGATTTCACTCGACAGCCTGCCGCCACTGGATGAGGCCGGTAAGGCGCTGATCGAGGTTGATCTCGGCACTTTGCCCGACACCACGCAGTTCCTTACGGCAAGCGTCACGATCCGGGCCTCCGAGGGTGGTGGCCGCGCGGTCGAACGCTCGGTCGATCTCAAGGTTGCAACCGAGGGCGTGCGCATCGGCATCAAGCCGCTGTTCGAGGACGCCCAGGTGCCCGAAAACAGTGAAGCCGGGTTCCAGCTGATCGCGGTTGAAGCTGACGGCACGCGCATTGCCATGCCTGGCGTCTCCTGGTCGCTGGTCAAGGTCGAGCGGAACTATCAATGGTACCGGCAGGGCAATTCCTGGAACTATGAGGTTGTTGATTTCACGACGGAAATTGCTGACGGCCTGATCGATATCGCAGACAACTCCCCCGCATCTGTGGCCGCAAATGTCGATTGGGGGCGCTACCGCCTCGACGTCACCGGAGCCGATGGTGCAGAGACAAGCGTGCTGTTTGATGCCGGCTGGTATGTCGAGAGCAAATCAATCGAGACCCCCGACGGTCTGGAGATTGCTCTGGACAAAGACCGGTACAAGGTGGGCGAGACCGCTCAATTGCGGATTTCGCCGCGATTTGCCGGTGAGGCGCTGATTACGGTGGGCACGGAACGGTTGATCGAGACTGTGACCGCACCGGTGGGTGAGGCGGGCACCACAATTGATCTGCCGGTCACGGAAGAGTGGGGCGCGGGCGCCTATGTCACTGTAACGCTCTACCGGCCCGGCGACGCGCAATCGCGGATGCCGATGCGCTCCATCGGCGCCAAATGGCTGGCGGTTGATCCCGAAGCGCGCAGACTGTCGGTCAGCCTTGATCTGCCGGCACAAACCACTCCGCGCGGCGCATTCACGGTTCCTGTTACACTTGCCGGACTGAAACCGGGCGACACTGCGTTCATCAACGTGTCAGCGGTCGATGTCGGCATTCTCAACCTGACACGGCACGAAGTAGCCGATCCTGAAGCCTGGTATTTCGGGCAACGCGCACTGGCTCTGGAAATCCGTGACCTATATGGCCGCCTGATCGACGGATCGTCCGGCGTCACCGGCCGGATCCGCTCAGGCGGAGACGGGGCCATGATGCGCTCGGAAGGCAGCCCGCCACGCGAAAAGCTGGTGGCGTTCTTTGAAGGTCCGGTCAAGGTCGGGCCGGACGGCACGGCCAGCGTTACTTTCGATATGCCGCAGTTCAACGGAACCGTTCGGGTCAATGCGGTTGCCTGGAGCGCCAACGCGCTTGGGCATGCGACAGCCGATGTGATCATTCGCGATCCGGTTGTCATCAGCGCCAGCCTGCCGCAATTCCTGGCGCCCGGCGACCGGTCGCAGGTGCTCATCGAACTGGCCAACACCGATGGCCCGGCCGGCGATTATGGCGTCGAGCTGTTCACCGCTTCGGGCAAGGTCGAAAGCGGCAACGGAATGCGCCAGACGATCAATCTGCCCTCAGGCGCACGCAGCAGTCTCGTCATGCCGCTTGAAGGACTGCGAAGCGGCAGCGACACGCTGACAATCGCGCTCACCGGTCCCGATGGGCTGTCGCTTGACCGCGAGGAAGCCATCACAGTGCGCCCCGGCGCCATGCCGGTCACCACCAAGCGCATCATCAGCCTTGCGGGCGGTGGCGGCACCCTTCGGGTTGATGGCGAGTTGCTGGCCGACAGCCTGCTTGACGGCGCATCTGTCACCGTTGGCGTAACCCGCAACGCGGCCTTCGATGTGGCCTCTCTGCTGATGGCGCTGGACCGCTATCCTTATGGATGCGCGGAGCAAACCACCAGCCGGGCGCTGCCGCTGCTGTATCTGAGCGAGCTCGGAGACAGCCGTGACAGTGACGACGCGAATGACATCGCCAAGCGCATCAATGATGCCATCACCCGGCTTGTGGCCTATCAGTCGGCCTCGGGCAGCTTCGGGCTGTGGGGACCCGGGTCGGGCGATCTCTGGCTTGACGCCTATGTGACGGACTTCCTGACACGGGCGATGGAAAAGGGCTTCCAGGTTCCGCCGGTGGCGAGCCGCCTGGCACTCGACAATTTGCAGAACGCGCTGGCCTATACAACCGACGTCAGTTCCGAAGGCAGCTCAATTGCCTATGCGCTCTATGTGCTGGCGCGCAACCGTAAGGCAGCGGCGACCGATCTGCGTTATTACTCGGACAGCCAGATCAACGCCTTCGATCAGCCGCTGGCTCGCGCCCAGATCGGCGCAGCACTCTCGCTTTACGGCGACCCGCAACGGGCTGCGGATAGCTTCCGCTCGGCCTTCGATCACGCCCGCTCAACCGCGACGCTGGTCGGCGGACGCGATGACTACGGATCGGCGTTGCGTGATGGTGCTGCGATGCTGGCGCTGGCCGCGGAATCAACGCCCACACCCGGCATCGTGCCTGAGCTGATCCGCTTCGTCGGCGACGCCAGAACGGCTCGCCAATCCACCAGCACTCAGGAAGATGCCTGGATGGTGCTGGCTGCACGCGCGATCTCCGCGGGCAACAGGTCGATCTCGGTCAATGTCAATGGCAAGGCCTATGCTGGCGCTTACGAGGCGCGGCTGAGCGGTGAAGACATCCGCGACACGCCGCTGACCATCGTCAATCAGGGAACCGACCCGGTGGACGCCGTGGTGACCACGATTGCGGCGCCGGTGCAGCCATTGAGCGCCGGAGGGACCGGGTTCGAGATCAATCGCAGCTACTACACGCTGGATGGCCAGCCGGCCTCGGTTTCTTCGGTGCAGCAAAATCAGCGCTATCTGGTGGTGCTGCAGATGCGGGAAGCCAATGCCTGGCCCTCGCGGGTGGTGGTTACCGACCTGCTGCCGGCCGGCTTCGTTATCGACAATCCGCGGCTTGTCGGCAGTGCCGAGCTTGGCAACTTCCCATGGCTGGGCGAGATTTCCGCCAGTCATGCGGAATTCCGCAGTGACCGCTTCATGGCGGCATTTGACAGACGCGGTACATCGAACCGTGATTTTGTTGCCGCCTATGTGGTTCGCGCCGTGACGCCTGGCATCTATACGCATCCGGCTGCGGTGGTTGAGGACATGTACCGTCCCGAACTCGCAGCCCGGACCGCGACAGGCTTCATGGAGGTGCTCGGCGCGCCATGACCGGACCAATCAGCATCCGCCGGTGGCGGCCGGTGGCGGCTGGTCTGGCCGGGTGCGCAATAATGGTGGCAACAGCACTTTTTGCGCTCGGCCGGGCAGACCGGATGTATCCGCCGCCGCTCGACTTGGCCTCGGACCTGTCCCGGGAGGTCGTCGACCGCAACGGAACATTGTTGCGCGCCTATACGACAAACAGCGGCATCTGGCGGTTGCCGGTGTCACTTGAGGCGGTTGATCCCGACTATATCAATATGCTGATTGCCTATGAGGACCGGCGTTTCCGCTCGCATTCAGGGGTTGATCCCTTGGCGCTGCTGCGCGCGGCTGGGCAGCTGGTTGTCAATGGCGGGCGGATCGTCTCGGGCGCTTCCACCATCACCATGCAGCTGGCGCGGCTGATCGAACCGCGAAGCGAGCGATCACTGGCCGCAAAGCTGAGACAAATGGTGCGCGCACTGCAGATCGAGCGGCGGCTGAGCAAGGACGAGATCCTCGCCCGCTATCTGACGCTCGCACCCTATGGCGGCAATCTGGAGGGCGTGCGGGCGGCAAGCCTCGCCTGGTTCGGGCGGGAGCCGAAAAAGCTCAGCCTGTCACAATCAGCACTGCTGGTGGCCCTGCCGCAATCGCCGGAAGCCAGGCGTCCGGACCGGCAACACGCCGCAGCAATGCTCGCCCGCAACCGGGTGCTGACCCGGATGAGTGCTGCCGGCCTCATTCCGCAAAGCGAGATTGACCGCGCATCCGCAGCAAGACTTCCGGCCCGGCGCCTGGCGATGCCGGATCTCGCCGCCCACACGGCTGATCTGGCCATTCACGCACATCCTGAAACGAACTCGATCAGTCTGACGCTCGACGCGCGTGTGCAGCAGCGGCTTGAGCAACTGGCAGCCGAGAGCGCCAGCCGCTTTGGTCCCAAACAATCACTCGCCATGGTTCTGGCAGATGGCAGGACGGGTGAGATTGTTGCCAGTGTCGGCTCCACCGGACATCTCGATACTGACCGTGCCGGGGCTATCGACATGAGCCGCGCCGTCCGCTCGCCAGGCTCGACGCTCAAGCCGTTCATCTATGGCCTGGCCTTTGAGGATGCGTTGATTGCCGCCGAAACACTGATCGATGATACGCCGGCGGATTTTTCGGGCTACAGGCCGCGCAATTTCGACCGTGGCTACATGGGTGAGGTGAGCATTCGCGAGGCGCTGCAATTCTCGCTCAATGTTCCGGCTGTCCGGTTGCTGGAAGCCGTCGGGCCGCAACGCTTGCTCTCCCGGCTGCGGCGCGGCGGAACCGAACTGGAATTGCCGCCCGGCGGTGCACCGGGGCTGGCAATCGGGCTGGGAGGCGCCGGGGTGAGCTTGCGTGGCCTCGTGCAGCTCTACACGGCATTCGTCAACAACGGGATGGCGCATTCTCTGCACGATGGCTCTGAACCGGGATTTGCCGATCCACTTGATCAGCAGGTGATGGCGTCCGCCGCGAGTTGGCAGACCGCCGACATTCTTGCCGGTGTGAATGCGCCGCAAGGTGCGCCGCGGCTTGCCATCGCCTACAAGACGGGGACTTCGTATGGATACCGCGATGCCTGGGCTGTTGGTTTTGATGGCCGCCATGTGCTGGGCGTGTGGGTAGGGCGGCCAGATGCCGCGCCGGTGCCGGGACTGTCCGGCATTGAAACCGCCGCGCCTTTGCTGTTTGAGGCTTTCGCGCGGTCCGGAGTAACGAGAGTCGACTTTCCGCCGCCCCCCTCAGGGATGATTGTGCGGCCCCGTACGGCGTTGCCCTATGCCCTGAAAAAGTTTGAAAGCCGCGACACCCCGACCGGCGGCCTTGTTGCCGGCGGAACGCTGCCGCCACGGATTGTCTACCCGCCGCAGGGCGCGCGCGTGTCGCTTGGTTCCGGTGGGTCCGGCCCACTGATGCCGCTGGTGATCAAGCTGCAGGGCGGGGCGGGACCCTACCGGCTGATTGCGAATGGTCACGCCCTGCCGAACTCCACACGGCGCCGGGTGTTGAACTGGACACCTGACAGTCTTGGTGCTTCATCCCTTACGGTGATGGATGCTGAAGGCCGGGCGGCCAGCGTGAGCGTGTTTATCGACAGCAACTGACCGCGCGAGCGGACCGAAAACGCACGGAACCGGTTCAGGGCGCCGGCAGGTTCATCGCCGCGAAGACCAGTTCACGCAACCGGGTCGCGACAGCACTGATCATCACATTCCTGCGCGAGATCAGGAAGTAGGGACTGACCTGGATTTTCTCCTGGGGTTCGACGGTTGTCAGACCGCCCGCCAGCCCGTTGGCAACAAACAGGTGGGCAACCTGTCTCGGGATCGGCGCAATCGCGTCGGACGAGGCGAGATAAGCGACCATCACCAGCATCGAGGTTGTATTGACGATGTCGTCCGGCAACTCCACGCCAGCGGACACGAACACAGCTTCAACCGCCTGACGCAACGGCGTATGCGGCGCCTGGATGACCCATTCATGGGCTGCGAGTTGGTCCAGTGATGCCACCGCCTGGCCGGACAACGGGTGCCCGGTCCGGATCATGAAGCAGATGTCCTCATGCCGGGCCTGGCGAACCTCCAGCTGCCGCTTGTCATATTGCGGTGGGATTCGCGACAGCACGAAATCATATTCACCCCGGAACAGGCCTTCGACCAGAACATCGCTGGGGGCGACATCGACATGAATCTCAGCGCCGGTCGCCGTTTTCTTAAGCTCCTGTATGGCGGGAACCACAAACGCCACGGATCCATCGGTGACCGAGCCAACCCGTGCTGTCCCCGCAAGTCCTTCGCTGACCGACGAGATCTCCCTGAGCGTCTGATCGAGACCATTTAGCAGATTGTGCCCGTTGCGGATGAGGGTTTCACCGACAGGCGTTGGCGTCATGCCTTTGGGATGGCGAAGAAAGACCGGCCCACCCACGAAGCGTTCAATGCTTGCGAGCATCCGTGATGCGGCCGGCTGCGACATCGACATTTGCTCTGCCGCCATGCCCAGTTGACCAGTCTCGTGGATCGCCCGGATGAGACGGAAGTCCTTGAGTTGCATATTGCGAGATGTCTTGCTCATTCGTTGCTTATCAAATTTGATATGCAGAATGTCAATTTATTCATTTGAAATGCATACCGCGCTTTCAGTAAATTGATTTGGGTTCAACAGGACCCTTATGGCTGGACGGCTTAACCTCTGAGGAGAGGTGGGCCGCTGCATAGCGCTGTCTCGGGAGGACTTTATGAGAAAGCTTACATCTATTTTGGCCACGATCGCACTCGGCGTCGGGCTTGTTTCGACGCCTGCACTCGCGCAGGACAAGGGTACCGTCGGTATCGCAATGCCGACGAAATCATCCGCGCGGTGGATTTCAGACGGCAATTCCATGGTCGAACAGTTCACTGCTGCCGGTTACGAAACCGATCTGCAGTATGCTGAAGACGATATTCCGAACCAGCTGGCACAGATCGAAAACATGATCACCAAGGGTGTCGATGTTCTGGTGATTGCAGCGATTGACGGCACAACGCTGTCGAACGCGCTGGAAAATGCCGCGGCATCGGGCATCAAGGTTATTGCCTATGACCGGTTGATCCGCGAAAGTGGCAATGTCGACTATTACGCGACATTCGACAATTTCAAGGTTGGCGTACAGCAGGCCAGCTCGCTCGTTGCAGGCCTGAAGGAGCGCTTTGGCGACGGTCCATACAATGTCGAATTATTTGGCGGTTCGCCGGACGATAACAACGCATTCTTCTTCTACAATGGCGCCATGAGCGTGTTGCAGCCGCTGATCGATTCCGGTGAGATCGTCATCGTTTCCGGCCAGATGGGCATGGACAAGGTCGGCACCCTGCGCTGGGACGGCGCTGTTGCGCAGGCCCGCATGGACAACCTTCTGTCGGCTCACTACACCGACAAGCAGGTCCACGGCGTTCTTTCTCCCTATGATGGCCTGTCGATCGGTATCCTGTCGTCGCTCAAGGGCGTCGGCTACGGTTCCGGCGACCTGAAAATGCCGATCGTCTCCGGACAGGATGCGGAAGTTCAGTCGGTCAAGTCGATCCTGGCAGACGAACAGTACTCCACAGTGTTCAAGGACACCCGTGAACTTGCCCGCGTCACCGTCGGCATGGTTGACGCGCTGCTTCAGGGCGGCACACCGGAAATCAACGACACGACGACCTACGACAATGGCGTCAAGGTGGTTGATTCCTATCTGCTGGAGCCGGTTTCTGTCGACAAGTCGAACTGGGAAGAGATCCTTCTCGGTTCGGGCTACTACACGATGGACCAGATCAAGTAGGCTGACCCAAGCAGCCGACATGCAGTCCGGGTCGCGTGCTTCAACGCGCGGCCCGGCCCCTGTGTCCCATTTCCTCGATACAGAGATGCAGCAATGACCCCGCTTCTGGAGATGCGCTCCATTACCAAGACATTTCCCGGCGTAAAAGCCCTCAATGCGGTCAACCTGACCGTTATGGAAGGCGAAATTCACGCACTGGTGGGTGAAAACGGCGCTGGCAAGTCAACACTGATGAAGGTTCTTTCCGGCGTCTATCCGGCTGGCACCTATGATGGCGAAATCCATTATGACGGCGCGCTTGCCCAGTTTTCCGGGATCAACCAGAGTGAAGACGTCGGCATCATCATCATTCATCAGGAACTGGCCCTGGTGCCGCTCCTGTCGATTGCCGAGAACCTGTTCATCGGCAACGAATGCGCCAGGAACGGCATTGTCGACTGGCACGAAACATTTCAGCGCACCGAAGCGCTTCTCAAGAAAGTCGGGCTGACAGAAGCCCCTGGCACGCTTGTCGATCGCATCGGCGTCGGCAAACAGCAATTGGTGGAAATCGCCAAGGCGCTGTCCAAGGACGTGCGCCTGCTGATTCTGGACGAGCCGACATCGGCTCTGTCGGAAAAAGACAGCCAGGCGCTGCTGGACCTGCTGCTTGAGCTCAAGGCGCAAGGCGTCACCTCGATCATCATCAGCCACAAGCTCAACGAAGTCCGAAGCATCGCTGACCGGGTCACCGTGATCCGCGACGGCGCCGCGATTTCAACGCTTGATGCGCGCAGCGACGAGATTACCGAAGACCGGATCATCCGCGACATGGTCGGCCGCGACATGGCGCAGAGGTTCCCCGAGCGGGTGAGCAATCCCGGCGACGTGCTGATGGAAGTGCGCAACTGGGATGTCTGGCATCCCCAGCACGCCGAACGGCAGGTCATCCACGACGCCTGCCTCAATGTCCGCGCCGGCGAAGTTGTCGGGATTGCCGGGCTGATGGGGGCAGGGCGCACCGAACTCGCCATGAGCCTGTTCGGCCGGAGTTACGGCCGCAAGATCAGCGGCGAAGTTCTGATCGATGGCAAACCGGTTGATGTGTCGACCGTCGACCGCGCCATCGACGCCGGCATCGCCTATGTCACCGAAGACCGCAAGCATCTCGGCCTGGTGCTGGATGAAAGCATTCAACGCAACATCACGCTGGCCAATCTGCCCCAGGTGTCTTCCTACGGCGTCATTTCGGAAGCCGAGGAAGTCCAGGTCGCGGAACGCTACCGCAAGGCGATCAACATCCGCACGCCCGGCGTGTTTCAGAAAGTGGTCAACCTGTCGGGCGGCAATCAGCAGAAGGTTGTGCTGTCGAAATGGCTGTTCGCCGATCCCAAGGTGCTGATCCTCGACGAGCCAACCCGTGGCATTGACGTCGGCGCAAAATACGAGATTTACGGCATCATCAACAAACTCGTTGCCGACGGCAAGGGCGTACTGATGATATCTTCCGAACTGCCTGAACTCTTGGGCATGTGCGACCGAATTTATGTAATGAATGAAGGCGCCCTGGTGGGCGAGCTGACCGCCGCGGAAGCGAGCCAGGAACGCATCATGTCCTTCATTGTGAGGAGTTAAGATATGGCTGCGGAAATCAGCGAAACAGCGAGCGACACTCAGAGCAATTCTGTCGGCCAGTATCTGGCCAACCATTTGCGCGACTACGGCATGGTTCTGGCGTTGATTGCCATCATGGCCTTCTTCCAGGTGATGACCGACGGCACCATGCTGCGCCCGGTCAACATCACCAACCTGTTCCTGCAAAACAGCTACATCATCATCATGGCGCTGGGCATGCTGCTGGTTATCGTCGCCGGGCACATCGATCTCTCCGTCGGTTCGGTCGTCGGTTTCGTCGGCGCACTCGCAGCGGTGATGATGGTGAGCTGGGAGTGGTCGATCTATCTGACAGTTCCTTGCTGCCTGGCTGTCGGGATCCTGATCGGCGCGGCGCAGGGGTACTGGATCGCTTATTGGCGCATCCCCTCCTTCATCGTCACGCTTGCCGGCATGCTGGTGTTCCGGGGCGCTTCGCTTTGGCTGCTCGAGGGCCAGTCGATCGGGCCGTTCCCACGTCAATTCCAGGCGCTCTCGACCGGATTCATTCCCGACATGCTGCCGTTTGTGAAAACGATTTTCAGTGTTGAGCGGCTGAACGGCTTCGGGCTGGTGACCGGCATCGTGATTGCTGGCCTGATTGTCTGGATGGGATTGCGGTCAAGGGCCCGCAACATGGCCTATGGCATGCAGGCCGAGCCGATGAGCTTCTTTATCGCGCGAAACGTGATCGTTGCCGGAGCCATCATCTTCGTTTCCTATAAACTGTCCACATTCCGGGGCCTGCCGAATGTGCTGATCACCATGGGCGTGTTGACGATCATCTATGCGTTCTTGACTGAATCAACCACGCTCGGCCGCCGCATCTATGCGCTCGGCGGCAACGAGAAGGCGGCGAAACTGTCGGGCATTCGCACCGAACGGCTGACATTCCTGACATTCGTCAACATGGGCATGCTGGCAGCCCTTGCCGGTCTTGTCTTCGCAGCGCGGCTGAACACGGCAACTCCGAAGGCCGGCGTTTCGTTCGAGCTTGATGTGATTGCCGCGGTTTTCATCGGCGGAGCGTCGATGTCGGGCGGGGTCGGCAAGATCGTCGGAGCGGTGGTTGGTGCCTTTATCATGGGTGTGATGAACAACGGCATGTCGATCATGGGTATCGGCATCGATTACCAGCAGGTCATCAAGGGTCTGGTGCTGCTCGCTGCCGTCATTTTCGACGTCTACAACAAGAACAAACAAAGCTGACGCAAAGGGAGGAGCCCTTCGCTGCCTCATCGGGTACAGCGCGGGCTTGTAAAACAACATGACATTCAAACCAGCACAATGGCCACGTAAACTCCGTTCCCAGGAATGGTTCGGCGGCACGGGCCGCGATCAGATCTATCACCGCGGCTGGATGAAGAACCAGGGTTTTACCCACGACATGTTCGATGGCCGCCCGGTGATCGGCATTCTCAACACCTGGTCGGAGCTGACCCCGTGCAACGCCCATCTGCGCGAACTCGCGGACCGGGTGAAAAACGGCGTCTATGAAGCTGGCGGCTTTCCGGTTGAAGTGCCGGTTTTCTCGGCATCGGAAAGCACATTCCGGCCGACCGCGATGATGTATCGCAATCTCGCGGCACTTGCCGTCGAGGAGACCATTCGCGGTCAACCGATGGATGGCGTTGTGCTGCTGGTGGGCTGCGACAAGACAACGCCGAGCCTGCTGATGGGGGCTGCATCGACCGATCTTCCGTCGATCGTGGTTACCGGCGGACCGATGCTCAACGGCTATTTCCGCGGCGAGCGGGTGGGGTCGGGAACGCATCTGTGGAAATTCTCCGAAGCCGTCAAGGCCGGAGAGATGTCGGCGGAAGACTTCCTCGAAGCCGAAGCCTCGATGTCGCGGTCGGCAGGAACCTGCAACACCATGGGTACCGCCTCGACCATGGCCTCGATGGCCGAAGCGCTCGGTATGGCGCTGTCGGGCAACGCCGCCATTCCGGCCGTCGACAGCCGCCGCCGGGTAATGGCGCAGATGTCGGGCCGCCGCATCGTCGACATGGTCAAGGACGACCTCAAGCCATCCGACGTGATGACCAAGCAGGCCTTTGAAAACGCCATCCGGACCAATGGCGCCATCGGCGGATCGACCAATGCGGTCATCCATCTGCTGGCGATTGCCGGGCGGGTGGGCGTCGATCTGACGCTTGACGACTGGGACCGCTGCGGCCGTGAAGTGGCGACCATCGTCAACCTGATGCCGTCAGGCAAATATCTGATGGAAGAATTCTTCTATGCCGGCGGCCTGCCAGTGGTGCTCAAGCACCTGGGCGAAGCCGGGCTGCTGCACAAGGACGCCATGACAGTCAGCGGCACCGCCATCTGGGACGAGGTGAAGGGCGCCGTCAACACCAATGAAGACGTCATCCGGCCCGTCGACAAGGCTCTGACACCGGAAGGCGGCATTGCGGTGCTGAAGGGCAACCTGGCGCCTAAGGGAGCGGTGATCAAGCCATCGGCTGCGTCTCAGCACCTGCTCAAGCATCGCGGCCGGGCCGTGGTGTTCGAGGATATCGACGACTACAAGGCCAAGATCAACGACGAGGCGCTCGACATTGACGAGACCTGCGTGATGGTGCTGAAAAACTGCGGCCCGAAAGGCTATCCGGGCATGGCCGAGGTCGGCAATATGGGGCTGCCGCCAAAGGTTCTGAAAAAAGGCATCACCGACATGGTGCGGATATCGGATGCCCGTATGTCGGGCACAGCCTATGGCACGGTCATCCTTCACACCTCGCCGGAAGCCGCTGATGGCGGGCCGCTGGCCGTGGTCCAGAACGGCGACATGATCGATCTGGATGTGGAAGCACGCAGCATTCATATCGACATTTCCGACGACGAGTTGGCTGCCCGGCTGAAGGCGTGGAAGCCTGCCGCCAGCACTGTGCCGTCAGGCTATGCCTGGCTGCACGAGACCCATGTCCGGGGGGCCGATACAGGCGCGGATCTCGATTTCCTGATTGGCTGCCGGGGATCAGCCGTAGGAAAGGATTCGCATTGATGCCGCTCAAGATTGCCCTTGCGGGAATTGGCAAGATCGCCCGTGACCAGCACATACCGGCCTTGATAGCCTCGGCCGAATGGGAACTGGCTGCGACCGTGTCGCGTCACGCAACGGGGGTTGACGGTGTCGAGGCCTTCGACGATTTCAACGCCATGCTGAAGGCGCGGCCGGACATCGAGGTGGTATCGCTGTGCATGCCGCCGGTCCCGCGGTTTGCCTATGCAAAGGCTGCAATCCGCGACGGACGCCACGTCATGCTGGAAAAGCCGCCCGGTGCAACGCTGTCGGAATGCCATGCGCTGGAGGCGATGGCGCGCGAGGCCGGGGTTTCAATCTACGCGACCTGGCACTCACGGGAAGCAATGATGGTGGCTCAGGCCAAGGCCTGGCTCACGGGCAAGATCCTGCACAGCCTTGTGGTGACTTGGAAGGAGGATGTGCGCAAATGGCATCCGGGCCAGACCTGGATCTGGGAAGCCGGTGGCCTGGGCGTCTTCGATCCCGGCATCAACGCGCTGTCCATCGTCACTGAAATCCTGCCGGACCCGATCCATATCGCCACCTCAGAGCTGTTCATCCCGGAGAATTGCGAGACCCCGATTGCGGCCAACCTGACGTTCACCCATCCGCACGGTGCACAGGTGAGCGCTGAGCTGGATTTCCGCAAGGAGGGCGATCAGTTCTGGAATATTGCCATCGAAACAGATCAGGGCAGTCTGGAGCTCTCTGAAGGTGGCGCAACACTGTCAATCAACGGCGAGACCCAGACGGCTGCCAGCTCGGACAATGCCCTGCAGGGTGAGTATCCGCGGCTTTACGCCAATATGGCCCGTTTGGTGCGGGGCAGGACAATCGACATGGATCTCTCACCCATGGCGCATGTCGCGGACGCCTTTCTGCTGGGCAAACGCATCAGCGTCGAACCGTTTATCGAATAGGACAACCGGCTCCGCCACACGACCCAGTCTTACCGCAAGACCGCCGGCACTCTGTACCCGGGGGCAGCTGGTATTCCCGAAAGGAAAACACGATGAAACAACCGCTCGCAAATATTCTTCCAGTCGCCCCGACACCGTTTCATGACGATGGCCGGGTGGACGAGGATGGCATGCGCCGGGTGATCGACTGCATGATCGACCAGGGCGTCGACGCGATCTGCATTCTTGCCAATTACTCGGAACAGTTTCTGCTCTCCGATGAAGAGCGCACATTGCTGATGCGGCTGAGCCTCGAGCATGCGGCGGGCCGGGTGCCGGTGATTGTCACCACCAGCCATTTCTCGACAGAGATTGCCACACAGCGAGCCACAGCGGCGCAATCGATGGGCGCGGCGATGATCATGATGATGCCACCTTACCACGGCACCGGATTGTCAGCTGCGCCACAGGGAATTTTCGAACACTTCGAAGCGGTCAGCAATGCCATCTCGATCCCGATCATGGTTCAGGACGCGCCGCTGTCGGGCGTCAACCTGCCGGTTGATCTGCTGGCGCGCATGGCGCGGGAGCTGGAAAATGTGTCCTACTTCAAGATCGAATGCCCGTTTGCAGCCGACAAGCTTGCCGCGCTGATCGAAGCCGCCGGGGAGTATATTGACGGACCCTTTGACGGTGAGGAAGCGGTGACGCTGCTTGCCGATCTCGATGCGGGCGCCACCGGCACCATGACATCGGCAATGTTTCCGGAAAAAATCCGGCCGATCGTCACGCATTTTCTGGCAGGCGACAAACAGGCGGCACTCGATCAGTGGCAAAAATGCCTGCCATTGATCAATCACGAGAACCGGCAATGCGGCCTGCGGGCTGCCAAGGCAGTGTTCAAGGAAGGCGGCGTGATCAGGAGCGAGCATGTTCGCCACCCCTTGAAGCCGATGTCGGAGCGCACCAGAACCCGCCTGATCGAGCTGGCGACAGATCTCGATGTGATGGCCTTGAACTGGGGCAAATAGCTGGCCGGCTGAATGGAAAGCGGCGGAGCTGACTGCAGAGCCCGATTTGAAAACCTGGCTGAGTTTGCTACAGCACAGGCATGATCGAACCGGTTCTCTATTCTTTCCGCCGATGCCCCTATGCCATGCGTGCACGTCTTGCCATTGCATCGGCAGGGCTTGCAGTCGAGTTGCGGGAAGTCGTGCTACGCGACAAGCCCGCAGCTTTCCTCGCCTCCTCGCCGAGCGCAACAGTGCCGTGTCTGGTCACGGCTGACCGCGTCATCGACGAAAGCCTTGATGTGATGATCTGGGCCTTGCAACAGAGAGACCCGGAAGGCTGGCTGAAGATGCCGGAGACGGGATTTGAGTGGGTTGCCCGTGCCGACGGTCCATTCAAAGATGCGCTTGACCGGACCAAATACGCCAACCGCTATCCCGGTGTCGATCCGTCGAGCCAGCGCGACATCGCAGCCGGGTTCCTCACTGATCTTGATCAGACAATCGGCGACTGGATTTTTGATCGGCCGACGCTGGCCGACTTCGCGATTGTGCCGTTCGTGAGGCAGTTTGCTTTCATTGACAAGGACTGGTTCGACGCCCAGCCGTGGCCGGCTTTGCAGAATTGGCTCGCGCGATTTCTGGATTCGGATCGCTTTGCCCGCATCATGGAAAAATATCCGCAGTGGCAGCCAAGCAATCCGCCGGTCGCCTTTCCCTGAGCCGCGGCTTTCCGGATTGCAAATTCAGGCGCGGCGGACCCGTTGATCCGAAGGCTGTACCAGCCTCGCGATCCTGACGCATCCAAGGCTTCGCATCAGCTGGGGCTTTTATGCCCGCTTGCGCTGACTGCTTTTTACGTTGGCCTGTTGATCGGCGGCGTCGTCAAACGACCGCAGCAAAGTGGCGATGGTGTCACCATCGACCGGCCGGAAATAATGGTATCCCTGGCCCAGAGGGCAGCCGATTTCAAGAAGGCGGGTCGCCTGTTCCGCGGACTCGATTCCTTCAGCGACAATGCCGATCTGCATTTTCTGCGCCACGGAAATCAACGCCTCGACAATTGCCCCGCAGGCGACGTCGGAAAGCATATTGTCGATAAAGGACTTGTCGATCTTGATATAGTCGAGCGGAAAATCCTTCAAATGGCTGAGCGAGGCGAAACCCGTTCCGAAATCGTCAAGCGCCACCTGCATGCCCTGTTCCCGCAGACGGGCAACCCGGCTGGCAACCTCCTGGTTCATAAGGACATTTTCGGTAACTTCGATCTGCAGGTAGCGCAGCGGCACTCCATAGGCCTCAAATGGCGCGCGAAGGCGATCTTCGAGGTTGCCACGCTGGAAATCAACCGTGGAGAGGTTCAGGGCCACGTGACGCAGCTCCAGCCCCTCATCCATCCAGGCGCGCATGTTGCTGGCAATCTGATCCAGCATGCGACTTGTCAGGCGAAAGGCGTTTTTGGAATCGCTCAGTCCCAGGGAAAACGCCCCGGCACTGATGATGTCTCCCTCATCGGTTCTGATGCGGGCCAAAGCCTCAACCCCGATGATTTTCGCCCTGCGAATGCAAATAACCGGCTGGAAGTGGGCAAAGACCCGGCCCTCGTCAAGCGCCTTGTCCAGCAGCGCAATCTGTTCGGTCCGGCACTGGATTGAAGTGCGCAATCCGTGCTCGAAATGGATGTAATCACCACGTGCGGCCTGCTTGGCGTGGTAAAGCGCCAGATCGGCATTCTGCCGCAAGACGTCGGCACTGGTGCCGTCCATTTTGCTCAGCACGCCACCAATGGTGATCTGCAACATGATGAAGTTGCCGTCACATTCGAAGGGCTTCTCCATCTCGCGAAGCAGCTGCCGGGCGAGCGTCGCCAGATTTTCGGTATCGCTGCATCTGGCACAAATGACGGCAAACTCGTCGCCGCCCAGGCGGTAGACAGTGATCTCTTTGCCGGCTGAAGCAAGACGGTGCCCGACTTCGCGGATCATGGCATCGCCAACGGAGTGTCCCATGCTGTCATTGACCAGCTTCATGTTGTCGATGTCCAACATCAACAATCCGAAGCTCTGCTGCGGCGAGGCCATGTTATCTGCAACGTGCTCGTTGAAGGCATAGCGGTTGGAAAGCCCGGTCAGCTGATCATGATAGGCCAGATGCTTCAGACGGCGGCTGTCTTCATCGCGCTCGATTGCGATGGAGCACAGGTGAACGCAGGTATCAACCAGTTGCCGCTCCAGGTCGCTGGGGCCGCGGGTTTCTCTGTAATAGAATGCAAAGGTCCCAACCACCCGGCCTTCAGCCGATTTGATCGGACTGGACCAGCAGGCTTTCAGTCCAAGTGGAAGCACGAGCGCCGTAAATCCCTCCCACAGAGGATCTGTGGCGATATCCGTAACCTCAACGGGAGTGCCGAGATAGGCAGCCGTGCCACACGAGCCCACCCTGGGCCCGATCGAAATTCCCTCGATCGCCTCGCCATAGGTCTGCGGCAGACTGGGACCGGCAACCGGATGGATAAGCCCGCCTGAATCGATTGAAGCAATTGTGCAACAGGCTCCGGGGGCAAGCGCCTCCGCACGGCGACACAAGGTGTCGGCGACCGTGGGAAAGGGAACGCCTTTTGCAACGGATTCGAGTATCTCGTTCTGCAGGGCCGACAACTCCGATACACGTCTGGCTTGCATGGTCTATCCTTTAGTATCCAACATGCGCATAGCAGCACGAGCTAATGTGCATTCTGTTTAAAAATGGAATATTTTCATGTTTTAAAACTGTTTTTTGTCAGAATATGCTGCGGTGGTTAACAATTTTTGCTTCCGGCGCCGCCGAATGGTTTGCTTATGGTCCAGGCGAATACCGCCTCAAAAGGTACAACCAAGACTGCGTTTGCCTGGCTGTCTCCCAGGTGATTACGGCCGCCTCTAATCCAAAACTTGACGTCTCAGACAGGCCACTGGCCGGGCCGGGCAGACAATGACTTCTGCAAGACATCCAGAAGTTGGCCATATGCATGGGTCAGGTCACGTTCTGCTGCCCGGATGCAAGTACAGCTCACGTTGAGAACGCTGGGGACGCGCCGAAATCGAGCACGCTGCGCCAACCAATTTTGATTATTGTTTTCATATGGTTGTGGCGGAGGGGGTGGGATTCGAACCCACGGTACGGTCTCCCGCACGCCGGTTTTCAAGACCGGTGCCTTAAACCGCTCGGCCACCCCTCCAGGATAGTGGTTCAGATTCTGCCGTCCGGTTTTTGGCAAACGCGCGGTTTGATGCGCCTGCAACCATCTTGCGACCAGCTATCTCCGGGGCGCTTCTACAGCTTTCTGCGAACTGCAGTCAACGACTATCGAATTCGGCGCCGGATTTTTCCGGGCGGGCGGCGGATAAGGCGCGCCGCCCTTGCGCGTGTTTTTGAAAATGATACCTCCGGCGGCTCCGGGATCCAGCCGGCGTGGCGGCCGAAAAACCTGACCCGCCGTGCCGCGGCCCGCCGCTATGGCTGGTCGCCATCCTTGCCGGAATGCAGCGGCCCCGGTGACGACCGGTCACGTCGCACCAGCCGCCACAGGCCGGCAAGCATCAGTCCCATCCCGAGCAGAAATGTAGGGACGAACAACCGCAACGCTTCCCAATCCCCCCAATTCAAACTGAAATGGCTGCAGCCGGTTGTGTTCATGCCGCAGCCGAAGGCGTTCAGCCAGTACCAACCTGCAAAGGTTACGCCGAAAATCAGCGCTCCTGTGACGATGAGTAGGGTGGTTTTCATGGATTTCGGCCTCCTGGCCGCCAACATCATCGCATTAAGGGTACGGGGTGGGATCAAGACCGGGTTGCTCGACCGGCCTCGTCAACGCACACATACCCGGCCTGAGGACGCCACCGCAAAGGTTTTTTTGCAGGCCGACGAAACCGATCGGGCCATTCACGCGTATCTGGTTACAGGAACATTGATCCGGAGATCCGAAATGCATTCAAAAACCACACTTGTCGGCATCATGACCGTTCTTGCGCTCGCTCTTGCGCCGGTGACGGCAAAGGCTGAGCAACTTGCGGGCAATCAGTTGAAGCAGTTCGTCAATGGCAAACGAGTCTATCTGGCTACGCCGTTCGGCGGTGAATTTCCGCTCAACTATCAGCGCAGCGGCGCAGTCACCGGTGACGGGACAGCCCTTGGCCTGGGCAAATTCTTTGCCCCGACTGAAACCGGCCGCTGGTGGGTCAAGGGCGAGAATCTGTGTCAGCAGTGGCCGACCTGGTATGATGGAAAGACAACGTGCTTTCAAATCAGGAAGACCGGCGAGCGGTCGCTCGACTGGGTCCGCGACGACGGTCGCAGCGGCAAGGCGCGGATTGAGGGCTGATATTCACTGATAATTTACCATGCCAGCCACATTGAGGCGGCCTGCCGGGCAGATGATCGCAATTTCGCCATGTTGCCCGGCGACTTAAACCTTCGATTAGCACATAAAACGCATTGATCGAAGGGGACGGCTTTGCAGGGGACGTACTGCCAGGCCATAATGGCGACCGCCAGACTATCGGGTAGCGGTGTGGGACACATACAAATGTATCGAAACGGGGCAGGGCTGCGCACAGCGGCCGGCATGGGAATGGTGGCCTTGCTTGCTCTGAGCCTGGCCGGCTGCAGTTCCACGTCGGGTTCCAAGTCCGAATCCGCGCCGTCCCACATCAACACCAAATCAAAGTTTTCGGTTTCGGAATACGGCGTGGCGGCAAGTCCGCGGATGACCACCGCCAAGCGGCCCAAAAAGGGCGGCGGGCGCTCAATGGTCGGCAAGCCCTACCGGGTTCGCGGCAAGTGGTACACGCCGGCGGAAGATCCGGATTACGACAAGGCTGGTCTGGCTTCCTGGTATGGTCCGAATTTCCATGGCCGGTTGACGGCCAATGGCGAGATCTACGACCAGTTCCATCTGTCCGCCGCCCATCCGACATTTCCGCTGCCAAGTTACGCCCGCGTCACCAACAAGAAAAACGGCAACACAGTGATCGTCCGGGTCAATGACCGCGGCCCGTTTGCGCATGGCCGCATCATCGATCTTTCCAATCAGGCGGCCGAACTTCTCGACATGAAGCACGAAGGTGTCGCAGCCGTTCGCGTGGAATATGTCGGCCGCGCTCCGGTCGAGGGAGACGATACACAATACCTGATGGCAAGCTACAGGCCGGGCGGCTCCAGTGCGCCTGCTGAAGGGGTGATCGCCACCGGCGTGATGATGGCGATGAATACTGTTGGTTCGGCGCTGCCGGGCGTCGACTCTTCCCAGGCGGGAATGGTCCCCCCAGCCGCTCTGGCAACCACATCTTCGACTTCCTACCAGGCAAGCACGGCATCCGCCTTCTCGAATTCACCGCTGGATATTCCGGTTGGTTTCGCACTTCCCGACGTTGGGCCGGTGCTTCCCGACAGGCCGTCCTTCGGATTGCCGATCGCCGCCAACACAGAGACCGGCATGCGAAATGTCGGCCTGGCGTTCTGGGGCGGCAGGTTGACCGGCTCCAGACAGCCATTTGACAGCGTGTTGGCCACACCATCGGCCGGTCGCTGAATAACGGCAGCCAACCAGTTGCAGCCTTTGAGATTCCCAGTTTGACCTGAGCAGATTCGGCTTCTGTGTCCGGGTCGGTTGCCTCAAGCCATTGATCCCATTCGGGTTGGTTGATAGGTTCCTCCCATACGCGATATTCTTCGTTGATGGATGGCTCCAATGCCCCGACCGGTTTTCACACGCCTGTTTCTCGTTCTAATGCTGCTGTTTAGCGGCTGGGCGACGCCCGCACTGGCGCAGCTTTTTGAAACGCGCGCCAAGCAGGCCTATCTGATTGATGCCGACACCGGCACGGTGCTGTTTGCCAAGAATGAAGATGAACCGGTCCCACCCGCTTCGCTTGCCAAACTGATGACCATGGAAGTGGTGTTCAATGCCATTCACAGCGGCCGCCTGACGCTGGACGACACATTTCAGGTGTCCGAAAACGCCTGGCGAACGGGCGGTGCAATGTCGCGAACCTCGACCATGTTCGCCGAACTCAAATCCTCCATCCGGCTTGAAGACCTGATCCAGGGGGTGATTGTGCAATCGGCCAATGACGGCTGCATCATCATTGCCGAGGGCATGGCGGGGTCAGAGGAAAATTTTGCCCGGCTGATGACAGAACGCGCCCGGGAAATCGGCCTGACCACGTCGGTGTTCGGCAACTCCAACGGATTGCCGCATCCCGATTCCAAGGTGACCATGAAGGATCTGGTCACCCTGGCGCACCATATCCAGTCGACCTATCCGGAGTTTTACAAATATTACTCGCAGCCGGACTTCACCTGGAACAATATCCGGCAGCGCAACCGCAATCCGCTTCTCGGGCTGAACATCGGCGTTGACGGGCTGAAGACCGGCTTCACAGAAGAATCGGGCTACGGCATCGTCTCCTCCATCAAGCGGGATGGACGACGGTTGTTTCTGGCAATGAGCGGCATGGCGACAGAGCGGGAGCGTGCCGAGGAATCGCGCAAGATGCTGGAATGGGGCATTCGCGCCTTTGAACGCAAGACCCTGTTTGCCAAGGACGAGACCATCGGCGAAGTCAGCGTTTATGGCGGTGCGGCGAGCGCCATCGTCAAGGCCAGGGGAGCGGTGGATATTCTGCTGCCGATCACCAATCCGGATCGACTGACCGCGCGAATCACCTATCGCTGGCCCTTGCGCGCGCCAATCGAAGCAGGCGCTCAGGTCGGCGTTCTGAAAGTCTATATCGGTGACACGCTGTCCCAGGAAACGCCGCTTTTCGCCATGGAGGCGGTGGACAAGGGGCCGTTGCACACGCAGGCGCTTGATGCGCTGATCGAACTTGCGCAATTCTGGCTGTAACATCCCTTGCAAGCGTTCATTTCTGAATTGAATTGCTTTAGACCATGACGAGCCGGACATTCCCGGCGACCTCATCAAGATGTTCCGTGCGCGATCTAAGCCTGCGGCGACAGGGAAATGAAACGTGACGAAAAGCGCAGGGCTGTTCATAACTTTTGAAGGCGGGGAGGGGGTCGGCAAGTCGACGCAGATCCACCGTCTGGCAAACTTGCTGAGGCGCCGCGGCCACGATGTGCTGGTGACACGCGAACCCGGCGGCTCCAAGGGCGCGGAAGCGGTGCGGCATGTGCTGCTGTCAGGCGCTGCAGAAGAATTCGGTGTGCGCATGGAAGCCATGCTGTTTGCTGCGGCGCGCAGTGACCACATCGAACAGGTAATCCGCCCGGCTGTTGAAGAAGGGACGATCGTGCTGTGCGACAGGTTCATGGATTCAAGCCGGGTCTACCAGGGTGTCACCGGCAATCTCGAGCCGAAATTCATTCAGCATCTGGAACGGATAGCCATCAATGGCATGATTCCTGATCTGACGCTGGTGCTAGATCTGCCGGCCTCTGTCGGATTGGGACGGGCCAAGGCGCGCGAAGGCAAGAATGCCGCGCCCGACAGGTTCGAGAAGGAAGAAGTGTCGACGCATGAGAAGCGCCGTGAGGCCTTCATCGATCTGACGCGAACCGAGCCTGAGCGGTGCAAGCTGATCAACGCCAACCAGTCCGAAGATGCTGTGGCTCTGGCTGTCATGGCTGCATTTGAACCGGTCCTCGCCAGGGCCGAACCCGGCGCGCCGGACAAAGGCAAAAAGGCATGAGTGGTGAGCAGCCCGGCTTGCTGGAGGGCGCAATCCCGCCCGAACGCAATACGGTTCTGTACGGTCATGATGCCGCGCAAGACTTTCTGGCCACAGCCTACCGGTCGGGCCGCATGCACCATGCCATTCTGATTGAAGGCCCGGAGGGTATCGGCAAGGCGACACTGGCCTACCGGTTTGCCCATCACGTGCTGGCCCATCCCGATCCACTGTCAGCGCCGGAACGGATAGCGGACCCGGATCTTGACGATGCTGTCGGCCGCCAGCTTTCCAGCGGCGCATCGCACAATGTGCTTCACCTGGCGCGCCCGGTGGATGAGAAGACCGGCAAGGCAAAGTCCGTCATCACCGTTGACGAAGTAAGGCGGGCCGGAAAATTCTTTGGGCAGACATCGGGCACCGGCAACTGGCGGGTGGCCATTATCGATCCGGCGGATGACCTCAATCGCAACGCCGCGAACGCTATCCTGAAGATCCTTGAGGAGCCGCCAAAGCGGTCATTGTTTCTGGTGCTTTCGCATACACCGGGACGGTTGCTGCCAACCATCAGGTCGCGCTGTCTGTCGCTGAAACTGCAGCCGCTCTCGGCCCCCGATCTGGACAAGGCGCTGGGTCATCTGGGCGCGGCACCTGGTGAAACCGATGCCATCATCCGCTTGAGTGAGGGAAGTGTCGCGCGCGCCTTGCTGTTGAGAAATTATGGTGGTGTCGACATTGCCGAGGCCTTTGTCGACATTCTCGAACGCGGTAGCCTCGACAACCGCGAACCGATCTACAAGCTCGCCGAGACGCTGGCCGCACGCGACCGCGATGTTGCCTATGATTTCTTTACAGGGTTTGCCGTCGACCGGGTGCAGCAAATGGCGCGAGACGCCGGCGCGGCTGGCGATCTAAGCGAAGCCGACCGGCTGGCGCGGATGTCGACCACCTTGAGCGAACATTTTGCCACAGCGGCCGCCTATAATCTTGACCGCAAACAGACTGTGTTGCACGTCTTTTCGATATTTTTCAGCTAGCTGGTTTCGGTTGGCGCGTTTGATGCTGCACGGGCATGGCATCCTGTGGCTTGATCGCCTATGACGACAGCGCGTATAGACCCGGGTGTCGATCCGGAACCGGACATGGAATTCGAAGGCAATCATGAGCACCGAGCGTTTTTACATCACCACCCCGATTTTCTATCCCAACGGGGTTCCGCATATCGGCCACGCCTACACGGCGATCGCCACGGATGTTGTGGCGCGGTTTCAGCGGCTTGACGGCAAGGATGTGTTCTTTCTGTCGGGCACCGACGAACACGGCCAGAAGATGCAGCAGACTGCCGAGAAGGAAGGCATCAAGCCGATTGAGCTGGCAGACAAGAACTCGGCAGTCTTCCGCGACATGCTGGTTCAGCTCAACTGCTCCAATGATGATTTCATCCGCACCACCGAAGTGCGCCACAAAATTTCCGTACAGGAATTGTGGAAGCGGATGGAAGCCAATGGCGACATCTATCTGGGCAATTACGGCGGCTGGTATTCGGTGCGTCAGGAGGCCTATTTCGACGAGGCCGAGACCACTGTTGGCGAAGATGGGGTCCGCCGCGAACCGCTCGGCTCGCCGGTCGAATGGGTGGAAGAGGAAAGCTATTATTTCCGGCTGTCGGCCTATGGCGACAAATTGCTGGAGCTCTTCGAATCCAACCCGGAATTCGTAGCGCCGGCAGAGCGGCGCAATGAAGTGGCGAGCTTCGTCAAATCCGGTCTGAGAGACCTGTCGATTTCACGCACCACCTTTGACTGGGGCGTTCCGGTGCCCGGCAATGACAAGCACGTCATGTATGTCTGGGTTGATGCGCTGACCAACTACATCACGGCTGCCGGGTTCCCGGATGAGGCTTCAGACAGATGGAACTACTGGCCTGCCGTTCACATGATCGGCAAGGACATTGTCCGGTTCCACGCGGTCTACTGGCCGGCTTTCCTGATGTCAGCCGGTCTGGCGCTTCCGGCCAAGGTGTTCGCTCACGGCTTCCTGCTGGTCAAGGGCGAGAAGATGTCGAAATCCATCGGAAATGTGGTCGATCCGTTCGCCCTGATCGAGGCTTACGGACTTGATCAGGTGCGCTATTTCTTCATGCGCGAAGTCCCGTTCGGTCAGGATGGCAGCTACAGCCCGGAAACCATTGCCACACGCATCAATTCCGATCTCGCCAACGGCATTGGCAATCTCGCCAGCCGATCGCTGTCGATGATCAACAAGAACTGTGACGGCAAGGTGCCGGAGATCGGTGACTTGACTGATGAAGACAAGGCGCTTTTGGCCACCATCGACGGGGTGATCGAAAGCGTGCGCGCCGACATGGGTAATTTCCAGATCCACAAGGCGCTGGCTGCGATCATCGACGTTGTGGCCGATGGCGACCGTTATTTTGCCAGCCAGGAGCCCTGGTCGCTGAAAAAGACCGATCCGGCCCGGATGGAAACTGTGCTCTATGTCACGGCGGAAACCGTGCGCCAGATTTCTATCCTGTTGTTGCCGTTCATGCCGGAATCGGCAGGAAAACTGCTCGATCTGCTCGCCATACCGGCTGACAGCCGCGATTTCGCAGCCCTTGGCGAAGCCGGGAGATTGCAGGCCGGCACGCCGATCGACAAGCCGGCGCCGATCTTCCCGCGCTATGTTGCGCCCGAGGAGGCGTGAGTCCGGTGTTGATCGACAGCCACTGCCATCTCGATTTTGCCGATTTCGACGCCGAGCGTGACGAGCTGATTGCACGGGCGCATGAATCCGGCGTCAAGCAGATGGTGACGATCTCCACCCGTGTGCGCAAGCTCGACACGTTGCTGGCGCTGACCGAGCGCTATCCGAGCGTGTTCTGTTCGGTGGGGACCCATCCCAACAATGCCGACGAGGAGCTGGATGTGACGGCGGACGAACTGGTCGTTCTGGCGGAGAGCAATCAGAAAGTCGTTGCGATCGGCGAAGCCGGACTGGATTATTTCTACGATACGCAAAAGCCAGAGGACCAGAAGACAGGCCTCCGGCGGCACATCGAAGCGGCTCGGCGCACGAAACTGCCGCTGGTCATCCACAGCCGCAGTGCCGACGAAGACATGGCGGCGATACTGACCGAGGAAACAGGGAAGGGGGCCTTCCCCTTCATCCTGCATTGCTTTTCTTCAGGCCAGGCTCTGGCCGATACCGGTGTGGCGCTTGGCGGTTACATGTCGTTTTCGGGCATTCTGACCTTCCCGAAATCCACCGAGTTGCGCGATATCGCCAGCACCGTTCCGATGGATCGGTTGCTGGTTGAAACCGATGCGCCCTATCTCGCTCCGAAACGCTGGCGCGGAAAACGCAACGAGCCGTCCTATGTGGTCAACACGGCGGAGGTCCTGGCAGAGGTGAAAGGCGTTTCCTACGAGGAGATTGCGCGCATCACCACGGAAAACGCTTTCCGCTGTTTTTCAAAGATGCCGCAGCTGTGACAGTGCCGGTCCGCCGCCAGTTCACGGTTCTCGGCTGCGCCTCCTCGCCGGGCGTGCCTCGGGTCAATGGTGACTGGGGTGCATGCGATCCGGACAACCCGAAGAACCGCCGCACCCGCGCCGCGTTCCTGATCCGTCAGATCGGTGCGGACGGCGGCGAGACGACAATCGTCGTGGATACCGGACCGGACTTCCGCGAGCAGATGATCGTCAACAAGGTCCGCAGCATTGATGCGGTGCTTTACACCCACTCGCATGCCGACCACGTCCACGGTATTGATGATTTGCGCGGTTTTGCGCTGTCGCAGCGCAAACAGATCCCGATCCATGCCGATCTGGAAACGATGGCGCGGATTCGCGCCGGGTTCGGCTATTGCCTGGAGACGCCGCCCGGCAGCAACTATCCACCGATCACCACGCCGGTGTTGATCAACTCGCTGGAAAAGCCGATCACGATCACGGGCGAGGGCGGTGCCATCGAGGTGCAACCGCTTGACCAGGTACACGGCTCCATCCGCTCGCTGGGCTTTCGCATCGGCGACCTCGCCTATTGTTGTGATGTCAGCGATTTTCCGCGTTCCACGGTCGAGAAGCTGCAGAACCTCGAGGTTTTGATCATTGATTCCCTGCAATACAAGCCACATCCGAGCCATCTGTCGATTGATCAGGCGCTGTGGTGGATCGAGAAACTCGACCCGAAACGGGCCATCCTGACTCACATGCATGTGCCACTTGATTATGACACTGTGCTGAACGAAACACCGGACCGTGTCGAACCGGGTTATGACGGATTGACCATCGATATTGAGCTTTGAGCCATGAGTGAAACTGCAATTGAAATGACCCCGGACCTGATCGCCAAGGGATCGAGCATGGCGCGGGTGGCGCAGGCTGCAGCAGAGGCAGCTCTCTGCATCCGGATCCTGAAGATGGCGCAATCGACGCGCACGGCCCAGGAAGCGGCGGACGCGGCAGGGTGCGATGTCAGCCAGATCGTCAAGTCGCTGGTGTTTGAAAACAGCGCCAGCGGAATGCTCAACCTGATGCTGGTTTCGGGCAGCCACAATGCAGATATGGATTACATATCAAAACACTACAATCTGTCTTTCACCCGTTGCGACGTGCGCCGGGTGCGCGATGAGACCGGCTTTGCCATTGGCGGTGTTGCACCGATCGGTCATTTGACACCGATCAAGGTGTATATGGATCGAACCCTGCTTGGTCACGCCGTCGTCTGGGCTGCTGCCGGCCGCCCGGACAGCGTCTTCAGCGTTGATCCCAATGCCCTGGCATCGGCCATTGATGCCGAGATCATCGACGTGCGGGCACCTGGCTGAAGCAAGTGGCTTTAACCGGACTTTGGCTTGGCGAAAACGTCGATGCCGCTGCCGGTTTCCAGAAAAGATTTCAGGCTCGAGAGTACGGCCGGCCAGCCCTTGGTGACTCCGCTTGCCATTCCGCTGCCGGCTTTAAGCTCATCATGAGTAACGGTTAGACGAACCATGTTGTCATACTCCACGATATCGAAGGTCACCCGGCTGTAGCTGTCCGGATCGGCAGCCTGCGAGGCGTTGGCCCAGGTGATGACAAGCCGGGCAGGCGGGGTGCTTTCAACCACTTCTCCGACGAGTTCGACGGTTCGTTCGTCATTGGCGCGGATATGTTGCCACCTCGATCCCGGCTTCCAGTCCGACACATTCTCATGAGCCCAATAGCACCTCGCGAGTTCGGGTCTGGTAATGGCCTCGAACACTTTCTCCGGAGTCGAGACTATGTAGGTGGTGTAGACAAAGCTGATCTTTTCCTTGCTCATCATCATTCTCCTTCAAGTTCTTTCTTGAGATCGTGCAGCAGGCTCAAGCGCTGATGTTCGAATTTGCGGACCCAGCGCTCGTAGACTTCATGGAGCGGCACCGGGTTGATGAAATGCAGCTTCTGTCGGCCGCGCCTGACGGTCGTCACCAGATTGGCAGCTTCCAGGATGCCGATATGCTGCGTGGCCGATTGCCGTGCCATCTCAAGGTTTCCGCAGAGTTCGCCCAGCGTCTGCCCGTTCTTTTCGCAGAGAAGATCAAGCAATGCTCTGCGTGTCGGATCGCCCAACGCCTTGAAAACCTTATCCGTACTCATACGCTCTCTCATGTTCCAGAATATTTATGCAGGTATTTACCTGCATGTCAAGTTACACCAAACCGATTGACCGGTCTGCTCGTTGCGTCACAGCCAAGTCCGCAGCGCTGACAGCCGTGCCTGGAGCCGTTCAAAAGCACCCAGGCATCATCGGAATGTCCAATATTTTCGGTATGTTAGTCCGCATTCAGCCAGTCCAGAACGGACTGTGTATGTTCGCCTCGCTGCGCTATGGCAGCTGAATTTAGACCCGGCTCGGTGGAAAACCGCGGCGCGGGCGCTGCCTGAAGCACGCCGCCGATGGTCTGCCACACACCACGATACGCCATGTGCGGATCGGCGGCGGATTCAGCCGGATCGAGGGTAGGGGCGACGCAGGCGTCGGATCCGGCAAAGACCTCTTCCCAATGAGACCGCGTCTGTCTGGCAAAGATTCCGGCCAGCAAGGCTGTCTGGCGCGGCCACCGCGCGGCATCGAATTGCGCCGCGAAATCCGGCTCATCAGCAAGCCCCATGCGCGTCAGAAACTCGGCGTAGAATTTCGGCTCCAGGCATTGCACCGAGATATAGCCGCCATCAGCACAGACATAGCAACGGCTCCAATGCGGGCCGTCAAGCAGGCTCTTGCCACGATCCATCGACAGCCCGCCGGTCTGCGCCAGGGCCATCAGCAGGTTCATCATATGGGCCGAACCATCGACGATGGCTGCATCGACAACGGTTCCGCCACGGCCGGCGCGCGCCGCCATGACACCGGCCAGCACACCGGCCACCAGATACAGCGCACCGCCGCCGATATCTCCGACCAGCGTGGGCGGCGTAAATGGCGTTTCGCCGGCATTGCCGGCGTACCAGGCAGCACCCGACACCGACACATAATTGAGATCGTGGCCGGCGGTTTGAGCCCGTGGACCGGATTGGCCCCAGCCGGTCATGCGGCCATAAACAAGATCGGGATTGCATTTGGAAAGATCATCCGGTCCCAGTCCAAGCCGCTCCATGACGCCGGGCCTGAAGCCTTCGACCAGCGCTTCAGATCTCGTCACAAGCTTCCTGAGAACGGCGATGTCATCGGCAGCTTTCAGATCCAGTTCGATCGATCGTTTGCCGCGATCGATCAGCGAGCGCTCGGGCATTCCGGGCGCCGGGGCACCGTTCTTGCGGTGAACCACAATGACGTCGGCGCCAAGATCGGCCAGCATCATGGCCGCAAATGGCGCCGGTCCCAATGCCTCGATTTCGATAACCCGCAAACCTTCCAGCATCGTGTTCCTCGCTTGCGCCGCATCCATGCGGCTGCAGTCCCATCCCATGGGAAACACTAGACCCGATTCTGTTTCAGGTTACACTTGTCATTGCCGATGCAGAGGGCGAAAGGCAGCCGCAGACTTCGCAAAACACACAAGTTTGTCACGCCAAGTGGCTGATTATCAAGACATCTCTGCACAGCAGCAAAAGTGGGTTCGCATACGGGCTAGTTCCATAATCCATCTTATGCGATCTTTGTTTTCATGCTGGAGACCGTTGGATAGAGTCAGAAAAACAGCGTCGTCGATGTCGACTGTTCGGCCGGCACCTGATCGACAAACATCTGCCACGCCTTCTGATACGCCGGGAGATAATTCAGCTCATGCCCCTCGCCGAGTTGTTCAAGTTCACGATAGGCCTGCAGCAGCATATCGACGAATTTGAAACCGGACGACAGGTTGTCCGGCTTGATCCCGGTTTGTTCGGCGCCGCTCTCATAAAGGTACTGGGCAGCGGCGCGCTGTTCCATCCATCCGGATGACGTGGTTTTTTCCTCAAGGCTGACCTGATCAAGCCAGAGTGCACCCGCCTTCCCGACCGCCATGTGATCGGATGGATCGACGTCGTCCTTGGCGGCAAAGGTACCTGCCAGGCGTGTCGGGCCGTGATAGAGCCCCATGGCGAGCGACTGCTGCTGAATCATGATCGACTGCGCGATCTCTTTTTCCTCTTTCGAGAAAATGCCGGTTTCGTCCGTTCTGACCGCATTCAGGGCACGCCGGTCGAGGTCACCAAAGACTGAGTACCAATCCACGGCCTCATTGCTTTTCGGCCGGAACGGCGCGCCGCTTTCGGCCATTGAAGCGTATCTTGCGTCTATGGCCTTACGGGCTGCGCCGACGATTTCAGACTTGGTCTTGCCTGATGAAAATGGCTCGGCTGACGGATCGGTCACGGCTATGGCGAGGTTGTTGGATGCAAAGCCCGGACGCACCGGCATATAGATTTCAAAGCCGTTTGGCGGCGAAACAGTGTAGCTTGTGGCCGTTGGCGCAACCTTCCCGGTCGGATCATAGGTTCCGAGGGATTCGTTGATTCCGGCTGGTCCCAATTCCTGATAGGATTGAATGGCATAGGCATGAATGGTCGGCACGGATTCCTTCACAGATCCCGCGCGCCCGAACGTCCGAATATTCGAATAGCTTACGCCTTCGATATTCATACCTTTTGGCTCCTAACAAATGATTCCGACAATCGTTCAGCAGCCTTGCTCGAACCTGTCGGCATGAGACAATTTTGCAGCCTGGAGCGCGCTGGCCGGCAGTTTGTCCGGTTCGCCACGCCCTGCTCCGGTGCTGCGGCGTGTTATGGCGAGCCCGGCCAACCACACCGCACCCTCCTTGCTTTCCGCGGGTGACTGAGCCTCTTGCGATTGTTTCCGGCTTGGCCTATCCCGAAAGCACTTCCAACCCCCGGAGTTTCCCGATGACTTATGCCAGGCTCGACGCCCATTGCCGTGGACTGAGCGCACTCGAGCATGCGCTTGCCATTCTCGGAACCGATGAAGCCGTCAACATGGCGCCCGGCGGCGGCGAAGATCGGTCCGAGGCGATGGCGAGCTTGTCGGGCATGTATCACCGGCAAGCCACCGACAGCCATGTCCGTGACTGGATCGAAGCGGCCAAGGCCGAAACACTCGAGCCGGAGCAGTGCATCGCTGTTGGCGAGCTCGAACGCAGCTATGTCAACATGACCTGCCTGCCGTCGGATTTTGTCGAGCGGAAAATGCGCACCAGCATGCGCTCGGAACAATTGTGGCGCACGGCACGTCCAAAGGGAGACTGGGACGCGTTCCGGCCGGCCCTGGAAGATGTGGTCACGATGATGCGCGAAGAGGCCGCGATGCGGGCCGAAGTGCTCGGTCTTGCCCCCTATGATGCACTGATGGAGCAATATGACCCGGGCAACCGCACGGCGACCATCACGCCGGTCTTTGCCGAGCTGAAGACATTCCTGGTGGATTTTCTGCCCAAGGCGCTCGCCGCACAGGATGAGCGCCAAGCCAGGCGTCCGCTCAAGCCGCTGTCGGGCGACTATCCGGTAGAACGGCAGAAGGCGCTCGGCATCGCGATGATGCAGGCCGTCGGCTTTGACATGAACCACGGCAGCCTCTCGATTTCCGACCACCCGTTCTGTGGCGGCGTGCCCAGCGATGTGCGCATGACAACCCGCTATCGCACCGACGAGTTCCTGTCGGCGCTAATGGGGATCCTGCACGAAACCGGTCACGGGCTCTATGAGCAGAACCTTCCCAAACAATGGTCGCATTGGCCATCGGGCAAGGCGCGCGGCATGTCGATCCACGAAAGCCAGAGCCTGTTTGTCGAAAAGCAGATCGGGCGCAACCCGGCATTCTGGAATTTTGCCCTGCCCCTGGTCGACCGGCATCTGCAGGAGTCCTGGACCATGGACGACCTGCTTCCCCATGTTCACCAGATCAAGCGCGGCAAGATCCGGGTTGATGCCGATGAAGTCACCTACCCGCTGCACGTCATCCTGCGCTACGAGCTGGAACAGGATCTGCTGTCAGGCCGGATCGAGGTGAAGGATCTTCCGGAAGCCTGGGACGCGAAGATGCAGGCCTCGCTCGGCATCTCCACCCTTGATGACCCGAAAAACGGACCTATGCAGGACGTCCACTGGCCGTCCGGCGCTTTCGGCTATTTCCCGTCCTACACGCTGGGTGCGCTGATGGCGGCGCAGCAATGGGCCGCCATCGTCAAGACCAATCCGGATGTCGATGCCCAGCTTGCCGCCGGTGACTTCGAATCTGTCAACGCCTGGCGGCGCGACAATATCTGGTCAAAGGCGTCAACCGCCTCAACGCCGGAGATTTTACGGCAGGCCACGGGCGAAGAACTCAATCCGGCCCATTTCATCGCGCATCTGGAAGCCCGTTACGGCAAATAGCACTTGCGGTGCGGCACCCTGCCCCTTAGAGCAGCGCCTCGCCCGGAGCCGCGGCTGATGCCCTGAGCTGCGCCGCTTCCAGCCGGCGGCGGGTGCGTTCGCGCATGATGGTGTAGATCCCCGTGGCGATGATGATGCAGGCGCCGGCGAGCGTGTAGCCGTCGGGGAATTCGGCAAAGACCAGCATGCCGATAAACGTGGAAAACACCAGCCGCACATAGCGGAACGGCGTGACAACACCGATTTCACCGGTGCGGGTCGCCTCGGTCAGCGCCCAGTAGGCGAACACGCCGACAACCAGGGCGCCAGCCAGATAGCCGGTTTCGCGCACCGTGGGGATTTCCGCTTCGCCGGTGAAGAGCAACAGCACAGCGCCCGACACGCCGACGGCAAAGAAACCCCAGGCTGCCAACTGCAGTGAGGAGATGGCCCAGGGCACCCTGCGGCTGGCAAGGTCCCGCACCGCCAGGCCGAGCACACCCAGTACCGCCCAAAGCACGTTGGTGTCGAACCCTTCGAAACCGGGACGGATGACCAGCAAAACACCACAAAATCCGACGAGGATGGCAGTCCAGCGGCGCCAGCCGACCACCTCCCCCAGCACCAGGGCGGCGCCCATGGTGACCAGCAGCGGTGTCGCCTGCAGGATGGTGGTCAATGTGGCCAGCGGAATCAGCGTCAATGCCGTGACGAAGCACAGCCCGCCCAGCATCTCGCTGAGATTTCGCAAGACCACAGCGGGATGGAAGAAACCCATTGAAAACACGCTGGTTCCGTTCAGGCGGGCATAGATCGCAAAAACCGATGCACCGAATACACCGAGCACGCCCAGGATCTGGCCCACCGGCAGGCCGGAAGCCGCCAGCTTGATGAACATGTCCTCGGCGGCAAAGCCCGCCATTCCGATCACCATCAGGATGATCCCGCGCATATTGTCCATGAAAACTGTCCTGGTCGGCTGGAGAAAGCGAGGCGCATGGCCCTTTTGCTCCTGCCTATCCGCTTTGCCACGAGCGCGAAACCCCCGGCCTGCGCAATAGACCGCCAGATGGGGGCTTGCTTCCGGCCTCAGGACCTTGCCGGTCCCGCGCAGTTTGATGAAATCCACAAAAATTAGAGGGTTCTTGCAAGCCGAAGGTTTGAAGCCACCCTTCCCAGCATGCTCAGGAACAGCTCCCGTTCGGCAGATGGCAGCCCGGCGGCAACCAGTTCATCAGCCTCGGCTGCGGCCTTGCTGGCCGGCAGCTGCAGGGACCGCGCAGCCTCGGTCAGCCAGATCTGCTGCGAGCGCCCGTCATCCGGGTGCGGTTTGCGTGCCACCAGATTGTCCCGCTCCATGCGGCCAAGCGTGTTGGCCATCGTCGCCTGCTCGACCCCCAGGCTGGCGGCCAGCTGGCGCTGGGTCAGGCCGTCCTCGGTCCACAATTCACTCAACGCCTGAAACTGCCCGGGCGACAGCTCCCATGGCTGAAGCGCGCGCTGCAGGGCAGCCGCATAAAGCCGGGCAATCTCGCTGGCCAGCATGCCGGGCGAACGGGTTTTATCGAATGTCATCGCTCATTCTAGCATCACATAGCTTGCTATGCAATTACATATAGCATGCTATGCAAGATGCATTTCGCCCCAATAAATCTCTAACAAATTGAAATTCCTATTCATTTCTGGAGATGTGGCACTTCCGGCATGGCCGCGCTGCGCGCACTTGGCGTCAAGACCTGTTTTCTATAGGCAGAGATCGCACGACATCTGAACCCGTTTGCCAAAGGCCAGCCTTCCCCATGACCGATCTCGCCGCCTATGGCAGCCTGTTTCTGGCGTCCCTGCTTGCTGCGACCCTGATCCCGGCGCAGTCGGAAAGCGTGCTTGCAGGGCTGATCCTTGCCGGCCGGCAGCCGGTTGCCGTCCTGGTGGCGGTGGCGAGCCTTGGCAATATACTTGGGTCAGTGCTCAACTGGCTGATCGGGCGCGGCGTCGAAAAGTTCCGCGACCGCCGCTGGTTTCCCGCCAGCCAGAAGCAGTTGGACCGGGCGCAGCGGCATTACCAGCGCTTTGGATACTGGTCGCTGCTTTTGGCCTGGGTCCCGGTCATAGGCGATCCGCTGACGCTGGTGGCAGGCATCATGCGTGAACCGCTTTGGCGGTTTCTGCTCCTAGTCTCGATCGGCAAGACCGGGCGCTATATCGTGCTGGCAGCAGGCATTGGCGCGCTGTCATAAAACCATTGGGGTGGAGCAACGGAATCTGGCAGTATCGCCGTCCCTGCCCTTCACCGCACAGGTTTGCCGATGCTCTCAGCCCTGACACTTATTCTGCTCTGCCAGCTGGCGGGCGAACTTGTGACCCGGTTTTTCAGCCTGCCCCTGCCCGGCCCCGTGGCGGGTATGGCGCTGCTGTTCGGCCTGCTGGTGATCAAGGGATCGGTTCCCCAGGAGATCGGCGCGGTTTCCGATACGCTGCTCAGACACCTGGCGCTGCTGTTTGTGCCGGCCGGTGTCGGGGTGATGGCGCATTTCGATTTGCTGGAGCAGCAGTGGCTGCCGATTTCAGTGGCTCTCGTCGGCTCAACGCTTGCAACGATTGCCGTGACCGCGCTTGTGATGAGCCGCCTGTCCCGCGCCACATCCGAAGACGAGGGAGGCACCGGCAATGGCTGACATCACCGAGGTCTGGGTCTATCTCAGCGCCAGCCCGCTGCTGTTTCTGACACTGACTCTTGCGGCCTTTCAGGCCGGCAGCTGGGCCTATAACCGCTCCGGCCACAATCCCTTGCTCAATCCTGTGCTGACTGCCGTCATCGCCGTCGTCGCGCTGCTGATGCTCAGCGGCACCAGTTACGAGACCTATTTCGAAGGTGCTCAATTCGTTCACTTCCTGCTCGGCCCCGCCACCGTGGCGCTGGCAATCCCGCTCTACCGGCAGTTTGACCGGGTGAAACGCTCGGCGCTGGCGCTGGTCACCAGTCTGCTCTGCGGTTCGCTCACGGCCATCGGCACCGCCACCGGGCTGGGCTGGCTGCTGGGCGCCAGCCGTGAAACGCTCCTGTCGCTGGCGCCGAAATCGGTCACCGCACCGGTGGCCATGGGCATCACCGAGCTGCTCGGCGGATTGCCGTCGCTGACCGCAGTGCTGGTCATCCTCACCGGCATTCTGGGCGCCGTGCTCGGCCCGCCGCTGCTCACACTGATCGGCGTGAAAGACTGGCGCGCCCGGGGCCTCGCGCTCGGCACCGCCAGCCACGGCATCGGCACGGCGCGGGCGCTGCAGGTCAACGAGCTGGCCGGGGCATTCTCCGGCCTCGCCATGGGCCTGAACGCCCTGGCAACAGCAATCCTGCTGCCGGTGCTGTGGCGGCTGTTTTTCTGAGAGGACCAGGATGGAACACGGCTTTTGGCATGACCGCTGGCAAAGCGGACGCATCGGCTTTCACGAGCGGGAACCCAACCCGCTGCTGGTCACGCATTTTCCGGCCCTTGGCGTGCCTGAGAGCGGTCGCGTCTTCGTTCCGCTGTGCGGCAAGACCCTCGATATCGGCTGGCTGCTTGCCCAAGGCCACCGCGTGGCCGGCGCGGAGCTCAGCGAGCTGGCGATCCGGCAATTGTTTGAAGAACTTGGCGTGGATCCTGAGGTCACCGATCTTGGAGACCTGAAACGCTACAGCGCGGACAGCATAGACATATTCGTCGGCGATATCTTCGATCTGACCGCCGGCATGCTCGGCCCCGTCGACGCCGTCTTCGACCGCGCGGCCCTTGTCGCCCTGCCCGAGGACATGCGAACCCGATATGCATCCCATATCGCCAGACTCACCGGCAACGCGCCACAATTGCTGATCTGCTTTGACTATGAGCAGAGCCGGATGGACGGCCCGCCTTTTGCGATCGGCCGCGAGCAAGTCGCCAGGCTCTATGGCGAGCGCTATGACATCACGGCGCTTGCCCGCGAAGACGTGGCGGGCGGGATGAAAGGCGTTGCCGCGACAGAGACCGTCTGGCTTCTCGGGCGAACGCGCAGCAAATGAGCGCCTGGGTTGAAATTCATACTTTAACCGGTCGCGAATTCCGCTAATCTCACAGCATGGCAAACGGTCTTGTCGTCCTCCTGCTTGCAGCCTTCCCGCTGATGGGAAGCCCCGGTCCTGCTACCTTGAGCACGGCCGCGATCGGCTCTGCCTTCGGCATTCAAAAGGGCGTGAAATATCTCATCGGCATCATCGCCGGCACCACAACCGTGCTCGGGCTCATCGCAACCGGCGTGACCGGCCTCATCCTCACCCAGCCGGGCCTGGTCAATGCGATCACCGTGCTCGCCATTTGCTACATTCTCTATCTCGCCTACAGAATCGCCACCGCACCGGCCCTGTCGATCGCCGACAAGACCGGCAAGGCGCCGTCCTTCCTCAGCGGCTATCTGCTGGCAGTGGCAAACCCCAAAGCCTTCGCCGCCATCGGCGCGGTCTATTCCGGCAGCGTGCTGATCCCCGGTGATGTGGTGCTTGATGCCGCTTTCAAACTGATCGCCCTGACCCTGGTCATCATCACGGTCAATTCCGCATGGCTGGTCTTCGGCTCGGCCCTGTCATCGGTGCTGAGCGACCCGAAAAAAGGCCGCATCGCCAATGTGTTATTCGCACTGCTGCTGATCGGCTCGGTGGTGCTTGCGGTGATTTAGGGGGGAAACGAACCCTTTGCAAAGGCCCTTTTACCGGCCAACAAAATTCCGCCAATCGCCTCAGCCCGCAGAGCCAACCTTCTCCGGCCGGTTGATCTTCTCCAGTGCGGCCACGACCATGGGTTTTAGACCCTCGGTGCTTTCGTCACTGATCTCGAACAGCTTTGCCCGCATCCGCGGATCCCAGAACTTGTTGATGTGGTCGGCCACGCCTTCGATCTGCTCATCCTCGGGCTGGGAAGCGAAGAAAGTGGCAATCTGGTTGGCCTGGTAGCGCATCTTGTCAGGCGACATCGCTTGCAACTCCAAATGTAATCCGGCTGGTCCGGGTGAAGATTTCAAAATCAACGCCGCGGGCAAGGCCCACCAGCGTCAGTCCGGCGGCTTCGGCGGTCCTCACCGCCAAAGCGGTCGGTGCCGAGACGGCAATCAGCAGGCCGGTGCCGGCGATCACCGCCTTTTGCACCATGTCCACCGACACGCGGCTGGTAATCACGATCGCGCCGTCGGAAGCCTTGAGGCCGGATCGCGCCATGGCACCGATCAGCTTGTCGAGCGCATTGTGGCGGCCGACATCCTCGCGGACGCAGACCATGCCTTTTCCGGGCTGGTAGAAGCCCGCAGCATGAACCGCCCCGGTTTCGGCCCTGAGCTTCTGATGCATCGACAGCGACCGGACAGACTCAGCCACGTCGACAGCACTCATTTCCAGCCGGACTTCGTCGCGGTCAGGCAACGACCTCAACGCCTCGTCGATGGATTCAATGCCGCACAGGCCGCAGCCGACAGGCCCTGCCATCTTGCGCCGGCGTGCCGACAAGGCGCTCTGTTTGTCGTCAACCAGCTGCATCTGGACGTCATAGCCTTGATCCACCTCGACAATGTCCAGCGAGGCGACGTCTGCAGCCGCGCCTATGACCGCTTCGGTCAGGGCAAAACCGATGCCGAAATCCTCGAGATCGGACGGCGTCGCCATCATCACCGCTTGCGTAGTGCCGCCGAAGGACAGCGCCACCGGCACCTCCTCGGGCAGGGCCCGGGAACCAGGCGTGACAACCCCTGCCCTCACCGCGATGCGTGAGGCTTTGGCCGTGCTGGATCTGGTTTCCGTCATCGGTGTATCCTTGCCGCCGGAGCCCGCCTATTCGGCGGGTTCCAGCGCCTCTTCGCTGGCAATCCGCCGCGACCGGGCGGCCTGCGCATCATATTCTTCCTGCCAGAGGGTCGGACCATTGGATGGCGTCACCTGCACCGCCGTCACCTTGTATTCCGGGCAATTGGTGGCCCAGTCGGTGTAATCGGTGGTGATCACATTGGCCTGGGTGCCGGGATGGTGGAAGGTGGTGTAGACCACGCCGGGCGCGACACGCTCGGTGATGGTCGAGCGAAGTGCCGTTTCACCCGAGCGGCTGGCGAGCTTGACCAGATCGCCTTCACGGATGCCGCGCTGTTCGGCGTCGTGCGGATGGATTTCCAACATGTCCTCGGCATGCCAGGCGACATTGTCGGTACGCCGTGTCTGGGCGCCGACATTGTACTGGCTCAGGATCCGGCCGGTGGTCAGAAGCAGCGGGAAGCGCGGACCGGAACGCTCGTCGGTCGCCACATATTCGGTGCGGATGAACTTGCCCTTGCCGCGCACGAAGCCGTCGATATGCATCACAGGGGTGCCGTCTGGATTGGCCTCGTTGCAGGGCCATTGCACAGAGCCCTTCTCATCCAGCATCGCGTAGCTCACATTGGCGAAGCTCGGCGTTGTGGCGGCGATTTCATCCATGATTTCAGACGGATGAGTGTAGTTCCAGTCCAGCCCCATGGCCTGCGCCAGCTTCAGCGTCACTTCCCAGTCGGCCAGACCGTTCTTCGGGCTCATCACCTTGCGCACCCGGTTGATGCGGCGCTCGGCATTGGTGAAGGTACCGTCCTTTTCAAGGAAGGTCGAACCGGGCAGGAAGACATGGGCGTAATTGGCGGTCTCGTTGAGAAAGAGATCGTGGACCACCACGCATTCCATAGCCTCGAGTCCGGCCTTGACGTGCTTGGTGTCGGGGTCGGACTGCAGAATGTCTTCACCCTGGATGTAGATTCCGCGGAAGGTGCCGTCGACGGCGGCATCGAGCATGTTCGGGATCCTGAGACCGGGTTCGTGATCCAGCTCGACGCCCCAGAGTTTTTCAAACACATCACGGACTTCCGTGCCTGAAATGTGCCGGTAGCCCGGAAGTTCGTGCGGGAACGAACCCATGTCGCAGGCGCCCTGAACATTGTTCTGGCCGCGCAGCGGGTTCACACCGACGCCGGGACGTCCGATATTGCCGGTGACCATGGCCAGATTGGCGATTGCCATCACCGTGGTCGAACCCTGGCTGTGCTCGGTGACGCCAAGGCCGTAATAGATCGCGCCATTGCCGCCCCGCGCATAAAGCCGGGCCGCGCCGCGCAGCTCTTCCGCCGGCACGCCGGTGAACACTTCTGTCGCTTCCGGAGAGTTTACCGGTTCGGCGACGAAGCTGGCCCAGTCCTCGAATTCCGACCAGTCGCAGCGCTCGCGGATAAAGGCCTCGTCAAACAGGCCTTCGGTGACGATCACATGCGCCAGCGCCGTCAGCACGGCGACATTGGTGCCGGGCTTGAGCGGCAGGTGGTGGCTGGCCTCGACATGGGCCGAGCGCACCAGATCAATGCGGCGCGGATCAATCACGATCAGCTTTGCCCCTGCCCTGAGCCGTTTCTTCAGCCGCGAGGCAAACACCGGATGGCCGTCGGTCGGGTTAGCGCCGATCAGGATGACGACATCGGTGTGCTCGACGGAATCGAAATCCTGGGTGCCGGCCGAGGTGCCGAAGGCCTTGCCGAGGCCGTAGCCGGTGGGCGAATGGCAGACGCGGGCGCAGGTGTCGACATTGTTGTTGCCAAAACCTGCGCGCACCAGTTTCTGCACCAGGAAGGTTTCCTCATTGGTGCAGCGCGACGAGGTGATGCCGCCGATGGCGCCCTTGCCATACTGGTATTGAATGCGGCGCATTTCCTTGGCGACATGCGCGAAAGCCTCGTCCCAGCTGACTTCGCGCCAGGGATCGGTGATCTTCTCGCGCACCATCGGATTGAGAATGCGGTCCTGGTGGGTGGCGTAGCCCCAGGCGAAACGGCCCTTGACGCAGGAATGGCCGCGATTGGCCTTGCCGTCCTTCCACGGCACCATGCGGACCACTTCCTCGCCGCGCATTTCCGCCTTGAACGAGCAGCCGACGCCGCAATAGGCGCAGGTCGTGACCACCGAATGCTCCGGCTGGCCGATTTCGATGACGGATTTTTCCTGCAGCGTCGCCGTCGGGCAAGCCTGGACGCAGGCGCCGCAGGAGACGCATTCGGAATTCATGAAGCTCTCGTGCATGCCGGGCGAGACGCGGCTTTCAAAGCCCCTGCCCTCGATGGTCAGCGCGAAGGTGCCCTGCACTTCCTCGCAGGCGCGGACGCAGCGCGAACAGACTATGCATTTCGCCGGATCATAGGTGAAATAGGGGTTGCTCTCGTCCTTGGCCATGTAGCGCGGATTGGCTTCACCGTTCTGCCGCGTTTTGACATGGTTTTCGCCGTCATAGCCATAGCGCACATCGCGCAGGCCGACGGCGCCGGCCATGTCCTGCAGCTCGCAATCGCCATTGGCGGCACAGGTCAGGCAATCGAGCGGATGGTCGGAGATGTAGAGTTCCATCACGCCGCGGCGGATATCCTTGAGCCGCCCGGTCTGGGTGTGGACCACCATGCCCTCGCTGACCGGCGTTGTGCAGGAGGCCGGTGTGCCGTTGCGGCCCTCGATCTCAACCAGGCAGAGCCGGCAGGAACCGAAGGCGTCGACCATGTCGGTGGCGCAGAGCTTCGGGACCTTGATGCCGGCTTCCATCGAGGCGCGCATCACCGATGTGCCTTCGGGCACTTCGATTGTGGTGCCGTCAATGACGAGGCGGACCGTCTTTTCAGCCGTGGAGGCCGGGGTGCCGTAATCGATTTCCTGGATCAACGCCATCTTGTTCACTCCGCAGCCTGGGTCATGGACCCTGTCATGGTGGTGCCCGGACGAAAATCCTCCGGGAAATGTGTGAGCGCGCTCATCACCGGATACGGCGTGAAGCCGCCAAGCGCACACAGCGAGCCGAATTTCATTGTATTGCAGAGATCTGTCATCAATGTGATCTGGCTTTCCGGCTCGATTCCGGCGCGGAGCTTGTCGGCAACCTCGACGCCACGGGTCGAGCCGATGCGGCAGGGCGTGCACTTGCCGCAACTTTCCACCGCGCAGAACTCAAAGGCAAACCGCGCCTGTTTGAGCATGTCTGCGGTGTCGTCAAACACCACGATCCCGGCATGGCCGATCAGCCCGTCCTTGCCGGCGAAGGCTTCGTAGTCAAACGGCGTGTCGAACAGCTCGCGCGGGAAATAGGCGCCCAGCGGCCCGCCGACCTGGACCGCCTTGACCGGACGCCCGGTCGCGGTTCCACCGGCGATGTCGTCAATCAGCTCGCCCAGCGTCATGCCGAAGGCGGCTTCGAACAGCCCGCCATGCTTGACGTTGCCGGCGATCTGGACCGGAATCGTGCCGCGCGAGCGGCCCATGCCGAAATCGCGGTAATAGTCTGCGCCCTTGTCCATGATGATCGGCACCGAGGCGAGCGAAATCACATTGTTGATCACCGTCGGGCGACCGAGGAAACCCTTGTGGGCGGGCAGCGGCGGCTTGGCACGAACGACGCCGCGGCGGCCTTCCAGGCTTTCGAGCAGCGCTGTTTCCTCGCCGCAGACATAGGCGCCGGCGCCGACACGGATTTCCATATCAAAGGTGTGAGGGGAACCAAGCACCTCAGCGCCGAGAATTCCGGCCTCGCGGGCGATTTCGACCGCCCGGTTCATCACCCTTATGGCATGCGGATATTCGGAGCGGAGATAGACATAGCCCCTGGTCGCGCCGGTGGCGATGCCGGCGATGATCATGCCTTCAATCACCACAAAGGGGTCGCCCTCCATGATCATGCGGTCGGCAAATGTGCCGGAATCGCCCTCGTCAGCGTTGCAGACGATGTATTTCTGCGCGCCTTGCGCCTGAAGCACTGTGTTCCATTTGATCCCGGTCGGAAAGCCTGCGCCGCCACGGCCGCGCAGACCGGATTCCGTGACCTGCGCAACAATGGCTTCGGGCTTCATGGCAACGGCATTGGTCAATCCGGCCAAGCCGCCATTGTTGCGGTAGTCCTCCAGCGAGAGCGGGTCGGTTATGCCGCAACGGGCAAAGGTAAGCCGTGTCTGACGCTTGAGGAACGGCAGGTCTTCGGTAAGGCCAAGGCTCAGCGCATGTTCGCCGCCGTCCAGCAGTCCAGCTTCGAGCAGACTGTCGACATCGGATGGCTTGACCGGCCCATAGGCCACCCTGCCCGCTCTGGTCTCGACTTCAACCATCGGCTCAAGCCAGTAAAGCCCGCGCGAACCGTTGCGAACAATCTCGGCATCCAAGTCGCCCGACTTGATGGCTTGCGCCATCTTAATGGCCAGCCTGTCCGCGCCAAGCGCCACGGCTCCGGAATCGCAGGGAATGTAGATCTTCACGCTCATGCCTGCACCGCCTTTGCCAGCTGATCGACCATCTTGGCGTCAAGCCGGCCAATAACTTCCCCATCGACCATCGCCGCCGGCGCACAGGCGCACAGTCCAAGGCAATAGACAGGCTCTATGGTCACCGAGCGTTTTGCATTTGTGCCGTGCCAATCCAGTCCGAGAAGTCCGAGAAGCCGGTCCGCCAGCTCGTCCCCGCCCATCGACTGGCAGGCTTCGGCGCGGCACATCTTGATGACGTGGCGGCCCGCAGGCGCTTCGCGATAGTCATGATAGAAGCTGACAACCCCGTGGACTTCGGCCCGTGACAGGTTCAGGCCGTTTGCGATGACCGGAAGTGCTGCCTGGGGCACATAGCCAAATTCCGCCTGGATATCATGCAGTATCGGCAGCAACGGCCCTTCGAGCGGCTTCAGCCGTGCGACAATCGCCTCGGTTTTCGATGCGATTTCTACATCAGCGCTGCGTGATTCCATGCCAAAACCCTCCGACGACGTGGCAGAATACCCACTTCGCCTTTAACAAGCCCTTCAATCAAGACAGCATATTCGTTGTGCGATAGAAAAAATCTATCGACCGGAGAGCGCCTTGGCGAAGACCCGCGCCTCATGCAGCAAGGCCGAGACGATCGGCGTGTGCGGCTCGCGCGGGGCGGCGATCATTCCGACAATGTGATGCGCATCGGGTTCGACGATCGGGATCGACCTGATGCCGCCGCCAAAGCCGAGAGTCTCGGCCAGATTGACCGGCATGATCGAGGCCCATTTTCCGGTCCGGATATGGGAGAACAGCACGATCATCGAGTTCGATTCAAGCGTCGGTTTGGCCGTTGCACCGGCCTCGGCAAGGTGCTGATTGATGATCCGGCGGTTCTGCATATCGGGTGTCAGCAGACACAGCGGCAGGGTGGCGACTTCCGCCCAGGTCACTTCCTCACGCCCGGAATATTGCTGACCGACGGAGGTGATCAACTGATAGCGCTCGGCATAGAGCGGCACGGTGGCGACGCGGCCGGTTGGCTCGTTCTCAAGATAGCTGATGCCAACATCGATATCGAAATTCTCAAGCTGCGAGAGCACCTGATAGCTGGTGCAGGATGTCACCGACAGCGTCACCGCCGGGTGCTTTTCGGTAAATGCGACAGTCAGATCGGTGAGCATGTAGGTGGCAGTGGGGATGACGGCGATGCGCGCATGTCCCGACAGGCCCTTGCGGGCGGCCTTCATCTCTTCGCGCATGGTGCGGGAATCGCCGACAATGCGCCGCGCCCATTCCAGCACCCGCTGACCTTCAGGTGTCAGCCCCTGAAACCGCGATCCGCGCTGCACAAGCGTCACACCAAGCTGGTCTTCAAGCTGCTTGAGCGAGGCCGACAGGGTCGGCTGGGTGACGCCGCACAGCTCGGCGGCGCGGCCGAAGTGGCGCTCCCGCGCCAGCACAATGAAGAATTCGAGCTTGTCGATCATGACCGATAAAGTCGCATGCTGCGCCCATAAGGTGCAAGCAGATCAACGACGCTGCAATGTCGGAATTGCGATGGCACGCGAGTGCCTTCAGGCTACTGTCGGCTTGCCTTCTGGCTGCCCGGAGGCACTGCAGTTGCTCCACCGTTTCGCGCGCTCATACCCGCCCCCATCGATGGCCCAGTCATAGAGTTGTCCCAGGATCTCTCCGAGATCGCGGCCTCGCTGTGAAAGTCCGTAGCGCACGCGGCCGAGCGTATCGCCTTCCTCCGTCCTGACAATGATCTGTCCCTCGATCAGCGCGCGAAGTTCCGCTGTCAGCACTTTTCGGCTCACATTGGGCAAAGCGCGACCAAGTTCGAGGAAGTGAAGATCACCATCGACGAGACAATGCAGAATCGTGGTGGTGTGCTTGCCGCCGAGCAGCCGCAGTGTATCGGAGAGCGGGCAGTCATCATCGCTGCTACCACGCCAGGGCCGGGTTTCCATCACATCCACGGGTCAATCCCTCCAGGCTTTCGAAGACCGGCCGGTTCGCCGGCGTCAGCCGCAACCGGTATCAAAATTGTGCCCAATTGTAATCCAGCGGCTGGCCAGAGAGAAGGTGCCGGACGGTTTTAACGCCAGCCACCGGAGGTCTCGCCATGCAGTTCACGATTAAAACCATTCCCATCCTGCCCTGGGGTATGCTCAACGCATTTCTTGTCACCGGACCCGGTGGCGCCATTCTCGTCGACACCGGCTTGCCCGGTTCGGAACGTGCGATCGCAGGGGCTCTGAAAGCCGAAGGGCTGGTATGGCGGGACGTCAAGCTCATCATTCTGACCCACGGCCATATTGATCACGCGGGATCGGCAGCCAATATTCGCAGTCTGACCGGCGCGCCGGTCCTCTATCACGCAAGCGAAACACCTTACTGCTTGGGCGAAAAGCTAATCCTGCGCCCGACACGGTTTTTCGGACAGCTGTTTCGCTTGACCGGTGCAATCGAGCGGCCGTTCCCGCCGGTGTCAGCCGACATTTTGATGGAACGCCGAATTTTCGATCTGGCGACGCTCGGGCTTGACGGAACAGTCCTGCATACGCCGGGCCACACGCCGGGATCGGTGTCGCTGCTGTTGCCGTCAGGAGATGTGCTGGCTGGCGATCTCGCTGCTTCCGGCATTCTGCTCGGCGGCATCGCTTTGCGGGGCCGGCCCGAGCGACCGCCGTTCGAGGAAGATCCGCGGACCGCCGCCGGATCACTCGAAGAATTGCTTTCGAGGGGTGCCGTGCGGTTTCATCTTGGGCATGGCGGGCCACTCGGAGACTATGCCATCGCGCAGCATGTCGGCCGTCTCAAACAGTGTTGAAACCGAGACGTTCAGGCTGCTGCGCGGTCCTTGGCTTCGGTTCCGGGCGCCAGGGTCACTTCCAGACCGTCGAGCTCTTCGGTCATCAGCAACTGGCAGGAGAGCCGCGAGTTGTCGCGCACGTCAAAGGCCTGGTCGAGCATGTCCTCTTCTTCGGCCTCGATCGGAAACAGCTTGCCGGTCCACTCATTGCCCACATGGACATGGCAGGTGGCGCAGGCGCAGGCGCCGCCGCATTCGGCCTTGATGTCGAGTCCCCAGTCGCGAATGATCTCCATCACCCGGAATCCTTCAAGCGCTTCCAGCGTATGGCGGATTCCGTCCTGATCGGTCACATGGATTTGCATGGCTTTCTCCCCGTTCAGCCGTTCAAGATGGCCGTACGGCGCCAGCTGTAGCCTGGTCCGGCGTCCGTCTGATCAGCCGCCGGCTGGTAATGCAGATCAATGCCCGGCAGGCGCTTTTCCACCAGCCGCTTGATCGTCGGAGCGTGATCCACTTCAAAACTGTCAAAGCCCGTCCGCAGCATCAACGGCACCTGATCGAGAAGAACGGTACCGACGGCGCGCATCTCACCCTGGTAGCCCAGGCGTTCGCGCAACAACATGGCTTGCGAAAACGCCCGGCCATCGCTGAAGGCCGGGAAGGTCAGCGCGACGATAGCCACACGGTCGAGGATCGGCGCCAGTGTGCGCACGTCGTCAGCGGGCTGCAACACCACGCCAAATGGCGCATTGTCCTGCGCATGCTCCAGAGCTTCGGCCAGCGGCAGCAGCTTGGGCGCATCTTCCGGCCCGGCGGAAATCCAGGGATCATTTTCGACGATCCCGCTTTGTGTCCAAATGACAGTCATCAGTTTCTCCAGGCCTGTTTTCAGGCCGCTTCAACTTCGCTGCCGTAAAGCGCAGCCTTGAAAGGATCGGCGCCAATCCGGCGATAGCACGCGATGAAGGGCTCATCGGCACTGCTGCGCTCTCTCAGATAGGTATCGACAATGGTCTCGATGGCGTCGGTGATCTGGTCCGGGCCGAAACCGCGGCCGGTGATCTGGCCGATCGAGGCATTCTCGTCCCCCGATCCGCCGAGCGAGATCTGATAGAGCTCTTCCCCCTTCTTCTCGACGCCGAGGATGCCGATATGGCCGACATGGTGGTGGCCGCAGGCATTGATGCAGCCCGAGATCTTGATCTTCAGATCACCGATATCGGCCTGCCGGGCAGGATCGCCAAAACGGTTGGAGATCTCCTGCGCCACCGGGATCGAGCGGGCGTTTGCCAAGGCGCAATAATCCAGTCCCGGGCAGGCGATGATGTCGGTGATCAGGCCGGCATTGGCCGTCGCAAGACCATCCGCCAGCAGCGCCCGGTAGAGCGGTTCGAGATCGGCCAGCGCCACATGCGGCAGCACCAGGTTCTGCTCATGCGTCACCCGGATCTCGTCATGGCCGAATTCCTCGGCGAGACGCGCCACCGCATCCATCTGGTCGGCGGTCGCGTCGCCGGGAATGCCGCCGATGGGCTTGAGCGAGATTGTCACCATGCCGTAATCGGGATGCTGGTGCGGCGCGACATTGCGGCCAACCCAGTCGGCAAAGCCCGGATCGGATTTCTTCCAGGCAGCCAGTTCGCCCCAGCCTTCGGCACGGTCGCCGAGCTTCGGCGGCGCGAAATAGGCATTGATCGCGGCAATGTCGGCCTCGGGCAGCTTGAGTTGGCCATCCTTGAGATGGGCCCATTCCGCCTCGATTTCCTGGCTGAGCTTTTCGACGCCGGTTTCATGCACCAGGATCTTGATCCGCGCCTTGTACTTGTTGTCGCGGCGGCCGTGCAGATTGTACACCCGCATGATCGCAGTGGTGTAGGACAGCAGATCTTCCTCGGGGAGGAAGTCCTTGACCTTCTTGGCCAAAATCGGTGTACGCCCCTGCCCGCCGCCGATCCAGACGGCAAAGCCGAGCTCACCCTTGTCGTTCTTCTTCAGCTGCAGACCGATGTCATGAACCTGTATTGCCGCGCGGTCACGATCAGACGCGGTCACCGCAATCTTGAACTTGCGCGGCAGGAACGAGAATTCCGGATGCACCGACGACCATTGCCGCAAGATCTCGGCATAGGGGCGCGGGTCGGCAACCTCGTCGGCAGCGGCACCGGCGAAATGGTCGGCGGTGACATTGCGGATGCAATTGCCCGAGGTCTGGATCGCGTGCATCTCGACTTCGGCCAGCTCCTTCAGGATCGCCGGAATGTCGGACAGCTTGGGCCAGTTGTACTGAATGTTCTGCCGCGTGGTGAAATGCCCGTAGCCGCGGTCATAGGTGCGGGCGATGTGGGCAAGCTTGCGCATCTGGCGGCTGTCGAGCGTGCCGTAAGGCACCGCGACACGCAGCATATAGGCATGCAGCTGCAGATAGACGCCGTTCATCAGCCGGAGCGGCTTGAACGCATCCTCGGAGATCTCGCCGGACATCCGCCGTTCGACCTGGTCGCTGAACTGGCTGACGCGCGCGGCCACGAAGGCATGGTCGAATTCATCGTAACGGTACATGGATCAGTCCTCAGGCGGCTTGGGAAACACCGGCGGTGAATGCCGGCGCGTAATCGATTGTCGGGCCATCGGCTCGGATGCGCTCACGCAAACGGTAGGGACGCGGACCGCTTGCGGTTTCCTCGATCTCGATGACATTGACGTCGACGACGCGATTGTCGTCGAGCGCCTGCTGGCCGGCCGCTTCGATGGCGGCAACCGCATCCTCATGGCGCGCCAGAAAGGCGTCCTTGAGCGAAGTGGTCCATTCGCCATTGGCGCCGAGCCATACGGCGATACCGTCTGTCAGGCGGTTTGCGGTGAGAACCTTGGTCCTGGTCACAGTGGTTTTCATCGTGGCCTCCTCAGGCGGCTTGGGTTTGCGTTGCGCCGGCAACAGCCTGCTGACCGGCTGCAATGGGTGTGGAGTATTCGAAATTGGCGCCCGCGACAGCATCGCCGATGACCACCATCACCGGGCCGGCAAGCTCGGTGCGGTGCTCCAGCGCGGGAAGGTCGGCCAAAGTGCCGTGGAACAGGCGGCGATCGACACGCGAGGCATTTTCAACGATTGCCACCGTCATGTCGGCGGGCAAACCGGCCTCGATCAAGCGTGTGGCGACGCTGGCAGCCACCGTGCGCCCCATATAGACGCAAAGTGTTGCGCCGGAAACGGCGAGCCGCGCCCAGTCCGGCAGCGCCGCACCGGTCAGATCGTGGCCGGTGGTGAACACCAGCGACGAGGCGACACCGCGCAGGGTCAGCGGCAGCTCGAAATCGGCGGCCGCGGCAAAGGCCGATGTGATGCCCGGAACGATCTCGAACGAGACCCCGGCATCCCTGAGGGCCGCCATTTCCTCACCTGCCCGGCCGAAAATCAGCGGATCGCCGGATTTGAGCCTGACCACGCGCTTGCCTTCGCGACCAAGCCGGATCAGCAGCTCATTGATGTCGGTCTGGCTCTTGGAATGGCAGCCTTTGCGCTTGCCGACGGAAAAGCGTTCCGCATCCCGGCGCCCGAGCGCCACCACGGTTTCGGGCACCAGCGCGTCATAAACGATTGCATCGGCTTCCATCATCGCACGCTGCGCCCGCAGCGTCAGCAGATCCTCGGCTCCGGGGCCTGCGCCGACCAGCCAGATGTGGCCCGGCACCGGTTCACGTCCGCGCAGCATGCGGGTGGCGGCGCGGCGTGCCAGCGACACATCGCCATTGTCGACATGGGTGGCGACATCAGCCTCGAAGAAGCGGCGCCAGAAGCGACGTCGCGCCACACCGCGCGGAAGCAGTCTGTCGACGGCAACGCGGTAGTCCTGAGCCAGACGGGCCAGAGTGCCAAGTGATGGAGACAGCATCTGGTCGACGCGGGCACGGATCATCTGGGCCAAAACGGGGCCCGCGCCCTCGGTGCCAATGGCAATCGCCACGGGAGCACGGTTGACCAGCGCCGGGGTCAGAAAATCGCAATAATCAGGCTGATCAACGGCATTGGCCGGGATCCGCCGGCTGCGGGCTTCGGCCACGATAGCACGATCCTGCGCGGCGTCACCGGTGGCGGCAAATACCAGGGTTGCGCCTTCCATCTGTTCGGCAGAATACCGCTCGCGGATCGGCTCAACGGCGAGCTTCGCCAGGCTGTCGATCAGCTCGGCGTCCGGCGCATCCGCATAGACGGAAATTTCGGCGGTGGTGTTGGCGACCAGACGCGCCTTTGCAGCAGCTTCGGCGCCATTGCCGAAGATCGCCACTTTTTTCGCGTCGACCCGCATGAAGGCGGGGAATGTTGTCAATTGCGATGTTCGCGTCGCCATATCCATCAAACTCCTGAGTTGGAGCCATTTTCAGGAAATCGGCGAAACAAATGAAGGAACAAACATGTGCCAATTGGCGCGAACAGATATTCTTTTACCCCTTAAATCCGGTTATGGAGAATGGGTAACCGCGATGCTTCGGCGCTCATGCGGTCGGACGAACCCAACGGAACCACACATGGAGATCAAGGAAAATGCGGATCTGGTCCGCAGACTGCTGAATGTCATGGAACACGACATCCTGCCGCTGACCGGAAAAGGCGTGGCAGAGGGCAACAAGATTTTTGGCGCGGCGCTGTTGCGCAAAGCGGACCTGTCACTGGTCATGGCTCAGACCAACAACGAGACCGAGAATCCGCTGTGGCACGGCGAAGTGCATCTTCTCAAGTGCTTTTACGAGACCCCTGCCGCCAAAAGCGAATCCACAAAGGACATGATTTTCCTGTCCACCCACGAACCGTGCACCATGTGCATGTCGGCGATTGCGTGGGGTGGATTCGACAATTTCTTCTATTTCTTCAGTCACCAGGATTCGCGCGACAGCTTTGCCATTCCACATGACCTCAAGATGCTCAAGGAAGTCTTCGGGCTGGAGCCGGGCGGGTACAACCATGACAATGCCTTCTGGCACGGGCGCGGCATCTTCGACATCATGGCGAAATTGCCCGACGCCGAAGCCCAACCGTTGCTCGAACAGGCGCAACGCATCCGCGACCGCTATGCTGATCTGTCGGAGGCCTACCAGGCGAGCAAGGACGACAACGCCATTCCGCTGAATTGAAGCTTTCAAACTCAGCGTCTGGGCCGGTCATTGGCAATTGAAAAGCCAAGTCATTTTCAACCGGGGACACAATTATTATGACAAATTCCACTTCCGGCTCGTGCCTTTGCGGCGCTGTCCGATTTCAGATCATGGGCAAATTTGAGAACTTTTTCCTCTGCCACTGCCGGCGCTGCCGAAAGGATACAGGATCTGCCCATGCGGCAAATCTGTTCTCGACAACTGCCACGGTCGAATGGCTGTCCGGTCATGAGCTGGCAAGGACTTTCCTGCTCCCCGGTACGCGGCACCGGAAGTGTTTCTGCACGGAATGCGGCTCCGCACTGCCCTGTGCCGATGACGAAACCGGGCTGCTGGTGGTTCCTGCAGGCAGTCTTGACGATGCGGTCGGCATTCGACCCGAAGCGCATATCTGCGGCGACAGCCGCGCGGACTGGGACAGCGCCCTTGAAAAGGTCCCCATGGTTGCTGGCCTGCCGGGCTCGTAGTTGGCCCATGAACCAGCGCGATTTACACCACAGGAACAGCGCAAGTCCGTGCAGATTGATGCGGCACCTCCGGCAAATTGATGACTGAGCTGTGGACAACATGAGCGCCCGGGGCTCAACAGTCGCGGGCGTTCAGCCGCTCAGTTATGCTGATGCCATGAAACCATCACGCAACATCTCCGGCCTTATCGAGATCATGGCGGCACTGCGGCATCCCGAGACCGGGTGTCCTTGGGACATCAAGCAGGATTTCTCCACGATCAAGCCCTACACGATCGAGGAGGCCTATGAGGTGGCCGACGCGATCGAGCGCAATGATCCCGAGGATCTGTGCGACGAGCTCGGCGATCTGCTCTTGCAGGTGGTGTTTCATGCCCGCATGGCCGAGGAAAAGGACCTGTTCTCATTTGAAGACGTGGTCGAGGCGATCACCCGCAAGATGATCCGCCGGCATCCGCATGTCTTCGAGCGCTCGGAGGCCGATACGCCCGACAGGGTCAAGGCGCAATGGGCCAAGATCAAGGAAGAGGAAAAGCGCGAACGGCGGGAACGGCGTGCGGCCCGGGGCCTTGCGGAGGTTGAGACGCCGGGGCAACTGACCGAAGTACCGCGCGCCCTGCCCGCGCTGATGGAGGCGCTGAAACTTCAGCAGGCGGCTTCGCAGGTGGGGTTTGACTGGGGGGCCGCAGGTCCGGTTCTCGACAAGATCGAGGAAGAGATCGGCGAACTCAGGGCCGAGATTGCAAGCGGCCGGAGCGACAAGGCTTCAGACGAGCTGGGCGACGTGATCTTCGCCGTCGCCAATCTGGCCCGGCATCTCAAGGCGGATCCGGAAGACGCGCTGCGCTCAACCAACACCAAGTTCCGCACCCGCTTTGCCCTTGTGGAAGCAGGGCTGGCGAAATCGGGCAAGACGCCCGAAGACGCGACGCTCGAAGAGATGGAAGCGCTGTGGCAGGCGGCGAAGTCGTCTGTCTAAACAGTGCTCCGAAAAGTCGGAACCGGTTTTCGGAATAAAACACGCGCGAAAACAACAACTTAAAGAACGTTGATTGAATAGGATTCACTGCAACGTGCTTTAGGGCTGGCTCCGGCCGGCAATCCGACGCGACCGGCCTCTGCTGGGCGCATAATCCCGGTATTGCCGTGTTTCTGACGCTGTAGATTGCTTTGCCGTTTCCCTTTTGCGCTGGTTGCGGCCATGATGGTGCCAAATCAGAGGGAGGACGGTCTATGACGAGAAACGAAGGTGGATGTCTTTGCGGCCGTGTTCGCTTTGCAACTCTCGATCAGCCGAAGCGGGTGACCGTCTGTCACTGCCGGTTCTGTCAAAAGGCAACAGGCTCGGCCTATATGGTTGAGCCGATCTTCGACGATAGAGATTTCGTCACAGTGAAGGGGACGCCCAAGATCTTCGACCAGATCTCCGAGGGCTCGGGACAAGTTGTTCATGTCCATTTCTGCAGCGATTGCGGCACCAAGCTCTGGCTCAGCTTCGAGCGGTTTCCCGGTGCGGTCGGCATCTATGCCGGGACCTTTGATGACCCTTGCTGGTTTCCGATCGACCCGGCCGCGTCAAAGCACATTTTCCTGGGCGTTGCGCGCTCGGACACCGTCATCCCTGCCGGCCTGCCGACCTTTGTCGAGCACGCTGTGGCAAATGACGGCATGGCGCAGGAGGAGACAGTCTACGCGATGCATCACAAGATTGGATCGTAACGGATCCGAAGGCGCGGCAGACCGATTATGAAGCCGTATCGGCGGCTGAATACATCTGAATCCCGGCGCTAGAAATCGTCTTCCGGCTTCGGACCCAAGCCCAGTTGACGGTCGAGATCGAGATTGTCCGACGCGGTGAATTCGGCGGTGAGTTCCACAGATCCATCTTCATGATCGACCCGGCTCTTTACCCGGCCGCGTTCGTAAATCCATGACATCACCGGCAATTGCTGCGCCGTGAGCAGAATCGTGCGCGTGGTCAGCTTGCCGGAAATTCTTTCCTCAACCGCGCTGAGCAGAGCGTCGACACCCTCGCCTTTGAGCGCGGAGACGACGATGGCCTCCCCGGATGCGGCACGCGCGCGGAGCGATTCGGCGGCCTCCGGATCGAGCAGATCGACCTTGTTCCAGACCTCGAGCATGCGCCGCGGTTCGATCTCGCCAACGCCGAGACTGTTGAGGATCGCCTCCACATCGGCAGCCTGGGAACTCCGGTCGGGATCGGCCATGTCACGCACGTGCAGGATCAGATCGGCCTCGACCACTTCTTCAAGCGTCGCCCGGAAGGCTGCGACCAGATGGGTGGGAAGATTGGAAATGAATCCAACTGTGTCGGACAGGATAACCGTCGCGCCATGCGGCAGTTTCATCCGCCTGAGCGTCGGATCCAGCGTGGCAAACAGCATGTCCTCGGCCATCACTTCGGCGCCGGTGATGCGGTTGAACAGCGTCGATTTGCCGGCATTGGTGTAGCCGACAAGCGCCACGATCGGATGCGGCACCTTCTTGCGCTTGGCGCGGTGCAATTGCCGTGTGCGGCGGACCTGCTCAAGTTCGCGTTCGAGCTTGATGATGCGTTCCTGCAAAAGACGCCGGTCGGCCTCGATCTGGGTTTCACCCGGGCCGCCCATGAAGCCGCCGCCGCCGCGCTGGCGTTCAAGGTGGGTCCAGCTGCGCACCAGCCGTCCCTTCTGGTAGTTGAGATGGGCCAGCTCGACCTGCAGCACGCCTTCCTTGGTGGAGGCGCGGCGGCCGAAGATCTCGAGAATGAGACCGGTGCGGTCGATCACCTTGACGCCCCACTCGGTTTCCATGTTCCGCTGCTGCACCGGCGTCAGCGGATGGTCGACGATCACCAGATGGGAATCGGTCGAATCAATCATCGCCTTGATTTCCAGCATCTTGCCCTTGCCGAACAGGGTCGAGGGGCGAGGTGCTGACACCGGTACGATCAGCGCTTCGGCAACTTCGAGATCGATGGCGCCGGCCAGACCGACGGCTTCCGCCAGACGGTTGGCGTCAGGGCGCTTGTCGGCCTCGCCGCTTCCGGGTGCTGCATTTCGTGTGCGCAAGGTGGGCACGAGCACAATGGCCCGCATGACGCCGGACTTGCTGTCCGGGTCGGAAAAATTGCCTGAGCTATCTACAGTTTCGATTTTCGTTGTCCTGTCAGGCGCCGGTTGTGGCGTCCTCATTTTCAAACATCTGCACAGGCTGGCTCGGCATGATGGTCGAGATCGCGTGCTTGTAGACAAGCTGCGAATGTCCATCGCGTCTCAACAGGACACAGAAATTGTCGAAGGATGTAACCACACCCGTCAATTTGACCCCGTTGATCAAGAAGATCGTCAGGGAGATTTTCTGTTTCCGAACCGTATTGAGAAAGAGATCCTGCAGGTTCTGTGAACGCTCCGCCATTGCGCCTTTTATCCGTCTTTTTCTTGCCCGCTAGTAGCAGGTCATTACCGCACATGTCCAACTTTGATGACTGCGCCTTCCTCAGCATGGAAAAAGGCGCAACGCAGCTCCAATGGCTTGCGTTACGTCAAGTCCCGGACATTCCCACTCCCTCTGACCGACAGATATGGTAGTCTTGCCGCTGACAGATATTCGCTTGTCCGAACAAACTGCAGAAGACCATTGTTGCGGTGTTTTGTAAACACTTGTTTTCGCGGGTGCAGTTTACGCCGCCGGTTTCGCGGTCGCGCAATGGTGGATGGATTTCGCCATCACCCGCCTGTGGCTCTCCGGCATCCGCAGCAGCCGGCAGACCCATGCCCCCCGAGCGAAGCCGATTCTAGCGGCTCATCCAGTAGCGGACATTCAGGACTGCAAACACGATCATGACTTCCATCCGGCCCAGCGTCATGATCACAACGGCGGTTATCTTGGCTGACACCGGCATGGCCTGGAATTGCGGCCACACCTGATTTGCCGGTTCCGTGACGTAGGACGGCGGAATCAGCGCCTCGTAGACCGGCCCGGCATTGGAAAAGAACGCGATCGCCATGGTGATACCGCCTTCAAAATCAGTGGCTTCAAGCGTCAGCGCCATCGCGCCGAATGCGACGATCAACAGCGAAAGCGAAAAATAGGTCCAGATCGCCTGCATGCTTTTCTCATCGATAATCTGCCGGCCAAAGCGCAGGTTGGTGACGCTGCTCGGGTAGATCAGCTGATTGAGTTCACGGGCGGAATGCACCGCCATTGCGACGATCCGGTAGATCTTGAAGCCGCCGGTTGTCGAATAAATACCGCCGCCCACCAGCACGATCATCAACACGACGAGATCGGGCCACAGCGCAATGACGCCGGGCCGGCTCTCTATGCCGCTGGTGGCGACGAGCGAGGATGAGGCGAGCAGGCTCTCAATGAAGATGGGTCCCAGAGCGGCCCCGCCTGATACAGCCGACAAACGGGCGGCATAAAGCACGGCGACCAGCAAGATCACGGCAAAAACCAGCACGATTTCCGGGTTGCCGGTCAAAAATTGCTTTGGCGCGCGCAACAGCCGCCGGCGCCAGAAAACGCTGATTGTCCCGAGCAGCAAACCCAATGAGAGAACCAGCTGCGCCATCGGCCCGGCATGGTTTTCCAGTGCTCCCTCGAACGGCAGGAAACCGCCCGTGGCGATCACGACCATCGACAGCATGGCCGAATAGGGTCCATTCACACCGGCCAGCATCAGCCCGATGAAGATGATGAAGGTGATGAGGATGTACTGGCCAAACACCTGCCGGAATTCACCCAGATCAATGGTCATGTTGCTGGCATTTCCGGTGATAATCCGGCGATCCCCGGCCGGCAATCCGCCAAATCCGCTGGGCGCCAGGACATGGATGATCGACAGCAGCGTCAGGAAACCGCCATACCACTCTATCGAGGCGCGCCAGAACAGAATGGCCTGCGGGGCGGTTTCGCGCGACAGCAGCGTGGCCCCGGAGGTGGTCAGCGCGGACACCGCCTCGAACCAGGCATCAATCCAGCTCAATCCGGCCAGCGTTTTGAACGACACCGCGGCGATCATTGGAACCAGAACCCACATCGCCACCAGCGCCACATATCCGGACGCCCTGCCCAGCCGTCTCTGAAAGCCCGAAATCGAGCCCAGAACCATCAGCGCCGCGAACACGCCGAGCGAACCGACCAGCAGCATAGACAGCGCCAGATCGCGCATGCCGTCTGCAATGGCAAACAGCACGGCAGGGACGATCAGCGCGAAAAGCCCCGCAACTGCAACTGCCAGAACGTGCAGGATGCCGAGCATGGGCTCAGAAAAACTCCAGGCTGACGCGGAACATCTGTTCCACATGGCGCACGGATTCGACGGCCGAGAACATCACCACCCGATCCTTCGCCTTGATCTTGACCGATCCATCTGGACGCAGCACCTGCTTGTCGCGGTAGATCGCGCCAATGCGCACGCCATCGGGCAGATCCAGGTTGCGCAACGGCTTTCCAACAAGCGGCGAAGTGTCCAGCGCTTCCGCCTCAATGACTTCTGCCGCGCCCTTCTGAACCGAATAGACCGCACGAATACGGCCGCGGCGCACATGCTGAAGAATTTTCGAGATGGTCACGGCGCGCGGGTTGATATGGGCGTCGATCCCCAGCGTCTTGGTGAAGGACTGGTAGGACGGGTTGTTGATCAGGGCCAGATTGGCCTTGCAGCCGAGCCGCTTGGCCATCACCGATGAGAGAATATTGACCTGATCATCATTGGTCAGTGCGACCATCAGGTCGGCGTTCTGGATGTCGGCCTCCACCAGAATGTTCTGATCCAGCGATGATCCGTTGAGCACCACCGTGCGGGAGAGCGAATCGGCGATGGAGACGGCACGGCCGCGGTCCGCCTCGATGATCTTCACCTTGGTCTTGGGCTGCCGCTCCTCGATTGCCGCGGCGACATAATAGCCGATATTGCCGCCGCCGGAGATGACAATGCGGCCGGCTTCCTGCTCTTCATGGCCAAACAGGCCGAGCGTGCGGCGGACATGATCCTTGTCACACACCACATAGGCCAGGTCGCCGGTCTCGAGCTGGTCCGACGAATGCGGCACGAACAGCTTCTCGTTGCGCCACACGCCCACCACGGTGGCGAGAAGGTCGGGAAACAACTCGGAGAGCTGCACCAGCGGCGTGTTGACCACCGGGCAATCCTCGAGACATTCGATGGCGACCATCGCCACCTTGTCGTCGGCAAAACGGACCGCATCGGTGGCGCCGGGCAGCGCAATCCGGCGCAGCACCATCTGGCCAACCTCGACTTCCGGCGAGATGATGACGTCGATCGGCATGTGGTCGCGGGAAAACAGGTCGGCCCAGTGCGATTTCAGATAGGACTGGGCGCGGATGCGGGCGATCTTGGTCGGCACGTTGAAGATCGAGTGCGCCACCTGGCAGGCCACCATGTTGATCTCGTCGTACAGCGTCACCGCAATGATCATGTCGGCCTGATCGGCGCCGGCCTGGGCCAGCACATCGGGATGCGCGCCGTGGCCGACATAGCTGCGGACATCCAGCGTGTCGCGGATCGCCTGGACCAGCGTGGCCGAGGTATCGATCACCGACACGTCGTTGTCCTCGGCTGCCAGGCGTTCGGCGATACCATAGCCCACGCGTCCCGCACCGCAAATGATCACCTTCATTGCCGACCCCTTAAGCGCCAATCCGTTTGCGCGGCCAAGACCGCTTCGCGCTGCTTATACGCCAAGCGATTTCAATTTGCGATGCAGGGCGGAGCGTTCCATCCCCACAAATTCGGCGGTTCTGGAAATGTTGCCGCCAAACCGGTTGATCTGGGCGATCAGATAATCGCGCTCGAACAACTCTCTCGCCTCGCGCAAAGGCAGGGTCATGATGTGGTCTGATCCCGCAGCGGATGTCTTGGGCAGCATGTCGGAGACGTCGTCGGGCAGCATGCTGGCGCTGATCACCGTGTCCGGGCCGTCGGAACGCGCCAGAATCATCAGCCGTTCCATATAGTTGCGCAACTGCCTGATGTTGCCTGGCCAGGTATGGGCCTGGATCACGGCAAGCGCGTCATCGCCAATCCGCCGGTTTCGGATGCCGGCCTGCTCGGAGACCTGACGCATGAACATGTCGACCAGGAAAGGGATATCCTCGCGCCGCTCACTGAGCGACGGCACCCGGACCGGCACCACTGCGAGGCGGTGATAGAGGTCCTCCCGGAACTCGCCTGCGGCAATAAGCTCCTCAAGATTGCGGGCGGTGGATGAGAGAATGCGCACATCCACCTTGACCCGTTTGGTGCCTCCCACCCGCTCGAACTGCTGATCGACCAGCACCCGCAGGATCTTGCTCTGGGTGCCGCGCGGCATGTCGGCCACTTCATCAAGATACAGAATGCCGCCATGCGCCTCCTCCAGCGCGCCGACCTTGCGCTCGTGGCTGGCGGCACTTTCGGTACCGAAAAGAGCCACTTCCATGCGCTCGGGCGTGATTGCCGCGGCATTGAGAACGACGAAGGGCCCGCCTGCCCTTGTGGATTTGCGGTGGATCAGACGCGCCACCAGCTCCTTGCCGGATCCGGATGGTCCGAGAATCATCACCCGGCTGTTGGTCGGAGCAATCTTGTCGATCGACTGCTTGAGCTGAGAAACCGCCACGGATGTGCCGATCAGTTCGACCGGATCGCCCGAGCGTTTCTTGAGTTCTGTCACCTGCCGCTTGAGGTTTGATGTTTCAAGCGCCCTTTCGGCAACCAGCAAGAGGCGGTCGGCCTTGAAGGGTTTCTCGATGAAATCATAGGCCCCGCGCTGAATCGCCGAAACGGCGGTCTCGATATTGCCGTGGCCGGAAATCATCACCACCGGCAGTTCCGGATAACGGGCCTTGATCTCGTCGAGCAGCGCCAGACCGTCGAGCCGGCTGCCCTGCAGCCAGATGTCGAGAAAAATCAGGCGCGGCACCCGGTCGGTAATCGCGGCAAGCGCGGAATCACTGTCCGCCGCGGTCCGGGTCTCATGGCCTTCATCGTCCAGAATGCCCGATACGATTTCGCGAATGTCGGCTTCGTCATCAACGACCAGAATGTCAGACGCCATCTGCCGGTTCCCTTTCGTGTTCTTCTTGCTTGTCACTGACATGTGCGTCCACCGGGAGGCGGACAGTGATCATCGCACCCTTGCCTTCGTCGACATCGGCCGGCGCATCGCGCAGCTGGATCGTGCCGCCATGATCGTCAATAATCTTCTTGACGATGGCGAGACCGAGACCCGTGCCCTTGTCGCGCATCGTCATGTAGGGCTCAAGCAGGCGGTGGCGGTTCTCGCCCGGCAAGCCGCGCCCGTTGTCGATGATATCGACAACATATTCGCGTTCGTCGGGTGAGAGCGCGGCGCGCACAATAATGATCTTGCCGGACCGCTCCTGGTCGGAGGGGACAGCATCGATCGCCTCTGTGGCATTCTTGACCAGATTGGCAAACGCCTGCCCCAACATCCGCGGATCAAATTCCGCCTCAAGCGGGTAATCCGGAAATTCACTCCTGAATTCAATGTCCGACCGGCTGACCTCGCGCAGAAATGCCGCGTCCTTGAGAATGTCGCGCAAGTCGGTACGGACCTTGGACGGCTTGGGCATGCGGGCAAAGGATGAAAACTCGTCCACCATGCGGCCAATGTCTTCCACCTGACGGACGATGGTGTTGGTGCACTGGTCGAAGATGGCCCGATCATCCTCGGGGATCTGCTTGCCGTAACGGCGGCGGATGCGTTCTGCAGACAGCTGGATCGGTGTCAACGGATTCTTGATTTCGTGGGCGATGCGGCGCGCGACATCGGCCCAGGCCGTGGAGCGCTGCGCGATCACCAGATCGGTGATGTCATCGAGGGTCACGACAAAGGATTCCAGGCCGTCATGGGTCTCCTCGCGGCTCACCTTGACGTTAAGGGTGCGTTCCTTGCCACTCCGGTGCAGTGTCACCTGTGCGATTGCCGCCATGCGTGGCCGCATGGAGGCTTCGGCCATAACAGTTTCAAACTCCGGCGCCAGCTGGGTGAAATGATGGCCGATCACGTCCTCCTCGCCACCGCCGAGGATTTCGCAGGCCGACCGGTTGGCGATTGTCACGGTGCCATTGTGATCCACCCCGACAACACCTGCCGACACACCGGTCAACACGGCTTCCGTGAAGCGGCGCCGGTCATCGATCTGGTCTTTTGCGGACAGAATCTCATCGCGCTGGGTTCGAATCTGCACGATCATGTTGTTGAATGTCTGCGCCAGCGAACCAACGTCCCCATCGGACGCGTGCACCGGCACGACGACGTCAAGATTGCCGCTGGCGACATCATCGGATGCGCCGATCAGCACCCGGATCGGACGGACCAGACGGTCGGCAACCGCTATCGCGGTCCAGATCGCCGACAGCAGCACGATCAGCGCAAAGCCGAGATAGAGAATGCCGAAAGCCAGTTGCAGCGATGCCCGCCCCTGCTCCAGGGTCTGGTATTCCTGGGTCGCCTCCTCCATCAGCCGCATCGAGCGCATGACTTCGGGATCAACCACCCGGACGGTGTAGAGAAGCGTGCCGCTGATCTGCTGCAGCGGCATCAGCGCACCAACCAGATTGGTAATACCCGGCGGAATCAGCGTCGGCTGGCCATTGACCGCATCCTTGAGTGCCTGGTCGGGCACCGCCGGAAGCGGCCGCTCGGTCTCGATGTCGGCTTGCAGGATGACACTGCCATCTTCGCGCACGAGGAAAGCCCCCAGCAGGCCGCGGCCGATCGCCTGGCGGGTCATGAACTGGGTGAAACCGATGCGGTCCAGCGTGTAAAGCGACCGGGCATTGTCCAGATCATTGGCCATGGACACCGTCTGCCCCTGCAAGAAGCGCGCATTTTCAAGCACATAGGCTTCCGCTACGGACAATGATGAATTGACGATTGATTTGGTGCGGATCGAGAACCAACGATCAAGCCCGACATCCAATGTGATCGATGCCACAATCGCCACCAGAATTGCCGGCACAATCGCCACGATCGAAAACAGTCCGACAATGCGGATATGAAGCTTAGCCGCCGCCTTTCCCCGCCGCCGCGCCCTGAGCAGGGTGCGGATTTCGAGAAAGACCAGCGTCACCAACCCTATGACGAAGACCAGGTTGATCACCACCGCGCCGAGCACGATCTGATCGACCGGTTCGATGGGCGTCAGGCCAAGAAGGATTGCAAATGAGATCAGCGCACTCAGAAATGCCGAGACGACCAGTGCGATGCCTGGCAGCGTAAACAGGTTGCGACGCTGGCCGGCAGCGCCAATCATCCCACCACCCTGCTCGCCGCCACTCTCCGGGCTCCCGCCCGAAGCGCCTGCACCATCCGGTCGCAGGCCACCATCCCCCTCAGCAAGGGATTGACGGCCCTGAGGTGTCAAAGCTGCATGTGCCGGTCCGGACGCTGCGTCGATTGCCATTTATTGCTTGCCACCTCAATTGCGCTCGAACCTACCGTTGCGAACAAGCAACAGAATGTGGCGAAAATGCAACGTCGGACCGGAAGCTGTCAAGCGGCACCGTGTGCAACCGGTGGCATCAGACCGGGCGTGGTGATCGATAGACTGTCACGCCGAGCTCACGGATCTTCTTTCTCAGTGTGTTACGATTGAGCCCGAGCAGATCCGCGGCCTTGATCTGATTGCCCCGGGTTGCCGTAAGTGCTGCCAGAATCAGCGGATATTCCACTTCCTCCAACACCCGCTGGTACAGCCCCGACGGCGGCAGATCCTCGCCAAAGCCGGAGAAATAGCGGCGCATGTTCTCTTCCACCGACTGGGCGATCGTCGCCGGCCCCATCGAGGTCGAGCCCTGCGGGGATGGCGGCTCGGGCGACTCAATTCTCAGCTCGTTGTCGATGATCTCGCGGGTGATCACATCCTGCGGATACAGCGCCATAACGCGACGCACGACATTTTCCAGCTCGCGCACATTGCCCGGCCATGGATAGGCCTTGAGCAGTTCCAGCGCCTCGCCGTCAAACCGCTTGGCATCGAGCCCCTCGCCCACGGCCTGGCGGACGAAATGACGTATCAGGTCTGGAACATCCTCGGCGCGGTCCCTGAGTGCGGGCAGACGCAAGGGCACCACATTGAGCCGGTAATAGAGGTCTTCCCGGAAAAGGCCCTGATTGATCAGGATCTTGAGATCCTTGTTGGTTGCCGCAACAATGCGCACATCGGTCTTGATCGGAGTGCGTCCGCCGACAGTGGTGTATTCACCCTGCTGCAACACGCGCAGCAGCCGGGTCTGCGCGTCCATCGGCATATCGCCGATCTCGTCGAGAAATAGCGTGCCCCCCTCGGCCTGCTCAAAGCGGCCGGTGGATTTGTTCTGGGCGCCGGTAAAGGCGCCCTTCTCGTGGCCGAACAGTTCTGATTCGATCAGGTCGCGGGGAATCGCAGCCATGTTGATGGCGACAAACGGACCATTGCGGCGCTTGCCGTAATCATGCAGCGCCCGGGCAACCAGCTCCTTGCCGGTTCCGGATTCGCCGGTGATCATCAGCGTCAGGTCGGTTTGCATCAACCGCGCCAGCACGCGATAGATTTCCTGCATGGCGGCGGAGCGGCCAACCAGCGGCATGCCTTCGGTTGTTTCCTCGGGCTGGGCGGCAAGCTTGCGTGGCTCGGCCAGCGCCCGGCCGATGGTGCCGATCATCTCGGTCAGGTCAAACGGCTTGGGCAGGTAGTCATAGGCGCCGCCTTCAGATGCCCTGATGGCGGTCATGAAGGTGTTTTGCGCACTCATCACCAGCACCGGCAGGTCGGGCCGCGCCCGGCGGATTCTGGGAAGCATGTCGAAGGCGTTTTCATCCGGCATGATGACATCGGTGATGACCAGGTCGCCATCGCCTGCCGACACCCAGCGCCAGAGCGTCGCGGCGTTGGAGGTAATGCGCACGTCATACCCCGCCCTGGTCAGGGCCTGGTTGAGTACCGTGCGGATTGCCGCGTCATCATCGGCGACAAGAATGGTGGCTTTGCCCATCGGTTCAGTCCTTTTGTTCCAGTGCCCTGGCCTGGGAAGACGGCAGCGGCTTTATTGGCCGGCCGTCGGGCGATACCGGCATCAGAATGCGGAAGGTGGTTTTGCGGCTCTGGCTGTCACATTCCACAATGCCGCCATGGCCGCCGACAATTTTCGCAACCAGGGCCAGGCCAAGGCCCGATCCGTTGGTTTTGGTTGTTATGAACGGGTCAAACAGATGCGAGACGAGATCTGCGGGAACGCCAGGCCCATTGTCCTGCACACAGAACTCGAGCGGCAGCGAGATTTTTTCCCGTGTTCCGGCAACCGACAGCTTGATGCCGGGCCGATAGGCGGTGGTCAGGACAATCTCGCCATTGGGATCGTCACCGATCGATTCAGCGGCGTTCTTGACCAGATTGAGAAAGATCTGAACCAGCTGATCCCGATTGGCATAGACCGAAGGCAGCGACGGATCATAAAGCTCGACGAACTTGATCTTGCGCGCAAAACCGGCTTTCGCCACCGCCTTGACGTGATCAAGCACCGAGTGGATGTTGACCGGCACCCGGTCCACCGGCCGCTCATCGGAGAAGATTTCCATCCGGTCGACCAGCGAGACAATGCGATCTGTCTCATCACGGATCAGCCGTGCCAGGGCGCGGTCCTCGTCACCCACCGACATTTCCAGCAGCTGCGCGGCACCGCGAATGCCCGACAGCGGATTCTTGATCTCATGGGCCAGCATCGAGGCCAGTCCAGTCACCGAGCGCGCCGCCGCGCGGTGCGTCAGCTGCCGGTCGATCTTGTCAGCCATCGAGCGTTCCTGGAAGACCACGACGACATTGCCGGGCAATCCCGCCACAGGCGCGACATAGAGATCAACCAGCTTGTCACTGCCAAGACGCGGTGAACTCAAATCGACGCGGTATTCATTGACCCCGGCGCGGCGTTCGCGCACATGTTCAATCAGTTCGAGAAGCGGGCTTCCAAACGGAATGAACGCATCCAGCGTGTGGCGGCCAAGATGGGCAGCGCTGGCGGCAAAAAACGATTCCGCTTCCCAGTTGGCAAAACACACCACGCTGTTGGCATCGACCATGATCACCGGATGCTGGATGGCATTGAGCACCATGCCTGCTGTTTCGGCATCAATGGCTGAGACCTGATCGGCTAGTTTATCACTCACGCGGCACTCTCCAGCATCGAAGGCAGAGCCGCGGCGGCTTCAAGCACTTCGGCGAAAATTTCGAAAACGTCATCAGCGCTGTTTGAGGTCATCATCCTGACCTTTTGTGGAGACAGTGTTTGTGGCGCCAGCGTCTCGAGATACCAGCCGATATGCTTGCGGGCATGGCGGACACCGACATCGTCGCCATAATGGGCGATCATTGAGCGGTAGTGCTCAAGCGCCACCGCATGGCGCGCCTGCCGGTTTACAGGAACATCGGGCGAGCCGGCCAGTTCGCCGCAGATCCATGGCTGGCCTTGCGCCGCGCGTCCGATCATCACGGCATCAGCGCCGGACCGGCGCAGGCACTCGGCAATATCGGCGCGCGAGGTGATGTCGCCATTGGCGATCAGCGGAACGGTGATGGCGTCGCGAACGCGCGCAATGGCGTCCCAGTCAGCCTCACCCTTGTAGAATTGCATGCGGGTGCGTCCGTGAATGGTGATCATCCGCACACCCGCAGCTTGCGCACGCGCTGCAATCAACGGCGCATTGAGCGTGTCATGGTCCCAGCCAAGACGCATCTTCAGCGTTACCGGCACCGAGACCGCCTTGACCGTCGCCTCGATCAGATCAAGCGCATGATCGGGATCGCGCATCAGCGCCGATCCGGAGTAGCCGCCGGTCACCTTCTTGGCGGGACAGCCCATATTGATGTCAATCATCGCCGCGCCTGCATCTTCAGCGATCTTCGCCGCCTCACCCATCCAGCGGGCTTCGCGGCCGGCCAGCTGAACCACATGCGGTTTGATGCCATCGCCACGCAAGCGCGCATGCGATTCGGGATGGTCGATCACCAGCTCGCGGCTTGCGACCATCTCGGTGAACACAAGTCCGGCGCCGTGCCGCCAGGCCAGTTGCCGGAACGGCAAATCGGAAATACCGGACAACGGCGCGAGAAACACCCGGTTTCGCGCGGTCACCGGCCCGATCTGAAGCGGCTGCCTGAGAATATCATCAATATTTTGCATGCGTTTCGCGCAACTTTCGTTTCTGCCTTTTTTTTAGACAATCATGATGGCCTTGCCAAGGCGTATTCGCGTGCTGGCCAGGAAAAATGCAAAAGAGCTTTTTTCCGGTTAACGCACGCTCTAAACAGATCCGCAACCGGGTTCGCCCGCCGCGAGGCCCAATCGCCGAGGATAAAGCCATGATCACCGAGACCCCATTTGCGCTTCCTGATGTCCGCACCGGCAATGGCTATGATGTGCACCGGCTTGTTGCCGGCAGTTTTGTCACCTTGTGCGGCGTGGAAATCCCGCATGATCAGCGACTCGACGGACACTCGGACGCCGATGTCGGACTTCATGCGCTGACCGACGCATTGCTGGCAACCTGTGCCGCCGGCGATATCGGCGATCATTTTCCGCCGTCGGATCCGCAATGGCGCGGCGCGGCATCGCATATCTTCCTCAGCCACGCGGCAAATCTGGTGCGCGAGGCCGGTGGCGTGATCATGAACGCCGACATCTCGCTGATCGCCGAAGCGCCAAGGATCGGCCCGCACCGGCTGGAGATGCGCCAGTTCCTCGCCCGCATTCTCGGCATTTCGCTTGATCGCTGCTCGGTCAAGGCAACCACAAACGAGATGATCGGCTTCATCGGCCGCCGCGAAGGCATTGCCGCGATCGCCACCGCGACGGTGGTGTTCGGAGACCGGGCATGAGCGACGCAGCGGCACTTGACGATATCCGTGCGGATTGCCGGCGTCTGGCACAGGAGATCATCGACAGCTTTCCGGCTTTTGGCGGGATGGTGGCAACGGCCGAATCCTGTACCGGCGGCCTGATTGCCGGCGCCATCACCGACATTGCAGGCTCGTCCGCCGTGTTTGACCGCGGTTTCGTCACCTACTCGAACGAGGCCAAGCAGGACATGCTGGGCGTTCGCGAAACAACGCTTGAAGCATTCGGCGCGGTCTCGGCGCAGGTGGCCACCGAAATGGTGCTTGGCGCGCGCCGCCGGTCGCGGGCGGATTTCGCTGTATCGGTAACCGGTGTCGCCGGTCCGGGCGGCGGGTCGCCGCAAAAGCCGGTGGGGCTGGTGTGGATGGGACTGTCGGGGCCCGGCGATCTGACCAGCGCGGTGGAATTGCGCTGGGATCCGTCCTGGAGCCGCGACATGATCCGCGCCGCCACGGTGCGCGCGGCACTCGAAGCGCTGATCGGCCGGGCGGCGATGGCTGGCGTGTCTCAGGCCCCCCCGGGTTCGCCATAGATTTCGCGGGCACGTTTTTCAAATGCTTCGGCGAACATGCGGAAGGCGCGGTCGAACATGGCGCCCATCAGCGCGCCCAGCATCCTGCTCTTGAACTCGTAGTCGATGAAGAACCGCACCTCGCAGCCGCCCTCTTCGCGGGAAACGAAAGTCCATTTGTTGTCGAGATACTTGAACGGACCGTCGAGATATTTGACGTCGATGGCAAGATCGTCGGGTTTGAGCAGAACCTGGCTGGTAAAGGTCTCGCGGATCGCCTTGTAACCCACCGTCATGTCGGCAATCAGCAGGACCTTGCCATCGCGCTCCTTGCGCGAGCGCACTGTCAGCGCCTCGCACAAGGGCAGGAACTCAGTATAGCGCTCGACATCGGCAACCAGATCGAACATCTGGCGCGGCGAATGCGGAACGGGGCGGTTTGTGTGAAATTGCGGCATCCAATCAGCTGACAGTTCCGGCCGCCAGCTTGGCGTCCCGGTTGGCCTTGAGCCGGGCGAAATCGTCGCCGGCGTGGTGTGACGAGCGGGTCAGCGGGCTTGAGGAGACCATCAGGAAGCCCTTGGTATAGGCGATCTTCTCGTAGCTCTTGAACTCGTCGGGGGTGACGAAATCCATCACCTCATGGTGCTTGCGGGTCGGCTGCAGATATTGGCCGATGGTCATGAAATCCACATCGGCCGAGCGCAGATCATCCATCAGCTGCAGCACTTCATTGCGCTCTTCACCAAGGCCAACCATGATGCCCGACTTGGTGAACATGGTCGGGTCGAGTTCCTTGACCCGCTGCAACAGCCTGAGCGAGTGGAAATAGCGCGCACCGGGGCGAACTGTCAGATAGTTGCCGGGCACGGTTTCGAGATTGTGGTTGAAGACGTCGGGCTTGGCGGCGACCACACGCTCCAGCGCACCGGGCTTGCGCAGGAAATCCGGTGTCAGGATTTCGATGGTGGTTTCGGGCGACGCGGCACGGATGGCCCAGATCACCTTCTCGAAGTGCTCGGCACCGCCATCGTCGAGATCGTCACGGTCGACCGAAGTGATGACGACGTGCATCAACCCCATCTGCTTGACTGCCTTGGCGACATTCTCCGGCTCGTGCATATCCAGCGCGTTGGGCTTGCCGGTGATGACGTTGCAGAAGGCGCAGGCACGGGTGCAGATCTCGCCCATGATCATGAAAGTGGCGTGCTTCTTGTCCCAGCATTCGCCGATATTGGGGCAGCCGGCCTCCTCGCAGACGGTGACGAGGTTGTTCTCTTTCACGATCGAACGGGTTTCCTGATAGCCCTTGGAGGTGGGCGCGCGGACGCGGATCCATTCCGGCTTGCGCTTGACCTCCGTATCTGGACGCTTCTGCTTTTCCGGATGCCGCACACGCCTTGTTTCAGGCTTGATGGCTGCTTCCGGCTTGGTGACGTCGAGGATCGTGACCATGGAGAGGTCCCTTTGTATTCGTTGTGGTTCAGCTGCGCTTGGAGCGGCCGAAGAGCCAGAGGATGAGGATTGCGCCGACGATGGCGACCACCAGATTTCCGGCAAATCCGTAGTAGTTGATGTTGAGCACGCCGGCCAGCGCGCCGCCGACGAAGGAGCCTGCAATGCCGACCAGCATATTGGTCAGCAGGCCGTGATCACGGTTCATGGCGCGTTCGGCGACATAGCCGGCGATCAGGCCGACCAGCAGCAGACCGAAGAAGCCCAGCCCCGGCATGGCCACAAACCCCATCTGATATTCCATCATCACCGTCTGTCTCCATTGGCCGCTGCGTAAAGCGCGCGCATGATCAACCAGAATGTAAGGCCGAGTATCAGCCCCATCAATGCCAGGATGGCGGAAACCGTTGCGATTCCCGCAATCCCTTCAAGCTGCACTGCCCCGAGCTCCACCGCGCCGCGTCCACGGATGGCTGCCAGACCGGCGAGACCGCCCAAAGCAGCGCCGCCGATTGCCGGCAGCACGATGACGCGGGGCAGCCGGCGGGCGCCGCTCACGCGTTGAGTGCGCGTCCGTAGGCGTCGAGCACGCTTTCCTTCAGCGTTTCCGAGATTGTCGGATGCGGGAAGATGGTGTGCATCAGGTCTTCCTCGGTGGTCTCCAGGTTCATTGCCACCACAAAGCCCTGGATCAGCTCGGTGACCTCGGCGCCGACCAGATGCGCGCCCAGCAGCTCGCCGGTCTTCTTGTCAAAGATGGTCTTGACCATGCCCTGATCCTCGCCCAGCGCAATCGCCTTGCCATTGGCAACGAAGGGGAAGCGGCCGACGCGGATGTCGCGGCCCTGTTCCTTTGCCTTGGCTTCGGTGAGGCCAACGGAGGCGACCTGCGGGTTGCAATAGGTGCAGCCGGGTATTTTCAGCTTGTCCATCGGGTGGACATTGGGCAGGCCTGCGATCTTCTCAACGCAGATGACGGCCTCATGCTCGGCCTTGTGGGCCAGCATCGGCGGGCCGGCAACGTCGCCGATGGCGTAGAGGCCGGGCACGTTGGTCTTGCCGTAGCCGTCGATGACGATGCAGCCGCGGTCGGTCTTCACGCTAAGCGCTTCGAGGCCGATATTCTCGATATTGCCCTGTACGCCGACAGCCGAAATCATCCGGTCGGCGGTGATTTTTTCGACCTTGCCGTCCTTCAGTTCGACATGGGCGGTCACCGAATCCGATCCCTTTTCGACCTTGGTCACCTTGGCCTCGAGCAGGATCTTCATGCCCTGCTTGTCGAACTGCTTCTTGGCAAACGCCGAGATTTCCGCGTCCTCGACCGGCATCACGGTCTTCATCACCTCGACGACGGTCACGTCGACACCCATGGTGCGGTAGAACGAGGCGAACTCGATGCCGATGGCGCCGGAGCCCATGACCAGCAGCGATTTGGGCATTTTGGCAGGCTTCATCGCCTCGAAATAGGTCCAGATCAGCTTGCCGTCCGGCTCGATGCCCGGCAGCGCGCGGGGCCGCGCACCGGTGGCGACAATGATGTGCTTGGCGGTGTAGGTGCCCTCGCCCAGCGTGTTCTTGGGAATCGGGCCCTGCGGCTCGACGATTGGCTTGGTGGTTTTCTTGACCACGATCTCGCCGGGCTTGGTAAGTTTTGCCTCACCCCAGATCACGTCGACCTTGTTCTTCTTCATCAGGAAGCCGACGCCGCCATTCATGCGTTCGGCAATGCCGCGAGAGCGCTTGACGATGGCCTCGAGATCCGGCGTCACCGTGCCTTCGAGCTTGAGGCCGTAATTCTTGGCGTGTTCGCTCAGATGCAGCACTTCGGCCGAGCGCAGCAGCGCCTTGGTCGGAATGCAGCCCCAGTTGGAACAGATGCCGGCCAGATGTTCGCGTTCGACGACCGCCGTCTTGAGGCCCAGCTGGGCGGCCCGGATGGCCGCGATATAGCCGCCGGGGCCGGATCCGATGATGATCACGTCGTAATTATTGGCCATGGAACATTCTCCTCATTGGGCGGAAGTCTGGGCGCCGTGCTGCAGTTTTGCTGCAGGGCGCGTCAGAAGCACCCATTGCGTGGCGGTGTGGTTATCGGAAAAGGCAAGGAATGGCGCGCGCGCCTGCTCTTCAAAGCCGAGGCTCTGGTAGAGTGCAAGCGCGGCGGCATTGGCGTTATCGGTGATGATCGAGGAGGGTCCGGTCGCGCGGGCGAGCTCTGCCTGAACCAGCGCCCGGCCAATGCCCTGCCCGCGAAACCGCGTATAGACGGCGACGCTGTCGATCATCCGGGTGCCGACCACCTGCGCCTTGAGCGCTTCAAGCGGTTCGAGCACCGGATCGTCCAGTCCCTTGTCGCCGGAACCGCCGGTGAGCTCAAAGGACAGCGACATGCCGGCAACGCCGTCATCGGTCTCGGCGATCAGCACGTTTTTCCAGGAGAAAGGCCCGTCGATAAAGGCGTAGCCGTCGCGGCCGAATTCCAATGGCCGGCCATAAGCACCATCGCGAACGCCCGCCTGCAACACATGCGACGCCAGACCCGATGACGCAATGTCATCGAGTATGACGATATCGGCGCTGTCAGCTTGTGTTGCCGGGCGGATATGCAAGGCCTGCTCCTGTCATGTCCGGCATTTCAAGCCGGGTGGCGGGAGCAGGCCGGAAGCGGTTTATCCCGCCAGCATCCCGTAGATTTCGTCCTTGAGCTTCAGGCGCTCCTTGCGCATCGATTCCATGTTGAAATCATCTGTCGGCTCTACATCGGTTTCAGCGCGGTGAATGGCCCGGTTGACGTCGTGATAGGCATCGAAAAGCTTGGCGAAATGGGCGTCGCCCTGTTTCATTTCGTGCATTTTCTCAACGTGCTCGGGAAATTCCTCCGCCAGTTCGTGGGGTGTATGGGCCATCAATCATCTCCTCGTTGTTTGGTGATGACTGCAGTCTATCTCCCCTATGTCCTTGTTCTCCTTGACCCTGGTCAATCGCTTGTAATTAGTGGCCGAGCAGCAAACGTGCCACGGGCGCAAGTCCGCGGCCAATCGCGCGGGTGTTGTTGGCGTCCAGATGCACGCCGTCGATGGAGGAGCATCTGGCCACCGATCCGGCATCGAAAAATCCTGCCCCGGTTTCATCGGCGAGATCGGCATAGAACGACGCCAGCATGGCTGATTCCACCACGCCGCCCTCGAACATCGCTGCGAAATCCGGATCAGCGGTTTCCACCAGCGGTGGAGGCGCGACCACCAGGATCTGCGGCGGCTCGAGGTCGGCCACCGGCCAGGCATGCAGCCGGACCAATTGAAGCAGGCGGCGCATGCCCTTGGAAGCGCCATGCGCAGTTCCTGCGACAACCGGCTTCATGTCGTTCGAGCCGAGCATGATGATCACCAGCTCCAGCGGCGCATGCGTGTGCAGCGCAGTCGGCAGGGTGCGTGCACCATTGCGGTCGCAATCGCCGGTGTAATCGTCAAACGCCGTGGTGCGGCCATTGAGCCCGTCGGCCACCACATGCACGCCTTCGCCCAGCGACGCTGCCAGCACCGAGGGCCAGCGGTCTTCAAGCGCGTGCCGGGCGCGGTTTTCCGGGTCATAGCCCCAGGTCAGCGAGTCGCCGTAGCACAGAACGGTTTTCATGACTTTACGCAATCATTTGAGTGGATTGTTTTGGGGGGTGCAGGACGGCAGAGCATGTTCAGTTACCCTTGATCAATTGGTCGACCTTTTTCTCCAGCGCGCCAATCCGCTCTTCGAAATCTCCGGTCACCAATCTGCTCATCATGGTGTCGGCGGTCATCGCGTTGTTGAAGCTTTTCTGCCGGCCGTCGATTGTGTCGAGACGCTTTTTGACTGCGGCAAACTCCTCCTTCATCTCGGCCCTGAGATCTCCGGTTTCAGCACGCATTTCCTTGAGCATCGGAATGATCATGTCTTTCGGTTCGGTCATGATATCCTCCTTGTGACTGAAGCCTCGCCCTCAAATATGGTGCGCGCCCGGCGAAAAGTCATCCGCGCCGCCTCAGTCCTGTATGAGCTTGCGCAAGCCCAGCGCCACGAACAGGAACAGCACCCCGTTGGAGACCAGTTCGATGCCCAAGAGCAGGCCGAGGATGGTGGTCGCCGTCGCCGGCAGACCGGCCAGGATCATCACACCGAGCAGCAGCGACACCAGACCCGAGGCCAGCACCCAGACCCAGCCGGAATCGGGGCGCAACGACAGAGCGAACATGGTCTTGGCCACGCCGGTGGCCAGGAACAGCACCGCCACCAGCAGCGTCAGCGGGATGGCGCCCGCCAGCGGATCAACCACCAGCACGATCCCCACCAGCAGCGACAGCACACCGATGCCGAGCGACCAGATGAAACCGGACCAGTCGCGCACGCGGAAGGCATGCACCACCTGCAGGACACCCTGAACGAGGAACACCCAGCCGGCGAGCGTGACGGCGAAAATGGTCGCGCCGAACGGATTGAAAAGCGCCATGAAGCCGCCGACGATGCAGATCACCGCCAGCACCGCCATCCATTTCCAGGTCCGGCTGAACCCTTCACTCACACCATTGCCAGCCATATCACGTGTCCTTCAATGTTGATCGAGGCAGTGTTGCTCGCGACAGTTCTCAGACCAGCATCCCCATCGGGTTTTCGATGTAGCCCTTGAAGGCGGCCAGCAGTTCAGCGCCGAGCGCACCGTCAACGGCACGGTGATCGGTCGACAGCGTGACGCTCATCACGGTGGCAACGGCGAGTTCGCCATTCTTGACGACGGCACGCTGTTCACCCGCACCGACGGCAAGGATGGTGGCATGCGGCGGGTTGATGACGGCGGCAAAGTCCTTGACGCCCATCATGCCCATGTTGGAGACCGAGCTGGTACCGCCCTGATATTCCTCGGGCTTGAGCTTGCGCTCCTTGGCGCGCTTGCCAAGATCCTTCATCTCACCCGAAATTGCCGACAGGGTCTTGAGTTCGGCCGAGCGGATGATCGGGGTGATCAGGCCGCCGGGAATCGAGACCGCAACGCCGACATCGGAATGCTTGTGCATCACCATGTTCTCGTCGGTCCAGGAGACATTGGCATTGGGTACATCACGCAGCGCCAGCGCCAGCGCCTTGATCACCATGTCGTTGACCGAAAGCTTGTAGGCCGGCTTGTCATCCCTGACCGGGGCCGACTTGTTGAGCTCGGAGCGGAGCTTGAGCAGCGCATCGAGTTCGCAATCGACGGTGACGTAGAAATGCGGGATGGTCTGCTTGGATTCCTGCAGGCGCCGCGCAATGGTCTTGCGCATGCCGTCGTGCTTGACCAGCTCGTAGGAGCCTTCGGCAAAGTTCTTGAGAACCGCGTCGTCGGACATGCCCTTGGGCGCTGCAGCGGGTGCGGCAGCGGCCTGGGGTGCTGCGGCAGAGGCGGCAGGCGCCTTGCCGGTGCCCGAAGCAATCGCTGCCTCGACATCCTTCTTGACCACGCGGCCATGCGGGCCGGAGCCTTCAATCTGCGCCACGTCGACGCCGGCATCCTTTGCGATGCGGCGGGCCAGCGGCGAGGAGAACACGCGCTCGCCCGATTGCGTGACCGGCGCCGGTGACGGTGCGGAGGGATTCTGGTCACGGATCGGCTTGTCAAGGCTGGCGGCCGGATCGGACGCGGCCGCAGGTTTTGCGGCCTCCTGCTTCGGCGCTTCTGCCTTTGGTGCGTCGGCCTTTGGCGCTTCTGCCTCCGCCTCACCGCCGCCCTTGGCGGCATCCTCGACGCTTTCGCCTTCGCCCGCGAGAATGGCGATCAGGGCATTGACCTTGACGCCTTCGGTGCCGGCAGCAACCACGAGCTTGGCGACAGTGCCTTCATCGACGGCTTCGACTTCCATCGTTGCCTTGTCGGTCTCGATCTCGGCGATCACGTCGCCGGGGCCGACCTTGTCACCTTCCTTGACCAGCCATTTGGCGAGGTTGCCCTCTTCCATGGTTGGCGACAGGGCGGGCATTGTGATGTTGATAGGCATTAGTGGGTGTCCTCCTGGCTCGAGCTGTCCGGAGAGGGCAGCGTTAGGGTCTCTTCATGAGGCAATTGAACGTTTTCAGTTCGAGCCCTTGAGCCCCGTATTATCTTTAGAATATCTTTGACCTCACCAACAAATGGCTTGGCTTTGCCTGCCATCTCACCAAGTACAAAAGAAATATCCCCAGCAAATGCAAAGAATCGGTCGGTTCTAGTGCTAATCGAGTCCACTTCTGCAATGAGAGCGTTTAAGCGGGAAAACAGAGCGTTCTTCTTTCTATCGCCAAGCGGTGATTCCTGAATTATTTGCCGTACGTTCTCCAAATGAGAATGCAGCTCTTTTTTCTCATCACCTGTCAGCGAAGCCACACCAAATGCGTCAGTGTCCTGTACAACTCTCTCGTAATCGTCCAAGAGGCGATCAACTTCCCGAGTGCCGCCAAACCTTACAATCGCCTCAATAATATCTCGCACATTCGGGTTCGTTTCGGATATATATTCCTGAATTTCTGGCCGATACCTGTCTATGAACCGCTCCAGAATCTGAGTGACGTAAGCCCGATTCAAATTATCATCTGGACTTTGTGGCTCGTCGAGCCACGCAGAAGCCCTATCAGCCAACTCTATCAAGGCATCATCGGGATCAACTGGCAAGTCAGCAACGAAGTCTCGCCTGAAAGACATCTTCACCCCCGATAGCAGACGGCTTTGACCGCGTCGATAATCTCGGCCACGTTGGGCAGCGCGAGTTTCTCGAGATTTGCGGCATAGGGCATGGGAACATCCTTGCCCGCGATGGTGATGATCGGCGCGTCGAGATAATCGAAAGCCTGCTGCTGAACGCGTGTGGCGATCTCGGTGCCGACGGAGGACTGCGGATAGCCTTCCTCGACGGTGACCAGACGGCCTGTCTTCTTCACGCTTTCAATCACAGTCGGCAGATCCATCGGACGGATGGTGCGCAGATCGATCAGCTCCACGTCGATACCGAGCTTGGAGAGCTCCTCAATCGCCTTGACGGCATAGCTCATGCCGATGCCGAAGGAGACGATGGTGACGTCCTTGCCCTGCTTGTGGATGCGGGCCTTGCCGATGGGCAGGACGAAATCATCAAGCTTGGGCACGTCGAATGTCTGCCCGTAGAGGATCTCGTTTTCCAGGAACACCACCGGATTGGGGTCGCGGATCGCGGCCTTGAGCAGACCCTTGGCGTCAGCTGCCGAGTACGGCATCACCACCTTGAGGCCGGGAATGGCGCTGTACCAGGCGGCGTAGCACTGCGAGTGCTGGGCACCGACGCGGGCAGCCGCACCATTGGCGCCGCGGAAGACGATCGGCGCGCCCATCTGGCCGCCGGACATGTAGAGCGTCTTGGCAGCCGAGTTGATGATCTGGTCGATCGCCTGCATGGCGAAGTTGAAGGTCATGAACTCGACGATCGGACGAAGACCGGCCATTGCGGCGCCAACACCGACGCCGGTGAAGCCGTGTTCGGTGATCGGGGTGTCAACCACCCGCTTGGCGCCGAATTCCTGCAGCAACCCTTGCGAGATCTTGTAAGCGCCCTGGTACTCTGCCACTTCCTCGCCCATGAGGAAGACGTCCTCATTGGCGCGCATTTCTTCGGCCATGGCGTCCCGCAGCGCTTCGCGCACGGTGGTCGGCACCATCTCGGTGCCTTCGGGAATCGACGGATCGGAAGCCGCGACATTTGCCACTGGCTCAGCGGGAACCGGAGCGGGTTTTGACGGCTCGGCTTCGGCCGGCGCTTCGTCAGCGGCGGCGGGCGCAGCATCGGCCTGTTTCGCAGACCCGATGTCGGAGGCACTCTCGCCCTCTTCCAGGATCACCGCGATGACCGCGTTGACCTTGACGTTTTCGGTACCGGCGGGCACGACAATCTTGCCGAGCACGCCTTCATCGATGGCTTCCACTTCCATGGTCGCCTTGTCGGTTTCAATTTCAGCCAGCACATCGCCGGAAGCGACCTTGTCGCCTTCGTTTTTAAGCCATTTGGACAGCGTGCCCTCTTCCATTGTGGGGGACAGCGCAGGCATCAGGATATCAATCGGCATGGTGGTCCCTCCCCTTACAGCAGAATGTCGGTGTAGAGCTCGGATGCATCCGGCTCCGGATTGTTCTGGGCGAAGTCGGCTGAATCCGCCACGACATCCCGCACCTTCTTGTCGATGCCCTTGAGGTCATCTTCACTGGCGTGCTTGAGTTCGAGGATACGCGCCTTGACCTGCTCGATCGGATCATGCTCGGAGCGCATTTTCTGCACTTCGTCCTTGGAGCGGTATTTCGCCGGATCGGACATCGAGTGGCCGCGATAGCGGTAGGTCAGCATTTCGAGAATGATCGGACCCTTGCCGGAGCGGCAGTGCTCGACGGCCTCCACAGCTGCGGCGTGAACGGCACGCACATCCATGCCATCAACCTGATGACCGGGGATGCCGAAGGAATTGCCGCGCAGGGAGAAATTCGACTGGGCCGAGGAGCGCGCCGTCGACGTGCCCATCGCATAGCGGTTGTTCTCGACGATATAGATCACCGGCAGCTTCCAGAGCGCTGCCATGTTGAAACTTTCGTAGACCTGGCCCTGGTTGGCCGCGCCATCACCGAAATAGGCGACCGAAACATTGTCATTGCCGCGATACTTGTTGGCGAACGCCAGGCCGGTGCCAAGCGACACCTGGGCGCCGACGATGCCGTGACCGCCGTAGAAATTCTTCTCCTTGGAGAACATATGCATGGAGCCGCCCTTGCCATGCGAATAGCCGTCCTTGCGGCCGGTCAGCTCGGCCATGACGCCGCGGGCTTCCATGCCGCAGGCCAGCATGTGGCCGTGATCGCGGTAACCGGTAATGACCTGATCGCCGTCCTTGAGTGCCATCTGCATGCCGACAACGACAGCTTCCTGACCAATATAGAGGTGACAGAAACCACCAATGAAGCCCATGCCGTAGAGCTGGCCGGCTTTTTCCTCGAATCGGCGGATGAGAAGCATCTCGCGATAGGCTTCAAGCTCGGTTGCCTTGTCGAAGTCGGTAATCCCGCCGCTCAAGCCGCTCTTTTCAGCCGGCTTCTTGCGGGATGCGGCAGTGGCGCCTTTACGTGTAGCCATCTCATCCTCCCAATGGTCTCGTTGACTGACCATAGGGAATATGGCGGGGATCAGCAAGCTCATAAACGCATAGCTGATATTCGATCTAATAAATTGATTTTACTGCATAATATTATTGTTAACCGAAAGCCGGTTAACCGCTGGAATCAGTTGAAATACACGACCTCGTCCTCACGGGCGACGTTCAACAGGAACCGCGCCCGTTCATCAAGCATGTCAGCCTCAACAGCGCCGTCGCTCAACAACAGAACCTTGCGTTCCAGATGTTGCCTGCGTTCGGTCAAGGTTGCAAGCCGTTCCGACAATTCGGCACGGCGGATCTCAAGCGCTTCGGCTGAATTCAAGCCGTAAGCACCCGACCATGAATGAAACCCGAAATAGCTGAAACAAGCTACCGACAGCACCGGAACAACCCATCGGCTCCAGAAACGCTTCTTTTTAAACTGTGTCCGCATTCGAAAAAACGCCTTACCCCTGCGAAGGGATCAGCATGCCGGAGCATACTTAATATAGCGTTAGCCGATCATGCGAAATGCCGCAGTGCAAACAGAAAGCCCGCACTTTCGCGCGGGCTCCTGTCGATCGATATCTTCGCCAGCCGAAGCGCGGACGCGCTTAGCCGCGCAGCACGGAGGCCCCCGCGTAACCCGCTTCAACGCCGAGCTCTTCCTCGATGCGGATCAGCTGATTGTACTTGGCCAGACGGTCGGAACGCGACAGCGAGCCGGTCTTGATCTGTCCGCAATTGGTGGCAACAGCCAGGTCGGCAATGGTCGAATCCTCGGTCTCGCCGGAGCGGTGACTCATCACCGCCGTGTAGCGCGCCTTGTGGGCGGTCTCCACCGCATCAAGGGTTTCCGACAGGGTGCCGATCTGGTTGACCTTGACCAGGATCGAATTGGCGACGCCCATCTTGATGCCGTCGCGCAGGCGCGCAGAGTTGGTGACGAACAGATCATCGCCAACCAGCTGGCAGCGGTCGCCGATCTTGTCGGTGAGCGACTTCCAGCCATCCCAGTCGTCTTCACCCATGCCATCCTCGATCGAGATGATCGGGTATTTTGCCTGCAGTTCGGCCAGGTAATCGGCCATCGCCTCGGGCTCGAGCGCCCGGCCTTCGCCGTCAAGCTGATACTTGCCGTCTTTGAAGAACTCGGTGGCAGCGCAATCGAGCGCCAGGTGAATGTCCTCGCCGGGGCGGTAGCCGGCCTTCTCGATCGACTTCATGATGAAGTCGAGCGCATCCGGCGCACTCTTGAGGTCCGGTGCGAAACCGCCCTCATCGCCGACATTGGTGTTGTAACCGCCGGCCGAGAGTTCCTTCTTGAGAGTATGGAAGACTTCCGACCCCATGCGCACGGCGTCACGGAAGTTGTCCGCGCCGACCGGCATGATCATGAACTCCTGAAAATCGATCGGGTTGTCGGCATGGGCGCCGCCATTGATGATGTTCATCATCGGCACCGGCAGCAGCCGCGCATTGGCGCCGCCGACATAGCGGTAGAGCGGCAGGCCGCTGGACTGCGCCGCGGCGCGGGCTGCGGCCAGAGACACGCCGAGAATGGCATTGGCGCCGAGATTGCCCTTGTTGGCCGAACCGTCGAGCGCAATCATCGCCTTGTCGAGGGCGATCTGGCCCTCGGCATCCATGCCGCAGATATTGTCGCAGAGCGGACCGTTGACGGCGGCGACCGCCTTTTCCACGCCCTTGCCGAGATAACGGCTGCCGCCATCGCGCAATTCAACCGCTTCATGCGCGCCGGTGGAGGCCCCCGACGGCACCATCGCCCGGCCCATGGAGCCGTCCTCGAGATGGACGTCGACTTCCACCGTGGGGTTGCCGCGGCTGTCGAGGATTTCCCGTCCGACTATATCGATAATGGCGGTCATGGTCTGGTTCCTTTTGATTGGTGGCGCTGGCCTGAAAGCTTCTGCGCCGTCTTACCGCACTGCGCTGAAAAATCAATTGAACACGGCAATGTCCTGAGAACTGCCTGGCCTTTCGGAAAGTTCTGTTTCCCGCCTGCACATATCATACAGCCGCGAATGCCGCCGGGGATGATCCGGCGGATGTTTTTGTCTCACCGAAGATCGGAAGTCAGCCCGGGTCCGTCTTAGCGCTTGGCCACCGCGTCAAACGCCATCAGGGTTTCGAGCAGGCGCGGCATGTCCTTGAGCGGCACCATGTTGGGGCCGTCGGATGGCGCGTTGTCGGGATCCTCATGGGTCTCGATGAACAGCGCTGCGACACCGACAGCGACGGCGGCGCGGGCCAGGGTCTCGACAAATTCGCGCTGGCCGCCGGAGGAGCCGCCATGCCCGCCGGGCTGCTGCACCGAGTGGGTGGCGTCAAACACCACCGGCGCGCCAAACGCGGCCATGATCGGCAGCGAGCGCATGTCGCTGACCAGCGTGTTGTAGCCGAAGGAGGCACCGCGTTCGGTGAGAAGCACGTTTGAATTGCCGCTTTCGGTGACCTTGGCCAGGACATTCTTCATGTCCCAGGGCGCCAGGAACTGGCCCTTCTTGACGTTGATCACCTTGCCGGTATTGGCGGCGGCGATCAGCAGATCGGTCTGGCGGCAGAGGAAGGCGGGGATCTGCAGGATGTCGACCACCTCGGCAACCGTGCCGCATTGCGCCTCGGTGTGGACATCGGTGATCACCGGCAGGCCAAGTTCGGCCTTGATGTCGGCAAAGACCGCCAGCGCCTTGTCGAGACCAAGCCCGCGGGTGCCCGACAGCGAGGTGCGGTTGGCCTTGTCGAAGGAGGATTTGTAGACCAGCCCGATACCGAGCCTGCCGCAGATTTCCTTGAGGCTTCCGGCAATCTCGAAGGCGTGCTCACGGCTTTCCATCTGGCAGGGACCGGCGATCAGCGTCAGCGGCAGATGATTGCCGAAACGTGCCGTTCCGGCGGTGACAATTGCGTTGGGAGCGCTCATCGGATTTCCTCAAAACAATAATAGGCGCCCTGGCCCGGCGCCGGATCAATGATCAGCTTTCCCGCCACCTGGCGGACGGTCACGCCGTTCTTCAGAAGCAGTGCCGCAACAGCGGCGAGATCACGGACCTTATAGACCACGGCACGGCCGGTGAGGCCGCGCTCGCGGGAGGGGGCCGTGACACCCAGATGGGTTTCCAGCCCCGCCTTGTTGTACACCGTGATGGTGGCGCCATCGAGCTCGATCGACATGCCGAAGGAATTGGCCTCGACCTCGCGATTGCAGGCAAGCTCCTGAATGAAATACTGGAAATCGGTCGGGTTGGGTTCGGACAGGATGACTTCGGAGATACCGGTCACGCCGTTTTCATGGGCTGTCAGCGCCGAGCGGTCTGCGGCGGGCACATTGATGCGCTCGACGGCAAAGCCGAAGAAATCCGGGGTGCGCAGATCGGCGGCGAAGGACAGCTTGAAGCTTGCCGTTGCCTCCGAGCCATCCGGCATTTTCATCGGCCGGGAAAATTCCAGCATCCCGCCGCCGGACATGCCGAGCTCGACGAAGCGGGCATGATCGGCGTCGCCGTCGGACGAGCCGACCACGAGTGCGGAGAAGCCATTGCCGCCGCGGCGGAAGCGGTAGGCCTGGTCGCGGGCGACAAAGACATTGCCCTGCCGCGCGGCCGCTTCGCACTCTTCGCGCTGGGCAACGCCGAGCGGCTCGAGATAGCTGCCGTCAGCGAAGAAGACGCAGGCGTTTTCAGTGCCGAAGGGATGACGCGCATCGGCGGCGACGGTAAAGCCGAGAGCTGAATGCCGGGCGCGTGCGATGTCGAGATCCTCGACAGGCAGCACAAGATGATCGAGAGGGCGTTTGGACCGCGGTGATGCCATGGGACGAGTTACTCCGTTCGGCCCTCCCCTTATCAGCAAGCCCGGATATGGTGCAACTGTACCGGCGCGCTGAATGCCGGCGAAATAGCCGGATTGCCCGCTACCCTTGCAGGAATCGCCTCCAGACGGTAATCAGTTGGCGGGTTGTAAACAGGAGCTGGACTTGACCGGGCTGATTGCAGGCGCGTGGCGCCAATGCCGCATTTCGCTGATCTCGATTGCCGTCGCGGCAATTGTTGCGGGCTGCGCCTCATCGGGCGGCTCGATTGAAGACGCGGTCGCGCCGGTGGCGCCGACGACGGAGAAATATGCGGCAATCGTGGTCGACGCCAAGAGCGGCAAGATGCTCTACGGCGCCAATGTCAACGACCTGCGCTATCCGGCCTCGCTGACCAAGATGATGACGCTTTACATGCTGTTTGAAGCGATGGACGAGGGCCGCGTCAAGCGGACGGACCTGATCCCGATCTCGCGCATTGCCGCAGCCCGCCCGCCCTCGAAACTCGGGTTGAAGCCGGGGCAGACGATTCCCGTCGACACCGCGATCCGGGTGCTGGTGGTCAAATCCGCCAATGACGTGGCCACCGCAACGGCTGAATTCCTCGGCGGCGGTTCGGAAGACCGCTTCGCCCAGATGATGACCGCCAAGGCGCGGTCACTGGGGATGACGCGCACCGTGTTCAAGAACGCATCGGGCCTGCCCGACAGCGACCAGGTGACAACAGCCAGGGACATGGCGGTTCTGTCTATCGCGCTCAGACGCAAGTTTCCGCATTACTACGGCTATTTCCGGCAGAAGGAAGTCACCGTCGCCGGGCGCACCATCAAGGGTCACAACGAGGCGCTGGACATGATCCCCGGGGCCGACGGCTTGAAGACAGGCTATACACGGGCTTCGGGCTTCAACCTGGCCACCTCGGTCAGGTACCAGGGCAAATCGGTGGTCGGCGTGGTGATGGGTGAAAACACCTCCGCAATCCGCAATGCGCGGATGGCGGCCCTGATGTCAGCCTATGTGAAGAAGGCGCAGTAGCGTTTCACTTCAGCGAGTTCGCCTTCCCAACCGGACGTGGCCGCGCCGCCTTCGCGCCGGTCAGGGACCTACACAGGAAATGCCGACTGGCGGCTCGTCCTCGATCTGCAGGAAGCCCAGCTGCAAGGGCGCAGTGTCGTGATCGGCGCGCAGCAGGCGGATGGCCGCCACCCTTTTGGTTACCTGCGGATCCACCAGATCGATACGGAAGACTTCGCCGTCATCGAAGGCCTGGGCAATGTCCACGCGCTCTCCGGGCTGGCCGGGCGCCGTGGTGAACTCCCGCCCGCCGACGGACATGGAGAGCGAAAAGACGTTGGGTACCGGACCGGCGCCCAGCACGATGTCTATGCTCGAATCGAACTTCATGTCAGCGCAGGAGATCGACACCGTGGCCTTGGCCGGGCCTGCGATGGCGATGGCGGATGTGGCGGCCGCAAAGATGGTGATGAGGCGGGATCTGGTCAGCATCTTATGATTCTCCTGCGGCGCCGGTTGTCCGGCCGCTGTTGACGGCACCATCACAAGGATGCGCAACGCGCCGGGACGCCACTCTCATAGAGTGTCTCAAACTTGCGGCTTCGCGGCAAGAGGGACGCACGGAGCCGGGACTGCGCGGCATGGCAATGCGCAGCAGCCAGCGTTCCCGCACGGGCAACCGCCGGGGTGTGAAAGTGACTTATGGTCCGGAGGGCCGCACGCGGGCTTTGCCTCTGGAAAAGTGAATAATTGGGTGGCGCAGCACGCGCACGGCCCGAAATTCGCCGGATGATGTCCGCATCCGACAGGCAGTGCCTTGCAGCACACGGAGCCGGCTACCTCACCTGCCCCTCTTCAGGGCTCTCCGCCCGTGTTGCCACGGCCGCAGCCTGGACCGGCCGCGGGAGCTGCTTTGGGCGCGAATTCCGGCACGGACGCTGCTTGCTGTCACTCAAACATGTCCGCCACAGGCCCGCACCGCTGTCCCGCCCTCGCCCGCTTGCGCAGGTTGAGGACCGGACCCCGGCCC
>JBLXGF010000011.1:0-157235 GCA_048261205.1 Hoeflea sp.
GATCGCGGCCGTGGCAACACGGGCGGAGGGCCCTGAAGAGGGGCAGGTGAGGTAGCCGGCTCCGTGTGCTGCAAGGTGCTGCCTGTCGGATGCGGACATCATCCGGCGAATTTCGGGCCGTGCGCGCGCTGCGCCACCCTTTTTACTTACTATCCCAGAGGCAAAGCCCGCGTGCGGCCCTCCGGACCTGAACCCGCCATCACCCGATTGGAGCAAATCCATGCGGGGCTGTTGCCGTGCCGCGATTTGGAAAGCGAGTCCACTGTCCATAAAGCCCGAACGCTGAGTGTTCAATATGGCGTCTTATGTGAACGATCTTGCCGAACTATATTCGGGGTCAAGGAGATTGATCATGACTTACAGTTCATCCGCACCACTTCCCGCCCTGTTCCTGTCGCACGGCTCGCCCGACACGGCGATTGCCGACACTGAAGCTGCCGCCTGGCTCCGCCAGATGGCTGCCGACTTGCCGCGTCCGCGCGCCATTGTCGTGGTCAGCGCGCATTTCGAGGTTTCGGGTGGCGTAGCCGTCTCGGCTGATCCTGATCCCGAAACCATTCATGATTTCGGCGGTTTCGCGCCGGAGCTTTATGCCATGCAGTATCCGGCTCCGGGCGAACCCGAGCTGGCACGGCGCATCGCCGGCGATCTCGAGGCCGCGGGCTTTGCCGCGCGCGCGGTGGACAAGCGCGGCTTCGATCATGGCGTCTGGGTGCCGCTGAAGCTCGCCTATCCGGATGCGGACATTCCGGTGGTCTCGGTCTCGGTCGACCCGGGCAAGGGGCCGGACCACCATTTCCGGCTGGGGCAGGCGCTGGCGGGGCTGGGCACGGAAGGCGTGCTGGTGATCGGCTCCGGCTCCTTCACCCACAATCTGGGGGAAGCCTTCAAGCTGCTGCGAAAGGGCACCCGGGTGGCCGAGGTGCCTGAATGGGTCGAGCGCTTCACCAGCTGGATGAACCAGCGGCTGGCGGCCAATGATGTCGCGGCGCTGCTCGATTATCGCCGCGCAGCACCCTTTGCGGTGGAAAACCATCCCACCGACGAGCACCTCTTGCCGCTTTATGTGGCGATGGGGGCTGCGGGCGAAAACGGCAGCGCGCGGCTGGTGCATGACAGCGCCGAATTCGGCGTGCTGGCGATGACCATGTGGCGCTTCGATCCGGCCCCGGTGGCCGCAGCGGCTTAACCGGATCTTCAGCTGACGTGGCTATGGGACAGCGATGATCATGTCCCGACGTCTGCTTTCATCCTGTGTTTGCCTCGCCATGCTGATGTCCCTGTCGGGCTGCGGCACCTATATCGTCGCCAAGACCGTGACCGGCGCCGGTTCGATGGTGGTTGGCGGCGCGGTCGGCGCAGTCAAGGTGACCGGCAAGGCCGTGGGTACGACCGTCGGCGCGGTCGGTTCCGCCGCCGGTTTCGGTGATGATGAGCCGGACGAGAGCTGGTAGCCGGGTTCCGACAATCAACGGCTTTGATCATCCATTCGGAATTCGATGATTTTCAAGTTGGGCAAGTTGCGCTAACACGGCTGTCATGACCCAGATTCACGCCGCCCAGACCGACACCATCCGCATCGCCATCGGCCAGCTCAATCCGACCGTTGGCGATATTGCCGGCAATCTTGCCAAGGCGCGGCAGGCGCGCGAGGACGCGGCCCGCCACGGCGCCGATGTGCTGTTGCTGACCGAGCTGTTTATCGCCGGCTATCCGCCGGAAGACCTGGTGCTCAAGCCGGCCTTTCTGGCCAGCTGCCGCAAGGCCATCGAAACGCTGGCAGCGGAAACCGATGATGGCGGCCCGGCCGTGGTCATCGGCTATCCCCGCAGCGAGAACGGCAAGCGCTTCAACTCGGTGGCGGTGCTTGACGGCGGCAAGATCGTTGCCAGCCGGGACAAGGTGGATCTGCCCAATTACGGCGAATTCGATGAAAAACGGGTGTTCGATATCGGCGAAATGCCCGGCCCGGTGTCGCTGCGCGGCGTGCGCTTCGGCATTCCGGTGTGCGAGGATATCTGGGGCGATCTCGGGGTTTGCGAAACGCTGAGCGAAAGCGGCGCCGAGATTCTCATCGTGCCCAACGGCTCGCCCTATTATCGCGGCAAGGTCGACATCCGCCACCAGGTGGTGCTCCGCCAGGTGATCGAAAGCGGCCTGCCGATGATCTACGCCAACCAGGTCGGCGGTCAGGATGAGCTGGTCTTCGACGGCGCTAGCTTCGCCATGAACGCCGACAAGAGCCTGGCCTTCCAGATGAGCCAGTTCGAGGAGACGGTGTCGGTCGTCACCTACAAGCGTCAGGATGATGGCGCATGGGCCTGCGCCAAGGGCCCGATGTCGGTGATCCCCGAGCGCGAGGAGGCCGATTACCGCGCCTGCATGCTGGGGCTGCGCGACTATGTCAACAAGAACGGCTTCCGCAACGTCGTGCTCGGACTGTCCGGCGGCATCGATTCGGCGATCTGCGCGGCGCTCGCCGTCGACGCGCTGGGCGAGGAACGGCTGCGCGCCGTCATGCTGCCCTACCGCTACACTTCGGAAAGCTCGATCACCGACGCCGAGGCCTGCGCCGCCGCCCTTGGCTGCCGCTACGACACCGTGGCGATCGAGCAGCCGGTGCAGGGCTTTCTCGAGACGCTCGGCGAGATGTTCGAGGGCACCGACGAGGGCGTCACCGAAGAGAACCTGCAGAGCCGGGCGAGGGGCGTCATCCTGATGGCGATCTCCAACAAGTTCGGTTCGATGGTGGTGACCACCGGCAACAAGAGCGAGATGAGCGTCGGCTATGCCACGCTGTATGGCGACATGAACGGCGGTTTCAATCCGATCAAGGACCTCTACAAGATGCAGGTCTATGCGCTGGCGCGCTGGCGCAATGCCCATGTGCCGCCGGGCGCGCTTGGTCCCTCGGGCGAGGTGATCCCGGTCAACATCATCGACAAGGCCCCGTCGGCTGAACTCAGGCCCGATCAGACCGATCAGGATTCGCTGCCGCCCTATCCGGTGCTTGACGATATTCTCGAATGTCTGGTCGAGCATGAAATGGGCGTCGAGGAGATCGTCGCGCGCGGCCATGATGTGGCCATCGTGCACCGTATCGAGCATTTGCTCTATATCGCCGAATACAAGCGCCGCCAGTCGGCGCCCGGCGTCAAGATCACCCGCAAGAATTTCGGCCGCGACCGGCGCTATCCGATCACCAACCGGTTCAGGGATCGCTGATGCTGCTGTCATTTCTGCGCGACAATGGCCGCTGGGTAGCCGGCGGATTCCTGCTGACGTTCTTCTCGTCCTTCGGCCAGACCTATTTCATCTCGCTGTCGGCCGGTGAAATCCGCTCCGAATATGGCTTGAGCCACGGTGGCTTCGGCACGATCTATATGCTGGCGACACTGGCAAGTGCGGCGACCTTGCCGCAGATCGGCAAGATCGTCGATAGGATTTCGGTCGCCTCGACGGTGCTGCTGGCAGCCCCGGTGCTGGCCATCGCCTGCCTGCTGATGGCCTGGTCAAACTCGCTGGCGTTGCTGGTGATCTCGATCTATCTGCTGCGGCTGTTCGGGCAGGGCATGTTCACCCATATCGCCATGACGGCTATGGGGCGCTGGTTCGCGGCCCAGCGCGGGCGGGCGATTTCGCTGACCGCCATCGGGGTCAATTTCGGCGAGGCGTTGTTTCCGATCAGCTTCGTCGGCGTGGCGGGACTCGTGGGCTGGCGCGGCTCCTGGCTGGTGGCTGCCGCGGTGCTGCTGCTGCTGGCCTTGCCGCTGATCTACGGGCTGCTCAAGGCCGAACGCACACCGCAATCGGTCGTGCAGGATCCGAACCGGCCGGCGGCGCGTGACTGGACCCGCTCGGAAGTGATCCGCGATCCGCTGTTCTGGGCGGCCCTGCTGGGGGTGCTGGCGCCGGCCTTCATCGGCACAACGGTGTTCTTTCATCAGGTCTATCTATCGGAACTGCGCGGCTGGGCGCCAAGCGTGTTTGCCGCTTCCTTTGCCATCATGTCGTCGATGACCATCCTCTTTGCGCTGATTGCCGGGCAACTGGTCGACCTGTTTTCCGCGACCCGGCTGCTGCCGTCATTCCTGGTTCCGCTGTCGCTGTCGTGCTTCGTGCTGGCCTCGACCGAGGCGGCCTGGGGCGCCTATGCCTTCATGGCGTTGATGGGCGTGTCCTATGGATTTTCATCGACCCTGTTCGGTGCTCTCTGGCCCGAGTTCTACGGCACCAGGCATCTTGGCGGCATCCGTTCGGTGATTGTCGCCTTCATGGTGTTTGCCACCGCCATGGGGCCGGGCCTGACCGGTGCGCTGATCGACGCGGGCGTACCCTATTCAGGGCAAATTGCGGCGATGGGCGTTTATTGCGTGGTGATGATTGCCGTCATGGTGCTGGTCAGCCGCAGGGCGCTTGCACGTCAGGCCAGCGCCGGCTGAACCGCGCTCCTGACGAGCGGCTTGCCTCGCCGGTCAGCAGCTCAGGAGAGAGCGAAGCCCGCATTCAGCGGATCAGCGGGTGGGTGCCGGATTTCAGATCCAGATGCTCCGACTGGTCGGGAAGGAAGACCGGTCCCACCACCCGGACCCGCTGGCGATCCGGTGTCAACGCCCGTTCCGCGGTCGAGGCCGACAACACAGCGGCGACGTCTTCCGAGGTCAGACGCATTTCGCTGTTGAGGATCGATTCCGGATCCTCGCCGGGATCTGGCCGGTTGAAGGGCCGGACCCAGGTGGTCACCGCTTCATCGCCGGTGGCGGTGCCGTTGAGGATGGCCTCGCGGCGCTGCATTTCATTGTAGAAAGCCCGCATGTTGCAGCCGCAGGCCTTGCTCATCGGCGCCTTGGCGTTGCGATAGGCAAAGGCGTTGGGCATTTCGGTGTAGGCTTCATGGGTGCGGGCCGAAATCATGTCTTCGCTTTCCTGACCCAGCGCGCTGTGGAAATACAAGGCGGTCGGGGTGCCGGGGCACATCATCTGGCAGGTTCGCTCGTCGCGGGCAAAGTCGGAGGGGTCTGCGGCGGAAGAGACCGGAAAGAAAAAGCCGTCGCAGCTGCGCACACACAAGGTCCGGTAGTCGCCGCCGCGGGAGGCCCTGGGCTCGATGATGATGCGGGTGCCGGTTTGCCGGGCACGCGTGTTATCGCTGCTGGAATCGTCGCTGTTGCCGAGAACCGCCACCAGTCCGGGGCTGCGCTGCGACCTGGCTTTCAATGCCGCCATCTTGCCCTTGAGAGCGGCCGCCTGGGTTGACGCGCTGCTGCCATAGCAATCATTGGCGCTGAGCGCGGCCTGAATGCGCCGCCGTGCGGTCTTGTCGCCGCTGTCGGCGAAGGAGTCACGCTTGCTTTCAAGTGTTGAGAGATTGGCTTGCATTTTCGTATACGCCGCAGAGAGCTTGGCGCACGCCTTGGCGTTCTGTCCACCCTTGACGATGACGCTTCCCGAAGAACAGTCGAAGCGGTTCAGATCGGCTACGACCTGATTGATCTGAATAGACTGGTCCTGGGCAGCCTGGGCATAGCGGTGGTATTTTTCCGACAGACCCGCATTCGAAGAGGCGTTTGCCAGCTGTGTCTGCAGCCTTGCGCACACGTCCGACACTTCAGCCGCCGCGCCGCTCCCGGTGAGGGCAAGCACCAGCATAGCCAGGGAACTGCGAAACCAGACGCGGCGCATCATCAACTCCAACACACATACAAAACATCGTCAGTTCTCCAGGATATACCTCAGAGACCCTAACAGTTTTATACTAGCGCTTGATCCTGGATGCTCCAATCACAACCGATTGTTTACCTTAACTGCTGCGTCTAACCCCGGAAGCCGGGTCAGTCAGCAGACGAGGCTTCCACCACCGCCAGCGCAGCCATGTTGACCACGCCGCGCGATGTGACCGAGGGAGACAGAATGTGGGCGGGCAGGGCCGTACCCAGCAGGATCGGCCCGACATGCAGCGCCTCGGTCATGGTCTTGACCACGCCAAGGGCGATGTTGGCCGCGTCCAGATCGGGGAAGACCAGCAGGTTGGCTTCTCCCGACAGGGTGCTGTCCGGCATGACGCGGCGGCGCAAGGTTTCGGAGATTGCTGAATCGCCGTGCATTTCGCCATCGACTTCAAGGTCGGGCTCCAGAGAGCGGATGATTTTCAGCGCCTGGCGCATCTTGTCGGCGCTTTCGGAATCGCGTGACCCGAAATTCGAATGCGACAGCAGCGCCGCTTTCGGGGTGATGCCGAAGCGGCGGATTTCCTGGGCCGCCATGATGGTGGTCTCGGCGATTTCCTCGGCACAGGGATCAAAGGAGACATAGGTGTCGGTGAAGAAGGTGGCGCCGCGCTGCGAAATCAACAGGCTGAGCGCGGAGAAATCGATCACGCCGTCGCGTTTGCCGATGATCTGCGAGACATCACGCAGGTGGCGGGTGTAGCGGCCTTCCAGCCCGCAGATCATGGCGTCCGCCTCGCCGCGGCGCAGCGACAAGGCGCCAATGACGGTGGAATTGGTGCGGATGATGGTGCGCGCGGCTTCCGGAATGACGCCCTTGCGGCCGACGATTGAAAAATATTCGTCCACATAGTCGCGAAACCGGGGATCATCTTCGGGATTGGTCACGGCGAAATCGACGCCGGGCCTGATCCGCAGGCCGAAGCGTTGCAGGCGGGATTCGATGATGCTGGGGCGGCCGATGAGGATAGGCTCAGCGATGCCTTCCTCCAGCAGCACCTGGGCTGCCCGCAGCACTCTTTCATCCTCGCCTTCGGCAAAGATCACCCGCTTCTTGGTGGCGGCCTTGGCAGCCGTGAACAGCGGCTTCATGATCAGGCCGGAGCGGAAGACGAAGCGGTTGAGCTGATCGACATAGGCGTCCATGTCGGTAACCGGACGGCGGGCAACGCCTGACTTTGCCGCAGCTTCCGCAACAGCCGGTGCGATCCTGAGGATCAGCCGCTGATCGAATGGAGAGGGGATCAGATATTCCGGGCCGAATACCGGTGTTTCACCCGAATAGGCGCGGGCAGCGATGTCGGAGGGCTCTTCCTTGGCCAAAGCGGCAATGGCGCGGACCGCGGCCATCTTCATCTCTTCATTGATGGTGCGGGCGCCGCAATCCAGCGCGCCACGGAAGATATAGGGGAAGCACAGGACGTTGTTGACCTGGTTGGGGAAATCCGAGCGTCCTGTGCAGATCATCGCGTCGGGGCGGGCCGCACGGGCATCATCGGGCATGATTTCCGGCGACGGATTGGCGAGCGCCATGATCAGCGGACGATCGGCCATGGCGGCGAGCATTTCGGGCTTGAGCACACCGGCAGCCGAGAGGCCGAGAAACACGTCAGCGCCTTCGATTGATTCCGTCAGCACCCGGTTGTCGGATTTTTGTGCATAGATGGACTTCCACCGGTCCATCATCACTTCGCGGCCCTCGTAGACGAGGCCGTCGATGTCGTGCACCCAGATGTTTTCGCGCCTGGCGCCCAGCGCCACCAGAAGATTGAGGCAGGCAAGCGCTGCGGCACCGGCGCCGGAGGTGACGATCTTGGCGTCCTCGATCTTCTTTCCGGCCAGCTCAAGTCCGTTGAGAATGCAGGCCGCAACGATGATCGCGGTGCCGTGCTGATCGTCATGGAACACCGGAATGTCCATGATTTCGCGCAGTTGCTGCTCGACCTCGAAGCACTCCGGCGACTTGATGTCTTCCAGATTGATGCCGCCGAATGTCGGCTCCAGCGCCGAGATCACGCTGACCATGCGGTCGACATCAGGGGCGTCGATCTCGATGTCGAAGACGTCGATGCCTGCGAATTTCTTGAACAGGACCGCCTTGCCTTCCATTACCGGCTTGGACGCCAGCGGACCGATATTGCCAAGCCCCAGCACCGCCGTGCCGTTGGACACCACAGCCACCAGGTTTGCGCGCGCGGTGTAGGCCGCTGCGGCATCGGGATTGTCGCGGATGGCGAGGCAGGGTGCGGCAACACCGGGTGAATAGGCAAGCGCCAGATCGCGCTGGTTGCCAAGTGGCTTGGTGGCCTGGATCTCGAGTTTCCCCGGCCGCGGATAACGGTGATAAAACAGCGCGTTCTCGTCGAGATCACCGCTGGATGGTTTCGGGTCAGCGGAGCGCTTGTTATCTGTTGAGGTCATCTGCGGGTCTTCTTTACTGAAAAATTGGGGGCTCGGACGCGGTCACTTCGACCGGGTCAGCAATCACTGCGGGGAAGGCAAATAGCGGCGTTTCGAGCGATCGGGCCGCTGCGCGCGATGATCCAGCCTGAAGTCATGCCAAGTCCCCCTCTGCGAACCGGTTTACGGTGCGGAATCCGTTTTAGAACCGATCGGGGGCAAATGGAACCTGTTTGATGGCCGCTTTCGGTTGTCCGCGACAACCGCGGCCTATCCCCACAGATCTGCCGAGGGAGGCGAGACCAGCGAGCCGGTATAGACAAGACCCGGAGACCGGTCCTTTGCCATCAGCAAGGGACCGTCGAGATCCACCCAGTCGGCATCCTGGGCCAGCAGCACCGCCGGCGCCATGGCCAGCGACGAGCCGACCATGCAGCCGATCATCACGCCAAAGCCGAGTTCACGCGCCTTGTCGCGCATCAACAAAGCTTCGGTAAGGCCGCCGGTCTTGTCGAGTTTGATGTTGATCGCGTCATAGCGGTCGGACAGGGATTGCAGGTCGGCAATCGTATGCACGCTTTCATCTGCGCAGATCGGCACCGGATGCGGAATATGGGCAAGGATGTCATCCTTGCCGGCAGGCAATGGCTGTTCAATCAGTCCGATATGCAATTCAGCGGCAAGCAGCAGATGCTCGCGGATGTTGCTCTCGTCCCAGCCCTCGTTGGCGTCGAGAATGATCTCGGCCTTGGGGGCCGCACTGGCCACGGCATGCATGCGGGCCCGGTCATCGGAGGTTCCGACCTTCACCTTAAGCACCTTCTGCGACGCGTGGGCGCGGGCTTCATCGGCCATGTCTGCCGGCTCGCCAAGCGAAACGGTGACGGCGGTGGCCACCGGTCGCGGCAGGATGTGGCAGGCGGAGGTGGAGACGCGCACGCCGCTGAGCTTGGCCTCGAGATCCCACATCGCGCAATCGATGGCATTGCGCGCAGCGCCGGGCTTCATGGCGGTTTGCAGCTCCTGCCGGGTCATCCCTTCGGAGATCGGTCCGGCCAGAGCCTCGATCGCGCTCACCACACCTTCAACGGTCTCGCCATAGCGTGTATAGGGCACGCATTCGCCACGGCCGCTGGCGCCATTTTCGGTAATGGTGCAGGTCACCACATCGGCGGCAGTCTTGGCGCCGCGGGAAATATTGAAAGCTTTCTTGAGTGGAAAACTGTCGATCTTGACGCTGAGGTGTCGGGGCATTGCAACGGGTCCGTAAAAAAGGGTCTATAGACTGGTAACTCCGGCCCTAATCCCGCTGCTGTCCGGTGACAGGTCAGAGCCGAGCCGTTATGTGTGAGGCATGTTGACCAAACAGCAAAAAGATACAAGGGGCGATCCCGGTGCCGGGGATCGCAAAAGGCTGACGGCGAAGCTTGAACATCATGTTTCAGCCGATGCGGAAACGCTTGTTCTTTCCGGCGACTGGCGGCATGCGGCGATATCCGGCGTTTGTGGAAAAATGCTGGAGATCCAGGCAGGGCTTTCGGGCAAACCCTTGCAGATCGACCTGACCGATCTTGCCCATTTTGACACTGCCGGGGCATGGCTGGTGCGCAAGACGATGCTCGCCGCCGCTGCGAAGGATGCAGAGGTGGAGCTGGTCGGCGCTTCGGATCAGACCAGCTCGTTGATCGACAAATTGCCGGACCTGAGCCAACGCGAGGGGGGTGCACAGGGGCCGGCGGAGCCGCTGTTCGAGCGCATCTTCGCGCCGGTCGGCAAGGCAATGTACGAGCTTTTCGATGATTTTGTCGCATCACTGTATATTCTCGGATCGGCGGTTCGCGGCGCGCAGCTCAAGCTGAACCGGTCGTCAGGCATTTCGCCCGCGTCAATTGTCACCCATATCGACAGGATGGGTGTTCGCGCCGTACCGATCATCATGCTAATGAGCTTTCTGATCGGCGCCATCATTGCCCAGCAGGGTGCGTTTCAGCTGAGATATTTTGGTGCGGAAGTGTTTGTTGTCGACCTCGTCGGCATTCTGCAATTGCGCGAAATCGGTGTGTTGCTGACCGCAATCATGATCGCCGGCCGGTCCGGCAGTGCGATCACCGCTGAAATCGGTTCTATGAAGATGCGCGAGGAGATCGATGCGCTCAAGGTGATGGGTCTCAATCCCATCGGCGTGCTGGTGTTTCCGCGGCTGGTGGCGCTGACCGTGGCTTTGCCGCTGTTGACAGTGGTGGCCAATTTTTCTGCCCTTGCAGGCGCGGCGGCGGTATCGTGGAGCTATTCGGGGATTACGCCGGATGTCTTCATCACCCGGCTGCGCGAAGCGATAGATATCACCACGGTGGCGTCGGGAATGATCAAGGCGCCTTTCATGGCGCTGATCATCGGCATTGTCGCCTCGGTCGAGGGCATGAAGGTTGGCGGCAGCGCCGAATCACTGGGGCGGCGCGTGACGGCTTCGGTGGTGAAGGCGATTTTCGTGGTGATCCTCGTCGATGGCCTGTTCGCCATGTTCTACGCCGCTATCGATTTCTGAGGCCGACCTGATGATGAACAGCAGCGAGAAAGACCCAAAAAAGCGCGAAGTGATCCTTTCCGCGCACGATATCACGGTCGCGTTCGGCCGCAATGTGGTGCTCGACAAGCTCGATCTGGATGTCTATCGCGGCGAAATTCTCGGTTTTGTCGGCGGTTCCGGGACCGGCAAGTCGGTGCTGATGCGCTCCATCCTGCGGCTGATCCCCCGGCAGAACGGCGTGATCCGCGTGCTGGGTGAAGACTATGACCAGGTTGACGAGGCGAAGAGGGTCGAGCTCGACATGCGGCTCGGGGTGCTGTTTCAGCACGGGGCGCTGTTTTCGGCGCTGACGGTGCGCGAAAACATCCAGGTGCCGATGCGCGAATATCTGGATCTGCCGCAATCGTTGATGGACGAACTGGCCGAGCTGAAAGTGGCAATGGTCGGCCTGGCGCCCGATGCGTTGAACAAATATCCGTCCGAGCTGTCGGGCGGGATGATCAAGCGGGCGGCACTGGCCCGGGCGCTGGCGCTTGATCCGGACCTGGTGTTCCTGGACGAGCCGACATCGGGACTTGACCCGATCGGTGCTGCGGAGTTCGATGAACTGATCGGGCAATTGCGTGATACGCTGGGGCTGACGGTCTACATGGTGACCCATGATCTGGACAGTCTGTTTTCGGTTTGCGATCGTGTCGCGGTGCTCGGCCAGAAGCGGGTGCTTGTGGAAGGAACAATTGAGGACATGCTTTCATTTGACGATCCATGGGTTCAGTCCTACTTCAAGGGCAAGCGCGCACGGATGATCCCCAAGCGTTCAGCACGCGCCGATACCGGCACACAGCACTCACACGGCCAGAAAAGCGAAAACATCTGATGGAAACGCGGGCCAATTACGCCATTGTCGGCTTTTTCACTCTGGTGGTGATGCTGTCGGCCTTCGGTTTCGTCTACTGGATGGCGCGCTATGGCAATTCCGGCGAGACAGCGCCGCTGATCGTGCGCATTTCGGGATCCGCCAACGGCCTGTCGAACGGCTCGCCGGTGCGTTTCAACGGCATACCCTACGGGGTGATCCGGCGGATCAGCATCGACCCCGACAGCCCGGATTACGTGATCGCCGAAACCACGGTGCAGGCCGATGCGCCGATCTATACCGACACCCGTGCCGCACTGGAGATCCAGGGCTTGACCGGATCGGCCTATATCGAGCTGCAAGGCGGCTCGCCGAGCAATCCGAATATCCTGACACGGGCGCGCGAACTCAATGAAGTTGCGATCATTGAAGCCGATCCCTCCGGTGTCACCAACCTGCTGGCAACGGCCGATGATATTCTCAACCGCGCCAACCGGGTGATCGGCGAGGTTGAAGGTTTCATCAAGGATGCGAGACCACCGCTCACCGAGACATTGAAAAACACCGAGGTCTTCACCGCGGCGCTGCGGGACAATGCCGATGGCATCGACGGGTTCCTCAAGAGTGTGGGCAATCTGGCGGAGACGGTGAAGTCGCTGTCCGGCCGCATCGACACCGCACTTGCCTCGGCGGAGAACCTGCTCAATTCGATCGATCCGGAGAAGATCGACAACATTCTTGCCAATGTCGACAAGGTGACCTCGGATGTCGCCGGTGCCTCGGGCGAAATCAGCAAGACACTCGAAAGCTTCAGCAGCGCGGCCGCCTCGCTGCAAACATTTGCGGCGGATGCCGGAACGTCGCTCGACAAGGTCGACAAGGTGATTTCGTCGATTGATCCGGAAAAGGTCGGCCAGACAATGGACAATATCGCGCTTGCCAGTGCGGATGCGAAAAAGGCGCTTGCCGACGCCCGGGGTGTGGTCGAGACCTTCGCCGCCCGCAAGCAGGATTACGACCAGATCATCACCAATGCCAAGGAATTGACGGCGACACTCAACGCCGCCTCCGCGCGGGTCGACGGGGTGCTTGCCAAGCTCGACGGCTTCCTCGGGGAGGGTGATGCATCGGATCTGCTCGCCGATGCCCAGGCGACGCTGAAGTCCTTCCGCGATGTTGCCGATTCGCTGAACGCCCGCGTCGGGCCGATTGCCGACAATCTGCAGCGGTTCTCCGGGCCGGGACTGCGCAATGTCGAGGCCCTGGTCAACGATGCGCGGCGCTCAATCCAGCGCATCGAGCGTTCGATCTCGACAATCGAGCAAGACCCGCAACGGCTGATTTTCGGTGGAGAGACGGTCAAGCAATATGATGGGCGTAACCGGCGTTGACTCTTTTCCCCCGGCATCGCAAGACAAATGTTAACAAAAGTCTAACGGGCCGGGGTGTGGCGTTGGGAAGTGGCGTAAGCGTGAGAGCGGGTCTATGGATTGCTGTAATGGCAATGGTCACAGGTCTGTCCGGCTGCGCGGGCGGGCTTGTGCCGAGCACCCCTCCTGATACCTATGGCCTGTCTGCCGCACCGGTTGTTGCCGGCGGAAGCGCACGCAACCGGCAAATCCTCATTTCCGTACCGACCGCGCTGAAGGCGCTCGACAGCGAGCAGATCGTCATCCGGACATCCCCGGCTGCCATCGAGTATCTGGCGAAATCACAGTGGTCGGACAGGCTGCCCAACATCGTTCAGGACAAGCTGGTTCAGGCGTTCGAGAACTCCGGCGCGGTCGGCGGTGTCGGCCGTCCCGGCGACGGGCTGGCGATTGACTACAACATCATCAGCGCCATCCGGGCTTTCGAGATCAGGGCGGACCGTGGCGAGCTTGCCGTGGTCGAATTGTCGGTAAAGGTGCTCAATGACCGCAATGGCGTGGTGGTTGCGAGCAAGATCTTCCGCTCGACCGAGCCGGTCAGCGGCATTGGCAACGCAGCCTATGTGCAATCACTCGACCGCGCCTTCGAGGCGGTGGTGCAGGATCTTGTCAGCTGGACCTTGTCGCGGATCTGATCAGGTCAGGGTCTTTGCGCGACACTGACCCGTCATCCCGTTACTTCTGAGGCCGCGCTCCTCCGGCATGTTCCAGAATATTGAGCACTTTGCCCAACGGGTCGCGGACGTAGAACCTGCGGACGCCCCACGGTTCGAGAACCGGGCCGTATTCGATCGGGATCTGGCGATCAATCAGCCGGTCGTGGACGTCCTGCAGATTGTCGACCTCAATTGACAGTTCCGGCACCGCAGTCCCCGATCCGCCTTCGCTGGCAATGCTGATTTGCGGAACCACAGAACCGCTGCCGGTCAAGGTGGCGATCCAGCCGAAATCCATAGCCACATCGAGATCGAACATGTCGCGGTAGAAGGCCTTCGCGACGCTCATGGTCTCGGGAGAGGCGGAGATGTTGGCAACGATGCGTTTAACGGCCATCTGTGAGCGTCCTATGGGTCAAGCCGGTTTCATCTGGAGACCACCAGCATCCGGGACGCGAAGTGTGTTTGTCAAATGTTGTTGTTCGGTCTGAGGGGCGGATGCGTGTCACGGGCCGTGACGGTCAGGGCGCTGATCCGGGCGTTCGCAATCTTCAGCCGCCCAACAAAAAACCCGCCGTGAAGCGGGTTTTTCAGCTCGTCAGACAAGTGATTGTCAGTCCTTGCCGAAGCGGCCGCTGGCATGGGCCAGCATGGTGTAGACCTTGCCGGTGTCCGATGTCAGATAGGTCTGGGTCATCATGTTGTCGCGGTCATTGCGCGCAACATCCGACAAGAGCTTTTCGAAATCGGCGATGTAGCGGTCTACCGCATCACGGAACTCGGGCTCGCGACCGTATTTGGTCTTGATCTCCTCAAAGGTCTGCTGACCCTTCAGGGTGTAGAGCCGGCGGGTGAAGACATCGCGTTCGCCGCGCTGGTAGCGCCGCCACAGATCGACGGAAGCGTCATGGTCGATGGCGCGGGCAATGTCGACCGACAGCGAATTGAGCGATTCCACGACATGGCGCGGATTGCGCTGCGGAGCCGGCTTGGCGGCGGCTGCAGGTGCCTGGACCTGTTCCTCACGCGAAGCGCCGCGCAGCAGATCGCTGACCCAGCCATCGCTTTTCGCGGGAGCTGCGCCTGCGGGCTCAAGACTGCCGCGCAGAGGTGCACGCTGGGCCTGCGGTTCGGCCCGCGGAGCGGGTGCCCGGACAGGCTCTTCGCGCCGCGCTGTGCGCTGTGGAGCCGGCGCTGGTTGCGGCTGCGCCGTTGCGCGCGGGACAGGGCGTGGCGCCGGTTCGCTGACCTCGGCGCGGTAGCCGGACTGGCCGACGATCTGGGAGAGCTCCTGCAGCGCCTTGATCTGGTCGGACACCGCACGCCGCATGGCTGCAGCGCTTTCGCGGGTTTCCTCGGGCAGGTCAAACGCACCGCGCTTGAGTTCGCCCCTGGTGTCTTCCAGTTCCTTGCGGATGCTGGCGGCCGACTGGCGGATTTCCTCGGTAGCGCCGGAGAAGCGGGCAATCGCATCCTCGATCGCTTCCCGAACACTTTCGCGCATCGCGCCTGCGGCGGTTTTCGCACGGCTCTCGGTCTTGCCCAGCATCTGGTCGGCTTCGCTGACCGCTTCGCCCACAGTCTGGCGGACAGAACCGGCAGCCGACAGGGCGCGGCTTTCAGTCTTGCCGAGCATCTTGTCGGCGTCTTCCACCGCATCACGGATGCTCTCGCGCATGATGCCGGCGGCAACGTTTGCCCGGTCTTCAGTCTCGCCCATGATCTTGCCGGCATTTTCAGCGGCGCTGCGCAAGCCGCCTTCAAGGCGCAGGGCTGTGCGCTTGGACAGATCCTCGGCACCGGCGAATGCCTTCTCGATGATGTCTTCCAGCGAATGCATCGTCGTTTCGATCTGCTCCGAACGGCTGACCAGTCCGACCGAGAGCGACTGCAAGGCTTCGCGGCGCTCTTCGAGCGTGGTGGCGAGGTTGGACTGCGCAGCACCAAGCAAGTCGGACGCCGACGCCAGAACCTTGGAGTGATCGTCGAAGCGGCCGGCGATCGAGCCAACCTGGTTGAGGGTGCGGCTGGAGATGTCGGTGAGCCGTTCGACCTTGCCATCCAGCAGACGGGCCGAGCCGGAGATCAGCGCGGCAGCCTTGTCGGTCGATTCGGCAATTTCGCCGGATGTCTGGGTCAGCTGCGAATTGGCCGCGCCGAGGGTGCTTGCGGCCTGGGCAATAACGGCGGAAATTTCCTCGTTGCTGGCGCCCAGACGCTCAAGCAGATTGCCGACGCTGCCACTCAGGCTCTGATTGACGGATTCAAGAGCCGACAGTGTCTCGTTGGTGCGGTTGGTCAGGGCATTGATCAGTGCCGCATTTTCCGCCCGCAGGCGTTCGGTCGAATTCTGTGTGACCTCGGTCAGCCGGTTTGAGAATTCCTCACCGCTTGCAGCGTAGCGATCAACCAGCGGACGGGCCTGCTCGTCGATGACGCGTGACAGCTCGGCCGAGCGGCTCGCCAGCATGGAGTTGAGTTCGCGCGTCCGGTCATCAAGCGTTGAATGCACCGCCGTGGCGCGGACATCCATTGCCTGTTCCGCTTCGGTCAGGCGCTGGATGATCGAGACAGCTTTCTGGTTCAACGCGTCGCCGAGCGAGCCGGTGCGGTTGACCAGGCTTTCGCCTGATGCGGCAAGGCGTGCATCAATGGCATTGGTCTTCTCGTCGAGCGTGGAGACCAGATCGCTGGTTCTGCCATCGAGAGTAGAGACAAATTCGCCGGTCTTGTTGCCCAGGGTGGACACAAACTCGCTGGTCTTTCCATCAAGGGTGGAGACAAGCTCGGAGGCGGTCTGGCCGAGGCGTTCGGAAATGGAGCCGGTTTCTGTTTCCAGACGCGAGGCAAGAGACGCGGCCTGGGTTGCGAAGCGGGCTTCGGTTGCATCAAGCGTGCCGGAAATCGTATCGGCCTGCTTGCTGACGGTTTCGCCAACGCGCTCCACCAGTTCACTGATCCGGTTGGCTTCATTGCCGAGATCCGCGGCGCCGGCAGATATCCGGCTGGCGATGCTTTCAGCGTGGGCTGCAAGATTGGCGGTGCGTTCATCGACATGGCTGTCGAGCCGTTCGACGAAATTACGGGCCTGCTCATCCATGCGTCCGGCAAATCCGCTGCCGACGGTCTGCAGGGCTTCGCCGGCCTTGAGCGCTTCCGCGTCGAGGTCATGCGCGGCCTGGGAAACAGCTTCGCGCAGCTTGGCTGCGAGACCTGTCGCCTTGCCTTCGATGGTTTTGGAGACGCCCTCAAGGCCGAGGCCAAGCATGGTGTTCATCGTTGTCAGGCGTTCGTTGATGTGTTCGGTGCCCTGAAGGAACGTGGCATCGACGCGGTCGGTCGCGGTGTTTGTTAGCTCGTTGAAGCGCTGGCCCTCGACATCGAGAGTGGCGGTCAGACGATCCGAGGCCTGGGTGATGCTTTGCTCGACAGAACTGGTGCGTTCGCTCAGCATGCCGTCCATGGCATCGGCAGCCTGGCTGACCGCGGTTCCAAAGGAACTGGCCCGCGCAGCAAGCTTGAGATCCAGGGCGTCGGCGCTTTCAGCGATTGCCCCGAACAGGGCGGTGGAGCGCTCGTTGAGACTTGAATCGATGCGCTGTGCGCCGGCTTCCAGTGTTTTTTCGAGTGCTTCAGCCCGGTTTGCCAGCGTGTTGTCGATCTGCTCGGTGACATTGCGGGTCGAGGCTTCGACACGCTCGGCCACGCTTGAGGTGGAGGCTTCGACGCGCTCGGCAACATTGGACGTGGAGGCTTCGATGCGTTCAGCGCCACTGGCCAGCGCCAATTCAAGCGCGTAAGCGCGATCCGAGGCGGTTGTTTCCATCCGTTCGGCGATTTCGGATGCAGACGTCTCAAGCTGTTTCGCACCGTTTGCAAAGGTTGCTTCGAGGGCCTGGGTGCGGTCTGTCACCGTTGTGTCCATGCGCTCGGCGATGGAGGATGCCGAGGTTTCAAAGCGCTCCGCACCGCTTGCAATGGCAGCTTCGAGAGCCTGGGTGCGATCGGTTACCGTTGTGTCCATGCGCTCGACGATGGAGGAGGTAGAGGATTCAATACGCTCCGCGCCGCTTGCAATGGCCGCTTCGAGAGCCTGGGTGCGATCGGTCACCGTCGTGGCCATCCGGTCGGCGATGGAGGATGCGGAGGTTTCGATGCGTTCCGCTCCGCTGGCGAGCGCCAGTTCGAGCGACTGGGTGCGATCCCCAAGGGTTTCGTCCACCCTCTCGGCAAAGCTCGAGGCTGTGGCGTCCACCCGTTCGGCAGCGCTTGAAGCCGATGCTTCAATGCGTTCGGCAATATTGGCAGTCGAGGTTTCGATGCGCTCGGCGCCGGAGTTCAGGCTGGTTTCCAGGGCCTGGCTGCGGTCGGACAGGGTGGCACCGATGCGTTCGAGGCTGGAGGAGAGAATGCCGTCCATGGCGTTTGTGCCGCCGTTCAGCGTCTCATTGATCTGCGACAGGCTCTCGGAGAGCTTGGTGTCGAGATTGCCGGCACGGCTGTCGAAGGCGGATGCGAATTCGCCAACGCGCTCATCAAAGGCCGAGGTGATGCGTCCGACTGTGGATTCGAGTTTTTCCTCGAAGAAGCCGGTGCGGAGATCGAGATCCATCATCGCATCTTCGGCGCTCGACTTGAGTGCCTGGCTGAAGCTCGAGCCCTTTTCGTCAAGCGAGGAATTGAGTGCGCTGAGTGTCTGCTCGAGCCCGGTGGAAATCGCCTGCTGGCCGGAAAACAGGCTGTCGGAGATTTCGCGGGTGCGGGCGATCAGTGTTTCGTTGAGCTGTCGTGCGCGCTCGCCCAGAGCTGCATTGAGCTTTTCGGTGTTGGCGTCGAGCGTGGACGCGCGGGTTTCAAACTCGGCCAGAAGCGCTTTGCCGCGATGATTGAGCTGAACATTGAGCATTTCCAGACGGGTGTCGAACTCGTCGGTCAACTCGCTGCCCGAGGTCTTGAGCGTTGTGACCAGCGCTTCGGTGCGGCCGTCCAGCATTGTTTCCAGCTCGCGGCTGGTGCGGGTGGTGCGTTCCTGCAATGCGGCCGCGCGGATTTCCATCAGCTGGGCGAATGCCTCGCCGGATGTCGAGATCCGGGTGGCGATTTCCTCGCTGGCGGTGGTCAGTTCTTCCTTGAGCTGTTCATGCGCTCCGGAGATCGAGGCGCGGATTCTCTCGGCATGGCTGACGATCGAGTCGCGTTCGCTTCCCAGCTCCTGCACGAGGCTGCGCACGCGCATCTCGTTGTCGGTGTAGCTGCGTTCCAGCGCGTTGACTTCCGAATGGACCAGGGTTTCGAGTTCCGACGCGCGGGCGATCGTGCGTTCGATGCCTTCGTTCATGGCGGAGACTTCGCGGCGAACGGCCTGTCCCACGGTGAGGATGCGGTCTCCGGCGACATTTTCCGGTTCGGCAAGGCGCAGCGCGACTTCGGCCATCGAACGGGCCGCCGAGCGCATTTCCCTGGCGCGGGCCATCATGACGGAGAAGGCAAAGAAGACCAGAACGGGAATGACGATGGCCACCAGGAAGCCGATGGCTGCCGGCATCGCCAACAGGTCCGCGACCGAGCTGATCTGCCAGATGGCCGGCGCGTAAAGCAGGTTGGCAAGCCCAATCGCCCCCACAGTCCACAGCAATGACAGGATCACTGCATTGCGCATGGCGCCGCGGCTGGAGCGGCCTTCGAGAGAGCGCAACAAGCCGGCTGAATTCTTGCGGCTGTCGTCATTGGCCGGCGCCATCGGGCCCGCGGGCGTAAACGGTGGTGTCGGGGTTCTGGGCGCGGTGTTCTCGCCGGGAGAAGACCGTTGCGCCTGAGCTGCAGTCCGGGGGGCCGCGCCTGCGTTTTTGAGTTCGCGTGCGGCACTGGAGACCTTGTCTTCCAGTTCGTCGAGCGAAATATCGTCGAGCCCGCCCAGAACGTCATCGCTCAGGTCCATTTTCAGGGCGTCTTCAAGCGCCTCGAAAGTTTGCTCTTCAATTGTCTTGTCCGCTGGTGTCTTACTCATGCCACTCAAGCCTCATTACTCCAGACAGGGTCCGCGCATGTTCCCTGTCATTATCGCATGTCCGCAGCGGCATCAAAGGCTCGGCCGGGACGCGCGACGGGACTCGGAAAACAGCTTTCCGGCCCCTTAAACTAACGATTTAGTGGCACACAAGGCGCTAATTCACAAATGAAACCGGTGGGATGGCGCCCGCATCCACTGGTTTTTAACGATTGCCTGTCTCAAAAAGAGGCACAAACGTCAATGAAACGCCATATTTACGAGGCGTTAACCATGCCAGCAGGTTTTTACGACCTCAGCGCCGCGGTGTTTACCCGATCTAGAGACTGCCGCTGCATCATCGTCCCAACCATTGTTCAAGTAAAGGAAATCCGCCATGGCGGCACTTGGTATCGCGTTCGAAGCTCAGGAAATCAGCCTCCAGCCACGCCCTTCCGGAGGCCGGCCGATCGATCTGGTTCATCTGGCCCGGCAGACCGGCGGCGACAAGGCGCTCGAGACCGAAGTGCTGGCATTGTTTGCACGTCAGGCCCGGCAGGCCGTGACCCAGATTGGTGACATGAACAAGGACGCGCGCTCCGAACTGGCACACAAGATCGCAGGCGCGGCCAAAGGCGTGGGCGCATCCGATGTTGCCCGCTGTGCCTCGATGCTCGAAAACGAGCCGGGCAATTCCGCAGCAGTTGCGGCCTTCACCAAGGCCGTGGTCGAAGCCGATACCTTCATTGTCGGGTTGATGCGCTAAGCGTTGCCGGGCTGATGCGCTAAGCGTTTTGCGTGAATTCGGCCGGTAAACAGTCATTTTAGAAAACCATGCCGCGAATCACTGTCGCAGGGTGGTTTTCATTCTTGCCTCATGCAGTCCAGCGTGTATGAAAGCCTCATATCCCTGAGACTGTACCAGAGGCCGTAATGACCAAAATCTCCCTCATCGCTTTTGACGGCACGCGTTTTGATGTTGACGCCGAAAACGGCTCGACCGTCATGGAAAACGCGATCCGCAATTCCGTGCCGGGCATCGAAGCCGAGTGCGGCGGTGCCTGTGCCTGCGCGACTTGCCACGTTTATGTCGATGAAAAATGGGTCGAGGCCGTCGGTTCGCCTGAGGCGATGGAAGAAGACATGCTCGATTTCGCATTCGATGTGCGTCCCACCTCCCGGCTGTCCTGCCAGATCAAGGTCCGCGATGACCTTGACGGTCTGGTCGTGCATGTGCCCGAGCGCCAGGCCTGATTTTTCTCTCATTTCCGGATACTTGCTATGACTTCCCCGATTGAAACCGATGTGGTGATTATTGGCGCCGGGCCGGTTGGCCTGTTCGCCGTGTTTGAACTTGGCCTGTACGATCTGAAATGCCATCTGATCGATATTCTGGATCGTCCTGGCGGCCAGTGCGCCGAGCTCTACCCGGAAAAGCCGATCTACGACATTCCGGCCTGGCCGGAGATTTCCGGGCAGGCTTTGACCGACAAGCTGATGGAGCAGATTGCGCCGTTCTCGCCGCAGTTTCATTTCAACCGGATGGTCCAGGGCTTCCGCAAGCTCGACAATGGCCGTTTCGAGGTTGAAACCGACGAGGGTGAGCTGTTTCATGCCCATGCCGTGGTCATTGCCGCAGGCGGTGGATCGTTCCAGCCGAAGCGGCCGCCGGTTCCCGGTATCGAGGCCTATGAAGGCTCAAGCGTGTTTTACTCCGTGCGGCGCATGGAAGAGTTCCGCGGCAAGGATCTGCTGATCGTCGGCGGCGGCGATTCGGCGCTCGACTGGACGCTCAATCTGCAGCCGGTGGCGAAATCGGTGACGCTGGTGCACCGTCGTCCTGATTTCCGCGCCGCGCCCGACAGCGTCAACAAGATGTTCGCCATGCGCGAAGAGGGCAAGATCGACTTCCAGGTCGGGCAGGTGACCGGCCTGAAGGGTGCCGACGGCCAGCTCGAGGCTGCGACCATCAAGGGGCCCGACGGCGAAGTCGAGGTCGCCTGCAACCGGATGCTGCCGTTCTTCGGCCTGACCATGAAGCTCGGACCGATTGCCGACTGGGGCCTCAACCAGCACGAAAACCTGATCAAGGTCGACACCGAGAAATTCGAGACCAGCATTCCGGGCGTCTTCGCCATCGGCGACATCAACTGGTATCCGGGCAAGCTCAAGCTGATCCTGTCGGGCTTCCATGAGGCGGCTCTGATGACGCAGGCCGTCAAGCGCATCGCGCATCCGGATCAGAAGCTGGTGTTCCAGTACACCACGTCTTCAACCAGTCTCCAAAAGAAGCTCGGCGTTCAATAGCCGCGGAGTTCAAGTATTTCCTGGTATAGTGATGCAAAAAAGCCCCGCTTTCCTTTGAAGGGAAAGCGGGGCAAAAAGGCGCCTAGGTGTCAAGCCTGACGAGGGAGGACCGCCTGGCGGCATCCTTGCGCCGGGGAAGCCGAATCAAGTGCTGAAAACTGTCCCTTAAGCTCGATCTTATATAAAGTTGCTTGTGCGAATATTGCCAGTAATGCCCGGTGGGAACTTGGGGTTCACTGGTGCGGCGCCAGTTTAGTTGAGTTGTCTCTTGTCCAAATAGTGGAATTGCTGCCGATGTGCGGGGTTCGTGCGACGTCATGCAGTGGGCATTGCTGTGTTTCTTGCCGGCAATGCCGCCATTTCAAGCGGATGGGCAATAGCCACGGCAAGACTTTGACATCATGCAGGCCGGTTCGGATTTACATGGGGTGATTTGCGCGCGGCATACTGATGCGGGCCGGCATTGTGCCCATGCATCATGGTTGGCCATGGCGATCTTCCAGGCTGCAGTCCGGGCATAACTCATGAAAACCGCGATCAGCTGCGGTTGTTGTGTTTATCCACCTTGAAGCGGAGCATTCTGAGCATGCGCCGCTCGAAGCTTGCAGCCTCCACCCGGTCGAAGCGTTCCTGGTCCGCTGCGTGCCTGTCGATGATGGCCTTGCTGGTGGCTTCGACGCTGACCTCCATTTGCTGGCAGGTTCGCTCGGGGCGCAGTGCCTCAAGCGCCTGTTCAAGCTTACGGGCGTATTGGCGGGCGATCTCGGCGTGACGTTCTTCATGGCGCTTGATGTCGGAGGACAGCGTGTCCCAGATCATGACGGTTTCGCGGTTCGCGCGGTTGCGGTCCTTCCAGCGCGGCAGCGTCAAATGGGTTTCAAGCGTAACCTTTGCGTCGAGCACCCTGCACCGGCCGCCGGAACTTCTGTAATCGACCGAGCCTCCCAGCTTGATCTTGGTGGCGCCGGGATGCCGTATTCCGGTTTTGTCCAGCAGGGGGCCGTGTTTTGACAGTTCGCGCTCGAGATCGGCGCCGGTGAGGCCGCGGATGTCGAAATAGGAGTAGGTCTTGGTGATGACCGGGGCCGAGGCGCTGGTGACCACGGATGCGCACAGCAACGTCAGGGCCATTATGGCGAAGCGTGGACGGCGCATTTATCACTCCCGGTCAGAAACACTGCAGCGGAACTTGCGCCAAGCAGCAAGCTCATGCAACAGGAACCCGAAGCCATTTTGCCACAGGTAACGGGATAACAACGCCATGCAATCTCCGCCCGACAGCGTGTTTGATCCGGTCGTCCTGCGACTGGGCCGCGGCAGAACCATGACGCTGGGACCCAGGGCCCGGTTGATGGGGATTCTCAATGTGACGCCTGATTCCTTTTCCGACGGCGGCCAGCACGCCGATGCGCGGACCGCCGTGGATGCGGCGCTTGCGATGATCGGCGAGGGGGCCGACATCATCGATATTGGCGGCGAGTCGACCCGGCCCGGCGCCGCATCCGTCAGTGCGATCGAGGAGCAGCGGCGGATCATGCCGGTGATCGAGGCTCTGGGCGGGCGTGAGGACGTCTTGATCTCGGTGGATACCTGGCGCGCCGAGACGGCGCGGGTCGCGCTTGCGGCGGGCGCCCATATGATCAACGACGTCTGGGGACTGCAGCGCGAGGCGGAGATGGCGCAGGTTGCCGCCGATGCAGGCGCGGCGGTGGCAATCATGCATACCGGGCGCGAACGCGAATGCCTGCCCGATCTGATCGAGGATCAGTTCCACTGGTTCGCTGCTTCGCTCGACCATGCCCGCAAGGCCGGGATTGCCGATGATCAGATCCTGCTCGATCCGGGCTTCGGATTTGCCAAGGATGCTGATGACAATCTGCACCTGATGGCGTGGTTTGCGGAATTGCACGCTCTGGGTCTGCCGCTGCTGGCCGGTACCTCGCGCAAGCGGTTTATCGGTGGCCTGACAGGCCGCGAGGCCGCGGATCGCGACGTGGGAACAGTTGCCACCAGCGTGGCGCTGAGGCTGGCGGGGGCTGCAATGTTCAGGGTCCATAATGTCGCTTTCAACAAGGACGGGCTTGCGGTGGCCGACGCGATGGTTCAAAGCAGCCGCGAAAAGGAGCCCGGCCATGGCTGACAGCTACACAATCCGCCTTGCCAATTGCGCATTCTTCGCCCGTCACGGGGTGCATGACGAGGAAGAGTTTCTGGGGCAGCGCTTCTTTGTCGACGCCGAGCTGGACGTCGATGCGGGCGATGCGCTTGAAACCGACGACATCGAGGGGACCGTGCATTACGGAATCGCGTTTCAGGTGATCGAGCAGATTGTCACCGGCAAGCGGCGCTACCTGATCGAGGCTCTGGCGATGGACATCGCCAAGGCGCTGACCGCCCGTTTTTCTCAAATCCGTGTGGCCCGCATCACCGTGCGCAAGCCCAGTGCTGCCGTGCCCGGTATCCTCGACCATGTCGAAGTGACGGTCGAACACCGTGCCTGAGCGCAAAACCGATATCGCGGCAATCGGCCTGGGCGGCAATATCGGCAATCCGCGCCGGACCATGGCGAGGGCGCTGAAGCTGCTCGACGCGCGAGATGACATCAATATCCGCACGGTCTCGCGGCTTTACCGGACGCCGCCATGGGGCAAGACCGACCAGGAGTGGTTTCACAATGCCTGCGCGCTGGTGGAGACGACACTCGACCCGCATGAATTGCTCAAGGTGTGCCTCGACATCGAGCTGCAGCTCGACCGGGTGCGGACCGACCGCTGGGGGCCGCGGACCATCGATCTCGACGTGCTCCTGCATGGTGATTTCCTGTCCGACCACGCCGATCTCACCGTGCCGCATCCGCGGATGACCGAGCGGGCCTTCGTGATGGTGCCGCTGGCCGATATCGCACCGCAAGCGGTGGTCAATCTGCAAAGCATTGCGGACTGGTCGAGCGAAGTGGATTCGGAAGGGATCGAAGCGCTGAGCCGGTCCGGCGACTGGTGGCAGGACGAGGACTGACTGACTTCTACAGCGATCTTAGGAACGATGCCTGCCGGTTATCGCCGACCGGGCGCGTTGAGCGATAGCATATAGCGCTTAGCGCAGAACGCCGGAAGCGACCTTGCGCGGGCCGCGCTTGAGGGTCATGCCGATCACCGGGACCATTTCCTTGCCGACCTTGACCGAAATGGTGACGTTCATGGTTTCCTCGTCGTGCAGGCGAGCGATCATCGCACCATCAAGGGTCTTGCGGTTGATGCCCATGATCGCGCGGTCGCGGGTGATCTTGCCCGACACGATGTCGAGGCCGTCGCCGGCGGAGCCGTCAAGAAAACGGCCGGTATAGGTTGAGCCCTTGCGGGTGATCATGGCCGACATTTTCTGGTTGAAGACGCCGACGCGGCAATGGCCGTCAAGCGAGATGCCGGCAGCCTTGCCCTGAACGGCATCGCCGGACAGGTTGCAGACGAATTTGGTTCCCTTGTACTTACCGGCAACGATTTCGCCGGGTCCCTTCCAGTCACCAGCCACCGATTCAAAGAACACGATGTCCTTGTCGCGCGCCTGTGAAGGGGATGCGGATGACAAGGCGAGGGCCGCAAAACACAGAGAGATGATGCGAAACTTCGAGAACATGGTCACACCTGTTGCGGCTGGAAAAGAAGCCTGACCCTGACGCAGAATGGTTAATGGATAGTAATCGCGCCCACTATATTCACAGTTTTACCGAAAAGCACAGCCCATTGCTGTCAGTTGGTTTCTCCGGATTTCCCGGAATTGCCGACAGAACTTGTAATATCCGACATGAAATCTCCGATGCCGGGGCGCTTCAGCGCCGAAAACGGCATGGGGCGGCACAGATCCATGGCGGAAATGCCGATCCGGGCGGTCATCAGGCCATTGATCACGCCTTCGCCGAGCCGTGCGGAGAGTTTTGCGGCAACGCCGTGACCGACCACCTGCTGGATGAGGCTGTCGCCAGCGGCGATGGCGCCGGTGACCGCGAGATGCGCGATCACATCGCGAAACAGCCGGATCATGCCGATGGTGCCGGGGCGTCCGCCATACAGCTCGGCCAGAGCACGGATCAACCGCACGGCTTCGAAGCCGACATAGGCAAGATCGACAAATGCGCGCGGGCTGATGGCGGTGACGATCGAGACCCGTTTGGCTGCGTTGGCGGTGAGCCGCCGCGCCTGCCGGTCAAGCGGCGACATCAGTTCGCGCTCGGCAAAGGCAAGATAATGCGGGCCGTCGATGATTTCGTCGTCAAGCGCCTTGAGGTTCTTGCGGCCGCGTGCGGTCAGCGGATTGGCGGTGAGCAACCCGGCCACTTCGGCGGTGAGGGCGCGAGCCTCCCTGGAGGTCGCAGATTTGGCTACGGCCGCGATGCCCAGGCGCAGATGGGCAACTTTTGCCAGGCGGCGGATGCCGAGTATTTCCTTGACGACCAGCACAAGCAGGGCCAGGGCTGCAACTGCAGCCGCGGCGCTGGCGACCCAGCCCAGCCAGGGGATGCGCTCGAACAGGCTGCGGATCAGGCTGTCGGTCCAGATGCCGATGGCCAGGGCCAAAAGCAAGCCGAGGCTGGTCATCAGAACCTTGCCGGCGGTCAGGCGGCGGGGCCGGGGTGTTGCCGGTGGCGGGGTGAGCGCCTCAAGTTCTGCCGGAGCAGATGTGAAGGGGTCTTCCTGTTCCATGGTGATGGAGGCGGTGACCGGAATGGCGGCCGGCTTGCGTGGTCTGTCCGCAGCACCGGTCTGGCGTCCGGTCCGCTCGGTCCGTGCGTCAGACGGGGTGTCCTCGACGTTGAACGACTTCGGTTTGCGGGGCTGTGAGCCTGGATCGCGATCGGTCATGCGAGACGGTCTCCCATCAGGTAATCCATTGCCCGGTCGAGGCGTATGTGGGGCAGCGAGAGCTTGATCCCGGTCTCGCTCTCTTCAATCAGGGGCGGGCGAAAACGGACGATGTTGAGCTCCGGCAGCAGCGGTTGAGACGTTGAATCAACAGCTTTGAAGAATGAGTCCGGATTCTTTGGCAAGTCACCGGGAAATATGGCTGTTTTGCGATTTCCATCGAACAGTTCGCCGGCGATGCGCTCGCCCTCGAGCGGGGTTCCGACGATCACCGGAAGCTCTTCGCCATCCTGCCGCACGGTGGCTTCACGGGTTGCCCGCACGGCGGCCAGCGCCAGCACCTCGATGTCGGCGCCTGAGGAGCCGATATTGGCCGAGGCGCGTTCGACAATGCGCCGCGCGATGGCTTCCAGCCGGTCATGGCTTTCATGGTGCAGGTGATCGGCCTTGGTGGCGGCGATCAGCACCTTGTCGATACGGCGCGAAACCAGATTGGTCAAAAGGTTGCCGCCACCGGGCCGGAAACAGGACAGGACATCAGAGAGCGCGCGTTCGAGATCGATGACGGCTTCGCGTCCGGCGTTCATCGCCTGCATGGCGTCAATCAGCACGATCTGGCGGTCGAGCCGGGCCACATGCTCGCGGAAGAAGGGTTTGACCACCACCGATTTGTAGCTTTCATAGCGCCGTTCCATCATTGCCATCAGCGAGCCCTTGGGGGCTGCGGTGTCGGGCAGGTTGGGCAGCGGTGCAAAGGTCAGCGCCGGTGAGCCGTCCAGATCTCCGGGCATCAGGAAGCGCCCGGGGGGAAGCGTCGACAGCGCGCGCTCGTCCTTCTTGCAGGCCCTGAGGTAATCAGTGAAAAGCCGCGCCAGCTCCCGCGCATCGGCTTCGTCGGCGGGTTTGAGCGGGTCGATGGATTTGGCTTTCTCAAGCCAGGGGGCGGCGAGATCGGCCCGGACCGGTGACCGCGCCAGCGAGGCCGCGTTGAGCGAGAAGGCGGCATAATCCTGGCCAAGCAAGGGAAGGTCGAGAAGCCACTCGCCGGGGTAGTCGACAATGTCGAGGCAGAGCCTGCCGCCGGAGAAGAAGCGGTTCCAGCCGCTGGCCGATTCATACTCGATGACCAGCCGCAGCTCCGATATCGCCCGGGTCGAATCAGGCCAGATACGGTCAGTGATCATGCGTGCGGCGTGGTCTTCGTACTGAAACCGCGGAACCGCGTCATCCGGCTGCGGTTCGAGAAAGGACCGCGCAAGCCGGCCCGAATGGGCGGCTTCAAACATCGGCAAGCGGCCGCCATGCAGGAGGTTGTGAACCAGAGACGTGATGAAAACGGTCTTGCCTGCCCTCGAAAGCCCGGTCACGCCAAGCCGCAAGGTCGGCTGGATCAGGTTGCTGGCGCGGTCGGTCAGCGTGTCAAAGGCGATCAGGGCTTCATCAGCGAAGGAGGTTATGGGCGATGACACGTTGGATTCTGCTCCGATTTGCTCTTTGAGATATAGGAAGTTGCCGGAGCGATTAAAAGCCGGGGCGGGGATGCCTTGCGGGCCCGTGGCCTGATGTCAGGCGTCAACCGGGGAGAGCAGGCCGACAAACCGGGCGCCGCCCTTGATGGCGCTGTTGCCTCTTGTGTCGCAGTCCAGGATCAGCACCCCGGCGGTCGGGAAACCGGATCCGAGTGCTGTTTCAAAGGTTGCCGGGTCGTTTTGCAGCAGCACCTGTGCGGTGTCCTCGATCATCGGATTGTGGCCGATGATCATGATCGAGCGTATGGCCTTGTCGTGCTTTGAGGCGATCTGGTCGAGATAGGCGTCGTGGCTGCCTGCATAAAGCGCGTCACTGTAGTCGATACGCAGCTTGGCGCTGCTTCGGGCCTGTAAAATACCCAGGGTTTCCAGGCATCTGCGGGCATTCGAGCAATAGATCATGTCCGGTTCGAAGGCATTGACCGCCATGGCCGCTGCCAGCCGTGCGGCTTCCTCGCGTCCGCGGTCGTCAAGCGGACGATCGAAATCACGCATGCCCGGCAGGGCCCAGGCCGCATGCGCATGGCGAACAAGGAAAATACGCAGAACGGTGTTTGGTGCAGGGTCCATTTTCTGAATGTAGCCATTTGTGCCGCAGCTTCAATTCGCCAAAAGAACAAATCGCACTGCAATAATTTGGCGCGGCCAAGAGTTGGGGCCCGGTGTATCCGCTTTACGCTGCCGTGGTGCACCAGTGATTAAATATTGCGCAATGATGTGCATCCCAAGCCCTTATATTACAGATTTCTAAAGGATTTTGACAGTTCAATGAAATTGCGGTGACCAGAGACAATACCGCTTGTACCGGTGCTCCGGTCTGGTTATACAGCCCCAAAATGGCTTAGCCGGGAGAATCGTCATGAGTGAAGACATCGATGTTTCCTCTTATGTGCCCTCGGACAACGAGGATTTCATGAATGCCAATCAGAAGGCCTATTTCAGGGCCAAGCTGATAGAGTGGCGGAATGATATTCTCAAAGAGGCGCGCGAGACGCTTGACCATCTCGCAGAGGAAAGTGCCAACCACCCCGATGTGGCCGATCGCGCATCATCTGAAACAGACCGCGCCATCGAACTGCGGGCCCGCGACCGGCAGCGCAAGCTGATCGGCAAGATTGACGCGGCGTTGTCGCGCATCGATGACGGCACCTACGGCTATTGCGAAGAAACCGGTGAACCGATCAGCCTCAAGCGGCTGGACGCCCGCCCGATCGCGACATTGTCGATTGAAGCGCAGGAACGTCATGAGCGGCGCGAAAAGGTCTACCGCGACGAATAGGCGGTTCCCGGACAGAGTTACGGAAATAGAAAACCGGCTTTCGAGCCGGTTTTTTTGTGCTTGTTGCAAAAGTCGAGGGGACTGGCGTCAGGCCGTCCTCACTTGCGTGAGAGATCGCCGAGCAGTTTTTCCATTTCGGCTTCGAGCGAATCCCGCGATTGTTGCTGGTCTGGCTCGACCTCGGGGATGTCCGCCTGGTCGTCTTCGTCGCCGGCAAGCTGGTGCTCGTTGTAATGAGCGGTGATGAGATCGTCGCGGGGAGAGCCCAGTGTAGGGTCTTCGGAGAGTTCGGCTGCCAGCACGGCTTCGAAATCGGCCGATGCGTCTGCGTCATCCGGTGCCGTGGATGGTTGGCGGGCCAAGGCAGCTTCGGGCAGCATGGTTGCGCGTGCCGGTTTCGCTGTCTGCTGCTCGACGGGCGGGGCATCGGCCGTGAGCTCGTCAAAGGCGTCGCCGTCAAATGTCGGTTCTTCAAAGATTCGGGTTCTTACCGTTTCCAGCACATTGGCGGCTTGTGCCTGGATCGGGTCCGTTGTTGGCTCAGCCCTGGCCGAGGAAGCCGCAGCCGCTGGCTGGGGCGGGGCAGGCCTTGGCGATGCCGGTTGAGCGGCAGGCTGCGATACGGCAATCAGATCCTCAAGGTCGCTTGCGTCGAACTCCGGTTCTTCAAAAACCCGGTTTCTGGCAGATTCGAGCAGATCGGCAGCTTCGGTGCGGGTCGTTGCGGCTGCTCCGACGGTTGCGGCGGTGGCGGCGACGGCGGGCGCCTGGGAAGGCTGCTGCTGCCGGCGGGATGGCTGTGTTGCCGTATCAGGCTGCCGGGGCGCGCGGTCGGTTGCCGGTGCCGCGGGTTGAGCGGTGGTTTGCGAGGGCGCGCGCGGCCTCTGGGCCGCGGAAGGCCGCACCGCGTGCGCGGTATGTGCCGCGCGCTGCTGCCGCGGTGCCGCCGGCATTGCCGGGCCGGCCGGCTCGGCGGCTTGGCTCTGCAGCGCCTGGGGGATGCCGCTCTCGATGACGATATCGGTGGGGCCGCCGATCATGACCAGATGTTCGACATCATCACGCCGGATCAGCACCAGCCGGCGCCGGGTGTCGACAGCCGTGGCGTCGAGCACCGCAAGGCGCGGCATGCGGTTCTTGCCGCCGCGGATGAAGGTTGACGCGGCACGTTTTCTGACCAGCCAGAGCACCCCGACAAGCGCCAGCAGCGCGATGGCGACGACGACAATAGCGGTCAGCACTGTTGCAGCCTGGCCACCCATAAGATTTTCCGGCATCCGGTGCCCTCCCGTTCCAATCGCGATCTGCCGTCAAAATCAGCGGCGTATCACCGGGCCTGATGGTGACCAGGCCGCATTTGACTCATTTTCCGCCGCCTTCACAAGTCACCTATGGCGGTTTTCCCGTGAGAGCTGAAATCTGTGGCGAGGATATGTCATCGGACCCGGTGCCAGGCCAGTTTCCCCCGAAAAGCAGGCCGGTAAACCGGTTGACGCGGTGTTTGGGCTTTCCATAAGTAGCGGAATGTGATTCAAACCGGACGGATCCGCGGCGGGACGAAAGAACGATTCATGACCGAGACGACACCAGCGGCGGCGAACCCGGCAGCACTTGTAGATCGCAGCGCAAAGCCACGCTCCGTGTCGAGGCTGGTTTTTCTCGCGCTGGTGATGATTGGCGCCTCCATTGTCTTCTTTATTTTCAAGGACCGGCTCAACAATGAGCTGATGCTCGGAATTCTGGGCGTGCTTGCGGTGGTTGGGATCTTCTTCCTGGTGTCCACCGTCATCGGCTTCGTCGACATCATGCCGAAAACCACGGCTGATCCGCTGGCCCGCGCCTTTATCGACACCCATCCCGAAGGCACGCTCGTGACCGACGACAAGGGGCGGGTGGTCTATGCCAATCATGCCTATGGACGGCTGACCGGGTCTACCAATGCGGCGGATGTGCAATCCATCGAAGCGATCCTGTCGCGCCACCGCGAATCGGCGGAAGCTGTCTACCGGCTGACCAATGCCATGCGCGACGGCAAGGACGGTCAGGAAGAATTCCGCATGTCGCAGCCCCTGAGCGCTGCGGAGGGCGGCACCGAGGCCGGGCACTGGTACCGGCTGCGGGCCCGTCCGATTGCCTCCGGCGACAGGGGCGGCAAGGACAGCAAGCTGATGGCCTGGCAGTTGTCGGACATCAGCCACGAGCGGACCGAACAGGAAATGGTGTTCAAGGAGCTGCAGAACGCCATCAATTATCTTGATCATGCGCCGGTTGGCTTCTTCTCGGCGGGACGCGACGGCGAAATCGTCTATCTCAACGCCACGCTGGCCGACTGGCTGGGCATGGATCTGACGTCTTTCCTGCCGGGCAAGGTGATGCTGCGCGACCTGGTGGCGGGTGCCGGCATGGCGCTGGTGGAATCGGTACAGGCCGAACCGGGGCTCAACCGCACGGCGCAGCTTGATCTGGATCTGCTCAAATCCAATGGCCAGAGCCTGCCGGTGCGGCTTGTGCACCGGGTTTCGGCCACCCGCGACGGCTCGCCGGGCGAAAGCCGCACGATCGTCATCAGCCGGGAAGCCGGCGGGTCCGGCGTTCACGATGCTGCAAGTGCGGAAATGCGCTTCACCCGCTTCTTCAACAACACGCCGATGGCGATTGCTTCGGTGGATGGCGCCGGCAAGATCCTGCGCACCAACGGGCCGTTTCTGCAGATGTTTCACGGCCTGGTGACGCGTGACGACATGGAGCGCGGATCACTTTTCGAGACAGTGCTGCGCGAGGACGACCGCAAGGGATTTCAGGACGCGCTGCGCCAGGCGGCCGACAAGCAGGGCGATATCGCGCCGATCGACAGCCGCCGCGCCGACGATGAAGAGCGGCATTTCCGCTTCTACGTCAATGCGGTGATCGAGCATTCGGAAGAGGCGCCCGAGGAAACCGCGATCATCTATGCGGTGGAGACCACCGAGCAGAAGGCGCTGGAAGCGCAGATGGCGCAGACCCAGAAGATGAACGCCGTGGGCACGCTGGCCGGCGGCATCGCGCATGATTTCAACAATGTGCTGACCGCCATCCTGCTTTCGGCGGATCACCTGCTGATGTCGCTGAGGCCCGCCGATTCGAGCTTTGCCGATCTCATCGAGATCAAGCGCAACGCCAACCGCGCCGCGGTGCTGGTGCGCCAGCTGCTGGCATTTTCGCGCAAGCAGACGATGCGGCCGACGGTGCTGTCGATGACCGATGTAATCGGCGACCTGCGCATGCTGGTCGACCGTCTGATCGGCACCAATGTCAAGCTGGAGCTGGAATTCGGCCGCGACCTGTGGCCGGTGAAGACCGATCTGGGCCAGTTCGAGCAGGTGCTGATCAATCTGGCGGTCAATGCCCGCGACGCCATGCCCGATGGCGGCACGATCACGGTCAGAACCCGCAATGTCGAGGCGGAGGAAGTGGCTCAGCTCAACCACCGTGGCATGGAAGTGGGCGAGTATGTGCTCATCGAGCTTGCCGACGCGGGCACGGGAATCGCGCCCGAGGTGATGGAGAAGATTTTCGAGCCGTTCTTCACCACCAAGGATGTCGGCAAGGGCACCGGGCTGGGGCTGTCGATGGTCTATGGCATCATCAAGCAGTCGGGCGGCTATATCTATCCCGAATCGGAAGTCGGCAAGGGCACCACCTTCCGGATCTTTCTGCCGCGCCATGTCGAGGACGAGGCGGAGAAGGCCGCGGCCGTGGCCGAAGCCGCGGCTGCCGCCGGCCGTGCGGCTGCCGAGGGCGCGCCTGCCAAGCCGGCATCAGACGGTCCGGAAGATCTCACCGGCGGCTCGGCCGTGGTGCTGCTTGTCGAGGACGAGGAAGCGGTGCGGCGTGGCGGCAAGCGCATGCTCGAAGCCCGCGGCTACGAGGTGCACGAGGCCGGAACCGGTGTGGAGGCGCTGGAGATCCTGACCGAGCTCGAGGGCAAGGTCGATATTGTCGTTTCCGATGTGGTGATGCCGGAGATGGACGGCCCGACGCTGCTGACCGAACTGCGCAAGGACTATCCCGACATGAAGTTCATCTTCGTCTCCGGCTATGCCGAGGATGCGTTCGCCAAGAACCTGCCCGCCGACGCCAAGTTCGGCTTTCTCGCCAAGCCGTTCTCGCTCAAGCAGCTGGCGACCTCGGTGCGCGAGATGCTGGACGCGTAAGGGGTAGGCCGGGGACAGTTTACTTTCCCCTCTGGACCCTGGTCGTCCGACCTAGTGCTTTGGTGAAAAGTAAACTGTCCCCGGGTTTCGTTCTTTCTCCGCACAATGGGGCAGGTGGAGGGATCACGGAATGGATCCTCGGAGGCAACGACGTCGCTTGTCTTGCTCGGTGGCCGAGGATGACGAACGAGAGAGGCCAAGGATGACGAAAGAGGGAGGCTGTGGATGACGAGAGTGGAGGGCATTGCGCATGAGTGACTGGCGCCGGCTTTGCGGGGCACTGGTGCTGGCTTTGGCCTTCGCGGGGCTGGCGGGCTGCGGCAATGATGTCAGCTGGCGGCAGAAGGTGACGGTCACGGTCGCAACCCCGAACGGTGAAGTGTCCGGCGCAAGCGTTATGGAAGTCTCCTGGAGCGGCGGCATTCCCTTCATCGTGGGCGATGCCAGGGGCGGCGGCTTCAAACTCACAGGCGAAGCTCCGGTGCTGCAGCTCGGCAACGGGCGCTATTTGTTTGCGCTGATAAAGGGCATGGACAGCAAGCTTCTCTACCAGCTCCGCAATAAGGATGGCCGCGGCGCCAGCATGAAGGACAACAGCCGGGCTATTCTCGGACTGAAGGAGCCGCTTGTCCTTCCGGTCGAGGCTTACCCCCTGCTGGTCACCTTCGCCGACATCGATGACCCGGCGAGCGTTGCCCGCGTCGATCCCGATGATCTGGCAGCCTCCTTCGGCGAGGGCTACGCGCTCGCCTCGATCACGCTCGCGATCACCGACGAGAAGGTGACCAAGGGCAGGGTGGAGGCGGTGTTGGGGTGGTTGGAAGAAGTTGGGCGTGAGCGACCTACCCTGATTCCCAGTCCGCCTCGTCTGCGCAAAGACGCATCTGACCCCGAAATTCAATACCTTACACCAGGCCCATTTTCGACGGAGCTTTTCAAATGAGCATTTCACCGCATCTGTTTATGGCCGTACTTTCTCCGCACAATGGGGCAAGTGGAGGGATCGCGGGATGGATCCTCGGAGGCAACGACGTCGCTTCGCGTGTCTTGCTCGGGGGCCGAGGATGAGGAACGAGAGAAGCCGAGGATGACGAAAGAGGGAGGCCGAGGATGACGAGAGTGGAGGGCATTGCGCATGAGTGACTGGCTCCGGCTTTGCGGGGCACTGGTGCTGGCTTTGGCCGTCGCGGGGCTGGCAGGCTGCGGCAATGATGTCAGCTGGCGGCAGAAGGTGACGATCACGGTCGCAACCCCGAACGGTGAAGTGTCCGGCGCAAGCGTTATGGAAATCTCCTGGAGCGGCGGCATTCCCTTCATCGTGGGCGATGCCAGGGGCGGCGGCTTCAAACTCACAGGCGAAGCTCCCGTGCTGCAGCTCGGCAACGGGCGCTATTTGTTTGCGCTGATCAAGGGCATGGACAGCAAACTTCTTTACCAGCTCCGCAACAAGGACGGTCGCGGCGCCAGCATGAACGACAACCGCCGGGCCATTCTCGGACTGAAGGAGCCGCTTGTCCTGCCGGTCGAGGCTTACCCGCTGCTGGTCACCTTCGCCGATATCGATGACCCGGCCAGCGTTGCCCGCGTCGATCCGGATGATCTCGCAGCCCACTTCGGCCCCGGTTACGCGCTCTCCACGATCACGATTGCGATCACCGACGAGCCGGTGACCAAGGGCCGGGTGGAGGCGGTGCTGGGGTGGATCGACTCTGACGAGATCTTGAAGAACCCGGTTTGGAGCGGTTTGTCCTCGTTGGCACAAACCGCAATTTCAGGTCTGAAAAGGCCAATAGGAAGATAGGTTATGACCCTATCCAACGCTCTGTTTGTCGCAATTCTGGCGATGGATAGTTACAATCGCGGTTACGACGCGGGGCTTTCAGGCCTCGGTGGCGAGGGTTTCGGAATTTGCGCGGCAACAATCGCGAAAGATGCCGAGCAACTTTTGAATGCGGGAGGAGCAGAAGCCGCCGGCTTCTACGCGGTCGCCTCTCAGTGGAACGGCGAAACCGTCATCTCCTATCGCGGCACGGACAATGCGAATCCGCTGGCGGAGGGCAGCAATTCCTGGAATGGCTGGACGCCGGGCGGCGGTGATTTTGGCTCCGCCGTCGTCATCCCGGGGCCCCGACCAGGACAAGCGTAGCGACGTCGTTGCCCCAGTGCCCCAACTTGGGGTCCATTCGGTTGTCTCTGCGCACCATGACGCAGGTGGAGGGATCACGGAATGGATCCTCGGAAGCAACGACGTCGCTACGCTTGTCTTGCTCGGGGGCCGAGGATGATGAACGAGAGTGGCCGAGGATAGCGAGAGTGGGAGGCTGAGGATGACGACAGGTGGAGGCAACGACGCTACTGCGCTTGTCTTGCCCGGAGGCTGAGGGGGACGAATGAGAAGGCCGGCATCACAAGAGGAAGGGCCGGGGATGACGGGAGGAAGAGGCGGGCGGGCGGACTGCTGTTGCTGGTCGGTCTCCACAGGGTTAATTCCCCGGTGACAAAAAATTCATCATCCTGCCGCAATTTCCGCTAAAGTCCGATTTTCCAGTTTTGCCAAGAGGGGCCATCATGAAATCCAAACTTCTGATCGCGGCGTTGGCCGCCGTCTTCGTATCCGGCTGCACGACCGATCCCTATACCGGTCAGCAGAAGGTTTCCAATCTTGCCGGCGGTGCAGCCCTTGGCGCGCTCGGTGGTGCAGCTCTCGGCACCCTGGCAGGTGGCGATGACCGCAAGAACGCGCTGATCGGCGCCGGCATCGGCGCGCTCGCCGGCGGCGCCATCGGCGGCTACATGGACCAGCAGGAAGCGCAGCTGCGCGCACAGCTGCAGGGCACCGGCGTGTCGGTGACCCGTGTGGGCGACCGGATCATTCTCAACATGCCGTCCAACATCACCTTCGACAGCGACCAGTCGGCGGTCAAGCCGCAGTTCTACCCGACGCTGAACTCGGTGGCGCTGGTGCTGCAGAAGTTCAACCGTTCGCTGGTCGATGTGGCAGGCCACACCGATTCGACCGGATCTGACAGCTACAATCTGACACTCTCGCAGCAGCGGGCGCAGTCGGTGTCGAGCTACCTGATCTCGCAGGGCAACGACCCGCGCCGCTTCTACACCCAGGGCTTTGGCGAAAGCCAGCCGATTGCCGACAACAGCACCGACGCCGGCCGCGCCGCCAATCGCCGCGTGGAAATCCAGATCTCGCCGCTGAGCTGATCAGCCGCGACAATCGTATGAAGAGATATCAGGCCCGGTGGCGCAAGCTGCCGGGTCTTTTTGTGCGCGGGTGCCGCCTGGCGGTCTTAGGCTGCGGGACCGATGGCGGTGCAGGGAGCTTCACGCACCCGTCATTCCGGACTTGATCCAGACACGCGAAGCGACGTCGTAGACACCGGAATTCAGCCAGCCCGGGTCTCTGGGCTGATGAGAGTTGTTCGACCCGGCAGACGCCGGGTCCGCTGGACCGCGGCTCAAGGCCGGGGTGACGAAATTGGGGGGCGAACTGCGGCCGGCCAGCCGACAGAAGCGGAACCCTAAGCGCCGTCCATTCCCGCTGCCTTGCGCAGGGCGGCGTTGATGCGGTCCTGCCAGCCGGGGCCGTCTTCCTGAAAATGCTCGAGCACGGCGCGATCGAGCCGGATCGAGACCAGCTCCTTGCCCTCGGGCACGGCATTGCTCTTCGGCGCGGCTTCCACCGGTTTGGTGGTGGCGGATTTGAAGGCGGCTTCGGCGCGGTCGAAGGCGCTGCCGGTGCGTCGGGTTGGCTTCATTGCTTATGTCCTTTGATCCTGCCGCTCGGACGCAGAGTGTGGATCACTTTGCCCCGGCTGCCAATTCTGATCCCAGCGCCTTGGCGATGCGGGCCGCCAGCCGGGCATTGTTGAGCACCAGAGAGATGTTGGTTTTCAGGCTTTCGCCATTTGTGAGGTTGAGGATCTCGCCAAGCAGGAACGGGGTGACCGCCTTGCCTTCAATGCCCTCGGCCTTGGCTGTTTCCAGCGCCGCCGCGATGTGGCGCTTCATTTCGTCAGCTGCGATTTCGTCTTCGACGGGGACCGGATTGGCCACCAGCATGCCGCCATGGCCGCCAAGCGCACGGCGTGTCGCCTCGAAGCGGGCGATCGAAGCCGCATCGTCAAGCCGCAAGGGCGCCGTGAGGCCGGAATCGCGTGACCAGAAGGCGGGCATCGCATCCTGCCCGAAGGCCACCACAGGCACGCCGCGGGTTTCGAGCGCTTCCATCGTCTTTGGGATGTCGAGAATGGCCTTGGCGCCGGCGCAGACCACGATGACCGGGGTGCGGGCCAGCTCGTCAAGATCGGCGGAGATATCGAAGCTGTCTGACGCCCCCTGATGCACGCCGCCAATGCCGCCGGTGGCGAAGACGCTGATGCCGGCGAGCTCGGCTGCCATCATGGTGGCGGCAACGGTGGTGGCGCCGGTGCGGCCCTCGGCCAGGGCGAAGGCGAGATCGGCACGCGACAGCTTCATCACGCCGGTGGCCTGGGCCAGCGTGGATATGGTGGGTTCGTCGAGACCCGCATGCAGGCGGCCATCGATGACCGCGATGGTGGCAGGCACGGCGCCTTCAGACCGGATCGCCGCCTCGACCTTGAGCGCCATGTCGCGATTGCCCGGCCAGGGCATGCCATGGGTGATGATGGTGGATTCGAGCGCCACGACGGGGCGCCCGGCGGCCAGCGCATCTGCCACTTCCGCGGTCACTTCGATCTTGATGGATCCGGTCATGGATGGGATTCCTGAATATGTGTTTGGATTTGCGATGGCTTTGGCATGGCTTCGAGCGTTTTTTCAAGCAGGGCCGGGGTTAAATCCGGCCTGACCGGGCCGCTTGTCCCGGCGGTCAACCGCGCCAGGGCGATGCCACGGGTCAGATTGGCCTCGAGCGAACCGCCGGCCAGCCAGCCATCGAGATAGCCCGAGACAAGGGCATCACCCGCACCGGTCACATCCAGCAGCCGGTCAAGCTGCGGCGGCTGCAGTGCGATGGCTGCGGAGTTCTTGAAGGCCGCGACCGGGCCGGCGCCGGTGCTGACGAGGCCGCCGGCCAGGCCGCAACCGGCAAGACGGCTGACCCATTCGCCCGCTGTCTGAGCCTGGCAGCCGGTGAGCGCGGCGGCTTCGGCGCTGTTCATGGCCAGGCAGGTGATTTTGGCCAGGCTTGGCTTCCAGCGCACCACCTTGGCCGGCGACACGGCGATGACCGCAAGCGGCAAGGCGAGGGTTGCGGCAGCACCGGCCAGGGCGGACAGGGCACTTTCGGGCAGGTTCGAATCGGCCAGCAGCAGATCGGATGCCGCCAGCCGCTTGCGCAGCCTCGACGTCAGCAGCCGCCGGGCCGGGACCAGATCGTAAAGCGCCATGTCGGCAAGTGCTGTAACCAGATTGCCATCGGGTTCAAGGATCGCCGTATAGCTCGGTGTGACGCGGTCGAGAAAGGTCAGCGGGCAATCCTCGATGCCCGCCTCATCGGCCGCCTGGGCGACCAGTTCAGCCGCCGCATCACCGCCACGGGGGGCGACCAGCGTGACCCTGTGGCCGAGGCGCGCGAGATTGCGGGCCGCGTTGAAAGCGCCGCCACCGGCCTCGGTCTGCCACGTTCCGGGATTGGATGCGCCGGCCTGATGCGGGGCGCGCAGCCAGCCCTTGCGATCGATGTGGGCGCCGCCGATAACCAGAATTTTCGCCATGCCCTATGCCTCCGCGCTTTCGCAAGCCGGGCGAATCGCCAATGCGGTTAAGCCAGGCGGAACCGGGATGGCCGGACTGGCTGCCAATATGTCGCACCGGATGTATCCCCTACAAACATGTAAGGCAGTTTTGTCCCGAATTGGCGGTGATGTCATGAGGGTGATTCTTGTTTTGGTTGGATTATTAGGTGCGCTGTGGGGATTCGGTCAATTTACCATTGATGGTTCTAACTTCGCTAATGTCGTCACGGCTTTCCGAGTCATACTCCCCGACAAAACGAATGTGGAACTCGTCCGAATCCCCAAAGACATCCATCCACCGAATCGTCAAATTGATATAAAAAAAACGACCGCTACTGATGTGTTCGCTTACCTGGTCCCATGCGATTTCGTCGCCCGTAATTTCCCGAGGATTTTCAATTCTGATTTTTCGCATCCCACCGGCCTGAATGTCTTGGACGGAAACAAGAAGTGGTACAGTGGCAATGGGGGTTGGGATCAAACTTCTCGGCTTGCGGAAAAAGTCAGATTCGATGAAGTAGCTAATTTTAATGCCAGTGGCGCGGGATTGCCCGCTATTCTTAACTTCAAAATCAAGGAAGACGTAATCCTGAATGGTGGTGTATCCGCATCCAGATATATGCAAGTAAGCTCTAGTCTGCGCTCGTCCTATGGCGCGGGTCTCAATGTGAGTTCGCCAGATCAGCACCGCACCGACGCAGGTAACAAACAGCGAAATCCCAGTAAATACAAAGGCACCCTTAGCCCAAAGCTCCATATCTTGTTGGGCATTCAGATCATTCTTGTCCTTATGGGCGCTTGCGGAAGCTTTTATCTTTTCTGCTATACAGTCCGTCGTTACGGAAGCGCTGAATGGTATGAAGCAGGCGACGTAGCCATTCTTGTCAGCCTCATAGGTATTGGAGCTTCCATATGTGGCGTTATTTTCCTCGTGTCTATGTATGCTGGTTGAGAACAACCAAGCGCCTATGCCAATTATAAAAATGGCGGACAGTAAGAGAGGCACCCAAAGCATCCGATACGATCTCGGCTTATCTACCAAACCAGCCACGTCGTAGCCTCCCACCAATTCACATGGCGGGAACTATCACGTACAATCCGAAAAGGAGCAACCATGACCACAACGACCATAGAAGCCAAATTCAACACCCTGTTAGCGGCAATGCTTACCCGCGCCCCGCTGGACGTGGGAAGGCCTGCAAAAGAAGCTCAAGCATCAAGTGCGGCTGCTTCCGAAGATTCTGGCGGAACTCAAACTCCCAAAGATAAGTCTGGAGCCACTTCGGAGAAACGTTGACGTAAGTGCCGCAAAGCGACCGCTTAACATGGCTCCAGAAAGCCTCAATGGTGTTCGTGTGGACATTGCCGTTTACGTATTCGCCCGCGCTGTGGTTGACAGTGCCGTGCATATAGCCGTTTTCAGCAAGCTCCATAAAAACCCTTGCCTCATCAGTTGCGATACGAGCACCGGGGCGAACCCACTTAAAGATTTCAGGCATAACATCCTTTGACTTGCGTGACGGTATCACCTTGGTGACTGTTTCCCCACCACGTTCAGTAATGCCCAAGACAACAACCTTGTCGTCATGCCCACGCTTGTCGTGACCGCCAAAGAAAGCCTTATCGGCCTCGACAACACCTGAACCAGTCCCGCCAAGAGGGGTGTCTCCATCTACATAGCCCATATACTGGCGGATCAGGTTGCACATGCGCCAAGCGGTCTTATAGGTCACGCCAATAGTGCGCTGAACTTCCTTTGCGGAAACACCGTTGCGGGAGGCGCAAAACATGAACATGACGTGGAACCAATCTCGCAATGAGGTGCGTGTATTCTCGAATGGTGTCCCAGCGGTCGGATAGACCTGATAGCCGCAGAAATCGCATTCATAGCAGCGCCGCGCCTTAACGCGGTGGAAGTTGGCTTCCTTGCTGCATTTTGCGCAAGTGTGACGCTTGCCGTAACGGGTCTCCATGAGATGATCCAAGCAGGAATCATCATCCGGAAAGCGGTCAAGGAATTGGCGAATCGTGGGTAACTTCTGTTTCGTGCTCATAAGGAATATATAGCATATGGCATTACATGTTTCAAGGGGATACATACGTGTCGCACGGGTGAAAACAAAAATAGAACATGTGGCCTTTTATCATTTGTAATCAGTGTCTTGTGGAGGGCTTGCAAATCTGGAACAAAAAGAGTACAAACAACACAAGCGAGCACTCATTGATTGCATTGGCATGATAACCTAAAGGTGGACCGAATGGCACAGAACTCTTTGCGGCTGGTAGAGGAAAAATCCGTGGACAAAACCAAGGCGCTGGACGCCGCACTTTCCCAGATCGAACGCTCGTTCGGCAAGGGGTCCATCATGAAGCTCGGGGCCAATGACAAGGTGGTCGAGATTGAAACGGTTCCGACCGGTTCCCTGGGGCTTGATATTGCATTGGGCATCGGCGGGTTGCCGCGCGGCCGGGTGATCGAGATTTTCGGGCCGGAAAGCTCGGGCAAGACCACGCTGGCGCTGCAGACCATTGCTGAAGCCCAGAAAAAGGGTGGCGTCTGCGGCTTTATCGATGCGGAACATGCGCTTGATCCGGTCTATGCGCGCAAGCTGGGCGTCGACCTTGAAAGCCTGCTGATTTCACAGCCGGACAATGGCGAGCAGGCGCTCGAAATCACCGACACGCTGGTCCGCTCGGGCGCGCTTGACGTGCTGGTCATCGATTCGGTGGCGGCGCTGACGCCGCGAGCTGAAATCGAGGGCGAGATGGGCGACAGCCTTCCGGGCCTTCAGGCACGCCTGATGAGCCAGGCCCTGCGCAAGCTCACCGCCTCGATCTCGCGCTCGAACTGCATGGTGATCTTCATCAACCAGATCCGCATGAAGATCGGCGTGATGTTCGGCTCGCCGGAAACCACGACCGGCGGCAATGCGCTGAAGTTCTACGCCTCGGTGCGTCTGGACATCCGCCGTATCGGTTCGGTCAAGGACCGCGACGAGGTGGTGGGCAACCAGACCCGGGTCAAGGTGGTCAAGAACAAGATGGCGCCTCCCTTCAAGCAGGTCGAGTTCGACATCATGTATGGCGAAGGCGTGTCCAAGGTGGGCGAACTGATCGATCTGGGCGTCAAGGCCGGGATCGTCGAGAAATCCGGCGCCTGGTTCTCCTACAACAGCCAGCGGCTGGGGCAGGGACGCGAGAATTCCAAGCAGTTCCTCAGGGACAATCCGGTGCTGGCTGACGAAATCGAGTTGTCGCTGCGCCAGAACGCCGGGCTGATCGCCGAAAAATTCCTCGAGGAAGACCGCAGTAGCGGCGAGGACGACGATACGCCCGACAGTGCTGAAATGTAAGCTCACAGACTGAGTTCTGCGGTTTATGAACCGGCCGTCCGCCCTTTGAAGGGCTGGCGGCCGGTTTTCCTTTGGCGGGGCCTGCTGCCGTCTAGACAGCCAACCGGGTGAGCGATAAAAGCGGCGGTCCGCCAGTCGCGCGGCGGATGTGATGCAGAGGCCCCGCAGCGGGGCACTGCCGGGATATCTGACAAAGGGTTGATCATGAGTGGCGTAAACGAAATTCGGTCGTCTTTTCTCGACTATTTCAAGAAAAACGATCACGAGGTCGTCGCATCCAGCCCGCTGGTGCCGCGCAACGACCCGACTCTGATGTTTACCAATGCCGGCATGGTGCAGTTCAAGAACGCCTTCACCGGACTTGAACAGCGGCCCTATTCGACGGCGGTGACCTCGCAGAAATGCGTGCGCGCCGGCGGCAAGCACAATGATCTCGACAATGTCGGCTACACGGCGCGCCACCACACGTTCTTCGAGATGCTGGGCAACTTCTCCTTCGGAGACTATTTCAAGGACCGCGCCATCGAGCTGGCCTGGAACCTGCTGACCAGGGAATTCGGCATCAACAAGGACCGCTTGCTGGTCACCGTCTATCACACCGACGACGAGGCCTTCGAGCTGTGGCGCAAGATCGCCGGCATTCCGGCCGACCGGATCATCCGGATTCCGACCAATGACAATTTCTGGGCGATGGGCGACACCGGGCCGTGCGGTCCGTGTTCCGAGATATTCTACGACCATGGCGACCATATCTGGGGCGGACCTCCCGGCTCGGCCGAGGAAGATGGCGACCGCTTCATCGAAATCTGGAACCTGGTGTTCATGCAGTTCGAGCAGGTCACCCCGGACCAGCGGATCGATCTGCCGCGTCCGTCGATCGACACCGGCATGGGGCTTGAGCGCATCGCGGCACTGTTGCAGGGTCAGCATGATAATTACGACATCGATCTGTTTCGCCGTCTGATCACCGCTTCGGAAGAGGCCACCGGCGTGCCGGCTGAAGGCAAGAACCGCGTCAGCCACCGGGTGATTGCCGACCATCTGCGCTCTTCGGCTTTCCTGATTGCCGATGGCGTGCTTCCGGACAAGGAAGGCCGCGGTTACGTATTGCGCCGGATCATGCGCCGCGCCATGCGCCACGCGCAATTGCTGGGTGCACAGGAGCCGCTGATGTACCGGTTGCTGCCGACGCTGGTTGCGGAAATGGGCCGTGCCTATCCGGAATTGCAGCGGGCGGAATCGCTGATTTCGGAAACCATGAAGCTGGAAGAGACCCGCTTCCGCAAGACGCTGGAGCGTGGCTTGGGGCTGCTGGACGAGGCCAGCGCAGGCCTTGGCGAAGGCGACCGGCTGGATGGCGAAACCGCCTTCAAGCTCTATGACACCTATGGATTTCCGCTCGACCTGACCCAGGACGCGTTGCGTCCGCGCGGCGTCGATGTCGACACCGACGCCTTCAAGGTGGCCATGGACCGGCAGAAGGCGGAGGCGCGCAAGCACTGGGCCGGATCGGGTGACGCCGCGACGGAAACCATCTGGTACGAGATCAAGGACAAGGTGGGCGCCACCGACTTCCTCGGTTACGACACCGAGGTAGCCGAAGGCGTGATCCTGGCCATGGTGCGCGATGGCGCAGAGGTGGAGACCGCCGAAGCCGGCGACATGGTCGATGTGGTGGTCAACCAGACGCCGTTCTACGGCGAATCCGGTGGCCAGATGGGCGACAAGGGAACCATATCCGGCGAGGGTTACACACTTGAGGTCAACGACACGCAGAAACGTGGGGATGGATTGTGGGTGCACCGGGCCAAGGTGACCAAGGGCAAGGTAACCCGCGGTGCGGTGGCGCAGCTTTCGGTGGATCATGGCCGGCGGCTGAAAATCCGCGCCAACCATTCCGCCACGCATTTGCTGCATGAGGCGCTGCGTGAAGTGCTGGGCACCCATGTGACCCAGAAGGGCTCACTGGTGGCGCCGGAGCGCTTGCGCTTCGACGTCTCGCATCCGAAGCCGATGACCGCCGAGGAACTGGCGGTTGTGGAGACAATGGCGAACGAGATCATTCAGCAGAACAGCCCGGTGAAAACCCGGCTGATGGCTGTCGACGACGCTATCGCCGAGGGCGCCATGGCGCTGTTTGGCGAGAAATATGGCGACGAGGTTCGGGTTGTGTCGATGGGCACCGGTGTGCACGGCGCCAAGGCGAACCGACCCTATTCGGTGGAACTGTGCGGCGGCACCCATGTCGCAGCCACTGGCGACATTGGCCTTGTGCGGGTGTTGTCCGACAGTGCGGTCAGCTCCGGGGTGCGCCGCATCGAGGCGCTGACCGGCGAGGCGGCCCGCCAGCATCTGACCGAGCAGGATGACAAGCTCAAGCAGGTGGCCTCGCTGCTCAAGGTGCAGCCGGGCGATGTCGCATCGCGGATTGAGGCGCTGATGGACGAGCGCAAGAAGCTCGAACGCGAGCTTGCCGAAGCACGCAAGAAACTGGCGCTTGGCGGCAGCAGCGGCGAAGCTGATGAAAGCCGTGATATCGGCGGCGTCAAATATCTCGGCAAGGTGGTGAGCGGCGTTCAGCCGAAGGATCTCAAGGGGCTTGTCGATGCAGCCAAGGGGTCGCTCGGCTCGGGTGTGGCAGCCTTTGTTGCCGTCAGCGAAGACGGCAAGGCCAGCGTCGTGGTGGGTGTGACCGAGGACCTGACGTCGCGGATTTCGGCGGTCGATCTTGTGCGCGTCGCATCGGAAGCGATGGGCGGCAAGGGCGGTGGCGGACGTGCCGACATGGCCCAGGCCGGCGGTCCCGATGGCGCCAATGCCAATGCTGCAATCGACGCGGTGGCCGCAGCGATCGGCTAAGAGCCGTGGCGCAATGCCGGTCTTTCGGGACAGAAAAATGAGATGACGCCCGGGCCCTGTCCGGGCGTTTTGCGTTTGGCTGAACGCCCAAGTCTGGACCGCTCATGGCTTTTGGCCGTCAGGCGGTCTCTGGTCAGGCAGACCGGGCTTTTGCGAAATCCTGGTTCGCTGTGGCGGAATTCGCGGCCGTGCGCGGAGCGGACAGATCTGCAATGTTCAGCATTTTCGGCGGAATGGCGCGGACATTTGAGTTCGACAGAGCCTGAAAGCCGGTCTTGTCGACAACGACATGCCAATGCCCGGTTTTCGGGATGGTCAGGCGCGCGGGTGATTTTTCAGCGCGTCCACCCAGAAACTTGAAGCTCCTGCCTTCAGCATAGAGCTTGAAATTGGCGTCATCCATGAGGCGGATGTTGTTGATACAGGAGAGAACGACTTCAACCACCGTTCCACGAGCCTGCTGGCCGAGATCATAGCGTTTGTAGTTCGGGGACGGTTTTTCTGTCATGGCCTGAATCCATTTCCGGTTTCTCGGAGACAGGATTGCCGCATAAATTTAAAATTTTATTTATAGGTGATTTATTGTGGATGGTTTGTTGTAGTTCAGGCGCCAGCAATGATGCAGGATTGCAGTGATCAGGTCCGCCCGGGTTGGCGCTGCCGTCATGACTGCTCCTGGCGTTTCAGCCGGGAACGGGTCTGCGCTGCATTGACTGCCAGCTTCAGGCGCCAGCCGAAGAAGGCGGCAAGCGCCAGCATGGCGAGCGCCATCGACAGGTTGCCGAGGATACCGGCCAGCGTTTCGATGTTGGAGCCGAAGCTGAAGCCCAGCGCGATATAAATCGACACCCACAGGGTTTCTCCGGCCACTCCCCAGGCTGTGAACCTGATCCAGGACAGGCCGGTGATGCCGCTGGCGATGTTGACGGCTGGCCCGAGTGGCGTGAACAGCCAGCGTGTCAAAAAGACGCCGCCACCGCCCCATCTGGCCAATTTCGGTTCCGCCGCGCGGGCCTTTCTGGCAAGGCCGCCGAGAAACCCCTGCCGCCCTTCGGCGGACTGCGCAATGAAGCGGCCGGCAATGAAGCCTGCCTGATCCCCGAGTGTCGCGCCGCAAAGCGCCCACAGGAAAGCGGTTGTCAGATCCGCATCGCCATTGCCGGCCAGCGCCCCGAGAGTCAGCAGCGCCAGAGAGGTGGGCAAGGGCAGGCCGAACTGCCCCACAGCGAGAAGCAGCGCGGCGGCGGGAAGTCCGTAGCTGGTCAGGAATTCGAGCAGTTGCCCGGTCATGGCTGCGATGTGGCCGGTGGCTGGGTGACGGGGGCATTCAGACCGGGGCCGGGAAGCTCTCCCGCAGGCTGGCCGCGGGCAATGCGGTCAGCCCTGATGGCTTCGAGAACCCGCTCGGTGATCTGGTCGAGCGGTTTGCCATCCTCGCGGGCGATCCTGATCAGCGGCCGGCGGTCGGGACCTGTGCGCGGCAGGCCGATGGCGTCATGCACAATTTTCGGATCGACACGGTAGGAGCGGGCGACGTAGCGCACGGTCATCCAGCCTTCGATCGGTTCGTCCTGGTGCTGCTGCCAGTAGACAAAAAAAACGCCGGCGCGGATGATGAACACCAGCGCCAGCGTCAATGTCAGCAGAAAGGCAAGGGTTAGCCACCGGTTGTGCCGCCACAGCTTTCTGAGCGTAACGACAGGCCCGGTGGCCATTGATCAGGCCATGGCCTTCTGCAGGTTCTCGTCGATCTTGTCGAGGAAGCCGGTGGTCGACAACCAGGGCTGATCGGGGCCGATCAGCAGCGCCAGATCCTTGGTCATGAAGCCCGATTCGACGGTCTGGATGCAGACCTTCTCCAGCGTGTCGGCGAACTTTGCGAGTTCCGCATTGTCGTCGAGCTTGGCGCGGTGGGCCAGGCCACGGGTCCAGGCAAAGATCGAGGCGATCGAGTTGGTCGAGGTTTCCTCGCCCTTCTGATGCTGGCGGTAGTGGCGGGTAACGGTGCCGTGCGCGGCTTCGGCTTCGACTGTCTTGCCATCCGGGGTCATCAGCACCGAAGTCATCAGGCCAAGCGAGCCGAAGCCCTGGGCAACGATGTCGGACTGGACGTCGCCGTCATAGTTCTTGCAGGCCCAGACATAGCCGCCGGACCATTTGAGCGCGGATGCGACCATGTCGTCGATCAGGCGGTGCTCGTACCAGATCTTGGCTTCGTCGTATTTTTCCTTGAACTCGGCATCAAAGATTTCCTGGAACAGGTCCTTGAAGCGGCCGTCATAGGTCTTGAGGATGGTGTTCTTGGTCGACAGGTAGCACGGCACGCCGCGCAGCAGCGCGTAGTTGAGTGAGGCGCGGGCAAAATCGCGGATCGAATCGTCAAGATTGTACATGGCCATGGCAACGCCGGCAGACGGGGCGTCGAAGACGTCATGCTCGATGGTCTCGCCATCGTCACCGACGAACTTGATCGACAGCTTGCCCTTGCCGGGGAACTTGAAATCGGTGGCGCGGTACTGGTCGCCGAAGGCATGACGGCCGACGATGATCGGCTTGGTCCAGCCGGGAACCAGGCGTGGCACGTTGTTCATGATGATCGGCTCGCGGAAGATCACACCGCCAAGGATGTTGCGGATGGTGCCGTTGGGCGAACGCCACATCTTCTTGAGGCCGAATTCCTCAACGCGGGCTTCATCCGGCGTGATGGTGGCGCATTTGATGCCGACGCCGTGCTTCTTGATGGCGTTGGCGGCGTCGACGGTGACCTGGTCGTCCGTGGCGTCGCGGTGCTCGACCGAGAGGTCGTAATAGTCGATATTCAGATCGAGATAGGGCAGGATCAGCTTTTCCTTGATGAACTGCCAGATGATCCGAGTCATCTCATCGCCGTCGAGATCGACGACCGGGTTTGCTACCTTGATCTTTGCCATGCTTGTTTGACCTTATGAGGGGGTTGTCGGGGGGAGGCGGGAGCCGCCCGTTCAGTTGGCGCATCTCATAACAAAACAGTCGCGGGCGCACAACACGCAGCGCGGGGATCGGGGCGTTTTCGGCCCGTAGCCCGGTCCGTCATGGTCGTGGGGGAACCGGGTGCGCCGGCCAGGCCGCGCAACGGTGCAGCTTGGACGTCGCCTTTGTTGACAACGTGTAGATACACGGTATCGTGCGGCGATGACCTATGAACTCTCCGATTGTTTGCTGCTCAACACAGTGATGGCGGCGCGGGCTATGACCCGGCGCTATGATGCGCAACTGCAGCGCTTCGGTGTCTCGGTGGTGCAGTTTTCCGTGTTGATGGTGCTCCGGCATGGCCGGCAGGAGCCGGTGAGCCACATGGCCGAGCGCATTGCCATGGACCGGACAACGCTGATTCGCAATCTCGAACTGCTGACCCGCAAGGGGCTGGTGTCCTCGGCTCCGGCCGCCAAGGGCAATGGCCGCAGCTTCACGCTGACGCCGGAGGGGCGGAGCCTGGCTGATGAATTGATGCCGCATTGGCAAGCGGCGCAAAAGGAGGTGCGCGGCCTGCTGGATGCACCGCAATCCGAGCATCTGCTGTCAGCGCTGAAGGCACTGACAGCCGGGTAACCGGGTCTTTAGGGACCGTTTTTGATCTCAATAGTGTAGATACACCAGTGTAAATACAACGAAAGGCAGTTGATATGGTTTTGGATCCGATCGTGGTGACAGGAATGGGTGTCGTCAGTCCGCTGGGCGTGGGCGTGGAGACGGTCTGGTCGCGGCTGCTTGCCGGGCAGAGCGGCATTGTCACCAACACGCGTTTCGACGTCAGCGGCTATGGCTGCACCATTGCCGGTCTGGTTCCCTCGAAGGAGAGCGATCCGGATGGGTTTGATGCGCGCGACTGGATCGATGCCAAGGACATCAAGAAGATGGACTGGTTTATCCAGTATGGCCTGGCGGCTGCGGCGCAGGCATTGGCCCAGTCCGGCTGGAAGCCGCAAACCGGGGCCGAGCTCGATGCGACCGCCACCATCATCGGCAGCGGTGTTGGCGGTTCCCCATTGATGGCGCAGACCGCGCAGACGATCCTGGAAAAGGGACCGAAACGGCTTTCGCCGTTCACCGTGCCTGCGTTTTTGCCCAATCTGGCCGCCGGCTGGATTTCGATCCGTGAGGGATTTACTGGCCCCATCGGTGCGCCGGTGACGGCGTGTGCGGCATCGGCACAGGCGATCGGCGACGGCATGCGGCTGATCCAGACCGGCGAGGCCGAGGTTGTGGTGTGCGGCGGCGCCGAAGGCTCGGTTGATCCGATCTCGATCGGCGGCTTTGCAGCAGCCCGGGCGCTGTGCACGGCCTATAATGATCAACCGGCAAAGGCGTCGCGGCCGTTCGACCAGGCGCGCGCCGGGTTCGTGCTGTCGGAAGGCGCGGCCGTGCTGGTGATCGAGCGGCTGAGCCACGCCACCGCGCGTGGCGCCACACCGCTGGCGATCCTGTCCGGCTACGGCACTTCGGCGGACGCCTATCATCTGACCGCCGGACACCCCGACGGCATCGGCGCGCAAAAGGCGATGCGCAATGCCCTGAAGATGGCCGGTCTCACGCCCGCCGACATCGATTACGTCAATGCCCACTCGACCTCGACCGGGGTGGGTGATGCCGCGGAGATCGCCGCCATCAGCCATGTCTTTGCGGGCAGGGGACAGGACCTGTCGGTTTCGGCGACAAAATCCTCCACCGGGCATCTGCTCGGGGCTGCCGGGGCGATCGAGGCAATGTTTTCCGTGCTGGCGCTGCGCGACGGGATCATGCCGGCGACGATCAATCTCGATCTTCCCGACGAGGCGGCGGCGCGGTTTGATCTGGTGCCCAACACGCCGCGGCGGAAGAAGCTCAAGCATGTGCTGTCCAATGCCTTCGGCTTTGGCGGGGTCAATGCGTCGCTGGTGTTCAGCGCCGTGGCGTGACGGCTTGTCTTGATTGTGCGCCAAGGCGGCAGTAGTGGTGTCGGCCTGACAGAAACGGGGTCGCCTTGGCTGACACAACACCTCCACTTGAAACTGCCCGATTGCGACTGCGTCCCTTCACGGCCGCGGACGTCGATGCCGTGCACGGCTATCATTGCCTGGAGGAGGTCGCTCGCTACCAGTATTGGGGCCCGCGCTCGCGCGATGAGGTGGCGGCGGAAGTGGCGAAATGGACGGAGCCGGATGTTTCGCCGGATGCGCCTGACTCCATCGTCTTCGTGGTCACGCTCAAGGACAGCGGCGTCCTGATCGGCGACATGGTGCTGTTGTTCCGCGACAGGGACGCGCGGCAGGGCGAGATCGGGTTCTCGTTCAACCCCGCTCATGGCGGCCGGGGCTACGCGACCGAAGCCGCCGCCGCGATTCTAGATTTGGGTTTCGACCGTTTCAACCTGCACCGGATCTTCGGACGTTGCGACGCGCGCAACAGGGCTTCGTGGCGGCTGATGGAGCGGCTGGGCATGCGCCGGGAAGCGCATTTTCGCGAACATGCGATCTTCAAGGGCGGTTGGGACGAGGAGTTTTATTACGCGATGCTGTCGAGAGAATGGGCGGATTTGCGCCGGGGAACGAACTAGTGGCCGGAACCGACAGAAATCGCGAGCTGATCACCGGCGGACCGGCGATCATCCTGGTGGAGCCACAGCTGGGCGAGAATATCGGCATGGTGGCGCGCGCCATGGCCAATTTCGGCCTGTCCAATCTCAGGATCGTCAATCCGCGCGACGGCTGGCCCAATGACAAGGCTGTCAGTGCGGCGGCCAAGGCCGACCATGTGATTGCCGCCGCGGTGGTGTTTGACACGCTGGAAGCGGCGGTCGCGGACCTGAATTTCGTCTACGCCACAACTGCAAGGCCGCGCGATGGGCACAAGCCGGTGCGCGGCCCGGTGGAAGCCGGCGAAATCCTGCGCGGCCGTGAAAGTGCCGGCGAACGCACAGGCATCCTGTTCGGGCGCGAGCGGATCGGCCTGCGCAACTGGGAAATTGGCCTTGCCGACGAGATTGTCACCTTCCCGGTCAATCCTGCCTATGCCTCGCTCAATATCGCCCAGGCCGTGCTGTTGATGTCCTATGAATGGATGAAATCGGGGCTCGCTCACCCGCATGAGACCGCGTTTGAGAAAGCTCAGGTGGAGCCGGCGGAAAAGGCCGATCTGCATGGCTTGTTTGCCCAGATCGAGGAGGGGCTTAATGCGCGGGGCTATTTCCGCTCGGAAACCAAGCGGATGAAGGCGGTCGACAATTTGCGCGCGGTGCTGACGCGGCCGGGATTCTCGACCGATGAAATTGCCGTGCTGCGCGGTCTTTTCGCCTCATTTGACAAGTTCAGTCGGTCCGGTGAGCGGAAACCGGCAAATGCGGATGGGGATGAGGAATGACTGAGCGGCCAATTCTGGTATTCGACAGCGGTATCGGCGGCCTCAGCGTGCTGCGCGAGGCGCGGGTGATCATGCCGGGGCGGCGCTTTGTCTATGTCGCCGATGATGCCGGCTTTCCCTATGGCGCCTGGGACGAGGTGGCATTGCGTGACCGGATTGTCAGCCTGTTTTCCGGTCTGATTAAGACCCACAATCCGGCGCTGGCGCTGATTGCCTGCAACACCGCCTCGACCATCGTTATGCCGGCGTTGCGCGCCGCCTATCCGGATCTGCCGTTTGTCGGGACGGTTCCGGCGATCAAGCCGGCGGCCGAGAGGACCCGCTCGGGCCTGGTTTCGGTGCTGGCGACGCCGGGCACGGTGAAGCGGCAATACACACGCGACCTGATCCGCGATTATGCCGACAAGGTGCATGTGCGGCTGGTGGGATCGGAGAATCTTGCAAGCCTGGCGGAGACCTATATGCGGAAAGGCTTTGTCGACGAGGCGGCGGTGAAGGCGGAGATCGACCCGTGCTTTGTCAGCCAGGACGGGCGGCAAACCGATATTGTGGTGCTGGCCTGCACGCATTTTCCGTTTCTGGTCAATCGCATGCGCAAGATGGCGCCCTGGCCGGTGGACTGGATCGACCCGGCCGAAGCCATAGCGCGGCGGGCGCTGGCGATCGTCGAGACACTGCCGGGCGGCGATGCGTTGCCCGATGCAAGGGACAGGGTGGTGTTCACCTCGCGTAATCCCGATTACAGCGCGCTTCGGCTGATGCATGGATTCGGACTGACGGCGCAGTGAAACCTGCTTTCATGGCTCAAGGCCGAGCGCCTCGGCCGGAATGCCGAAAAGACCGCGGAACTCGGTTTCGCCCTTGGGTGTAATGCTCAAGGTTCGGCTGTCCTTGCCCGGGCGGACCCAATTGCATTCGATGGAGCGTTGCAGAAGTGATGCGCCCAGGCGTCCGCCCAGATGCATGCGGCGTTCGCTCCAGTCAAGGCAGGTGCGGCACAGCGGCCGTGAGGATTTCTCTTTGGGGTCCAGATCAAGCCCGATGCCGGCGAGAAAGCTCTTGCCTTCGTCGGTGATCCAGCCCGACCGGTCTTCAACGATGATCAGTTGCCGCGATGACAGCGCGTCGGTGATGGCCACCGCCAAGCGTCCGGCCATGTGATCGTAACAGGTGCGGGCCTGACGCATGGCTGCATCCTTTGGTCCGGTCGTCCTGTGGCGCGTTGAGCCGGTGGCTGCGAGACCGGAGAGGCTCTCGAAAGCCTCGGCAACAGAGGCCGATGCCAGCTTGTGGTAGCGATGACGGCCCTGTTTCTCGGCGGTGACGAGGCCGCCATCGACCAGCTTGGCCAGATGGCCACTGGCGGTTTGCGGGCTGATGAAAGCGCAATAGGCGAGTTCGGTCGCCGTCAATGCCTTTCCACCCATCAGGGCCGACAGGATGTTTGCCCGCGCCGGATCACCGATCAGCGCGGCGATGGCGGAGATGGTGTTGGCGTTTGCCGAAGCGGGGAGTGTGTGTGTGGTCATGGGACAAGTGTAGCGCCAGACCGGCACGAGGTCATCACCGGATGCTTCGGTCAGCGCCGAAGCATCGCCGGCCATGCGGATGCGAAAACGGGATCTTTCCAAAGGAGACCGTCATGGACAGCACACTTTCAACCGGCAAGGCACCATTCAAAGCACAGGCCTGCATCGACTGCGGGCAGGACGCGGCACCGCCAAGGCGCTCTGCCAAGGCGGTTTTAGCGAGGTGGTGGCGGGCCTATTGCCGCTGGGATGACCGGCGGCGGCAACGCCGGCATCTGGGTGCGCTTGACGATCATATGCTTGCTGATATCGGTGTGACAGCCAGGCAGGCCCGGCGCGAGGCCAGCCGCTGGTTTCTGGAGTGAGCCGGGGCGCAGGCAAGCCGGGCGAATTCCTGTGTATTTCCGCCCAAACGCCCTGCAGGCGCGGAATAATCTGATACACCCTGCCTTGGTGAATTCACCAGAGACTCAGCCGCATCACACATCAGTTACAGGGAGTGGGGTTACATTGCAGGTCGGAATTGACATGGGGAGCTTGACGGGCGGACAGCCGGCCAAGCTCGACATCGAAGAGCTGCTGGCGACCCGTCTTCTGGTGCAGGGCAATTCCGGATCCGGAAAATCGCACCTGCTGCGGCGCCTGCTCGAGCAGTCTGCGCAATGGGTGCAGCAGGTGATCATCGATCCAGAGGGTGACTTTGTCACGCTTTCCGAGAAGTATGGTCACCTGGTGGTTGAAGGTGAGCGCAGCGAAGGCGAGCTTGCCGGTATTGCCAGCCGCATAAGGCGGCACCGGGTGTCGTGCGTGTTGTCGCTGGAAGGCCTCGATGTCGAGCAGCAGATGCGTGCGGCGGCGGTGTTCCTCAATGCCATGTTCGATGCCGACCATGAATTCTGGTATCCGGTGCTGGTGGTGGTGGACGAGGCGCAGATGTTTGCGCCTGCCGTCGGCGGTGACGTGTCCGAAGACGCGCGCAAGATGTCGCTCGGCGCCATGACCAATCTGATGTGCCGCGGCCGAAAGCGCGGACTGGCCGGCGTGATTGCCACCCAGCGGCTGGCCAAGCTGGCCAAGAACGTGGCGGCGGAAGCCTCGAACTTCCTGATGGGCCGTACCTTTCTCGATATCGACATGGCGCGTGCCGCCGATCTCCTGGGCATGGACCGGCGTCAGGCCGAGATGTTCCGCGATCTGCAGCGCGGCAATTTCGTCGGTCTCGGCCCGGCCCTGTCGCGGCGGCCCTTGCCGATCGCCATTGGCGAGGTCGAGACACAGGCGCGCTCTTCCAGTCCGAAACTGATGCCGATGCCGGATGCGGTGGTGGACGTCGAGGACCTGATATTTACGCCCGATCCGGAAGAGCTGACCCGTCCGCTCGCACGCCGGGCGCGGCCCGCTCCACGGCCGACCACGGATATTCTGGCGGAGCTGTCACGCGCCACGCCGCTGACCGATGCACCACTGGCCAAGCCTGCTGGCGAGACCGCCCGGCCCGAAATGACGGCAGAGGACCGCGAAGAGCGGATTTCCAGCGTGCTTGGCGAAATTCTGGCCGACCCGGACTCAGGCTACCGGACAGACGCGACGCTGTATCAGGATTTCCTGGTTCGGTTGCGGATGCGGCGCGTGAGCGGCTCGCCGATGCCGCTCGCCGAATTCCGCCGCCGCGTTGCCATCGCACGCTCGGGCGTCGATGCGGAAACCGCCGGGACGGAAACCTGGACAATGGCGCTCAACCTTTCGACCATGGTGTCGGAGGATCTGCAGGGCGTGTTCCTGATGCTGGCGACGGCTGCAATTCGCGGCGAGCCGTGCCCCTCCGACGCCCGCATCGCGCGCGCCTACGGCACCCATTCGGCGCGCCGGGCGCGGCGTCTTCTGGGGTATTTCGAAGAGCAGGAATTGATTATTGTTCACGCCGATCTGACGGGAAAACGTATTGTCGGCATTCCCGAATTGCAGGCGGAAACCGCGCCGGGAGCTGCGGATGCGGCTGATGAAGACAGCGGCAGCGCGGAAGCGGCGGAGTAACGGCCTGCTCCAAAGCCAAAGGACATGTCATTGGCCCGTGACAGGCGACAAACCAGGCTGCCAGCGCCATATTTGAAGCGGTTGACGCTTCAGCAGGACAAGATGGCCGGCAAGACCGGCTATCCGTTTGACTTGCCGTGGCTGCTTGATGAGAGTTTCGATCTTCGCTTCACCACCCCGGTCACCATCATCATCGGCGAAAACGGAACCGGGAAATCAACGCTGGTTGAGGCCATCGCGGCCTTGTGCGGCTTTGATGAAGCCGGCGGCGGCAAGGGATACCGCCCCGTTGATCACGACGGGGCGATCGACAAGAGCGGGGCCGGACTGGCCGAGGTGCTCCGGGGTGCGTGGTTGCCAAAAGTCACCACGGGCTGGTTCTTCAAGGCAGAGACGTTCTTTTCTGTCGCGCGCTATCTTGATGCTGCGGCGCTTGATGACGTCCAGCCGGCGCCGCCGCCGGATTTCCTGTCCTGGAGCCACGGCGAAGGCTTTGTGCGTTTTTTTGAAGAACGGATGTCGAGACAGGGCATCTACTTCATGGATGAGCCGGAGAGCGCCTTGTCACCCAAGCGGCAGCTGGAGCTGCTCAAAATCCTGAACTCCATTCAGGAACGGGCGGCGGCGCAAGTTATCATGGCGACCCATTCGCCGATTCTGATGGCCTTGCCAGGCGCCCGCCTCCTCGAGATCACCAGTCACGGCATTGAGGAGACCAACTACCGCGATACGCAGCATTTCAAGCTGTATCAGTCCTTCACGATAGATCCTGAACAATTCATCGCGGACGCGCTTCGCGACGAAGATCAGTTTGATTTCTAGCGTTTGATTTGACCGATGATCCGGGGTGCTTCGATGCTGAAGGCTGTGCAGGCCGGGCCATCCGGGACATTTTCCAGTTCGGTGGTCAGTTTCCCCAGGTCCAACCTCACGAAGGCGTGAACGGAGTTTGTTGCGGTCTTTTGGGGGGCGGCCTTGGGATCGCCTGCAAGCGCGCTATTGTTAATCACAAGCGCAATGCCGGCCTTGCCGGCAGAGCAACCAACAGTCCGACAGGAGAGATTTTGATGACTGATGCCATTCTCACCCGCCGTACCCTTCTTGCTGCCACCGGTGCAGCCATGGCCACCGGGATGACGGGCCTCGTTGTGCCCGCACGCGCGCAGGGCGTTGCACCCACGCCGTCGATGCGTGGCGGATCCAACAATTATCTTCCCGGCGCTCCGGTCGTGGAGCGGATCGGCGGCGGCGGTTTCTGGATGACCGGCACCGTGCGCCGGGCCGGCGATGGCGCGCCTCTTTCTGGCCAGCGGATCCAGATCTGGGCCCACACCACCGAAGGCAACGAGCGCGACCCGTGGAGCCACGGTGCCACTCTGACCGACGCCAATGGCGAATTCCGCCTCGAGATGCCGCAGATCGTGCCGGCTTTCGGCCAGCCCCATGGTCATCTCGCCTATGACAGCGAGGACTTCAAGACCGTGTTCCTGCGGCCAGTGATGGCAAGCGCAAGCGAAACAAGCCTGAGCGCCGATTTCGTGCTCGAGCCGGCCTGACCCGAGTGTCAATGACATCACCCGGCCCGGGCCGGAGCGTGGTTATATGGGGCGTGCTTGCCGCGGCGATCGTCATTCCGATGGCTTTTGCGGCTGCCAGTCCTTTGCTTCAATGGCGCGATCCGGCCTACATTGCCGCAGGTTTCGCCGGCATTGCCGCCCTTGCCCTGTTGCTGCTTCAACCCCTTTTGGCGGTGGGTGACCTGCCAGGCCTTGCTGGCCGGCGCGGGCGGCATGTGCATCACTGGACCGGCTGCGCGTTGCTGCTGGCGGTGGTGATTCATGTCGCAGGCCTTTGGATCACCAGCCCGCCGGATGTCATTGACGCGCTGCTGTTTGCTGCGCCCACGTGGTTTTCGGTCTGGGGCGTCATTGCCATGTGGGCGGTGTTCGCCTCAGCGCTTCTGGCGGCATTGCGCTGGCGCCTGGCTTTACGTCTGCAGACCTGGCGCCGGGCGCATCTGGCGCTCGCATCCGTGATCGTGGCGGGAAGTGCCGCCCACGCCCTGTTGATCGAGGGTACAATGGAATTTGTGTCGAAGGCGGTTCTGTGCGCGCTGGCCGTGGCGGCGACGGTGAAGGTCGTCGCGGACCTCCGCCCTCGGCTGCTCCGGTCACGCTGAACCCTGCCGGCGCGCGTTCCGGCGGCGCGCGTCTTGCCGTGCAGCTGTGACAGTTGTCTGAACTCGATATGCGACGGGCACGCGGAAGCCAGGCAGAAACGGTTGCTCCTGTCTGGCTTCGGGAAATGTTCAGGCCCGCTCTTCCCAGACCTTGACCAGTTCGACGATTGTTTCCACCGATTTCTGCATGTCCTGAACGCTGATCCATTCCAGCGGCGAATGGTAGGAGTGGCCGCCGGTATAGATGTTGGGGCAGGGCAGGCCCATGAAGGACAGCCGCGAACCGTCGGTGCCGCCGCGGATCGAATTGGTGACCGGTTCGAGGCCGACGCGGCGGACGGCTTCGGTGAGGTTGGCCATGATTTCCGGATGGCGGTCGAGCACTTCCTTCATGTTGCGGTACTGTTCGGTGACGGTGAAACTCATGCTGGAGCCCGGATAGGCGGTCATCACATCATCGGCGATCGATCTGAGCAGGGCTTCCTTTTCAGTGAGGCCTTCATTGACGAAATCGCGGATGATGAATTTGAGATGCGCCTTGTCCATCGAGCCGCTGATGTCGGTGGGATGGATGAAACCCTGACGCCCGTCGGTGGTTTCCGGCGCCATGTCCTTCGGCAGGCGGGCGACGATGTCGCTTGCGATCTTGATGGCGTTTTCCATCACGCCCTTCGAGGTGCCCGGGTGCTGTGCCACGCCGGTAATCTCGATGTCGACGCCATCGGCAGAAAAGGTCTCGTTGTCGATCTCGCCGATGGTGCTGCCATCAAGCGTATAGCCGAAGGCGGCGCCAAGCTTTTGAATGTCCACCTTGTCGGCGCCGCGGCCGATTTCCTCGTCGGTGGTGAAGAGAATCCTGATGGTGCCGTGCCTGATGTCCGGATTGGCGATCAATGTGGCGGCGGCGGTCATGATTTCGGCGATGCCGGCCTTGTCGTCGGCGCCGAGCAGGGTTGTGCCGTCGGTGGTGACAATGTCATGGCCGATCTGGTGCTTGAGTTCCGGGTGCTCGCTGACCTTGATGATACGGCTGGTGTCGCCGGTCAGCCGGATGTCGCCGCCCTGATAGTTCTTCACCAGTTTGGGTTTGACATTGGTTCCGGTGAAATCGGGCGCCGTATCCATATGCGAGCAAAAGCAGATCACCGGTACATCTTTTCCGGCGTTTGCGGGCAGCGATGCATAGATGTTGCCGTGCTCATCCATATGCGCGTCGGTAAGGCCGAGCGCCAGCAGTTCATCCACCAGCACGCGGCCCAGATCCTTCTGTTTTTCGGTTGAAGGCTGGGCGCTGGATGCGGGATCGGACTGGGTGTCGATGACTACATAGCGCAACAGGCGGTCGAGAACTGTGTCGGTCATGGGGAAAGGGAATCCGGTTTGAGGGTCTGGTCTAGCTATAATCGGCCATGCGATGTACGGAAACATGAAAACTGCAGGACCTGCCGCGATTGCGGGGTCCGGCACCGGGATCGCCGAGGATTTTGACATGTATGACTGGATAAAAGCGCTGCATGTGGTCTTTGTTCTGCTGTTTGCAGGCGGGTTGGTGGCATTGCTTGTCGCCAGCATAGCTCTTGGCAAACGGGATCCGGCGGCAGAGGATCAAAGCAGCATATTGAGAGCCATGGTCCGCAAATGGGATATGTGGGTTTCGCAGCCGGCTCTTGGCGGAGTTTGGGTATTCGGGCTGTGGGCGGCTTTCAACGGCGGCTGGTTCACGCAGCCATGGCTGCAGATCAAGCTGGTGTTCGTGGTGGTGTTGTCCGGATTGCACGGCAATCTGGCCGGCAGATTGAGGCGGCTCGATCTTGCATCGGCAGAGGCAAGAAGTGTTGTCCCGTCGCCGGTTGTGATCGCAACCATCCTCATTTCCTTTGCCGTCATTGCCGTAATGGCTGTGGTCAAGCCATTTTGACGCCGTGGGCGGGCACCGGCGTTGACACCCTCCGCACAATGCTCTAGAGACCCGGCCAGCGCGAGGGTTCATGCCCTCGCGTTTTCTTACGTGTCCCGTGGACGGTTTATCACAATGCGTGCGTGAACCGTTCTGTCAGGTCCCACAAACAGGGGCCAGAGGAGGGCGCGTTTCCTTTATCCTGTTTGGCAACAAACGGGATCAACCTTTTGAAAGGAAATGCGATGAGCAAGCGCGAATCGTCCAAGTACAAACTCGATCGCCGTATGGGCGAAAACATCTGGGGCCGTCCGAAGTCCCCGGTCAACCGTCGCGAATATGGCCCGGGCCAGCACGGTCAGCGCCGCAAGAGCAAGCTTTCCGACTTCGGTGTGCAGCTGCGCGCCAAGCAGAAGCTCAAGGGCTACTACGGCGACATTTCGGAAAAGCAGTTCCGCAAGATCTACGACGAAGCCAACCGGATGAAGGGCGATACGCCTGAAAACCTGATCGGCTTGCTTGAGCAGCGTCTCGACGCCGTCGTCTACCGCGCGAAGTTCGTAGCCACGATCTTTGCCGCCCGTCAGTTCGTCAACCACGGCCACGTCACGGTCAACGGCAAGCGCGTCAACATCGGTTCTTACCGTTGCAAGCCGGGCGACGTTGTTGCGGTCAAGGAAAAGTCCAAGCAGCTGGCCTTCGTTATGGAAGCGACGCAGCTGGCCGAGCGCGACGTTCCTGAATATATTGAAGCCGATCACCACAAGATGGCTGCAACTTTCGTGCGCATCCCGACCCTGGCCGACGTTCCTTATGCCGTTGTCATGGAACCGAACCTGGTCGTCGAATTCTATTCACGCTGATCCTTCTTCGGATCGTGTCAGATCAAGGCCGTCCTTCGGGGCGGCCTTTTTGCATGCAAATGGTTTTGGTTCCAGGTCCGGAGATCGACAATGACTGATCTGCAACAGGTTCTTGACGAGATTGCCGCAGAAGCCTCGTGTTCGGATGATCGCGGCGCGGTGGCGCAATACATCCCGGAGCTTGCCAAGGTCGATCCGCGGCATTTCGCAATTGCCGTCACCTTGCCGGACGGGCGTGTGTTTACCGCCGGTGACGCCGGCACCGGGTTTTCCATTCAGAGCGTGTCGAAAGTCTTCACCCTGGCGCTGGCGCTGGGCAAGCTGGGCGATTCGGTGTGGAGCAGCGTCGGGCGCGAACCCTCGGGCAACCCGTTCAATTCGATCGTGCAGCTGGAGCAGGAAAAAGGCCGGCCGCGCAATCCGTTCATCAATGCCGGCGCGATTGCCGTGGTCGATCTGATCATGGCCGGGCATCAGCCCAGGGAGGCGATCGGCGAGATCATCCAGTTCATCCGCCATCTGGCCGATGATGATTCGATCCTGATTGACGAACATGTGGCGCGCTCGGAAACCGCCCATGGGGACCGCAACGCTTCGCTGGCGCATTTCATGCGATCCTTCGGCAATATCGACCACCCGGTTGACCATGTGCTGGGCGTGTATTTCCATCAATGCGCACTGGTGATGAATTGCCGGCAATTGTCGCGTGCCGGACTGTTTCTGGCCAATCAGGGGCGTGATCCGGTCACCGGGGCGCAGGTTGTCTCCGAGCAGCGGGCGCGGCGTATCAACGCCATCATGCTGACCTGCGGCCATTACGATGGATCAGGCGAATTCGCGTTTCGCGTCGGTCTGCCCGGCAAGAGCGGCGTTGGCGGCGGAATTCTGGCAATTGCGCCGGGAAAGGCCTCGATCGCGGTCTGGTCGCCCGGTCTCGACAGGGTCGGCAACTCCAAACTCGGAACGGCTGCACTGGAACATTTGGCCAGGCGGATGGAATGGTCGGTGTTCGGGGCTTGACTGTGCACCGCAAAGCCATCATCCCCGGAGCCATGAGTGATGTAATCGACCCAGTGGAAAGCGCGGAACCTGCTACGGGAGCAGGGCCGTCGCTCTATGCGGACGCGCCTTCGAGCGTCTCGTTCAACAAGCTGCGCAAACGGCTGATCCGCAATGTGCGGCAGGCGATCGATGATTTTTCGATGATTCCCGCCGCCGATGCTTCAGATGGCAGGCGGCCGCGCTGGCTGGTGGCGCTGTCGGGCGGCAAGGATTCCTACGGGCTGCTGGCGCTGCTGATGGATCTGCAGTGGCGCGGCATGCTGCCGGTCGATCTGATTGCCTGCAATCTCGACCAGGGGCAGCCGAATTTTCCCAAGCACATCTTGCCGGATTATCTGACCGCGCATGATGTGCCGCACCGGATCGAGTACCGCGACACCTATTCGGTGGTGACGTCGAAAGTGCCGGAGGGCGCCACCTACTGCGCCTTGTGCTCGCGGCTGAGGCGCGGCAACCTTTACCGGGTCGCGCGGGAAGAGGGGTGCGAGGCGCTGGTGCTGGGCCATCACCGAGATGACATTCTCGAGACCTTCTTCCTCAACTTCTTTCATGGCGGGCGGCTGGAAGCGATGCCGCCGAAGCTGGTCAATGATGATGGCGACGTGATGGTGCTGCGCCCGATGGCCTATTGCGCCGAGGAGGATCTGGCGCGTTTTGCCGAAGCGCTGAAGTTTCCGATCATTCCCTGCGATCTGTGCGGCTCGCAAGACGGCCTGCAGCGCAACGCCATGAAGCTGATGATCGGAGATATCGAGCGGCGGATGCCTGGGCGCAAGGATTCGATGATCCGGGCGCTGTCCAATACACGGCCGTCACATTTGCTTGATAGATCCCTGTTTGATTTTGCATCGCTAACGGTACAGCCAGGAAAGATGGAGCCATGACCTCATTGAATTCGGCGGATATGGATTGGCTGGCAGCGCTGCTTCAGGATGTGGGAACAGCCGAGATCATGCCGCGGTTCCGCAATCTGGGTGAGGGCGATGTGCAGCAGAAGACATCGGCTGCCGATCTGGTGACCGAAGCGGACGTGAACGCCGAACGGGTGATCACCGGCGCCTTGCTGGAGCGGTTTCCCGATTCACTGGTCATTGGCGAGGAAGCCGTGGCCGATGATCCGAAACTGCTCGATGGCTGGAGCCGGACCGACAGACTGGCCTTCGTGATCGATCCGATTGACGGCACCTTCAACTTCGCCTCAGGCGTGGCAGCCTTCGGTGTGATGTTGTCGGTGGTCAAGGATGGCGAGACCATTGCCGGAATCATTCACGATCCGGTCGGCAAGGACTGGATCATGGCAGAGAAGGGCGGCGGGGCCATCCTGCGGCGGCTTGATGGCGGCGAGAGCGGGCTCAAGGTTGCCGAACCGGTTGGCGCCGTCAACCGGATGATCGGATCGGCCTCCTGGCAATATATGCCGGAACCGGAGCGCAGCACGATTGCGCGCAATCAGGGGCTGTGCCTGGGCAGTGTGGCCTATCGTTGTGCCGCGCAGGAATACCGCCTGCTGTGCGGCGGGCATATTCACTTCGCGCTGTACAACAAGCTGATGCCCTGGGACCATCTGGCGGGCACGCTGATCGCCGCTGAAGCCGGCGGCCATGTCCGCCGTTTCGATGGCAGTGAGTACCGCCCGGAGCATCTTGACGGCGGTGTGCTGGCGGCCACCGACCCCGACAGCTGGAACATGATACGCGAGACTCTTTGGCGCGCCTGAACCGCCAGGGTCAGTGTAGCGACCCGGTCCCGAACAGACGGCCTTTTTCTGCAATCAACACCATGACAAGCGAGACTGCCGACACCATGGCGTAGCCGGCGGCCAGCGGAAAGACCGTGCCGTCAAAGGCCTGGCCGATCAATGCGCCGACAATGCCGCCGCCGACTGTCTGGGCAAAGCCCAGGGTCGAGGACGCCGTGCCGGCAATGGCGCCAAGCGGTTCCATGGCGATGGAATTGAAATTCGATCCGACAAAGCCGAACAGCGGCATCATCAGCATGGAAATGCCGAAGAACAGCCAGAATGGAATTGGTCCGATGGCGGTCAATCCGGCAAGTACCAGTGAAAGGGCGAAATAGGCGATCAGCGCGCCGTGGGACAGGCGCCGCTGGCCGAACCTGCCGACAAGCCGCGAGTTGATGAAGGATGATCCCGCCATGACGACAGCAACCGCGGCGAAGGCCACTGGGAAAAAAGCGCCCAGCCCGTAGAGATCGACATAGATCGGTTGCGCCACATTGAGGAATCCGAACAGCGAGCCGAAATAGAAGCTTGTCGCCAGCGTATAAAACAGCGCGATCCGGTTGGTCAGCACTATGGCAAAGGCCTCGCGAATGCTCTTCATGGTCAGCGGCCGCCGGTTTTCGGTCTCAAGCGTTTCGGGCAGGCGCAACATTGCCCAGAGCCCGACAGCCAGCGACACCAGCGCCATGAAGATGAAGATCAGATGCCAGTTTCCGGCCAGGATGATGATCTGACCAATCATCGGTGCAAAAACCGGCACCACCATGAAGACCATCATGACCAGCGACATGGTCGCTGCCATGCCGCGGCCGGAGTGGGTGTCACGCACAACCGAGATCGCAATCACCCGCGTTGCCGCGGCGCCGATCCCTTGCAGGAAGCGGGCAATCAGAAGGAACTCGAAGCTGGGCGCAAGAGCGCCGGCGATGGCGCAAATGGCGTAAAGCGCAATACCGAAAAACAGCGGTGCACGCCGGCCAAACCGGTCGGACACCGGGCCGAAGAACAGTTGCGCGCCGCCGAAACCGATGACGTAGGACAGCAGGATGTATTGCACGCGGTTGGCATCGGTGATGCCAAGATCCGACTGGATGTTTGGAAAGGCAGGCAACATGATGTCGATTGCCAGGGCATTGAGCGCCATAAGCGAGGCGACGATGGCGATGAATTGCGCGCGACCGAGGCCTTTGACGCTCGCAGGGGGGCTCGCGACTGCTGCCGTATTTACGTCCATTGAAATGAATTCCACCTTATCGAAACAGCATGCGCTTGCGCATCTGTCTATTGCAATGCTGAGTCCCAGATACGCCAATCGGGCAGGCGTGCCGGAATTTTTGGAAATATGAGACTCAGAAGGCGGGCCGTCGTGACCGGTGCCGGTATCGTTCATAACTCCGGTCTGCCGATCGGGCAAGCCTGTGAATTTCAGTGGAAATGGTTGCGCAAACGGACAATCGAAACCGCCCTTCAATATCCGCGTGATCGATGGCCGTCCTCGACAACAGGGAGCCGCGGATCACCGGCCGGGAGGCGCTGAAGGTGCATGCGCTGGTCGATGCCATGACCATTTCGGCGCGCCAGGGAATGGTGGCCGAGGTTTCGCCGATGGCGGCAGGCGATTGAAAACGCTTGCTTTTCGTAGGCGGAAAGCAAGCGCACTCAATGCGATTGAGTGGCTTATCGGCCTTGGTAGACCAGAGGGAAATTTGCCGGGTCTGTCTCGACGCCATCGCAGATGGTCTTTTCACGGAATTCCAGAAGCTTGAACTCCACGGTTTCGCCCTCGGCAACAACAAGCTCAAACTTGTCGAATGAACCGCAGTCGCCGCCGCTGTCGAGCGAATAGGAGGTCACCGTTGCGGTCGCCGGATCGACCGTGGCATTCATCAGCCCGGCGTAATCAGAGATACCCAGACCGGGCGGTGTGGGAAACAGCAGAACCGATGCGTAATCCGGATGGTAGGTCCAGCTCACCGCAAAGACGCTCGATCCCTGGCTTGCGTAGAGATTGCAGGGGACTTCCCACAGCGTCATCTCGTCGGAGATGGCATAGGCCGAGGAATAGCCGGCAGTGGTCTCGGGCTCGCATTCGGGCGCATCAGCCGCGATTGCGCGCAGCACCGGAGCGGGGACCCTGTCAAGGCTGTCAAACCCCACAGGTGCGCCAAGGCTGAGCTGGTCCCCTGCGCCCATAGCTGGCGCGTCTGTCGTGTCCTGGGCGCCGGGACAGCCGTTCAGGCCCTTGATCCGGATGGCAAAGGGAAACTTGTCCTTGCGCAGAAAGGTCAGCCGTCCGTCGGCTATTTCAATTCCTTCATCGGTGCGGCTTTGTTCGAAAATCTCCATCATCACGGTGAGTTTGCTGTCTGAATCCCGGTACAGACGGAATGGCTCAAGCATGCCGGTATCCGCCGAGCCGATCTCGCGTTTTGAGACCTCAATGACATCGTCACCGATTTTCACCCAGGCCGGCAGCGCTTCGCCATCGGGGATCGGGGCAAACAGGACATAGGCGTAACGGTCTTCGCCGGGATCGCGATTGTGCTGCCAGAGGCCGAGGCGGCAGCCCTCCCAGCCCTGGATCACATTTTCGCCGAACAGCTTGAGATCGATGTCGTTGTCATCTGCCAGCGCCGGAGAGCCAAGAGCCACCATGGCAAGAGTGATAAATCGAAGCAGCTGCCTGAGGACCATGGGGTGAATGCCTTCTATTGGTTCTGTTCTTCGCGGGCGGCGCGAACCGGGTCTATGACCCGCCAGCCAAAGCTGAGAAATGGCTGTGCGGCTTGCGCCAGTTCAACGAGATCATCCAGCAGGGCCGCGCCCTTGAGCCGGTCGCCGGAAAAACGGCGGGACAGGGTGAGGTGCTTCAGCCGGAGCAGGTCGATGGTCTCGGGATCTGTGATGGCTTCAAAACCGCGCGGGGTGCGCTTGAGGCTGTTTTCGCGGTCAAACACGAAGCCGAGATTGAGCAGCGGCTGGAGCGCTGCGTCGAACTGCTGCTTGCGCGCAACAATTGATTCGCGGAAAGCTCTGAGCTCGTCGGATTCCATTGAATAGAACCCGACCGCGAGAAAACTGTCGTCCGGCGAGACGTGGAAATAGAGCAGTCCCTGGTCCTTCTTGGTGCCCGAGCGGGTGATCACCGCGCTGACATGGGTGTTGTAGGGATGCTTTTCCTTGGCGAAGCGGACATCGCGGTTGATGCGAAAAGTCGAGGTCTTGCGGTTGCAGGTGAGCGGGATGTTCTTCTCGGACAGCCGCGCAGCCAGATCGTCAATCAGCCGTCCGCGCGGCTCGTTGAGATGCTCCTCGAAGATCGGCTTGTTGTCATGAAACCATTCGCGGTTCTGGTGAAAGCCAAGTGCCTTGAGGAAGGGCAGGGCCTTGTCGCCAAAGCCCTGATAGGCGCCGGTGCTCATCGGGCGCTGCCCGCAGCCTCGGTGTAGCCGGGCAGCGCGCCGTCGATGACGTAGCGGAGGATGGCAACAACCTGGTCCGGGGTCTTGGCGACTGCAAGGGCTGCGGCGTCGACTTCCTTGAGCGCATGGGCGTGTTCGTCCTGGTGCAGGATGATCAGCGGCTTGCCCAGTGCGGCCGCGTAACCGGCATCGAAAGCGGCGTTCCACTGCTTGTATTTCTCGCCGAAGCGGACGACGACGATGTCGGCCTTGTCGAGCAGCGTGCGGGTGCGGATGGCGTTGATCTGCGCGCCCTTGTGATCGTGCCAGAACTTGTCGGGCTCGCTGCCCAATATGGCGACGCCGACATCATCGGAGGCTTCATGATGGGTGACAGGTGCGCTGAAACTGACGGGCAGGCCCGCCTGTTTCGCGCCGACCTCGATCTGCTCGCGCCAGTCGGAATGGATTTCGCCTGAGAGATAGATGGTCCAGGTCATGATCACGTCTCCAGTCAAATTTCTTTTCTCGAAACGGGAGATTGCCATGACTCCCGGCTTTCTGAAACGAAAAGAGGCGGAAAATCCGCCTCTTGCCGTCATATCATATGAGTTCGCTCAGGCTGCTTTGACCGGCACACCGGCTTCCGTCATGTGCTGCTGCAGCTCGCTCGACTGGAACATTTCGCGGATGATGTCGCAGCCGCCGATGAACTCGCCCTTGACGTAGAGCTGCGGGATGGTCGGCCAGTTGGAATATTCCTTGATGCCGTTGCGCAGCGAATCGTCCGCAAGCACATTGACGCCCTTGTAGGGAACGCCGAGGTAATCGAGAATCTGCACGACCTGACCGGAAAATCCGCACTGCGGAAATTGCGGGGTGCCTTTCATGAACAGCACCACGTCGTTGCTTTTCACTTCGTTGTCGATGAAATCATTGATGCCGGACATCGTTGGATCCTTTCAAAGCGTGTGACCACGATATTTGTTACCCATCAGATAACGTGCTGTGCATGACAAGACAAGAAGCTGCGCTCTATAAGTGAAGGATGAAGATGGCGCGCAGCGGTTATTTTGCTCTGGGTTTGCTGATTGTGGCCAGCATTGGCAGTGTGTTGAGCATTTCCTACGCGCCACCAAAGCCAGTGGTTAAGGACAGGGCGAAACCGAGCGAGACCGGAAGCATGAGCATGGCCGCAACACCTGAAATCTGCGAAGACGTTGTATTCGAGGGTGCGCGGGCGATCCTGTGCGCGATCGATCCGTCCACTCACGATATCAGGCTGGTGTATCAAGGCCCGGATGGTGCGGTGCTTGGCAGTGTGTCAAAGGCCGTCACGGCACTTGCCGCCGCTGGTGCGACACCGCTGTTGGCCATGAATGCCGGGATGTATCACGCCGACATGACACCGGTGGGGCTTTATGTCGAGAATGGCACGGAAATCGCGCCGCTCAACGCGGATGACGGGTTCGGCAATTTCTTTCTCAAGCCAAATGGCGTGTTTTTTGTCCGCAGCGACGGCAGCGCTGGGGTGATGGAGACTGAAGCCTACCGGGCGATGGGTCTGGCGCCGGCATTCGCCACCCAATCGGGGCCGATGCTGGTGATTGACGGGGCCATCCATCCGCGGTTTCTGCCTGACGGCACTTCCAGATATATCCGCAACGGGGTCGGGGTGCGCGCAGACGGCACTGTGGTGCTGGCAATCACACGCGACGAGGTCAGCCTCGGCTCGTTCGCGCGCCTGTTCAGGGATATCGCGAAATGTCCCGACGCGCTGTTTTTCGACGGCGCGGTGTCAAGTCTGGCCTGGGGCACGCAGATGGAGATCGATGCGGGCGAGCCGGCGGGTCCTGTTGTGGCTGTGTTTGATAAAACCGAAGGTGGCTGAATGCCGAGGGCATGCGCTATGATGAGCGCTTGCGGGCGGTGGATTTGCGCCGTGTCGTGCGCGGCGTCTTGGCTGTCGTGCGGCGGGTCCTGGTGCGCTTGGCGGCCGGCTTCTTGCCGGTCAGGGCCTCGATCAGCACTTTCTCGATGGTCGAGGTGGGTGTGGAACGCTTGCGTCTGGAGGTTTTGCGGCGGGTGGCCTTGCGGCGCGTGGTGGTCCGGCGGCGTTTGCGGGTGACCGCACCCTTGGCCATTCCGTCAACCACGCCGTCGATGATCTCGGTGATCAGGCCCTCGATAAACCCTGCCACGGTCCGCGCCCGGTCCGTGCCTAGTCCGGCACGCTGGTCTGCAGGGCAAGAGCGTGCAGGACGCCGCCCATATTGCCTTCAAGCGCGTTGTAGACCATCTGGTGCTGCTGCACACGGCTCTTGCCGCGGAAGCTTTCGGAGACGACTTCGGCCGCATAATGATCGCCATCGCCAGCGAGATCGCGGATGGTGACCTTGGCGTCGGGGATCCCGGTCTTGATGAGCTTTTCGATATCGCCAGCATTCATTGGCATGGGGGTAGGCTCCTGATTGGGCTATTCGGCTGCCATTGCGGCGGGATTGTTCATGAATGCAGGGAACCACGATTCATGGGTGGCGCGCAATGTTGATACGGGGAGGGACATGAGGCCTTCGATCCGCAGGCTGTCGCCGGAGACCGTGCCGAGGTGACGGAAGGGAACGCCTGCGCCTTCGGCGCTCGCCATGAGATAGTTGGCGAGATCCTTGGGAACGGTGATGACATAGCGGGCCTGGTCTTCGCCAAACAGCAATCCATGCGCCGGACCGTCACAGGCCGACAGGTCGATTTCCATGCCGAGATCAGAGGCCATGGCCATTTCAGCCAAGGTCGCTGCAAGGCCGCCTGAGGAAATGTCGTGACAGGATGTGACCTGGGAATTGCGGATCGCGGAGCGGACGAAGTCGCCATTGCGGCGTTCTTCCATCAGATCAACGGGTGGCGGCGCGCCCTCGGCACGGCCAAGACAATCGCGCATCCAGGCAGACTGGCCGAGATGGCTGCAATCGCCACCGATCAGGATCACCGCGTCGCCGGTCTTGGCGCCGCCGATGCGGGCCATCTGGTTCCAGTCGTCGATCAGTCCGACGCCGCCGATGGTCGGTGTGGGCAGGATCGCTTCGCCATTGGTCTCGTTGTAGAGCGAGACATTGCCCGAGACGATGGGGAAATCGAGCGCGGTGCAGGCTTCGCCAATGCCCTGGATGGCCATCACCAGCTGGCCCATGATCTCGGGCCGCTCGGGATTGCCGAAATTGAGATTGTCGGTTGAGGCCAGCGGCTCGGCGCCGGTGGCGGTGAGGTTGCGCCAGCACTCGGCGACAGCCTGCTTGCCGCCCTCGTAAGGATTGGCCTCGACATAGCGCGGCGTCACATCGGAGGAGAAGGCCAGCGCCTTGGTGGCGTGGCCCTCGACGCGGACGACGCCGGCATCACCGCCGGGGATCTGCAGCGAATTGCCCTGGATCAGCGTATCGTACTGCTCCCAGACCCAGCGCTTGGAGGCATTGTTCGGCGAGCCGAGCAGATCGAGCAGCGCCTGGCCATAGTCTTCCGGCTCCTCGACTTCAGCGATATCCAGCGGCGACAGGCCGCCGAGTTCGCGCCATTCACGGTCATATTCGGGGGCTTCGTCGCCCAGGTCCTTGATCGGCAGATTGGCGACTTCGGCGCCCTGGTGCAGGATGCGGAAGCGCAGATCGTCTGTGGTCTTGCCGACGATGGCGAAGTCGAGGCCCCATTTGACGAAAATCGCCTTGGCTTCGGCTTCCTTTTCGGGTTCGAGCACCATGAGCATGCGCTCCTGGCTTTCCGACAGCATCATCTCATAGGCGCTCATATTGTCTTCGCGCACAGGCACCATGTCGAGATCAAGCTCGATGCCGAGGCTGCCCTTGGCGCCCATTTCGACAGCCGAGCAGGTCAGACCGGCAGCGCCCATGTCCTGAATGGCGATGACAGCGCCGGTCTGCATCAGTTCGAGGCAGGCCTCGAGCAGGCATTTTTCGGTGAACGGATCACCGACCTGAACGGTGGGGCGCTTTTCCTCGATGGATTCATCAAATTCGGCCGAGGCCATGGTGGCGCCGCCGACGCCGTCGCGGCCGGTCTTGGCACCGAGATAAACGACAGGCAGGCCGACGCCCTTTGCTTCGGACAGGAAAATCGCGTCGGTCTTGGCAATGCCTGCGGCAAAGGCGTTGACGAGGCAATTGCCATTGTAGCGCGGATCGAACTCGACCTCGCCGCCGACCGTCGGCACGCCGAAGGAATTGCCGTAACCGCCTACACCGGCAACGACGCCGGATACCAGATGGCGGGTTTTCGGGTGGTCGGGTTCACCGAAGCGCAGCGCGTTCATTGCCGCAATCGGGCGCGCACCCATGGTGAAGACATCGCGCAGGATGCCGCCGACACCGGTTGCTGCGCCCTGATAGGGCTCGATATAGGAGGGGTGGTTGTGGCTTTCCATCTTGAAGACAACGCAATCGCCATCGCCGATATCAACCACGCCGGCGTTCTCGCCCGGGCCCTGCAGAACGCGCGGTCCGGTGGTGGGCAGCGTCTTCAGCCACTTCTTCGAGGATTTGTAGGAGCAATGCTCGTTCCACATGGCCGAGAAGATGCCAAGCTCGGTGAATGTCGGCTCGCGGCCAATCAGATCGAGAATGCGCTGGTATTCGTCGGGCTTGAGGCCGTGGGCGGCAATCAAGTCGTCGGTGATCGGAACGGTGTTCGGAATGGTCATACTGTCCAATTTCTCAGATTTCTGGTCACGCGGGCGCTGCCGCCCATGTCCAGGAGAACCGCAAGGATTGTTCACCTCGGGCTATAGCCGAATTCCAGCCCACTAAGAAAGGGAAACGCGCGAAATTCGGTGAATAAACGTTATTTTCCCGATTGCGTGGGAGAAGCCTATTCCATTCCGTCGTAACTGACCCGGGCATTGTCGAGGAGCTGTCGCAGGATTTCGAAGCCCCGCCTGACATCCGCCCGGCTTTCGACAACGGAAAAGGCCGCGCGGACGCAATGGCAGACGCGATCGGCCTGACCGACCTTGAACGCATCGGCCTCGACGATGGCGACACCTGCCTCCAGCGCCGCGTCCTTGAAGGTTCCCGGAAGCCAGGGGTCTGGCAATGTGAGCCATATATAGGGACAACGGGGGTGGCTTGCGAAGTGATGGCCCGCCAGTATTTCGCGGGCGATTGCCTCTCTTTCCCGTATTTCGTTGAGAATGGCGGCCGTGAGTTTTGCTGCTTCACCGCTGAGGACGAGCCGCGCAGTCACCTCGGTCATCGCATAGGGCAGGCCGCCGGTCATGAGCTTCTTGGCATTGATGATCTGGTTGGCGAAGCCGGGCGGACCGGAGATCCAGCCCGCACGCAATCCCGCGCTCAGCAACTTCGAAACGCCTGAAACGTGAAAGGTCTGCTCAGGCGCAATATGGGCGAAAGGCGGCGGCGCGTCGTTCAGCGCCTTGCCGTAAATATTGTCCTCGATGATCCAGACATTATGGCGATGGGCGATTTCGGCGATCCGCCTTCGGTTGCCCTCCGGCATGATGGTGATGGTCGGATTGTTTAGTGAGGGGATCACCACCAGCGCCTTCGGATGGTCGCGTGCGCAGACACGCTCGAAATCGTCGGGGTCGAGCCCTTCGTCGCCGCCGCGGACCTTGATGGCGCGCCGGCCAATCAGGGCCGAGCCGCGCGCCAGCGCGCTGTAGGTCAGATCCTCGAAGGCGACCTTGTCTCCCGGCGCGGTTACGGCAGCGATAACATTCTCGATGCCGCTGAGCGCGCCGGTCACCGGGATGATCGTGTCAGGGGCAGGGCGCCAGCCGCCGGTGGCGAGCCACGCCGCGCCGGCCTCGCGCCATGCATCGGGAATTGCGCGCGTGTAATCATTGCTGCGTTGCGGCTCGTCGATGAAAACCTGCGCCAGCATTGGCCCGATGACCGCCGACTGGCCGACATCGGCGCCTGCGGTCGAATCCATGCGCAACGCCTGTGCCAGTGCTGGCGAGGCCTCGGCACGCGCGCCCCTGAAGTCGCTGCCCGCCAAATCCGGGTCCGGGCTCTGGCGCGCCAGGACATAGGTGCCGCGGCCAACTTCGCCGGCGATGAGACCGCGCTCGGTGGCGAGCGCGTAGGCCCGGCTGATTGTCCCTATTGTCACCTTCAGATCATAGGCCAGATCACGTTGCGGCGGCAGGCGGGCGCCGGGTTGCAGGATGCCGGCGCCAATATCCCGGTCCATTGCATCGGCGATGGCGATGTATTTTGGCAGCTTTGCGCCCGCAAACTCTGGAATCCATTTTGTCATGGTGACAATAATAAGCTTGAAAAGGAAATTGAGTCAATAAATGGTGACAATTAAGCAATTGCGCATCGATTGGAGTTGATGAAATGGATACAATGCAGACAATTGTCACCCATGCGAGGGTCGAGTGTCCGGCCTTGGAGCGGAACCCAGGCGCCCATACGCAGAGACACAGGCAGGCAAGGCCGAATACCCTCCGGCAATACATCGCCTGGATTCTGCACGGCTTCGAGGTGCAGCGGACGCGCAGGGCGCTGCGGAGACTGACAGATGACGAGTTGCGCGATATCGGCGTGTGGCCGGAGGAGGCGACGCGGGAAGCCAGTCGCCGGATCTGGGATCGGGTTTCGCATGTCAACCGGTGGAGCTGAACAGCCCGGCGAATTCCACGCTTGCGATCGCGGCCGGCTTGCGTTGCTTCTGTTATGTGGAAACAGGCCGCACGCAGAGGCTCAGTCTGCGACCCTCAGCATCCGGTCGCGCCGGTGGCCCAGCGCGAGATGTCGCCATTGATTCGGCCGGCCAGCGGGGAAGTCGAGAGCGGGCCGTAGAACTGGGCGTTGCCAGCTGACGCCACAATGACCGCCTGGGGCAGGGCTTGCGGCTTGCCGCGCGGAATGATCAAGAGCCGCGGCGTGCTGGTGGTGTCGAGTTCCGGTACGATGCCGTAATCGGCAAAGGCGCTGTCCTTGAGCCAGCAGGCATGAGCCTCGCTGTTGACCTTTTGCAGTGTCGAAACGGCCAGGGAATTGGAGCCAACACCGGTCGCCGGGCCAGTCGAGGGGGCACAGGCCGAGAGCGCGAGGCCGGACGCCAGAACAAGCATCGACGAGATTGATTTCATCAGGGTCTCCGGGCGCCTAAGATGGCGCGATCACGATTGCTAACGCTTCATACGATGTCCGCGCCCGCCAGGCGGACGGCCGGCATGCTGGATCCAACCCGTCCGGAAATGCTGTAGAGGCGGAACAGCTGCGATGTTATGCCCTACAGGACAACCCGGTTTCAGTCTCAGGCCTCAACCAGTCCTAGTGCGGCCTCGAACAGGGCGCGGCCGTCGGAGCCACCGTGAGCGGCCTCAATCAGGTTTTCCGGATGCGGCATCATGCCGAGCACATTGCCGGCCTTGTTGACGATGCCGGCAATGTTGTTGAGCGAGCCGTTCGGATTGGTGTCGGCTGTGTAGCGGAAGGCCACCTGGCCGCTGGCTTCGATATCGGCCAGCGTGTCGGCATCGGTGAAATAATTGCCGTCGTGATGGGCCACCGGGCAGCGGATGATCTGGCCCTGGCTGTAGCCTTGCGTGAACACGGTGTTGGCGTTGGCAACCTCGAGCTTGACTTCGCGGCAGACGAATTTCAGCGATGCGTTGCGCATCAGTGCGCCGGGCAGCAGGCCGCTTTCGAGCAGGATCTGGAAGCCGTTGCAGACGCCGATCACCCGCGTGCCCTTCTCGGCCTTCTCGCGCACGGCCTGCATCACCGGCATGCGGGCGGCAATGGCGCCGCAGCGCAGATAATCGCCGTAGGAGAAACCGCCCGGGATGACGATCAGATCGACGTCGTCGTCAATCGATGTCTCGGTCTGCCAGACGGTTTGCGGGGCCTGACCCGAAATCTTGGTGAGGGCCGCGACCATATCGCGATCGCGATTGAGGCCGGGGAGCAGGATGACTGCGGCTTTCATGGCTCAGAGTACCTCGACCGCGAAATCCTCGATCACCATGTTGGCGAGCAGCTTTTCGCCCATGGCCTTGAGTTCGGCCTCGGCCTTGGCGCGGTCGGAGGTTTGAAGAACCACATCGAAGACCTTGCCCTGGCGGATTGAATCGACGCCGGAAAAGCCAAGGCCGCCGAGCGCGTGCTCGATGGCCTTGCCTTGCGGGTCGAGAACGCCGTTCTTGAGTGTCACGGTGACGCGTGCCTTGATCATTCGAAGAACTCCAGACGTTTACTTGACCAGAACCGGTCCGGTGGGACGGTTCGGTTCATTCTCGTTCATGATGCCAAGCCGGCGGGCGACTTCCTGATAGGCTTCGACGAGACTGCCGAGATCGCGGCGGAAGACGTCCTTGTCGAGCTTCTGGCTGGTGTTGACGTCCCAGAGCCGGCAGGAATCGGGCGAGATTTCGTCGGCGATGACAATGCGCATCATGTCGCCTTCGAACAGACGGCCGCATTCGATCTTGAAATCGACCAGCTGGATGCCGACGCCCAGAAACAGGCCTGTGAGGAAGTCATTGACGCGGATGGCGAGCGCCATGATGTCGTCGATTTCCTGCGGGCTGGCCCAACCGAAGGCGGTGACATGCTCTTCGGAGACCATCGGGTCATCGAGCGCATCGGCCTTGTAGTAAAATTCAATGATCGAGCGGGGCAGCACCGTGCCTTCCTCGATTCCGAGGCGCTTGGCCAGCGAACCGGCCGCGATATTACGCACAACCACTTCAAGCGGGATAATCTCGACTTCCTTGATCAGCTGCTCGCGCATGTTGATGCGCTTGATGAAGTGAGTCGGAATACCGATCCGGTTCAAATGCGTGAATATGTATTCGGAGATACGGTTGTTGAGCACGCCCTTGCCATCAACCACATCGTGTTTCTTCTTGTTGAACGCCGTGGCGTCGTCCTTGAAGAACTGGATCAATGTGCCTGGTTCAGGGCCTTCATACAAAATCTTGGCCTTGCCTTCGTAGATACGGCGGCGACGGGTCATGTGCATCTCTGTCATTTGTGCCGGCTGAAGCCGCGGCAACTCGGCTTAGGGTCGATTTTGAGCCGTGCTTTAGCGGATTGTCCAGCCTTTCACAACGCTGTTGTCAGCAATGTCCCCGGAATTGCATGGCTGAGGGCGGGTTTGCATTGCACTTTTGGCGGTCTTTTGTTTTATGGGGCGAACCCCCATATAGGGATTATCGATTCACCGCCGGGAGCCAGCTCATGAGCAATATGAAAGACCGCGAAAACGCATTCGAAAACAAGTTTGCCCATGACGAGGAGCTGAAGTTCAAAGCTGAAGCCCGTCGCAACAAGCTTTTGGGGCTTTGGGCCGCCGAATTGCTGGGCAAGACCGGCGATGATGCCGAAGCCTATGCCAAAACCGTTGTCATGGCTGACTTCGAAGAAGCCGGCGATGAAGACGTGTTCCGCAAGGTTCGCGCCGATTTTGACGATGGTGGTGTGGGGCAGTCCGACCACCAGCTGCGCCGCAAGATGGATGAATTGCTGGCAGTGGCTGTCGAGCAGATCCAGGCCGGCTGATCACAAATATCTGAAATTATTGAAACCGCCTGCGGCTTGCCGGGGGCGGTTTTTTGTTGGATTGAGGAGATCAGGCGCCATTTGCTGGCGGAACGATGATTCGGGGGAGACGGCCATGCAGTTGCGAGACAAGCTTGATCAGGGCGAGATGATGATAACCGCATGGTCGACGTCGCCATCGGCGGAGATGGCAGGTGTATTGGCACGATGCCCCTTCGACACGGTGACAGTCGACATGCAGCACGGCGCCCACAGCGAATACACCGCCTTTGCGTCAGCCAAATCAATTCTTGCAGCAGGCAAGCCTGCCGTTCTGCGCATCCCGGTCGGTCGCAATGATCTTGCCAGCAGGGCGCTGGATATGGGGTTCGAGGCGGTGATCGCGCCGATGATCAATTCTGTGGCGGAGGCGGAGGCGTTTGCCAATGCGATGAAGTATCCGCCGCTGGGTGAACGCTCCTGGGGCCCGATCCAGGCGCTGCAGATGCACACGTCCTTGACCGCCGAGAGCTATTTCCGCTCTGCCAACGAGAAAACCGTGTCGCTGGCGATGATCGAAACGCGGGAAGCATTTGCCGCACTGGACGGCATTCTGGCCACGAAAGGGATTGACGGTGTCTTTGTCGGGCCGTCAGACCTGTCGATTTCCTGGTCGAATGGCGCACATGTCGACCCGCACAACGCCGAACTTCAGGACGTCATGGCAGAGATTGCCGATCGCGCCCGCAAGGCCGGCAAGTTTGCGGCGATCTTTGCCGTCGATCCGGCCGATGTGCCGCGATTTGGCAAGATGGGATACCGGTTGGCGGCTCTCAACACCGATCCGGGCATCATCCATGCTGGCGCTTCGATGATGCTGGACAAGGCGCGCGGCTAAGGCCCCACGCTGCTGGAATCAGGGCTTCAGCCGGGCAAGGAAGCTGGCAAACACCATGATGCCCTCCGGCCAGGGTCCATGGCCTGATTCGGCGTTGATATGCCCGGCTTCACCGCCATCGATCAGCATCGCGCCCCAGGCATTTGCCATGTCACCCGCATGTTCGAACGAGCCGAACGGATCGTTGCGGCTTGCGACAACGATCGAGGGAAATTCCAGCGGATCCTGCTTGTAAGGGCCGAAGGTCATCAGGTGTTTGGGCCGGATGGCCGGGTTGTCGACTTCCGGCGGGGCCACCATGAATGCCCCGGCAATCTTGTTCCTGCAGTCCGGCAGGGCCTGCAGCATTGTTGCCACACCCAGCGAATGGGCGATCACGACAACCGGCTTTTGGGCCTCGTTGACGGCTTCGGCGAAGCGCGTCGTCCAGTCTTCTCGGACAGGTTTGGCCCAGGCGTCCTGTTCGACGCGCCGCGCCGACGACAGGCGCGCTTGCCAGCGGGTCTGCCAATGGTCGGGACCGGAATTCTTGTATCCGGGAACAATCAGGATGTCGGATTCAGCTACTTTCATGCTGCCGAGTTGGGCAAGCCGGGCCCAAATGTCAACCGGTTGAGAATGGCACGACTGACGGGGAGCACGATTTTTCTGCCGAACCGTTACGGCGTCGTTCGATTCGGAAGCTTTGGCACGTGTTTCTGCGCAGCCTTTGAGCGTTCCATCTGGCCATGAAACGCCCTAAGGATTGGCGTCCGGGTATGCGCTGATTTGCGTCGGCGGTGTGATCACGAAAGGCGCACCGCCATTTTTCAGATCGCTCTGGGTGAAGATCAACAAAATACCAAACGAGATGATCACGGTCGCGGCAGCGATCCACAGACTGATCCCGGTGTCGTGGGTAGGGTGTTGTGGTGAACCTTGGTTGCGGCGTTCACGGCTGGTGTTGCCAGTGAGGGGCGGATAGTCCTGCATAGAGGCCTCCAATGATGTCGGATGACCATCAGAATGGGCGGCAACCACGGCAACTTGGGGGCAACAGCTGGGCGAGATGGTGACACGCAATCACTTCCCGTGACTGCGTGTCATTTATGTCTCAGGTGGCCCGATCAGCTCTCGCCGAACACGCGGGAGAAAATCGTATCGACATGTTTGGTGTGATAGCCGAGATCAAAACGGTCGCGGATTTCGGTCTCCGAGAGATATTTGCGCACGTCCTCATCGGCGAGCAGCTCGGTGAGGAAGTCGACTTCGGAATCACCCGATGTCTGGTAGCTGTTCCAGACTTTCATGGCATTGCGCTGGACCAGGCGGTAGGCGTCTTCACGCGAGGAGCCTGCCTGGGTCAGCGCCAGCAGGATGCGCTGGGAGTGAACCAGGCCGCCGAGACGGTCCATATTGCCGACCATGCGCTCGGGATAGACCATCAGCTTGTCGATGACATTGGTCAGGCGGGCCAGCGCGAAATCAAGGGTTACGGTGGTGTCAGGGCCGATCATCCGTTCGACCGAAGAGTGCGAGATATCGCGCTCATGCCAAAGCGCCACGTTTTCCATGGCCGGGGTCACCGCCATGCGCACCAGACGCGACAGTCCGGTGAGGTTTTCGGTCAGCACCGGGTTGCGCTTGTGCGGCATCGCCGACGAGCCCTTCTGGCCCTTGGAGAAATATTCTTCCGCTTCCAGCACCTCGGTGCGCTGCAGATGGCGGATTTCGGTGGCAACACGTTCGATGGATGAGGCGATGACACCCAGCGTGGCGAAATACATGGCGTGACGGTCGCGCGGGATGACCTGGGTCGAGACCGGCTCCGCAATCAGTCCCATGGCCTTGGCGACATGTTCCTCGACGCGCGGGTCGATATTGGCGAAGGTGCCGACAGCGCCTGAAATGGCACAGGTGGCGATTTCTTCGCGGGCATTGACCAGCCTTGTGCGGCAGCGGTCGAATTCGGCGTAGGCTTCCGCCATTTTCAGGCCGAAGGTTACCGGTTCGGCGTGGATGCCGTGCGAGCGGCCGATGCAGACAGTGTCCTTGTGCTCGTAGGCGCGGCGCTTGATGGCGGCCAGAAGTGCGTCCATGTCGGCGAGCAACAGATCGGTAGCCTTGACCAATTGCACGTTGAAGCAGGTGTCGAGAACATCGGACGAGGTCATGCCCTGATGCACGAAACGTGCGTCGGGTCCGACGATCTCGGCGAGATGGGTCAGGAAGGCGATGACATCATGCTTGGTTTCGCGCTCGATCTCGTCGATGCGGTCGATGTCAAAGGTGGCGGCGCCGCCCTTGTCCCAGATGGTCTTGGCCGCTTCCCTGGGGATCACACCCAGTTCGGCGAGCGCATCGCAGGCGTGCGCCTCGATCTCGAACCAGATTCGGAATTTTGATTCTGGCGACCAGACATCAACCATTTCCGGGCGGGAGTAACGAGGTATCATGGCAAAATCCGTAGCAGGTTAGCGTTGCCGCGGGTCTAGACCATTTCCAGACGGATTCAAACTTCGGATCGCAAGGTTCTAGGCGAGAATGCTGCTTTTGCGCGTCTTTATCGGCGAATGCCTGCTGGCAAGCAGCCAGGATGCCCCAAAGAGAAACATCACGCCCAGCGGCAGATAGAGCCGGATGCCCAGAACGGCGAACTGATACAAGGCCGACGCGGTGGTAAAAACCAGCTGCACCAGCCAGAGTTTCGTGAAGGGCTCACCATGCCATTGCGCATAGTAAGTCCGGAATATGACGGCAAAGATCGCCGACGTTATTCCGATGGTGAAGGTGGTCAGACACATGAATGCGGCCGCGAAGGCGGCTTCGCGCGCGCGCCTGAAGGCGATGAAGCGAAAGGCAACAAGGCTCAATGGCCAGGCCAGAGCGGCACCTGCAAATGAAAGGGCAGTCAGGCTCCAGTAGTGGCTGGTCAGGGCCGCAACGGACAGCCAGAGTGAGGCCTGCGCGGAAATCGCCATCGCGGCACCCCAGGCGATTGCGCCATAGACAACATCGCGCCAATCGGGCCGGGCGGCATGAAACCGGTCACGCAGATTGGAGTTGTCGTTTGCGGGCTTGGGTTTTGGTCCCTTGTGCCGTTTGACTGGAGTGTTCATTCAAATCGTCGTGTGACCGCCATCCAGCGGCCATGTTCGCCTTCAAATCCGAAGGATTGGAACAATACCAGAAAAGCATGGGTCCAGATGCCGTCGGCATAATGGGTGACCACGCCGCCGAGCCGGTAGCCTGTTGGGCAGTGCCGGCTTTCCGGGAGCGAGCTATCTTCATGCAGCAGGATCGACACCGGCTTGCCCTCGACTTCCGTCATCTCCAACCGAAAGCCGAGCCTTGTTTCGGTGATCGAGTTGCAGGCCTGAGAGGACGGCAAGGGCTTTTCCGTCAGCTGCGCGGCATAGGGCTTGAAAAACGCGGGCACCACCGACAAGGGGAGATATCGCAACTGATGAGCGTTGCCATCGAGTTCGGAGAAGGGGTTGAAGGCCGCGATCACACCGGGATTGGCCGAAAAGTTGTATTTCTCTTCGAGATCACCTGATTGGGCAGCGGCGGCGGCGCGGGCATCGGCGACGGATTTGTTCTCATCATCAATGATGATGCGGACGGCCGAGCCCGGCAGGAACGAATCGGTGGCGGTGTCGATGAAAAACCGGCTGGCGAATGGGAAACCGGAGCCATCCTGAACGCCGAACTCCTCAAATGCGAAAACCGAGCCATCGGCGGAAAAACCGATCGGGCGGACTTCGGAAAACTCGGCGGCATTTGCCGGGATTCCGGTCAGGACCAATGCAAGCCAGGCAAATATGGCGCGGTGAAGGAGAGGCATTGTGGGGTCCCTTTGTTGTCAGCCCGACCGGGTAGCACTGCCAGACCATTGGCGCAATTGTTTGGCTGGTTCAATTGCCGGCGGTGGACCAGGCCGGCATCAGATCCCGATCATCAGGCGTGGCTGCATAGATGCCGCGGGCAATGGCGCGGCTCATGGTGGAAGCGGCGGCAGCACACAGATCAATGAATTCATCCGCGGCCGGTTTGCGGCCCGATGCACCGGTAGCGAGCGCAAACACCAGATCTCCGTCAAACGGCGTGTGGCTGGGCCAGATGGCACGGGCGAAGCCGGCATGGGCCGCGATTGCCAGACGCTTGGCCTCGGCCTTTGTAAGGCTGGCATCGGTGGCGATGACGGCAATGGTGGTGTTGGAGACGCCGCGCGACATGTCGCGGAACTTGATTTTCAGGCCGGTGGCGTCAGAGGGCAGGGGAGACGGCATGCCGAGACCGCCGAATTCATTGCCGATTTCAAAAGGGGCAGCCCAGAAATGACGTGAGCTGCCGATTGTGGCTGTTCCCATAGGGTTTGCCGCTACCAGCGCTCCGATGGTCAGGCAGTCAGCGACAATCGCAGAGGCAGAGCCAAGTCCGCCCTTGAAGGTTGCGGTCAGCGCGCCCGTGCCTGCCCCGGCGGTTCCAATGGAAAACTCTTCTGCGGCGGCAGCCGCAGCCTGATAGCCCAGATCGCGATAGGGCGGATAACGTCCCCAGTCCTTGTTGCCGCCATTGATCAGGTCAAACAGGATCGCCGCGGGAACAATCGGAATCCGGTGCGGGCCGACTGCAAAGCCCTTGCCCTGTTCGCGCAAATAGGCTTGCACGCCGCTGGCGGCATCAAGGCCAAAGGCCGAGCCGCCGGACAGGACAAGAGCGTTGACGGTTTCGACAGTGTTGTGCGGCTCGAGCAGATCGGTTTCCCTTGTGCCGGGCGCGCCGCCAAGCACCTGCACGGCTGCCGTGGCGGGCGGATCGCAGACAATGGCTGTGACGCCGGAGTTCAGCCCGCTGTCACTCGCATTGCCGACGGTGAGGCCCGCGACATCGGTGATCAGGTTGCGCAATCCAGTTTTCATACCGGTTTTCATTATTGGTTCTCTCCGGCGATGCGGGCAGCCTCTTCGATGCTGAGCCGTGAGAACTCGCCATCCTTCAGGATTGCCAGCACAAAGCCCGGTTCGCGCCGTTCGCCATTCTGATCGAAGGTCACGGGTCCGAGTGCCGTGGAAAAGGTGGTGGTGCGCAAGGCTTCATCGAGATCCATCTCGCTGTATTGCATGCGGGTGGCGATGGCGCCGAGGATTTCGGCGGCCGCATAGGCCGGAATGCGAAGCCCTTCGGAAATCAGCCCGGCGCTTTCCAGCGCAGCGCGGGCGGCTTCGGCCTCGGGTCCCGGTGTGGCGCCGGCAGCAAGCACCGCCAGGGTGCCGTCGGGTATTGGAAGCTCACCTTGCGGTGCATGCAAGGTATCGCCACCCATGAATTCAAGGTCGACACCCTGGCGCGTCGCCTCCATGGCGATGACGGCCAGATCGGACCGTTCGCCGCCAACAAACACGCGGGATACGCCTGCGGATTGGAGCCTGCGGATCAGGCTTGGCTGGGTGGCCTGACCGGGACGGTAATTGTCGACGAAATTGGGTTTCAATCCCCGGTTCTCGAGGTTGATGCGGATCGCCTCCACCAGTTCGCGGCCTGAAATGGCACCGTCCTCAATCAGGGCGAAAGACTTGTCGGCCCATAGTCGGAAGATTGCATCTGATGCGATCTCGGCTTCCGATCCGGCGCGCGGGGCGAGGCGGAAGAACTGCCAGCCGAGGCGTGCGGCTTCCTCTCCGATGATGTCGGCGCGGACCGTCAGCGTGATGACCGGGATGTTTTCATCTGACAATAATGGCAGCGCGGCAGCCAGGCTCTCTGTGCACAGGAAGCCGACAACCACGTTGACACCGGCTTCAATCATTGCCGCGGCGGCATCGGTGCCAGCCTGTTCGGAGCAGCCGTCGTCGCCTTCGACAATGTCTTCGAACTGGTCGGGATTGGCAGTATCCCAGACACGAAAAGCTTCGCGAACATGATCACCGAGAGGCTTGAACTGGCCGGACTGCGGAATGACGAGGCCGATATGCAACGGTTCCGCAAGCGCGGGAGCCGCGGCGAGAAACAATGCCAGGACAATTGGCAGACGGAAACGTGGAAGGCTTGTGATCATGCCGCGTATTTAGCCCGGCCAATCGCGCTAATCCAAGCAAAATCCGCCGCTTGCACCTCGTCTGACGGGGTTGAGGCATAAAAAGTCGTGGCCGACGGGTTTCAAAATTGCTTTCGCACTTTATGTATGGTCGGGAAGACGAGCAGCGGGACATGTCCCCAAATCGAGGCGCAGGCGTGTTGAAACGGCAGACTATTGATTCCAAAGACTACCGCGATGCAATGGCGCGCTATGCGGGGCATGTCCAGATTGCCACGACGATCCATGAGGGTGTTCGGCGCGGGGTCACCGTGACGGCTGCCTGTTCGGTGTCGGACAATCCGGGAACGCTGCTGGTCTGTCTCAATCATTCCAATCCGCACAATGCGCTTTTCACCGAATCAGGCGTGTTTGCGCTCAACACGCTGATGTCCCAGCACGAGCATCTTGCTGTGGCGTTTTCGGGCCGGGATCATCTGACGGTCGAGGAACGGTTTGCGGAGGCAGAGTGGGACACCATCACCACCGGCGCCCCTGTGCTTGTGGACGCCGCCGCAGTGTTTGATTGCCGTCTGGTCGATGCGAAAATCGTCGCCACGCATACCGTGCTGATTGGTGAAGTGACAGGATTGCGGACCGGTCCTGCCGGGCGCGCGCTTTTGTATCTGGACCGCGGATACCATTCTGTTTAGCCTCGTGTTGCACACCTCGCTCCGGAGCTGAAATGCCGATCACCACTGCGCTGCCCAATTCGATTGACGAAACGCTGGCTTTGCTTTCGAGCGAGGATTACGTCGCCAACCGGGCGCTGGCGACCGTTCTGTTTCTCAGTCTCCGGATGAAGCGGCCATTGTTTCTCGAGGGCGAGGCCGGGGTTGGCAAGACCGAGATCGCTAAGGTGCTGTCAAAGGCGCTCGACCGTCCCCTGATCCGGCTGCAATGCTACGAAGGGCTGGATGTGTCCTCGGCTGTCTACGAGTGGAACTACCCGGCGCAGATGCTGGAAATCCGGCTTGCAGAGGCCACCGGCGAAGATGACCGCGGCGCCATCGAGCGCAATATTTTCAGCGAAAAACACCTGATCCGCCGTCCGGTGCTGCAGGCGCTGGAAAGCTCGAACGGCCGGGCGCCGGTGTTTCTGATCGATGAGCTCGACCGCACCGATGAAGCCTTCGAGGCCTTCCTGCTGGAGATCCTTTCCGATTATCAGGTGACCATCCCCGAGCTGGGCACGATCAGGGCGGAAGAGCCACCGATTGTGATCATCACTACCAACCGCACCCGCGAAATCCACGATGCGCTGAAGCGGCGCTGCCTGTATCACTGGGTGGATTATCCCGCCGCCGATGTGGAGCTGGAGATCGTCAAGCTGAAGGTTCCCGGTTGCCATGAGGAATTGTCGCGGCAGGTGGTGGCCTATGTCCAGAAGCTCAGGCAGATGGACCTGTTCAAGAGCCCCGGCGTGGCCGAAACCATCGACTGGGCGACTGCGCTGACCGAACTTGACCGTCTGGCGCTGGATCCGGAGACGGTGTCGGACACGATTGGCACGCTGCTCAAATATCAGGATGACATCGCCCGGATCGAAGGCAGCGCCGGCAGGGAGCTGCTGACCGCGGTGAAGGCCGAGCTGGCACAGGCGCTTTGATGGCGGAAGCCGCAGATGCGACCGGATTCAAGGGTGGCGACGGCCGCATCCCCGACAATGTGGTTTATTTCGCCAGGGTTCTGCGCAAGGCCGGGATGAAGGTCGGGCCCGCGGCTGTGCGCGACGCCGTGGAGGCAGTGCAGATTGCAGGTATCGGCAGCCGCGAGGAATTCTACTGGGTCCTGCATTCGGTGTTCGTCAAGCGGCACGAGGATCACGAGGTCTTTGATCAGGCGTTCAAGCTGTTCTGGCGGACAAGGGATCTGGTTGAAAAGATGATCGCCATGTTCTCGCCGGTGGCAATGGAGAACAAGCAGCGCGAAAAACTCAAGGCCGGAGAGACCCGGGTCAGCCAGGCGCTGTTCGAGGGCCATGAAAAGCAGCGTCCGCCCGAAGACAAGCCGATGATCGAGATCGATGCCCGGGAAACGATTTCGGGCAACGAGGTGCTGAGGCAACAGGATTTTGCCCAGATGACGGCCCTTGAACTCGCCGAGGCAAAAGCCGCGATTGCCAAACTGACGCTGCCATTTGATCAGGTCGAGACACGGCGTTACAAGCTCTCGACCGTGCCGAAACGGATAGACCCGCGGGCAACCATGCGGGCGGCGATGCGGACCGGTGGAGATCTTATTTTGCCGCGGTTCCGCAAGCGCCGGAAAGTGCATCCGCCGCTGGTGATCATTGCCGATATTTCCGGTTCGATGAGCCAGTATACGCGGATTTTCCTGCATTTCATGCATGTGATCAGCGAGAAACGGCGCGGGGTTCATACATTCCTGTTTGGCACGCGGCTGACCAACATCACCCGGCAGATGCGCAACAAGGATCCCGACGAGGCGGTGGATCAGTGCACAGGTGCGGTGAAGGACTGGTCGGGCGGCACCCGGATCGGCGAAGCGCTCCGGCTGTTCAACCGGCAATGGTCGCGACGGGTTCTCGGGCAGGGGGCCGTGGTGATCCTGATCACCGACGGGCTGGAGCGTGATTCCATTGATGAGCTCGACACCGAAATGGACCGGCTGCACCGGTCTTGCCGGCGGCTGGTCTGGCTCAATCCACTGCTGCGCTTCGACGGCTTTGAAGCCCGCGCGCGCGGCGTGCGCACGATGCTCGATCACGTCGATGAATTCCGTCCTGTGCACAATATCGCGGCGATGGCCGATCTGGTGACGGCGCTCGGCGAAAGGGATGCCGCTCAAGCCGATCCAAGGCGTTATCTGTAATCTGACTTGAATTTGAGCGATGGCGGTGGCCATAATCCACCGGCAGACAAGGGAGGCCGGCATGTCATCACAGGTAAGTCAGCAAAGCGGCGAGGACCAGCTTGATCCGCTTGCCGTCGCCGAGCGCTGGATGCTCGACGGGCGCGAGGTGGCTGTGGCAACGGTGATAGAGACCTGGGGATCTGCACCGCGGCCGGTCGGCAGTCATCTGGTGATCGATATTGATGGCAATTTCAGCGGGTCTGTGTCTGGCGGCTGCGTTGAAGGCGCGGTGATTTCGGAAGCTGCCGATGTGATTGCAAGCGGCGAGCCGAAGATGCTCGAATTCGGTGTGGCGGACGAGACTGCGTGGCGCGTGGGCTTGTCCTGCGGCGGCAAGATCCAGGTCTATCTGGAACGGGTCGGCTGATGGATCCGCATCTGCTCAGGAAACTCAACGAAGCGCGTCGTAACCGGCAGGCCGTGATCATGCTCACCGATCTCGCCGATGGCCGCAACCGGCTGGTGATGCAGGGCGACCCGGTCAGCGGTGACCTTGGTGACGCCGTGGAGAAGGCGTTCAGGACCGCCAAGTCCACTGTGGTTGAGGCTGAAGGGCAACGGTTCTTTCTCAATGTTCATGTGCCATCGCCGCGCATGGTGATCATCGGTGCGGTGCATATTTCGCAGGCGCTGGCGCCGATGGCTGCAATGGCGGGATTTGATGTCCGGGTGGTTGATCCGCGCACGGCATTTGCCACGCCGGACCGGTTTGAAAATGTGGATCTGATTGCGGACTGGCCGGAGGATGCGCTGAAGGATCAGCCGATTGATGCCTTTACCGCATTGGTGGCGGTGACCCACGATCCGAAGATTGACGACTGGCCCTTGACCTCCGCGCTTCAGGCAGGGGCTTTCTATGTGGGCGCGCTTGGATCGCGCAAGACCCATGCCCGGCGCGTGGAGCGGCTGACGGAAGCGGGGCTCGGGGACGCTGAGATCGCCCGGATCGCTGCCCCCATCGGACTTGATATCGGGGCGCAGAGCCCGGAAGAGATTGCCGTGGCGATTCTGGCGCAGGTGATTGCGGCGTTGCGCAAACCGGCACAGCCTGTCCCCGCCTCACCGGCGAAAGACTGATCCATGCAATTTGGTCCAGTGCTGTTGTCAGAGGCGGAAGGGGCGGTGCTGGCGCATTCGCTTTCACTCGGCGATCTGCGGCTCAAGAAGGGGCATGTGCTGACGGCTGAGGATCTGGACCAGATCGGGCAGGGCGGCGCCAAGGAGGTGATCGTTGCCCGCTTGCTGGCGGGTGATGCCGGCGAGGATGCTGCGGCGGACGCACTGGCGCAGGCCTTTGCCGGCCTCAATATCCGCGCCGCGAATGCATCGACCGGAAGGGTCAACCTGCATGCCGCCTGCGCAGGGCTGTTTCGTGCCGACAAGCAGCTGGTGGATGCATTCAACGCGATTGACCCGTCAATCACATTTGCCTGTCTGGCCGATCATAGTCCGGTTCAGGCCGGTGAGATGGTGGCGACGATCAAGATCATTCCACTTGCCGTATCAGGGGCCTCGCTTGAGCAGACGAAAGCCGCTATCGGGGTGTCCGGTCTGGCCCATGTCCTGCCGTTCCGGTCCGTGCGTGCCGGTCTGATCTCAACGACCTTGCCAACACTGAAGCCATCGGTGATGGACAAGACACGGCAGCTTCTGGCCGGACGGTTGTCGCTTAGCGGATCGAGCCTGGATGAGGAAAGCCGTGTTGCGCACACCGCCGATGCGGTTGCCGGCGAGATCCTCCGGATGGCGAAGACTTTCGAACTGATCGTTGTTTTCGGCGCATCGGCGGTCACCGATCCGGAGGATGTCATTCCGGCAGCGATCCGCAAGGCTGGCGGTAAGGTCGAGCGGGTGGGCATGCCGGTCGATCCCGGCAATTTGCTGGTGCTCGGGTCGCTCGGAGACATCCCGGTCATCGGCGCGCCGGGCTGTGCCCGCAGCCCCAAGGAAAATGGTTTCGACTGGGTGCTGGCCCGCATTCTCGCCGGTGAAGCGGTGACTTCCATGGATATTGCACGGATGGGTGTCGGGGGGCTGCTCAAGGAAATCCCGTCCCGGCCCCAGCCCCGGCAAACGGGGCCGGTGCAGCCATGACTTCCGGTGTCGAGGTCGGGGTGGTGCTGCTTGCCGCAGGGCGTGCCAGCCGCATGGGAGACCAATCGGGTCACAAGCTGCTCGCCGCCTTTGACGGGGAAGCACTGATCCGCAAGATGGCGCGCACAGCTCTGTCGTCCGTGGCACGCAAGACAGTGGTGGTGACCGGACATCGTGGCGCGGACATTGCCGCCAGCCTGAGCGGGCTTGATGTCGACCTGGTGCACAATCCGGAGTTTGCATCCGGCATGGCGTCTTCGCTCAAGCGGGGGCTTGGTTCGCTCGATCCGGAGCTTGCCGGCGCTCTTGTGCTGCTTGGCGACATGCCGGGATTGACGTCTGTTCACCTCAACCGGCTGATCGACGCATTCGCCGCCAACAATGCAAACGCCATCATCCGGGCCTGTGACGGCGAGCGGCGGGGCAATCCGGTGATCCTGCCGCGAACGGCGTTCCCGGAGGCCATGGGCCTGACAGGTGATGTCGGCGCCCGTTCGCTGGTTGAAAGCGGGGCCTGGCCGGTGATCGATATCGAGATCGGTCCGGCCGCGCGGCTCGATGTCGATACGCCCGATGCGGTGCGCGCAGCGGGTGGAATTACCGAGACGTCTGGCCGCGACTGATGCCGGTCTGTGGACCCGGCAGAATGGTTCCATCTAGCCATGAAACGCTCTGGGGGCCACGGTTTGCCGGCGAGCTTCTGAACGGCAACGATCCGAGCAATATTTGACCTCGTCCCAGACCCTGGCCCATTTGCGCCGCCAGGTGAACGGGCGGCTGCAGAAAGCGCAGAGCTTTTGCGGCAGATCGGATTTTCTTGTGTGCTTCGGCATGCGGCGGATATGGAGCGGTACCGATTGACGGCAAGACTGTGACGGCGGACATTGTGTCCGGCTGGTCAGTTCACAGCGTGATGTGCAGATCAGAAGGCGGCGTTATGGACAACGATGCGATTCGCGACATGTTCGACAGCCTCGGCGAGGTGTCGATCAAACGCATGTTCGGCGGCAAGGGGATCTATCACCAGGGCAGGATCCTGGCGCTGGAGTTCAACGGTGATATCCTGCTCAAGGCGGATGCGCAAAGCGCGCCCGCTTTTGCCGATGCCGGCGCCAGCCAATGGATCTATGCAGGCAAGAACAAGCCTGTTACAATGCCCTACTGGTCCATTCCCGATGCCGCGCTGGATGACCCTGACGAAATGGCCAAGTGGGTTGCTCTGGCATGGGGTGCCGCACTCAGAGCGAAGACATAGCGCCGGCTATCGTCCGTGGCGGCTGCAGGACCCCGCAAGCCTCACATGACAAGCATATGACTTTGCCTGCGGGGAGCCAGGGCTGTCAGGGCGTAGAGTTGAGAGGCCGCGATCCGACGCCATGCCGCATGACCACGAAGGCAAACAGCGCCATCGCCGCGAGCGTGAGCACGGATCCGATCTTGGCCAGAACTTCACCTGAGCCGGAGATAGCCATGACGATTCCCGGCACGATGGTAATAACTGCCGCGAGAGCGAGGAAATAGTGGATGCTGGCAAGTCTGGTCGCTGCCGCGCTTGGCGTCAGCGCATAAAATGTCCCAAAGACGATCATGACAACGAACCCGATCAGGTTCAGATGTCCGTGAGCGGGTGACAGGGTGTGGTCCTGCGTGGCGGACATGACGATTCCCCACACCATTCCGCACAGGGCGAAAATGGCTCCGGTGGCGAAAAACCGGGTTGCGATGTCTTTCATGCTTCTTTCCTTACATAGTGGGCTTTGGATTGCTGAGGCGGTCCGCCAAGCCATTGATGGCGTCGGAACCCGGAATGTTCATGTTCATCGTTTCCTGCTGGCAGTGCAGTGGAAGGTTGCGGGCGCGTTCAATTGAACGAAGGGTAGATCAGGTGTAACTATTCGATAAATCGCAATTTTGTATTCTGGGTATTTGTCTGGTGAATTTATCTGCCTTCGATCTCAATCTGCTGCGGGTGCTGGATGCTTTGCTGCGCGAAGGGTCGACGGTGAAAGCCGGAGTTCGCATCGGATTGTCGCAACCGGCGGTGTCTGCCGCTTTGGCGCGATTGCGCAGCGGCCTGGGAGACGAATTGTTCTTCCGCAGTGGTCAGGGCCTTGAACCCACCGATTATGCCAGATCGCTGGAATTGCCGCTGCGTGATATCTTGAGTGAGATTGAAGGCATCCTGCAAAGCCCGATGAAATTCATTCCGAAATCTGCCGAGCAGAATTTCAAGATTTCCGGCAGCGACTTTTTCGCAGAAATGCTGATGCCTCGGCTTGCTGACCGCATCTCCCGGCAGGCGCCGGGCATACGGGTTCAATTGGTTGATCTTGTCGCCGACACCAATCTCGACAGCGTCGAAAACAACGAGGTCGATCTTGCTCTCGCGCCAGTTCTGCCGTTGCCAGGTTGGGCGGAGCGAAGGACCATGTTCAGGTCGAAATACACAGTCATTGCCCGGCGTGGACATCCTCGTTTTGCCGATGCCGGACTCAAATCGGGGGATGTGGTCCCGATCGACCTTTTCTGCGATCTCGGGCATGTGCTGTTCTCACCGGAAGGAAAGCTTGCGGCAACGGGCGACGTGGCGCTGGCCCGCGTCGGCCGCCAAAGGCGGGTGGTGATGACAATGCCTGTTTTTTCAGGTGTTTACGGTGCAGTCAGCGAATCCGACCTGATCGCCCTGTTGCCGCATCAGCTGGCCAGGCATGTATCGAACAGGTTCGGGCTGGACATCTTTGTGCCTCCCATGCCGGTGGACACGGTGGAGATCATCATGGTCTGGCACAAGCGCTCGACAGCCGCTCCCGGGAACCAGTGGCTGCGCAGCCAGATCGCCGACGTCCTGCAGTCGATCGGCTGATACTCGTAGTATCTTCACTTTTGGATTGGGGATGGATTAAAAAAAAGCCGCCAACCCGGAGGCTGGCGGCTGAAGAGATTGCTTGAACCTGCGGTTCAGATAATCAGAACTTGCTGCCAATCATCATGAAGGCCGGAATTTCGTCGCCAAAGCCAACCGGTGTCGGCTCGCGGTCGTCATTGTCGCGGCCGCCACGGCGGTTGCGATTGCGGTTGCGGTCTTCATTGGCATTGGCTGGCTGCGGGGCGCGTTGCGGCGCCGGTGCGCGGGCTGCCTGTTCCTGACGGGGCTCTTCCTTGATTGCAGTCTGGATGACCTTATCCTCTTTTTCCGGTTCAACCGCCGCTTCGACAGGTGCGGCTTCGGTGGGCTTTTCTTCCTGGGCGCGCTTCTCACCGCGCCCGGAGCGGCGTGCCGGCGACTTGCTTTCGCCACGGCGGCCGCGAGCAGGCTTGTCATCTGCCGGGTCGGCTGACTGAATGGCGTCCTGTCCATCAAGCCATTCGATCTCGCGGTCGATCAGCTTGGTGATTGCGTCGACATATTTTGAATCACGGCGTGAGACCATGGTGAAGGCAGCGCCGGCGCGGCCGGCACGTCCGGTGCGGCCAATGCGGTGCACATAGTCTTCGGCATGGATCGGCACATCGAAATTGAAGACATGGCTAACGGCCGGAATGTCGAGACCACGGGCCGCAACATCGGAGGCCACCAGAAGCGTGATCTCGTTGTCCTTAAAGCCCTGCAACATGTTGGTGCGTGAGCGCTGATCCATGTCGCCATGCAATGCACCGACAGAAAAGCCGTGCTTTTCGAGCGACTTGTAGAGATCGGCAACATCCTTCTTGCGATTGCAGAAGATGATGGCGTTTGTCAGTTCGGTCTGAGACTTGATAAGATCGCGCAGGCGTTCGCGCTTCTCGAAATCCTTGCTGCCGCAGGCGACCAGCCGCTGTTCGACGGTGGCTGCCGTGGAGGAGGGCGGCGCAACTTCGATCCGGGCGGGATTCTGCAGGAACTTGTCGGCCAGCTTCTGGATTTCCGGCGGCATGGTGGCCGAGAAGAACAGGGTCTGGCGGGTGAAAGGGATGAATTTGACGATGCGCTCGATATCGGGAATGAAGCCCATATCCAGCATTCTGTCCGCTTCGTCGATGACCAGAAGTTCAACGCCGGTCATCAGCAGCTTGCCGCGCTCGGTATGGTCGAGCAGGCGGCCCGGTGTGGCGATCAGGACGTCGGCGCCGCGTTCGAGCTTGCGGTCCTGCTCGTCAAAGGACACGCCGCCGATCAACAGAACAATGTTGAGGCGGTGGTTCTTGCCGTATTTCTCAAAGTTTTCATGAACCTGCGCTGCGAGTTCGCGCGTCGGCTCGAGGATCAGGGTGCGTGGCATGCGCGCCCGTGCGCGGCCGCGTTCCAGCATTGTCAACATCGGCAAAACGAAGGAAGCGGTCTTGCCGGTTCCGGTCTGGGCGATGCCCAGAATATCACGCCGTTCGAGTGCCGGAGGTATTGCGCCAGCCTGAATCGGGGTTGGCGTTGTGTAGCCGGCGTCAGTTACGGCGGACAGTACTTTTTGGCTTAAGCCAAGATCAGCAAAAGTGGTCAATTGGGAGCGTTTTCCGTTTCGGATTGTGCGGCTATGCGCGGGAGCGCGCTTTTCACGCGGTCCCAATCCGTTTCGAATAATCGTTGCAATGCATTAAGTCAAGGAAAAGCCCCGACCCGCGCATTGCTGACGCGCTTGGCTGAGCGGACAGGACCGCAATTCTCCGACCCGTATGAGTCGGTATGCGCGTCGTTGATCTTTTACTTTATTGAGCAGTTGGTGTCAGTCAACCCTCTCGCCGGGGCGAACTCCGAAAAGAAATCTGACGATTCGCTCGACCCCTCAACAGGCTCGCAGGTGACGCCGGACCGTCCTTTAATTGGATACAAGCAACGGCTTGAGTTTCTTGGCGGCCTTGAGGAAACGCATTGGGTCGACAGCGTTGCCGTTGCGACGGACTTCATAGTGCAGATGCGGGCCGGTTGAGCGGCCCGTGGAGCCAGATTTGCCGATGCGTGTGCCGATGGTCAGGTGGTCACCCTCACGGACCTCGACGGAGGACAGGTGGGCGTAACGGGTGGTGATGCCATTGCCGTGGTCAATTTCGACCATTTTGCCATAGCCGCCGTTGCGGCCGGCATGAACGACAATGCCCGTACCGGTGGAAAGGATGGGGGTTCCAGTCGGGGTGCGGAAATCGATTCCGCCATGGAAGGCGAGCCGGCTCAGGAATGGATCGCGGCGGTTGCCAAAGCGCGAGGTGATTTCGCGTCCGGGGGCAGGAATGCCGATCGGCAGCTTGCGGGCATGGCGGCGGATTGTGTCGAGTCTGCCGAGCGCCTGATCGAGATCGTCAAGCGTGGCTTCAAAGGCGTTGGGATCGTCCGGGCGCACAAACGGACCGCCGATGGCGGTGTCGTCGGCTGCCGGCACCGGCAATCCTGCGGACTTGATGATTTCATCGATTTCCGAAGCTGTTTCAAATGCATCGACCGCCAGGCCCTGCATCTTTTCGATCTGCTCGCGTTCGATGGATTTGAGCGAGAGGGTGACGCTCGAGAAAATGCGGTCTGCCCGCTCGCCGACAGATTCCCGCGCCGAGGCGGATGAGCCGGCGGCATAGGCGAGCGGGTTGATGTGCGAAGCGGCTGGCTGGGCGATGATTGTCGAGGTCGAGGCAAGAGCGGCAAGCCGGCTTGTCTTTATTGTCGGAGCCGGCAGCGATGCCTGTTTCTTCGGGTTGCTCACCGGTACCGGAATCTGGTTTGGCGTAACGCCTACGCGGTCAAGCAGGGGGCCGATCTTGCCATGGCGGTTGCTGAGCGCGTTTTGCCGGGCAATCAGTTCGGCAACCTTTTCTTCCATCAGTTGCTGGTCGAGCAGCTGACGGCTGGTGACCCGGTCGACCTGCGACCTCAGAGCCGCAATCCTGTCCTCATAAGCGTGTTGCATGCGGGCCTGGCGCGCCATCGATGCGCCGATCAGATCGTCGCGCAGCACGAGGTAGGATGTTGCACCAAGATAGCCGATGGCCATCACGCCCAGGACGGACATCAACAGTCCGGCTATCCACGGGCGGATGGTAATATGACGAACACTTTCACCGCTGGCGAAAATGATGGTGTGAGAGTGTTTTGGCTTTTTGCCAAAGACCCGGCTGTCCTGTCTTTGCGACACGCACTGATCCTGTCCACAACGGGTTGCCGTTAATTGTTCAGGGGCGATTACAACCTGTTAAGGTTAACAAAGTTTTGAGCCTGTGCTGCCGGGAGGCGATTCAATTAACTCAGGACATGTTTTGACTGGTCAAGGCGCGATAGAATGTCGGTGTCAAACCGGCTGCAGCGCGGGCAAGATCATTGAAGGGCGGTTTGAGACCGCCGCGGAAATTGGCGCGCACCAGCAGCCTGAATGTCTGCGCCGGATCCTTGCCCTCGCGGGCGCAGATGAAGCGGAACCATTTGGCGCCAATGGCCACGTGCTTTTTCTCGTCCTCGTAAATGATGTCGAGAACGTCGGCGGTGTCGTGATCGCCAACTTCGCGCATCTTGATTCGCAGCGAGGGAGTGACATCCAGTCCCCGTGCTTCAAGAATCAGCGGAACGACAGCGAGACGTGCCGTCAGGTCGTTGCGGGTGTCGTGCGCTGCCTGCCACAGGCCGTCATGGGCCGGCATGTCTCCGTAATCGGCGTCAAGCGCCTGCAGCCGTTGCCTGACAAGGTTGAAATGCTTGGCCTCCTCAAAGGCCACCTGCATCCAACCGTCAAAAAAACTCTGCGGCATCGGACTGGCTGCGAAGCGGGCGACAATATCGAGCGCCAGATCAACCGCATTGAGTTCGATATGGGCGATGGCATGGAGCAGCGCGATGCGGCCGCGGCGCGAGTTGAGCGAACGGCGCATGACCTGGGTCGGAGGGACCAGGTCGGGCTTTGCGGGACGGCCAGGGCGCAAGGGGGGCAACGTGTCGAGTGGCGTGCGTAACGACAGACGCCGGTCATGCCAGCGGTTCGCGACGTCCTGTGCAAGGGTGGTTTTCTCCGTCAGATCCTTGGCGAGGATGGCGCGCGCGGCGCCATCACGCAAAGACATGACGGGATTGGAGAAGATTGCCACTTCAATTCCAGACCTTGTTTGTCAATCGCGGATCAAAGCGATTTGACTGCCTCAAGCACGGTCTGGGCATGGCCCTTGACTTTGACCTTGCGCCAGACCCGCACGACCGTGCCGCGGCCGTCGATGATGAAGGTGGACCGTTCAACACCCATATAGGTGCGCCCATACATGCTTTTTTCCTTCCAGACGCCATAGGCTTCCAGAACGGACTTGTCTTCATCTGATGCAAGGATGATGCCGAGATCATGCTTGGCGATGAATTTGTCATGGGCTTTCACCGGATCCGGCGAAAGGCCGACAATTACGGCGCCGACTTTCGCAAACTCATCGGCAAGTGCGGTGAAATCAAGCGCTTCCGTGGTGCAGCCACTGGTGTCGTCCTTCGGGTAGGCATACAGGACCACAGTTTTGCCTGCCAGTTCTGTCAGTGACACGTTTCCGCCGCCATCGCGTGGCAAATTGAATTGTGGCGCCAGTGCACCCTCGACAACTTCGTTCACTATGGATCCCTTTCATTGGCTCACTCATGTTTTTGACAGGTGACCCTGTCATCAGGCGATATATAAACGCTCATCTGACAGTCCAGAAGAATCAGCGATAAAACAGAAAGATACCATTCCTACGCCCATGCCGGATCAGCCGATAGACAAGGTTCTGTTCAAAAAGCGCGACATTATCGGGCTGCACGAATATCCGTCGGCAAACGTAGATGATTCCATTCTGGTGCGAGGGCACCATCCCCGGCACTGGTCCGGTACGACACTGCGGTGGATGGTCGGGCTTGTTATGCTTGTGGTGGTTCTCTTCGGGGCGTTGATTGCGGCTCTGGAAGCGGGTGTTGTTGACGGGATCATTCGGGAGCGTGCGCAAATTGCCTTGGCGCAGGCCGTCGGGCCGGACAGCCGGGCGGAGCTGAGCTCTGCGGATATCCGCCTGACCAGGCGCGGGCAGCTTGCTCTGCTGGCGCGTGATGTTGTGGTGGAGCGGCTGGATGGCACAACACCGGCGACACGGGCGAAAAGCACGCTGATTGCGCTTGACCCGTTGGCGCTTCTGTCGGGCAAATTATCAGTATCATCAGTCGATATCGCCGGGGTGGAGCTGGTGGCGCCGGAGGGCGATGGTTTCAACCTGACTGATCTTGCCGGTTTCCGGGTGGACGGAATCGACGCGATGATCGAGCAGTTGTTCAAGGCCTTGAACGATGTCGCGGTTCAGGTTGATGCCGTACAGGCAAAGGCTTTCCGGTTCTCCGATATCCGGATTTCGGGGGTAGGGGTTCCCTTGGTGATTGAGACTGGTGTGGTGAGCCGGATCGACGCCAAACAATACCGGGTGGAGGCTGAAATCGAACGCGATGGCCGCAAGATCACTGTTGCTGGAACAGCCAGTGCTCGCGCCAGCGAAACCGGGTTGTCGAAGATCAGCGGCGAGATCGGTGGACTGGCAGTCGATTTCCTGACCGAAGGACCGAGTGACCGCCAGAACGGCGTCATGGCTCCACTCGAAATTACTTTCACCGCAGGACGAGCCACGCCGAATAGAAGCCCTGCGCTTTCAATCAAGGTTGCCGCGGTCGACGGGGTCATGACGATGGGTGGCATTCAGGCGGGCGTGCGGGATGCGCGGGTCAATCTTGTCTACATGCCCAAAATGCACAAAATTGAAATCACGCCATCCATTCTGCGGGTCGGTGAAACCGTTCTTCCGTTTACCGGCGGCTTGATTGATACCGACCGGCTTGGCATGCAGTCCGCTGACGGTATCGCGTTCGATTTTGTCATCGACAAGGGGCTCGCCGCGCCGGGCGATTCCGATGAATCCCCGATCCCGTTTGCCGGCAAGGCGTTCGGGTGGTTCGATGCTGCAAACCGGAGACTTGTGGCCGAAGAACTGGCCGTTGCCTCCGAGCAGGGCGCGTTGATCGGTTCGGCGTCGTGGCGCTTTGTCGAAGGGATCTCGCCAGAGATCAACCTGGTGGCGCAGGCGGATCGCATGTCGACGGCAGCTGTGAAGCAGCTCTGGCCCTATTGGGTCGGCAAACGGGCACGGCAATGGGTGCTCGAAAACCTCTATGGCGGGACCGTGAGCAATGGCCGCATCCAGCTGGCGGCGCCGGCGGGTCACTACAAACCCTATGAAGACGTCTTTTTCAACGAAGACCAGCTGCAGATTGATTTTGATATCGAGCGGGCTCGCATGAATGTCGCGGGCGACATACCGCCGCTGCGCGATACGGTGGGCCACATGCAGCTGCGCGGGTCGAAGATCACCTTCAACATAGAGTCTGCGACAGCGTTCTTTCCGACAGGCCGCACTGTCGATGTGAATGACGCGGTGTTTTCCATTCCCGAGGCCAATGAACGCCCCCTGATGGCCGACCTGTCGATGTCGGTCCGGGGCAATGCCGATGCGGTAGCCGAACTGATCAGCTATCATCCGATCAATGCGCTCGACAAAATCGGGCTTCAGCCATCGGAGCTTAGCGGAGAGCTCTCATCGACGGTTACTGCCCGGTTCGGGCTGATCAATGATCAATCTCCGCCGCCACCCGTCTGGAATGTCGATCTCGATATGCGGGATGTCGATATTGCCAAACCTGTCGAAGGCAGGATGCTGACCGGGATGAACGGAAATCTTGTGGTGACGCCGGAACGGGCGGTTCTGAAAGCCGATGCGCGGGTCGACGGAGCGCCGATGACCCTCGATATCATCCAGCCCGTAGACAAGACGGCGGGCGTGGTCTCCCGGCGCGTTCTGTCCGGAACCCTGAGTCCGGCTGACCGCGAAAAGATCGCGCCGGGTTCCGGGGCCTTGTTTTCGGGGCCGGTCGGGTTCTCGCTGGAAGTTGATCCGGATGCTGAAGGCCGCCAGTTAATCAGCCTGGATCTGACGCCGGCCAAACTGACTGTTCCGGGTATTGGCTGGACAAAGGACAAGGGGATTGCCGCCAAGCTCGATTTCGTGATGCGAACCGATGGCAATGTTGTGGAGCTTTCGGACGTGAAGCTGTCCGGGGATGGGTTTTCAGCGTCAGGTGAGGTGTCGCTGAACAAGGGCCAGCTTGCGGCTGCCACATTTGACCATGTCGGTCTGTCGCCGCGCGACGATTACCAGGCCGAGATTACACGCAAGGGCAAGGGATATGTGGTCAAGATCGGCGGTGCGTCCGTTGATTTGCGCCCGGTCATCGCCCTGGCGAAATCCTCCAATACGGGCAATGCCAGCGATTCCGTACCGGTCGAAGTGAGCGGCAGCGTTGACGCCATGTTCGGCTATTCCGACGAGACGCTGTCGTCGGGAAATGTCAGATACAAGGGGCAGGGCGACCGGATCGATTTGCTCGACTTCAAGGCGGTGACAAAGAGCGGGCAGGCCGTGGTGATGGCGATCTCGCGTGGCTCGGCAGGTGAGGTTATCGAGATTACCAGCGGCGATGCGGGCGCATTCGCGCGCTTTGCGGGCATTTATTCGCGCATTCGCGGGGGATTGCTCAATGTCCGGCTTAAACGCGGGGACGGGCCGTTGCGGCGCGGCACGCTGGACGTCAGGAATTTTCAGGTGGTGGGCGAGCCACGGCTGAGTTCACTGGTGTCCACGCCGAGCCAGAAAGACGGCAAGAGCCTCAAGGACGCGGTCAAGGCGGATATCGATGTATCTGAAGCGCGGTTCGAGATTGCCAGTGCGCGCCTGGTTGCAGGCAACGGCGGACTTCAGATCAGCGAAGGCATAGTGAGAGGGCCGCAGATCGGTGCGTCGTTCCAGGGCCAGGTCTATGATGCAGAGGGGCGCATTGACCTGACCGGAACCTTCATGCCTGCCTATGGCGTCAACCGTCTGTTCAGCGAATTGCCGATTATCGGTGTTATCCTGGGCAACGGACGCGATCGCGGGCTGATCGGAATCACATTCCGGCTGACCGGCAAGACGGCTTCGCCCCTGCTGGAGGTCAATCCGCTTTCGGTGATTGCGCCCGGCGTGTTCCGTTCGATCTTCGAGTACCGGCCCTAAAAAAGCCGCCGGATCCGGAGATCTGGCGGCCTTGGTCCGGCACCACTTGATGCTGCGGGTTTACTGCGGGCGCACCAGAATGTGCTTTTTCTTGCCGAGCGAGAGCTTGATGACGCCCTCATCATTGAGATAACCGCCATCGACCAACGTCTTGTCGTCGGTGATCGAGACATCGTTGAGCTTGATCGCGCCGCCCTGGACATGGCGGCGGGCTTCACCGTTCGACCCGGCAAGGCCCGCACGGACAAACAGCGCCAACAGGCCTATGCCGGCGTCAAGTTCAGACGATGCAACCGTGATGGTTGGCAGGTCTGTCGCGGTCTGACCTTCCTCGAAGGTCTTGCGTGCGGTCTCGGATGCCTGCTCGGCTGCGGCACGGCCGTGCAGCATGGCGGTAACCTCGGTCGCCAGAACCTTCTTGGCTTCGTTGATTTCGGCACCACCCAAGGCTTCAAGCCTGGCAATCTCATCCAGCGGCATGGTTGTGTAGAGCTTGAGAAAGCGGCCAACATCGGCGTCTTCGCTGTTGCGCCAGTACTGCCAGAATTCGTAGGCGCCGAGCATGTCGGCGTTGAGCCAGACCGCGCCATTGGCGGACTTGCCCATCTTGGCGCCCGACGAGGTGGTCAGCAGCGGCGAAGTGAGCGCGTAGAGCTGCGGGCAGTCCATGCGGTGACCGAGATCGATGCCATTGATGATGTTGCCCCACTGGTCCGAACCACCCATCTGCAGGCGGCAGCCATAGCGCTTGTTGAGTTCGACAAAGTCGTAGGCCTGGAGAATCATGTAGTTGAATTCCAGGAACGACAGCGATTGTTCGCGGTCGAGCCGGGTCTTGACCGAATCGAAGGCCAGCATCCGGTTGACGGAAAAATGGCGGCCGACATCGCGCAGGAACTCGACATAGTTGATGCTCATCAGCCAGTCGGCATTGTTGGCCATGATGGCGTCCTGCGGGCCGTCGCCGAAGGTGAGGTAATTGGAAAAGACGCTCTTGATGCCGGCGATGTTCTCGTTGATCAGCTCCGGCGTCATCAGCTTGCGGGCCTCATCCTTGAAGGAGGGGTCACCGACCATGCCGGTGCCGCCGCCCATCAGCGCGATCGGCCGATGGCCGGTCTGCTGCATCCAGTGCAGCATCATGATCTGGATCAGACCGCCTGCGTGAAGGCTCGAGGCGGTCGGATCGAAGCCGATATAGGCGGTGACAGTCTCTGTCCGGAACAGATCATCAAGGCCCTTCTCGTCGGAGGCCTGGTGAATGAACCCGCGCTCGGAAAGAGTGCGCAGGAAATCGGACTTGAAGGCTGACATATCACTGTCCTTGCGGTTATTTCGGCTGTTCCGGAAACTAAGCGGGCGTTGACCGGTATGTGGCGCCCGCGCGGGCCTTTAGCATTAGCCGCAAGTGCATTCAACTCAATGCCGCATTGCCGCTGCTGACGCGCGGCTCGGCGGCCTGTAGGTTCTGACGCGAATCGAGACTGATTCCGACATGTGGGACAGGCCGAAGCAAGAAGGACGACGAAGATGGCGACTGGCGGCGATCTCAAACGGGCCATCGGGTTGATGAGCGGCACCTCGATGGACGGCATCGATCTGGCGATGCTCGAAACGGATGGCGACGGCGTCGTGCGGCGCGGGGCTTCTTCCTTTACTGCTTACGATGCGCAATTTCGCAAACGCCTCGAGCTGGCGCTGGAAACGGCCAAGTCCATCGCGGTTCGCAGCGACCGGCCCGGCGACCTGGCTGAGCTCGAAGCCGAGTTGACCGACAGGCATGCGGCCGCCGTGGAGGCCTTTCTGACCCGCGAGGGGATTTCGGCCAGCGATGTGGACGTGATCGGCTTTCACGGACAGACCGTTCTGCACCGGCCATTGCAGGCGCTGACGGTGCAGCTGGGGGATGGCGAACGGCTGGCCAAACGGCTTGGCGTCGATGTTGTCTATGATCTGCGTGCCAATGACATGACAATGGGCGGGCAGGGCGCGCCGCTGGTGCCGGCCTATCACCGCGCGCTTGCTGCCGGGTTCGGGCCGGAATGGGCACAGGACACGCCGGTCATCTTCGTCAATATCGGCGGGATCTCCAACATTACCTATATCGGTGCGGATGGGGATCTCAGGGCATTCGACAGCGGTCCCGGCAACACGTTGATTGACCAGTGGGTCAGGCACCATGCCGGCATTCCCTATGATTCGGGGGGCGCCATCGCGTCCGAGGGGCGGGTGCTGTCGGGGCTTGCCAATCGCTACCTGTCCTCGCCGTTCTTCACAGCCAGGGAGCGTCTCTCGCTCGACCGCAACGATTTCGAGGTGCCCGGAGATGAGGAAGCCTCGCTGGAGGATGGCGCGCGCACGCTGGCCTTTGTCACCGCCGCAGCGATTGCCAAGGCGCAGGTGCATCTGCCGGACAAGCCGAAACTGTGGATCCTGACCGGTGGCGGTCGCCACAACCGGATGATTGTCGAGGATTTGACCGTGGCCACGCGGCACACAGGTAAAGTGATTCTGGCCGAAGAAGCCGGGCTGAACGGAGATTCGATGGAGGCGGAAGCCTGGGCCTGGCTGGCGGTGCGGTCGATGCGTGGGCTGCCGCTGACCTATCCGAACACCACCGGTGTACGCGAAGCGGCGACCGGCGGTGTGCTGGCGCGCGGGCAGGGGCGCGACGTGGCCTGACACATCAGGCGCCGCCGCGGAACAGGGTTTCTCCGGGCAGGGCGCCGCTCAATCGCGCCGGCTGTCGAACTTCGAGCACCTCGATCCGGTTTCCGCTCAGAGCGCCTTGCGGATCCGGTTGAAGGCGTCCTTGAGTTCCGATCCGAGGATTTCGAGAGCTTCGCCGACGTCTTCCCTGCTCTTTTTCAGGTTTGCCTGATTTTCAAAGTGGCTCCAGCGCTCCTGAAGTTCGGCCCACTCGTCCTGTGCGTCCTTTGCGCCGAGATGCACCTTGAGCTTGAGCTCATCATAGTCCTGCTTGAGGTCTTCAGCGAGTTTTTCGAAATTAGCCATGGGGTTTGTTTCCTTTTTTCAGAGGGACAGCTCTATGGTCCGGGCAGGATGCCCTGGCAGACCTCATTCACCCGTTTTCCGGCGCTTGAGGCTGCGGATGATTGCGGAGATGATCGGCACCAGGAATCTTGCGCTATCCCAGCTGCCAGGTCCGTTGAGGCCGGCCATGCTGCCAATTGCTGCGGCTGCCGGGTTGGATTTTAGCTCGCTTTCCAGGGTGGCGGAGGTGAGATCGCGCAACTCTCTTGCTGCGACCAGATCCGGGCCGGGTCTGGCGAAGGCCGCGCTTACCACGAGGATGACCGCCAGGATGACATTGGCGATGGCCAGAATAAAGGGCGCTTTGATCGGGCCCCAGCCGGCAAGCAGCATCTGATAGGCGGCAATGTTGAGGAAAACCAGCGCCATAAGACCGATCAGCGCCGCGAACAGCAGCAGCGAGAATTTTCGCAGCTGCACCTTGAGGCGGATCTCGCCGACCAGCAATTCAGATCGAAGGTAAAGCCGCAGGGTGCGGGCGAGTGTATGGACTGACATGGCTTCACATCACTTTGCTGTTAGACGTCCGATGACGATGCCCAGCGCCAGGGCGGCGGACACCGAGGCGACGGGATGTTGGGTAAAGCTCTCTTCGGCCTCGTCGAGCATGCTCTGGACCAGGTCGCCAAGTTCGCCGAGCAGCTTCGGGACATCATCAGGCCGCTCGCGGCTCTGGTCATCGCCGTCCGGCTTCGCGGCCTCGGCGCCTGCTGTGCTCTTGTTGTCTCGCAGCTGCTCGATTTCGGCTCGCAGAGCTGCAATTTCGTCTCTCAGGCTGGGTTGCTTCATGCCCTTGTCCCCAATTCCGTTTCCAAGGGATTATAAACACTGGCATCAAAAGGGGATTGATCTAGCGCATTTCATCGTCAGGATTTTCTCCACAGCGCGGCGTGTTCCGGACAACCGGAAAGCACAGCAGCCTTGTGGCTTGGACAATCGGGCGGTCTCGGCTACAAATCCGGTCAATCGGGAAAATTCCGCTTTGATCAAACAGCTCGACGTTGTGAAAGCTCCGTGATGGAACCGCACAAACCAACTGTTCAGCGCGCCGCCTTCTATTTGATGCTGGTGCTGACGACTGTCGCCTTCAGCCTGCTGCTGCTTCCGTTTTATACGGCCATCTTGTGGGCCGTCATCCTGGCGATTGTCTTCCATCCGGCGCAGCAGTTTCTTGTCCGGCGTTTGAAGGGCCGCGAAGGACTGGCCGCACTTTTGAGCGTGCTGATGTGCGTTTGCCTGGTGATTGTTCCCGCGGTGCTGATTCTGGCTTCTATCGTCCAGGAAAGCAGCAGCCTCTACCGGCAGCTCAGCAGCGAGGAGTTCGGGCTGCGTGGCCGCATTGATTCCATCGTCAGCGCGCTACCAAGCTTCATAGAGGAATGGACTCCCATTGAACTGGGCAGCTTCCCCGACCTTCGCGAGAAGTTTTCCGGGGCAGTCCTGCAGGCGAGCCAGTCAATGGCGGGCCGCGTGGTAAATATCGGCGAGACCACATTGGGCTTTTTCATCGGTTCCGGCGTCTTGCTGTACCTGCTTTTCTTTCTGTTTCGCGACGGGGAAAGACTGGTGGCAAAGATCAAGAGCGCCATGCCGCTCAGTGATGACCATTCGGCCAAGTTGCTGGAAAAATTCACGTCGGTCATCAACGCGACAGTCAGAGGCAATATCATCATCGCCATCATCCAGGGAACGATCGGAGGCGTGACATTCTGGATGCTGGGGATCGAGGCGGCCTTGCTGTGGGGTGTGGTGATGACTTTCTTTTCCATGTTGCCGGCGGTCGGCGCGGCAATCGTCTGGGTCCCGGCGGCGCTGTTCTTCATGTTCACCGGAGCCTGGGTTAAAGCGGTTATCCTGGTGCTTGTCGGTCTGCTGATCATCGGGCTGATCGACAATCTGTTGCGGCCTCCGCTGGTCGGCAAGAACGCCAAACTGCCTGACTATGTGGTGCTGGTCTCGACCGTCGGGGGGATGGCGCTGTTTGGAATCAACGGCTTCATCATAGGCCCGTTGATTGCGGCCCTGTTCATCTCCGCCTGGTCGCTGTTCGAAAAAGAACCCGACCTGTAATCTGAACCCGAGTTGCGCTGCCACCGCCTCTGCGGACCGGGACTGGACCTATCCCGTTTTCGTGCGCCCCTATTCCTCCTTTATGCGATCCCGCATGCTTGGGAGGCCGGACCAGAAGCGAATGCGGGCATCCGCAAATGGATGACATTCTACAACCACCAACGCCCACACTAAGCCCTTGGTGGCAGACCACATGCCGAGTCTGTTGGCTGAGAAAAGACGAAGCACAACCCGATCAGCAGGTGCAAAAAGTGGCTTTACCTACGCCAGATACTTTCCAAGGTATGGGGAGTGGCTGAGGTTGCATAATAAATGGATGTGGAAATGAGCGCTGCGCTCACGTATAGGGGCCGTGATCGAATGATAGGCACACAATGCGCAGGGCCAGATATGTATAGGTCACGGTCATAGCGCCGATGATGACGGGGCAATGGAATTCTCTGATGTTCCTCGTGGTTGGACTAATAGATTGCATCGCCGTGCTCCTATCTTCCATAAAGGTTTGGATAAATATTTCTGAATTGATGCCTGTAGAAATTTAAGCGTGGAATACAAAAAATGATTCGTAATTTTAGACTGATAGAGATCACCATTACGAACATACTTATAATGTTTATGTTGTCTATAAGTCTCTCTATACCAAACGCCTACACGATCGCTGGCGCTTTATTTGCTATCATTGGCCTATTCTATCTATTAAGGCGTTTTCTTGCGCGCGCGCCAATATTTGAACCGCATCTCTCCGGAAAGTTATGTTTGATATTCATGGCTTACGCGCTCATTTGCGCGTTAATTCAGCTTTGGCATGGGGCGTCGATTAAATACTATGAAATGTATATACCATTCTTGTGGGCGCCACTGATTGTCTTGGCTGTCCTGGACGGACACATTGATAGACGGTTCGTATGGCTTGGCTGTTTTCTTGGCGCTCTTTTAGCTTGCCTTCTCGCGTTATTTCAAACCATCCAGCTTGGCGCCCCTCGGCCCTATGGTTTTCTCGGAAGTCCAATAACATTTGGCAACAATGCACTCTTGCTGGGCTCTGTTGCCCTTGCCGGTCGACATGATTCACCGCTTAATTTGCGCAAGCCTGTCTGGCTTGCTTTGGCGTATCTGGGGTTTGGCTTTGGAGTCGTGGCAAGTCTCACTACTCAGTCCAAAGGGGGATGGCCCCTTATTCCGGTCGTTCTGATTTGGGTTCTTGTGGAGGATTTCTGGCGCGCATCCCGACAAGGAAGGCTTATATTGGCTATGATGGCGTTCATTTTTGTATGTCTCCTGCCTTTCATGCCGCTCGAGACGTCTTTATCTCGAATAAAGAGCGCTGCAAATGGCACGCTGGCCTGGTTCGAGACCGGGGAAGTTGTCGAAGGTTCTGCCGACGCGCGGTTGGAGCTCTGGAGTTTTGGCCTTTCAATATGGCCTGAAAAACCTTGGCTGGGTCACGGTCGGGAGGGAGTTGTTCAGAGGATGCACGAAAAGATAGCGCAGGGTGAGGTTCATCCGTGGATCAAAAGCCTTACCGGCCTGCATAATGAACCGATCCAGTTGTTGGCTGAGCAGGGGCTAATCGGTCTGTTCAGCTGGGTCATGATTTTTACCGCATCCATTCTCGTTTTTGGCCGCGCATATCTGCAACGCAATGGAGTTTTGAAGGTACTTGGGCAAGCAGGGCTTGTGACGGTGGCTGCCTCCCTCATATTCGGCTTATCGGATATGAACCTGATGCTGAACGCCAATCGCCAGATATTTGTCCTATTGCTAATGACACTCACCGCGCTGGTCATTGCGGAGCGTCGTAGAACGCAATTGCTTCCCAAGCCAACGTCCTTATAAGTTGGATGAAGTGTCGCTGGGGAATTGGGTGGCATTGGATAAGCGCAAGGGATCAAATTGGTGCGACTCGTAGCCGTTAGATGCCCTCACAATCAATTCTTTCTCAAGCAAGTCTGTGGGCGCTTATTTAAGTGAAGTGAAAAATCAGACTGCGGTGTCAACACTTACACTCGCCGGATGGAGAGAAGGTGCTATGAGGATCATTGTAACCGGCGCATCCGGTTTCGTCGGGAGGGAGTTGGTTCCTCTGCTTGCTGATGCTGGCGGAAAATTACTGTTGGTCGGCCGCAATACCGAGGTTTTGGAGCATCTTTTCCCGGATCAAGCAGTCTGTGACTATGCATCGCTTGCGCAAGAGGCCAAAGGCTTCGACATGCTTGTACATCTTGCCGTGGCAAATTCCGATTCGGCCGCCAGCCTGGCCACATACCGCGACGTCAATGTGGATTTTACCTGCAAGGTAGCCCAGATGGCGCGCGAGGCGGGCGTTGCATGTTTCGTTCATGTCTCCTCCAGCCACGCGCTTGATGGGCAAAATCAATCTGGCTATGCGGTAAGCAAGCGTGAGGCCGCAGAACGGCTCAAATCTGTTGCCGGATTGCAGGTTATCAATGTCTATTTGCCATTGGTCTATGGACGTGAATGGAGCGGCAGACTTGCCTGGCTGAACCGGCTGCCCAATGGCCCTGCCAACAGATTGTTCCGTGCATTTGCTGCTCTGAAGCCGACGGTCAATATCGAGCGCTTTGCTGAATTCCTCATCAAAATGCTGCCGGCTCTGGAAGCAACAGAGAGAGAGGTCATCCTGTCGGATCCGCAAGGGAAAAATCCCTTCTTCTCAGTGCCAAAGCGCTTGATCGATATTGGTTTCGCGTTATCAGTTACCTTGTTCTTGTGTTGGCTTCTTATTCTGATTTGGATTGCTATTCGTGCGCAGTCTCGAGGGCCGGGGATTATTGCTCAAACTCGTGTGGGACGAAATGGTGTGGAGTTTACCTGTTACAAATTTCGCACCATGCTGGTCGGGACTATTCAGGCAGGCACACACGAGGTGTCGGATGCCGCGGTTACCGCTCTGGGCAGGTTCTTGCGCCGGACGAAACTTGATGAATTACCACAAATTATCAATATCATGTGCAACGAAGTCAGCTTAATTGGGCCGCGCCCCTGTCTGCCGATGCAGATCGAGTTGATTGAAGCGCGGCGCCGATGCGGTGTACTCGATATAAAGCCCGGCATTACGGGCTTGGCGCAAATCAATGGCATCGACATGAGCGACCCGCATCGTCTGGCAGTGTGGGATTTCCGCTACATGCGCCTACAATCGCTGCTTCTCGATATTCGCATCCTTATGTCAACACTGGCTGGAAAAGGCAGAGGCGACCGTGTTTCTTCCGTGTAGACCATGTTTGTCTTCTGGTTGATTTGATTCAGTTTGCTGACTTGAATTTCATTTTCCTGATGCCAAGAGCAAATGGGTAATGTCTAGAAAAATCGAAAATTTGTGAGGCGCATAGTCCAGAATGAAACAAAATGAATTGTCTGACCAACTATTAATTCGAAAGCTTCGTGAGCGCATAATACGTACTCCACGGCGTTGGAAGCGGATGATGATGTTGTTAATGGACATCGTTTTGTTGCTGGCGGCTCTCTGGGGTGCTTACGCGCTCCGTCTCTCGGACTGGTTCCCCGCCGTTACGAAAGAACGACTAATTCTTGCCGTTTTCGCGATCGTGGTTGCAATTCCTGTCTTTATTCGCCTCGGTTTGTATCGATCAGTTATCCGCTATTTGCCGGAAGCAGCCATATGGACGATCATCCGCGCGATGATGATTGCGACCATGTGCTGGGTGATAATCATCTTCCTGATGGAAATGGCCGGCCAAGGAATCGTGCCCAGATCTGTCCCGTTTATCTATTTTTTCCTTGGTACTTTTCTAATCGGAAGTTCACGCTTTGCGGCAAAGTGGATCTTGAGCGCAGGTACCGGCTTGCGCCGCGATGAGGAGCCCGTCTTTATCTATGGCGCGGGCGCTTCAGCCGCCCAGCTTGCACGAGCATTGCGCGGGCATGGAAACCGTTACGTGATAGGTCTGATAGACGACGACCCATCCAATCAGGGCAGAGATATTGATGGCTATCGGGTTTTCCCACCGAGTGATTTGGCTGGACTGATCGAGCGATACGGAATCAAGGAAATAATCCTGAGTATGTCGTCAATCCCTCAAGAAAGGCGACAGGGCGTGATTGCACGGGTCACCGGTCTCGGCGCTAAGGTGAGGAGCGTCCCAGACATCTCAGACATTGTCGACGGCCGGTATATCGTCAATCAGATCCGCGAGATCGAAATCGACGAGATTTTAGGGCGATCCTTTGTGCCAGCGGATAAAGATCTGCTCACTCGTGCCATAACCGGCAATTCAGTGCTGGTCACGGGCGCTGGCGGCTCAATTGGTTCAGAACTTTGTCGCCTTATTGTTACATGGGCCCCGAAGAAAGTCATTCTCCTGGAAGCCAATGAGTACGCGCTGTACCAAATTGAACAGGAATTGGCTCAAAGAATTGGCCCACTGATTGTTTCCGTACTGGGATCAGTTACGGATGAGCGTCTGGTTCGCCGGACGATACGGGAACATGGAGTGCAAGTGATCTATCATGCGGCTGCTCATAAGCATGTACCACTCCTGGAGGAGAACGTTCTTGAGGGCATTCAAAACAATGTGTTTGGTACGTTGACCATTGCGAGTATTGCTGCCGCTGAGAAAGTTCAAAAATTCGTCATGATTTCCTCTGACAAAGCAGTCCGCCCCACAAATGTCATGGGCGCAACGAAGCGCTGGGCGGAGCTGATTGTTCAGCATTTTGCGTTGGAAACTCGATCTGTATCCAAGGAGCAAACATTCTGCGCAGTCCGATTTGGTAACGTTGTTGGCTCGAATGGCTCAGTGGTCCCGCTTTTCAAGCAGCAGATTTCGAAGGGAGGTCCGATAACAGTGACCGATCCCGATATGACGCGTTACTTCATGTCAATTCCTGAGGCTGCCGAACTGATCGTTCAAGCTGGCGCTCTTGCAGAAGGTGGTGACGTTTTCCTGCTTGATATGGGGGAACCGGTGCGAATTGGTGATCTTGCTGCGAACATGATCCGCCTTGCTGGGTTCAAAGTGCGCGACGACGCAAATCCGGACAGTGGCATTGCTATCAACGTCATAGGAAAACGACCTGGGGAAAAGCTTTTTGAGGAGCTGTTTTACGACCGAGAAAACGCCAAACCGACCCTTCATCCCAAGATCATGATGGCCAACTCAGTCCCCTTCGTCGGATCTCACCTCGCTCTCCATTTAGATGAAATGCGAAAGGCCCTTGATGAGGAAGACCATGAGGCGGCGAGAGCGCTTCTCTTTCGGTTGATTGATTCGTGTGACGATGACGGGTCTCGCTCCATCGATAATCGCACTACTATTCACGGAACTCTAAAGTAGTATTTTGCAGATATTTGGACGCAGACAGTTTTCCAGTGGATTGGTTCTGACGTTTGGAGCCTTCGGTATTGTGCGCCGGTGGTCTCGTCGTTGACCTTGCCCCCAGATTTTATCCAGCGTTGAGTTCATTTCCGACGTTGATGATCCAACGCTGCTTGTAGTCGTGACTTTGGTCTGCTAACCCGGCGTATCTGTTCTATGATCGGTGTACCTCACACACCATGTACGGATTGGTAGCCATAATGTGAATGGCTAAAGGGATTTCGAAACTCTAAGCTCATTCCAAAGAAGCATCATGGATTTTTCAGCAAAAACAATCGCGATTATCGGTTTGGGATATGTGGGATTGCCTCTGGCGGTTGAATTTGGCCGGCACCGATCTGTCATTGGGTTTGATATTACGCATCGCCGCGTTAGTGAACTCCGGAATGGCATAGACGATACGTTGGAGTGTTCCCCCGAGGAGTTGGCAGCAGCGACGCAGCTTACGTTCACTGATGACATTGAGGACCTGCGCGCTGCCAGTGTTTATATTGTTACGGTTCCGACACCCGTCGATACGGTTAACCGACCTGACTTAAGACAGCTTATTGATGCAAGCAAAACGGTGGGTAAGCTTCTCAAGCCGGGTGATGTGTTCATCCTGGAATCGACTGTCTATCCCGGTGCGACCGAAGAGGTTTGCGTGCCGGTGCTAGAGAAGTACAGCGGCCTCAAGTTCAACGTGGATTTCTTTTGTGGCTATAGTCCGGAACGCATCAATCCCGGCGACAAGATCAATACGCTTTCAACGATCCGCAAGATCACAAGCGGCAGCACGCCTGAAGTCGCGGACGCAGTCGACGCTCTCTATTGCCAGATCATTACCGCAGGTACCTGGAAGGCAGGGTCCATTAAGGTTGCCGAGGCTGCCAAGGTCATTGAAAACAGTCAGCGGGATCTCAATATCGCATTTGTCAACGAATTGTCCGTAATTTTCGAGCGCCTAGGCATTGATACGCTTGAGGTTCTTGAGGCGGCCGGCAGCAAATGGAATTTTCTTCCCTTCCGGCCGGGTATGGTCGGCGGTCATTGCATCGGTGTCGATCCATATTACCTAACTCACAAGGCGGAGGAGGTGGGTTACATGCCCCAGGTTATCCTCGCGGGCCGCCGTATCAACGACAATATGGCGCGCTATTCGGCGCGTAGCATCATCAAGCGTATGGTGCAGAATGGCTTCAATGTTGCCGATAGCACAGTGGGCGTAATGGGGATCACTTTCAAGGAAAATTGTCCTGATATTCGCAATAGTAAGATTGCAGATCTGGTGGGCGAACTGAAATCATGGAATATCAATGTTGTTGTTGTCGACCCTTGGGCCGATCCAGAAGAGGTCGAGCGTCAGTACGGCATTAAGTTGGGCGCCATCGATGCTGATCACAAAGTGGACAGCCTTGTCGTGGCCGTAGGCCATCGGGAATATCGCAACCTTTCTCCTGCCGATATTGCGGGATATTGCACGGGCGTAGCCCGGCCGGTTATCGGCGACTTGAAAAGCCTTTACGACCGTCACGCGCTGGCCGCGGCCGGCTGCACCGTCTTCCGTTTGTGAGAATTGTCTGATGCATCAATTTGAAAATATCTCTGGCCGAAAGATTCGGATGGCACTTGTGGGATGTGGGCGTATTGCGTCCAACCATTTTGCCGCGATCAAACAGCACGGGGACGATATCGAACTGGTGGATATCTGCGACATCGACCCGGCGGCTCTGACGGTTGCGGCAGAGAACACAGGGGCCAAGCCACATGCGCGTCTTGACGACATGCTGATTTCTACCGATGCCGATGTGGTGATCCTGACGACTCCTAGTGGCCTGCATCCGGACCAGGCTGTTGCTGTTGCCCGCAGCGGTCGGCACGTGATAACCGAAAAGCCTATGGCGACGCGCTGGCAGGATGGGCTTCGCATGGTACGGGAATGCGATGCTGCAGGCGTGCGCCTGCTTGTAGTCAAGCAGAACCGCCGCAATGCAACGCTGCAATTGCTCAAGCAGGCGGTTAAACAGAATCGTTTCGGACGCATTTACATGATCAACATCAACGTGTTTTGGACACGACCGCAGGAATACTACGACGCCGCAAGTTGGCGGGGGACCTACGAGTTCGATGGCGGCGCGTTTATGAACCAGGCAAGCCACTATGTCGACCTTCTCGACTGGCTGATCGGTCCCATCGAAAGTCTTCAAGCCTACACCGCGACCCTCGCCCGCGACATCGAGGCCGAAGATAGCGGTGTGCTGTCAATCCGCTGGCGTTCGGGTGCCTTGGGCTCGATGAATGTCACGATGCTGACCTACCCGAAAAACCTCGAAGGAAGCATTACTATTCTTGGCGAGAAGGGCACGGTCCGTGTTGGCGGCGTTGCTGTGAACGAAATCCAGCACTGGGACTTCGCAGAACGGCTCCCCGATGATGATAAAGTTGCGGCAGCTAGTTATCAAACGACCTCGGTATATGGCTTCGGGCACCCGCTTTACTACGACAACGTCATAAAGGTGCTGCGCGGGGAGGCCGAGCCTGAGACAGACGGGCGCGAAGGGCTTCGCTCTCTTGAGGTGCTGAGCGCTGCCTACTTGGCTGCCCGCGACGGCAGGCGGGTGTCGCTGCCGCTGGACCGATGATGGCCAACGCCACTATCCATCCCAGCGCCATCGTCGATGAAGGCGCCCAGATCGGCCAAGGGTCGCGCGTATGGCACTTCGTGCATGTGTGTGGCGGCGCACGCATCGGTGCGGACGTATCGCTCGGCCAGAACGTGTTCATCGGCAACAAGGTGAAAATCGGTGATTGCTGCAAAATACAGAATAACGTGTCGGTTTATGACAACGTTACGCTTGAGGACGGCGTATTCTGCGGTCCGAGCATGGTCTTTACCAATGTCTATAACCCTCGTGCGCTCATCGTGCGCAAGAGCGAATATCGCAACACACTGGTCAAGCGCGGTGCCACACTTGGAGCCAACTGTACCATAGTTAGTGGTGTTACGATCGGCGAGTTTGCCTTCGTCGGTGCTGGCGCGGTGGTCACCAAGGATGTCATGCCATATGCCTTGATTGTGGGCGTCCCCGGTAGACAGATTGGCTGGATGAGCGAATACGGTGAACAGCTTGACCTACCGGTCGAGGGCGATGGTGAGGCGGAGTGCCTCCATCTGGGGCAACAATACAGGCTGCGCGGCGGCAAACTCGAAAAGGTGTCGGATTGAGTATGCAGTTTATTGACCTCAAGGGCCAGTATCAGCGTCTCAAGGATCAGATTGACAGCGGCGTCCAGCGGGTACTGGACCATGGTCAATTCATTCTGGGGCCAGAGGTCTATGAACTCGAAGAGCAACTGGCCGCCTACACCGGGGCTAAACATTGCATCAGCGTTGCAAACGGCACCGATGCCCTTCAGATTGCACTGATGGCGTTGGGCGTTGGAGCCGGCGACGAGGTTATTACGCCGGGCTTCACATATATCGCCACGGCCGAAGTGGTTGCTCTGCTGGGCGCGAAGCCCATTTACGTTGATGTCGATCCACGAACCTACAATCTTGATGCGTCGCTACTTGAATCGGCAATTACAGCGCGTACCAAAGCGATCATACCGGTGAGCTTGTTCGGTCAAACCGCCGAATTCGACCCGATTAATGAACTCGCCACTCGACATGGCATTGCTGTAATAGAAGACGCAGCTCAGAGCTTTGGAGGCAGTTATCATGGCCGCAAAAGCTGCAATCTCAGCTTAATGGCTTGTGCGAGCTTTTTCCCATCAAAACCTCTTGGAGCCTATGGCGATGGCGGCGCGGTTTTTACAAGTGACGACGAACTCGCCCAGGTTATTCGCCAAATCGCGCGCCACGGGCAGGAGCGGCACTACTACCACGTACGGGTGGGGGTCAATAGTCGTCTGGACACGATACAGGCTGCGATTCTCCTGCCAAAGCTGGCTGTACTCGACGTGGAAATCGCCGATCGCCAGCGTGTAGCGGCCGAGTATGGTCAGAAGTTGGGTGCTATGGGGATTGAGACCATGCCCTATGTGGAGCAACACAACATCAGCGCATGGGCTCAATACACTATTCGTGTTGCCAATCGTGAACCTGTTCGTGAAGCAATGAAGGCTGCTGGTATTCCCACGGCCGTTCACTATCCGTTACCGCTCAATAAACAGCCCGCTGTCGCCGATGCGACTGTGAACCTGCCCGTCGGAGACCGCCTCGCACAGGAGGTCTTGAGCCTTCCTATGCACCCCGGTCTTGCGGCAGAATCCATTGACAACGTCGTTGCTGCCGTAGGCAGTGCGCTGAAGTCAGCTTGAAATTTTAAAGAGGTGAACCCATGGACTTGCGTGGAAAGAAGTTCGTTGTTGTTGGTGGCGCAGGCCTTATAGGCTCGCACACAGTCGACCGGTTGTTGAAGGAAGACATCGGCGAAATCGTGGTCTACGACAATTTCGTGCGCGGCAGCCGCGAGAATCTGAATGACGCCCTCAAAGACCCGCGTGTACGGATCTATGATGTCGGTGGTGATGTCATGCAGACTGATATCTTGCAATCAGCGTTTAAAGGGGCGGATGCAGTGTTTCATCTGGCTGCCCTCTGGCTACTGCAATGCCACGACTTTCCTCGGACTGCGTTTGATGTGAACGTGCGCGGAACCTTCAATGTCATGGAAGCCTGCGTTGCGACCGGCATCAAGCGGTTGGTCTATTCTTCGTCGGCCTCAGTCTATGGAGACGCAGTGACCGAGCCGATGGAAGAAGATCATCCATTCAACAATAAGAATTTTTACGGAGCCACCAAGATCGCTGGCGAGGCGATGTTGCGAGCCTTCCACCACCGCTACGGCCTAAATTTCGTCGGCCTGCGTTATATGAACGTCTATGGCCCGCGGCAGGACTATCATGGAGCTTATATCGCTGTGATCATGAAGATGCTTGATGCAATCGACAGCGGTCAGAGCCCGACCATTATGGGCGATGGGTCCGAAGCATTCGATTTCGTTTCGGTTGAGGATTGTGCTCTGGCGAATGTCTGCGCGATGAAGGCTGACGTTGTGGATTCCTTCTATAATGTGGGCACCGGAAAGCGGACCTCGCTAAAGGAACTCGCGGAACTGTTGCTCAATTTGACCGGTGCCAACCAGTCCATCCAGTATGCTCCACGCAGCCAAGCGACCTTGGTGCGCAATCGCATAGGTAGCCCGAAGAAGGCATCGGCTGAAATCGACTTTACTGCCGAGATTGATCTCCGCGCAGGACTAGAACAGCTCATCGAATGGCGTGCTGGCCACAAGGCTGAAGTCGCAGCCCGTCGCGCTGCGGTTGGGCTCTAGAAGGAATACCACACATGGCAACTCCGATTCAGATTTCTCTTCCAAGCACAGGCGAAGAAGAATGGCAGGCAACCCGCGAACCGTTGATGAGCGGCTGGCTTACGCAAGGTCCTAAGGTTGCCGAGTTCGAGCGTGGCTTCAAGGCACGCCACAAGGTTCGCCACGCGCTTGCCACGAGCAATTGCACCACCGGTTTGCATTTGATTCTGGTGGCGCTCGGAATTGGCCCGGGCGACGAGGTTATCGTGCCGGCGTTTACGTGGGTCGCCACTGCCAATGTTGTGGTCTATTGCGGTGCTACGCCCGTTTTTGCCGATGTCGACCGCGCCACCAATAATATCGATGCCGATGATGTGCGCCGGAAGGTGACGTCACGCACCAAGGCGGTAATTGCTGTGCATCTGTTTGGCCTGTGTGCTGACATGGATGCTTTGCGTGCTGCACTTCCGGAAAATATCCCGATTGTGGAAGATGCAGCCTGCGCAGCAGGTGCGAGCTACAAAGGCGGAGAAGCCGGCGCACTAGGGATTGCTGCGGCCTTTTCGTTCCACCCCCGCAAGTCTATTACCACCGGCGAAGGTGGCATGGTTACGAGCAATGACGACGAACTGGTGCAGACAATCGACATGCTTCGCAACCACGGCGCTTCCGTTTCGGAGGAACAGCGTCATCATGGCCCTCGTCCCTATCTACTGCCTGATTTTAATCTGCTGGGCTTTAATTACCGCATGACGGATTTGCAGGGCGCTGTTGGCGTTGTGCAGCTTTCAAAGCTCGACCAGTTTATCTCCGAGCGCCAAAAGTGGGCGGAGTATTACCGCGAGCATCTTAATGGAATTCCCTGGCTGCGCTTGCCCATTTTCCCAAACACGGGTACCCATGCTTGGCAGGCCTTCGTAACTTATGTCGATCCGGCTTTGGCACCCAAAGCCCGTAACGATATCATGGAGGAACTCAAGGAAGCCGGTATTGCCACGCGTCCAGGTACCCATGCCGTGCACATGTTGGGTTATTACAGGGAACGTTTTGGCACCTCGTCTGATGACTGCCCGGGTGCGCGGGACTGTGATGCCAATACCATGGCCATTCCCTTGCATAATCGCATGGAAAAGGCCGACTATGACCGAGTCATCCAAGCGCTGCGGAGCTTCTAATTAGTGAGATTGTGTCAGTCTCAGTGAGCGGTATTGTTTTCGAACCGATCTTGCTCATCAGGTAATGGCCCGAAATTCGCCCGGATATTAAGGTAGCGTATATATGTGTGGAATTGCCGGTATTGTGGATCTGAACGGCGAAACCATCTCGCCTGTAATCCTGCAGCGCATGACCGATGCCATTGCCCATCGTGGACCGGACGGCGAAGGCCATTGGATCGAGGGGCCTGTTGGTTTTGGCCATCGGCGTCTTGCTGTCATCGACCTTTCACCTGGCGGTCATCAGCCGATGATTAGCGCCGACCACCGCTATGTCATCACCTATAATGGCGAGATCTACAACTATCGCGAGATTCGGGCTGAGCTGCAGGCCGCCGGCTACTGGTTCCGATCGCATTCAGATACCGAAGTGCTGCTTCATGCACTGGCCCATTGGGGGACGGACGCCCTGGTTCGCCTCAACGGCATGTTCGCGCTGGCCCTTTGGGATCGCAAGAAAAAGCAACTGTTGCTCGCGCGCGACCGCTATGGCGTCAAGCCCCTCTATGTCAGCCAGCAAGGCAACCGGGTCATGTTTTCCTCCGAGCAGAAGGCAATCACCAGCCATCCTGGTTTCCGCCGCCAACTCGACAGGGAAGCGCTGTTTGAATACTTTACCTTTCAAAACATCTTTACCGACCGGACGCTGCTAAAAGACATCCAGCTGCTGCCGGCTGGGCATTTCGCAATCCTCGATCTGGAAAATCCTTCGGCCGGGTTGAAACGCACCAGGTATTGGGACTACCGTTTTCGCGAGCCCGAAAAACCGCTTCGCCGCGAGGAGTATATTGAAGAGCTCGATCGGCTCTTCAAGCAGGCCGTCAACCGTCAACTGGTCAGCGATGTGGAGCTGGGTGCTTACCTGTCAGGTGGCATGGACAGCGGCTCTATTACCGCCGTGGCATCACAGTCCTTCGCCAATCTCAAGACCTTTACGTGCGGTTTCGACTTGAGCTCGGCTTCCGGCATTGAACTGGCATTCGACGAGCGGACCAAGGCCGAGGCCATGTCCGCACGGTTCAAGACTGAACATTATGAAATGGTGCTCAAGGCCGGCGACATGGAACGCTGCCTGCCTAAGCTTGCCTCGCATCTTGAGGAACCGCGCGTCGGCCAAAGTTATCCGAATTATTACGCCGCCCAGCTTGCCAGCAAGTTCGTTAAGGTGGTTCTGTCCGGGGCAGGTGGAGATGAGCTGTTCGGCGGCTATCCTTGGCGGTATTATCGTGCCGCGGTGAACCAGGATTTCGAACACTATATCGACCAGTACTACGCCTTCTGGCAGCGCCTGATCCCCAACAGTGCGCTTTCGCAGGTGTTCTCGCCAATCTGGGGCGACGTCAAGGACGTCTGGACGCGGGACATCTTCCGCGATGTATTCCTGACCCACGACAACGAACTGGACCGCCCCGAGGATTACATCAACCACTCGCTCTATTTCGAGGCCAAGACCTTCCTGCATGGTTTATTCGTCGTCGAAGACAAGTTGAGCATGGCCCATGGCCTTGAAGCCCGAGTCCCCTTCATGGATAATGATCTCGTCGATTTCGCGATGAGTTGCCCGGTCAACCTTAAGCTCAACAACTTGGCCGACGTTGTGCGCATCAACGAGAACGAAACCGGCTCAAAGACGCATCGATACTTCCAGAAAACGAACGATGGGAAGCAGATTTTGCGTGACGTGATGGCGCGTTATGTACCTGACGAAATCAGTCAGGGGGAGAAACAGGGCTTCTCTTCCCCCGATTCCAGCTGGTTCAAGGGCGAAAGCATCGAATTCGTCAAGCGGAAGCTGCTCGACCCCAAGGCGGCGATTTATGATGTCCTTGACCACTCGGCAACAACAGGTCTGATCCAGGAGCATTTCGAAGGACAACAGAACCGTCGGCTGTTGATCTGGTCGCTGCTTAATGTAGATGAGTGGCTAACAAACACATTGGATTGAAGGAAATGGACCCATCTCCCAACGACAAATCGGCCAGCTTGGTGGACCAATATCGCCAATCTTTTGCGCTTTATGGCGACACGCCCGCAGGCGTCCAGTGGCCACGAGGGCGCCAGGAAATCCGCTTTGCTGCGTTGACCAGACACATTACTAGCGACGGTTTTTCTTTGCTCGATTTTGGCTGCGGTCTCGCGCACCTGAAGCCATACCTGGATCAGCAGTTTGCTCGCTATCAGTATCGTGGGGCCGATTTGGTGCCAGAGTTTGTTGATGCGGTCGCACGTAAGTTTCCCGATGCGGCGGTTCAACGAATTGATTCGTTCCTGGATATAGTCGATGAGGTCGATCACGTCGTGATTTCCGGCACATTCAATATCATAGATGGTGGCGATCGTGATGCCCATATGGCAAACGTCAAGGCAACTTTGTGCCATCTCTTCAGCTTGGTGAAACGCTCTCTTTCCGTCAACTTCATGAAAGATAGCGTTGATTTCATGCAGGACTCTGCATTCCACGTCAATTTGGGCCAGATGGCGGAGTATATGCAGGAAAAACTCTCGCCCCGTATATTAATAGACTCGTCGTATATGCCCTATGAGTTCACGCTCACTGCAATAAAGGATGCCGAAATAATTCGTCCAGACAACATTTATAGAGCTGTCGAATGAATATTGAAATTCTTTCGGCATCATCGGCGGAAAAGTACGAAGAATTCTTGCTCAAACGACCAGAAACGCTTTTGTATCACTCCTATCGCTACCATTGTTTGATTGAAGATTTGCTGGCCTGCCAACGGGAAACGCGACTGGCGATAGATGAACGCGGAATCGTGCGTGCAGCTTTTCCGCTGATGTCCATGCGTGGGCCATATGGAACGGTGTTTAACTCACTGCCCTTTTACGGTAGCAATGGTGGTCTGTTAGGCGACGATAAGACGGCCCGTGCGGCACTCACTTTAGCGTACAACGAATTGCTATCCGGACCGGGGGTGGCTTGTGCGACCGTTGTTGAGAACCCACTTTCTCCCAATGGGGCGACTGGCCTTCCTGTTGACTTGGTCGATGAGCGGATCGGTCAGCTGACCCCCTTACCAGCAGCAGAAAATGCCGCAATTGCGCTGATGAGCATGTATCATCAGAAAACCCGCAACATGGTCCGCAAGGCGGAGAAAGGCGGCGTTACAGTCACGATCGACAATGATGCACTTGATTTTGTTTTAGATGTCCACGTTCAAAACATGCGCGAGTTAGGTGGAACTCCCAAGTCTGGCAGGTTTTTCTTATTGGTTCCAAATTATTTTCGAGCTGGAATAGATTATAATATATATGTAGCTAGAATTGAAAACATAAAAGTGGCAGCTCTGCTTGTTTTTTACTACAATGAGACGGTAGAGTACTTCACTCCGGTGGTATTGGAGGCCTTTCGAGACACGCAAGCTTTGAGCGGCATCGTTTTTCGCGCCATGTCTGACGCTGCTCACTCCGGGTTCCGTTGGTGGAACTGGGGGGGCACATGGCTGTCTCAGGATGGAGTGTATCGGTTTAAAAGCAGGTGGGGAACCCAGGACAAGCCCTACCGCTATTACACTCATATAAAAAACAAAGAGATACTAGCTGCCAGCCGTGATAGCTTGCTCGCAACTTACCCTAATTTTTTTACTGTGCCATTCGCGGCACTGTCGCAATCGTAGGAGGGGCACTTGCAACAGAAGAATGTTGTCGTTGGCGGGGGCATTGCTGGATTGCTGGCGGCGCTGATTATGGCGGAGCGGCATGGCCGAGACGTTGTGGTGGTAGAGCGCGAGTTAGAAGCAGGTGGGTTATTGCGTCGCTTCGACTACGGTGAATTCGGTCAGTTCGACTACGGCATGCATAACATGTACGAGACGGGCATAGCAGAACTTGATGAGCTTCTGTTTGGATTGTTGCCGCCCGATGAGTGGCAGATGCTAACCGGTTCACAGCGGGATCTTGCTGGGGTTGTTTACAATGGCCGCGTACAGCACAATTCGCCTTTTCCAGATCTGCGCCACCTGCCGCCCACGGATTTGGAGGCCTGTATAGGAGCTTTTTTCACAAATCTTGATGCAGGAAGGCCGATTGTTCGAGACAATGCTTGGGAAGAAGCAGAGTCTCGGTTCGGGGCACCAATCGCTAGGCTGATTGATGAAGCATTGCAAAAGCAGTTCGGTAAGCCAGCCGCGGAACTTGACTCTTTTGCCAGCTATCTTACCACGCTTTCCCGTGTCGTGCTTTTCGGTGAGGGGGCCTTCCAGGACCTGATCGAATCTTCGCTGTTGCGTGGGCGTCTCGCCTGGCCGGAGCAGCGCTCGTTGCCGGCTAAGTGGGAGTCAGGCCGCAAGGCCTATTACCCCAAGAAATACGGTATCTACCGCGTAATTGACGCGCTCCTCAGCAGATTGGCTGCTGCCAATGTCGAAGTGCTGACCTCTGCGCAGGTCAATGCTATTGACGTTCAGCGAGACCGTGTACAGGCAGTGGAAATCATTCAAGGTAAAGCACTTCGTACCATCGATAATGTTGGTCACTTTGTGTGGACATCAGGACTTCCACCTATCGCCAAGTTGCTTGGTGCCGCAGATCCTAACATGCGATTCGACCCCCCTCGAAGAACGGTGATTGTGAATCTGCTGCTGAAAGAGCCACCGGCGATGGGTGATCTTTATTATCTCTATTGCTACGAGCGGGGTTGCAGGACCTTCCGTGTCACAAACTTCTCCGGGTATTGTGAAAATGCTCCCAGGTCGGGCGGATGGCCCATAGCGGTGGAACTTCTGCTGGATGCTCCGTTGCCCTCCAAGGAGGAAATGAGACAGATTGCTCTCGACGAACTTCGGCTGTTCGGAGTAATACAGAGCGAAGAACTTGTGATGTTTTCTGCAGTAGAGGAATTGACATCTGGCTTTCCAATGCCATCGGTGTTGAATTTTACGGGTTTGACTGAAATCCGCAGTCGGCTGCAGAATTTAGGCCTATCTAATTTGAAACTTCTGGGCGTTATGGCGGCTGATAAGGTGTTTTTTCAGCGCGACGTTTTAGCTCATACTTGGAATACTTTCAATAATGGAGCTAAGCATGCCTGAGACACTCGAGCTCGGAGAAATTCCCTTTTACTGGCGCGCGAAGAATACAGCGGATCAACCGCCTCTGGACATTCCGGCCCGCTTACCGTTTGCCTTCACATTCGTCCCTGAATTGCAGTTGGTAGTGCAGCGTCGCAACGACGCAATGCTGACATGGCTTGAGCGAGTCTACAGAGAAAACGCAAATGTCGGCTACCTGCAAGAGGGCCACGCGCTTGCAGCGTCTTATGGTGGCGAGTTTGTCGAATTCTTCGAACGCGCAAGTAAGCTGCTGCAAGAAGCACCCGCAAGTGCTGCCGATATTGGATGTGGTGGCGTCTATTTGTTGCAACGGGTCCGAGAAAAGGGGCTGTCCGTTAAGGGCATCGATCCTAGTCCGGTCACAGCTGAAGCGGGGCGCAAGGCTGGCATCGATATCGTGGCAGACTTCTATCCTTCTCCGTCTTTAACAGAACGGTTTGATGTATTGTTTCATTATGACGTGCTGGAGCATGTCGATGATCCCGTCGCATTTTTGAAGTCACACCACGCGAACCTCTCTGCCAATGGGGCTATTATCTTCGCTGTCCCAGACTGCACGCAGCATATCCGCCTTGGCGATGCCTCCATGATCCTTCATGAGCATCTCAACTTCTACGACACCGAGTCTCTGGACAACGTGGTTAGGGCCGCCGGATTTCGTCCGTTGATTCTGGAAGTAGCTAAGCATGGCGGTGTACTGCTTTGCTGTGCGGTGCCCGATTCCTCCGTTGCTATGAAAGTCGGGCAGAAGGGATGGGCCAAGTTTGATAGCATGTGCGAAAGCGCAGCGGCGTCTTTTGAGGCGTTTGTAAAGGCGGCTAGCCTCGCTGCCGGCAAAGACCTTGGTCTATACATCCCGCTACGTGCCTTCCCGTTTCTCAGTCACTTGCCTGCTTCCCTGAAGTTGCGTTTCTTCGATGATGATCCGGGCCTGCACGGTCGGTATTACGATGGTTTCGACGTGCCCATCGAAAACAGGGATGATTTGATTGCCAATCCACCCGCTCATCTCATCATCTGCTCTCACGCCTTTGGGGACCAGATCGCGTCAAAGCTGCCCACCGGAGTCTCGGTTACAAAATGGTCTGAGCTGTTCGAAAGAAAAAGCGGATGAAGTCCGCAATGTGCGCAATTACTCTGGACGTGGACTGGGCACCGGACTTCGTTATCGACGACGTAGCTAATTTGCTTATTGAGGCCGGAGTTAGGGCGGTTTGGTTTGTCACCCACGATTCGCCTGCTGTCAGGCGCTTGCGCACGTATCCGGAGTTGTTTGAGATTGGCATTCATCCCAATTTCCTTCCTGGGTCCACACACGGGAACTCGGAATCAGAGGTTCTCGCCCATTGCATGTCCATAGTGCCAGAGGCGCGAATGGTCAGGACACATGGCCTAGTACAAACCTCAAACCTCCTGCAACGCATTGTAGCAGAAACCCCAGTCCAAGTTGACCTGTCCCTGTTTTTGCCGCACGCTCGAAATGTGGAGCCGGTCACGTATTATTGGGAAGGAGGGGAAACCCTCCATAGAATTCCATATGTGTGGGAAGATGATTTTGAAATCGTAAGACCGAATCCCGATTGGGAGTTGTCTGGTATAATGAAAGGCAATTCTGGGCTTGTTATTCTGGATTTCCATCCGATCCATGTTTACCTGAATTCGAACAGCCTTCAGCCATATCGCATCATAAGAGCACTTGGAAATTTAACCTCTGTTACAAAGAGCCAGGTCGATGCGGTGGTTTGCACTGGCATAGGTGTCCGAAGCGCGTTCATCAGAGCTATAGAATTTATTCGGGCAGCTCCGGGGCCTTCATTGCTCGAACTCGGTATAGCAGGATCGGTCGAATCACCGGACGGATAACAAAATAGTTCTATGCACATATGCTATAAAAGCATTACTGGAGAGTATAGTAGCGAAGGTGAGACTTGCCTTGAAAAGTGATGAATTTGGGATCATCAGTAGTCCGCGATCCTTGCCTATACCGGCGCGTCTGCTTCGCCGTGCTGGTCGAAATTAATCAACTGGAATCCGGCTCACCTGCGCCGCACAAGAAAGAATAATGAATTCTGAATCCGCCAATATTCGCATTTTTTTGGGCCTGACCGAGGTCTCCGGTTTCTTCTCGCGTCTCCAGTCTGGATTTCAGCGGATTGGGGTCGAAGCCGTACATGTCTCGTTACACGCGCATCGCTTTGGCGGGTTTGGCACGAGAAGTTGCATATTGGAGTGCCTAAAACTGGGCGCTGATGTTGATCTAAAGGGGATGACTCAGTGAGGATAGCTATTATTGGTCGTACAGAAATACTTTACAATACAGCGTTATTGCTGGCTGAAAGTGGACATGACATCGTTTGTGTAGTCACTTCAAAGGAAGCTCCTGAGTATACACGGACCGTAAAGGATTTCCGTGCTTTGGCGACGCAGTTCTCTGCACCGTTTTCGGTGTCTGCCAATATATTATCGCAATCCGATTTATTGAAAGAGGCCCGCGCGGATATTGCTGTAAGTATAAACTACTCTAATATTATCCCAGAGGCGATAACGACGCTGTTTCCCCTTGGTGTCCTTAACGCTCATGGGGGTGATTTGCCAAGATATCGGGGGAACGCATGTCAAGCCTGGGCTATTATGAATGGTGAACCAAAGGTTGGTCTTTGTGTGCACAAAATGATTCCGGGAGAGCTTGACAACGGCGACATCGTGACACGGGATTATATGTCGATTCAACACGATACGAAGATCACGTCTGTTTGGAATTGGATGGTGGAGCGCACTCCGCATTTGATGATGGAGGCGGTCAATACTCTTGAGAAGGATCCAAACTTCATTCTGGTGCGTCAATCAATGGATCCCCGTGATGCATTGAGGTGCTACCCTCGGCGCCCCGAAGACGGACGGATAAATTGGGCGAGCCCTGCTACATTGGTGTTAAGGCTGATCAACGCCTCAAATAAACCATACCTCGGTGCGTTCTGTGAGTTCGAAGGCGTCAAGCTGACAATATGGGATGCGGAGATCGTAGAAGATGGCGAGTTATTTTGTGCTGTTCCCGGGCAAGTCACATCGATAGGCGAGCATTCTGTAGATATCGCTTGTGGGGAGGGGAAGATTCGCCTGAAGGAGGTGGAATTTGAGGGCTGGTGCGGTGCGCCTTCTAACCTTATACGCTCAGTTCGAATGAGGTTGTCATAGTGCCGTCAGAGTTTTTAAAGCGATGAATCCGGAACGCGCCAGTATACGCATTTTTTTGGGTCTGACCGAAGTCTCCGGGTTCTTCTCGCGCCTCCAGTCGGGATTCCAGCAAATTGGGGTCGACGCAGTACATGTCTCGTTGCATGCGCATCGCTTCGACTATGCATCCGGCGCAACGATGCCCTTGCTCGGCCGTTTAGCTCAATGGGCGGTGAGGCAGCGGGTGGGTGCTGTAGCGGACGGCCGCCTTTCGCGACATCTATGGATTATTCCTGTGGTGGTGACCAGGCTCATGCTCTTTATCTGGGCAATCTGGAGATTTGATGTCTTCATAATGGGTGCCGGCTCCAGTTTTTTTGGTCTCCGTGAGTTGCCGTTGCTCAAATGGCTTGGTAAAACGGTAATTTATACACTTCATGGAACCGATGCCCGGCCACCCTATATCGACGGCTTCTTCAGCCCGGCCGACTACGGTTTAACTCCAACTGTGTCAAGAACAGAGAACCAGGCAGCGGTGCTTGCCGAGGCGCACAGTGTCGTCACCGAAACGAGATTAAACTTCGTACGAAAGGTTGAACGACATGCCAGCTTTGTGCTTTGTGCACCGAGTTACGCCCAATTTCTGTCGCGACCCTTCGTAAACTTTTATGCCATCGGTTTGCCTACGGAAGTGCCCTTCGGCATAAACACGACCATTCAACCGGTCAGAGATACAGTGAGGATACTGCATGCACCGTCGCACGCTGCAGGAAAGGGCACAACGGAGATCAGAGGTGTTATCAACCGACTCAAGGATTCCGGCCTTGCAATAGATTATGAGGAGATTTCCGGGCGTCCAAACATTGAGGTTTTTGAAGCCATCACACGATGCGACCTCGTCATCGACCAATTTTATGCCGATACGCCCATGGCCGCGTTTCCTGCCGAAGCCGCAGCCATGGGCAGGCCAGCCGTAGTGGGCGGATATTTTTCCGACCGAGCTAAAGAAGAAATCACAACGGCATTTCTCCCACCCTCTGCCTTCTGTCTTCCAAACAACATGGACGATACCGTCGCTCGAATGCTACAAGAGCCGGACGAGCGCCGTCGTCTCGGTGAGGCCGCCAAAGGCTTCGTCAGTAATGAATGGAGCTCTGTTAAGGTTGCCGAACGAATGTTCGAGTTGCTCAGAAAAGTTCCTGACGGCTGGATCCTGGACCCACTCAAACTGGAGTACATCCGTGGCATTGGTCTTAGCGAGAATCAAGCTCGGGCAAATGTGGCGGCGATGATCGAACTAAAGGGTGTTGCTTCTCTCGGCCTTCGTCATAAGCCGGATTTAGAACGCCGTTTCGTAGAATTTGCCGCAGGCCAGGACATGCGTTGAGTTTCAGCACACTCCCCCGAGATACTCTTCTTTATGGTGTGTCGTCACTATTGGTGCGAGGGCAGCAGCTATTGCTGATACCCGTCTACACTCATTACCTCGCTGCCGCTCAGTACGGTCTCGTTGAGACGGTCGTGATTCTGGCTGCCCTTGCCAATCTTACCGTGGCGCTGGAGATTGCGCAGGGCATGGGGCGTTATTTTGCCGACACCCCGGATGTTGAAGACCGCAATCGTTATCCGACCACCGCATTCTACTTTGCCGCGTTCTGCTACGTTATTTTTGCTGGAACGGGATCGGTATTTTCGGGGCCTCTGTCGGCATGGTTGTTTCGTAGTCTGGAAAATTCAAGTGCGTTGATAGTCGCTCTTTGGGCTATCGCTCTGAATGGGCTGTTCGCTATCTCACTTGATGTATTGCGTTGGCAATTGCGACCCATCTCGTATGTGTTGGCAAGTGCAGCCTACTTGATATTTGGGGCGGTCTTTGGCGCTTCCCTCGTTGCATTCACTGAGCTGGGAGTGCTCGGCGTCTTTCTTGGACAGTTGGTGGGTGCCGCTGTGGGTCTGTCGGTAGCGCTCTTAATGGCTGAAGGTTTGCTTCAAGCTGGTCGCATCAGCACGTCTGCCCTGCGCCAAATGCTTCGCTTCTCTTTGCCGCTGGTGCTCTCTAGCACTGCGATTTTTGCCAGCACCTATGTCGATCGCATTACTGTTGGAAGCTTGCTTGGCGCGGACGCTCTAGGCCTTTATGGTGTCGCCGCGAGACTGGCATCGACTGTGGGAATTCTCACCGTGGGATTGCAAGCCGCGCTGTCTCCCCTTGTTTACAAGTCTTGGCGGTCCCCGGACACCCCAGGGCGTCTGGCTCAGATATTTCGGATTTATTGTGTAGCCATGACTCCCGTAATCGGGGGGCTTGGCTTGTTTGCCACAGAGATCATCGAGCTTCTGACTGAGCCCAACTTCCACGGCGCCAGCACCGTGCTTCCGATCCTCGCTGGCACCTCTATGCTACTTTCTGCCTACATCTTTGCCCCCGGTCTCTATCTCGGCAAGCGCACCGGAATGGCGGCTACACTCAGCTTCTGCGGGGCATTGGTTAACCTAGGTCTCTCTCTGATTCTGACCGCTTGGTTGGGCATCCTGGGTGCAGCGCTGGCCGCGTTTACTGCCGCCGGCATTGTGTTCGCAGGACACGTGGTCTGGGGTGGGCGCTACTTCCGTGTGCCGTTTAGCATTCCCAGTTCACTTGCAATAGGAAGTGTGTTAGCTGGCCTGATAGTTGCGGGCCTCGTCTTTACAATGCCAGCTTTCTCCGGCGATCTGCCCTCAGTGCCAGCTAGACTAATCGGGCTCATATGTTGTTGCGCTTTCGTTTGGCAATTTGGGCTAACGGGCGCAGACCGCCACGCAGTGAAAACCATGCTTACCAAGTTCGTTCTTGGTTTTAGATTCCGGAAGGCTCCAAAGTGACCATTGAACGTATGCGTATTGTTATAACCGGCGGAGCCGGATTTATTGGGTCGACGTTGGCACAGCGTTTGGCTGAGGCCAACCAGATCGTTCTGTTCGATAATCTGGCGCGCAACACGATCCAGTATGACAAGGGCGGATTACATCCGAACGTATCGCTACTGCAGGGTGACATTCTAGACTACCCGGCCGTACGCTCGGCTTTCGAAGGCGCCGATATTGTGGTCCACGCTGCCGCGATTGCTGGCATCGACACTGTGCTTCGTTCGCCAGTGAATACCATGGAAGTCAATATGATCGGCACGGCCAATGTTCTGCGCGCGGCCGCCGATGCCGGTGTGAAGAATCGTGTTCTGGAGTTTTCCACCTCCGAGGTCTTCGGCAGCATGGCCTATCGCGTGAGCGAGGAAAATCAAGCGGTTGCCGGATCTGCTGGCGAGGCTCGCTGGGTCTATGCCGTCAGTAAGCTCGCAGGTGAGCATCTTGCGCATGCTTATTTCCGCGAACACCAGCTTCCGGTGGTGACGTTGCGTCCTTTCAATGTCTACGGACCTGGTCAGACAGGGGAGGGCGCTATTCAGATTTTCATCCGCAAAGCTTTGAACAATGAGCCCATCTCGATCTATGGCGACGGTACGCAGATCCGCGCTTGGTGCTTTATCAACGACATGGTTGATGCCCTCATGCTGGCGTTGGATAAGCCCGAAGCTATCGGCGAATCTTTTAATGTCGGAAATGCGCGCGCTGTGACCACTATCTTCGGTCTTGCCGAAACCGTATGCCGGGTTCTCGGATCGTCTTCGGAGATTCAGTTCAAGCCAGCACTTTCGGCCGATATTGAGCTGCGCATCCCTGAAACACGGAAAGCAGAAAATTTGCTCGGGTTCAAAGCCAAAGTCGATCTCGAAGAGGGCATTCGCCGAACGGCGGAGTGGTACAGGGCCAACCGGCTGTAAAAACAAGATGGACCGCACGCGCAAACTCATTCTGGTAGGCGGTGGTGGCACATGCGCCGACGTATTGACAATTATTGCAGCGATCAACACTCAGGGTCATCGCTACGAAGTGGTCGGCCTTCTTGACGATACGCTTTCGGTTGGCAGCTTGCGTTGGGGCGTGAGGGTACTCGGCGGCTTGGACACCACATGTGATCACGACGTCCAGTTCGTTGACTGCCTCGGCAGTCCACGTAGTTTCCGGGGGCGAGAGTCACTCTATGATCGGCTAGGACTTGATCCGAAACGATTTGAAACACTGGCACATCCGGCCGCTATTGTTGCATCCGATGTGAAGATAGGTGACGGCTCCATTTTGTACCCCAACACAGTCGTTCTATCAGGCGTTCAAATTGGAAGTCATGTCACAATCCTGTCAGGATCGGTTCTAAACCATGAGGTTCAGGTGGGCGACTGGTCAATCCTGGCCAGCGGCGTGATGGTATCTGGTGGTGTCCAGATTGGTCGCAGTTGCTATCTGGGTACCGGAAGTTCGATTCGCGAAAGTGTAGTCATCGGAAATGGTAGCATGATTGCCATGGGTGCTGCTGTGACGAGCAACGTGGCGACTAATAGTACGGTCGGTGGCGTACCGGCCAGGCCATTGGGGGCAGCTAGATGAAGATCATTCTGATCGGCGGCATGTTCCCGCCGATGCAAACCGGTACGGCTTTCTATATGCTTAATCTGGCCAGGAAGCTTCAGCAATACGGTCATCATGTAGAGATCATTACCCTGGGTGAGAAGGGAGGCAATGAGCAAGAGTATGGCCTTACCGTACATCGCCTTCCGGCATTCCGTCTGCCGATGAAGGGGTTCTTCAAGCACTTCCAGATTGCTTCATTCTACCCCGGCAACTGGTCGAAGATACACCGGATCGTGCGCCACAGCGGCGCAGAGGTGATACTGCTGGTTAATCATTATCTGGACATCGCTTTTCCGGCGATACTTGCCGCGCGCAGGGAACGAATACCGCTGGTGTGTTCCATCGGCACTCAATTGCAGTCGCTTAATCCCCGGCGCAACAAGATACTCAACCTGCTCGACCGGATGATAGTGGGTTCGTTTGTGTTGCCGTTTTGCGACCGGATTATCGCTTGGGACATGCAAATCCGCCAATACCTGCTTGACGTACAAGGCGCGAAAACGGATCGCAAGATCGACATCGTCAACTATGGTGTGAATGGCGAGCCGGAACGGCTTCTGGCTCATAGGCATGACTATACCCGCACCGAGTATATAATCTGCGTCGGAGCTGTCAGCGAACAGCGGAGCTTCGTACCATTGGTTCGGGCCTTTGCCCTTCTCACATCTCGGTATCCGCATCTGAAGCTGCGCATTATTGGCCATGTCTACTATGATGCCGCCATCCGGCTGGCGGCTGATTTGGGGGTGGCCGAGAGAGTGGAGTTTCCCGGCGAGATGCCTCATGATCAGGTATTGACCGCTTTGGGCGGTGCCACATTATTCTATTCCTCCTTGACTGGCCAATATGTTGGGATGGGAACGGCCACAATCGAGGCTATGCTCTTGGGAGTGCCGGCTGTGGTAAATACTCCTCTCGATCTGTTCGGCACGCATATACTCGGTGATTATCAGCATGTGGTTCAGAGTATTAATAATGATCCTGTGGCCATCGCCGCGCGCATAGCCGATTTGTTGCAGAACGCCGCCTTGCGTGAGCGAGTCGGCACTGGTGGCAGGTATTTCGTCGCGAATTACCTCAACTGGGATCTGGTGGCGTGCGACATCGTCGAGGTTTTGTCCAAAGCAGCGAAGAAGTCAGATGCGGCAACTAAGACATAATCTCGGCACCATTATTGGTCTATTCATAAGCGGGCTTGCGCTGGCCTATATCGTGCGGCAATTCGATGTGGGTGATATCACAACCACGCTGCGTAATGTTGATGTGCTGCCTTTGGTGCCTGTGCCGTTCTTCATTCTTGGTTCCTTTGCTATTCGTGCTCAGCGTTGGCGCCTGCTCGTCAAGCATGATCCACCTATCCGCTATTGGCCCAGCCTGAGTGCTTTGATGATCGGCTATCTATTTAACAATGTGCTGCCTGCTCGCGCCGGAGATTTCGGTCGGGCGCTCGAACTCGGACGTACCGAGCAGATGTCCCGAACCAAGGTCTTCGCCACACTTATCACAGAGAGGGTTCTCGATCTACTGGCAACACTCGGTATCCTGGCATTGGTCCTGCTGAGTTATCCAGCTTTGCCGGGATGGTTGAAGACCGCTGGGGTAACCGTTGCTGCTGCAGTCCTTGCGGTTCTGCTTGTCTTGGTTTTGTCGCACACAATCGGGCGTGTTTGGATGCTTGATATCTTACGCTTTTTTACCACCTATCTTCCTGTTTCTCTTCGCGAGCGGCCGCTTAAAATGGCAAATTCCGCCCTTGATGGTATCGAGGGCATGTTCCGTCCGCTCCACGCAGCATCGTTCCTTGTGTTGACTGTTGTCATATGGTCGCTTGAAGTTGGCATCGTCTATCTGACCGCTGCATCAATTGGTCTGCAAATCCCTTTGGGTAACGCACTCTTTGTCCTGCTGTTCTTGGCAATTGGCAGTATGGTTCCCGCATCGCCTGGTTTTGTAGGGACCTATGAATATTTCGGCGTCAGTGCGTTAGCGTTGGTCGGCATAACCGGGTCTCCGGCCTTGGCCTTCATTGTCTTGCTTCATCTAATCACCCTGGTCGGGTCGACCCTGATCGGCGGGCTATTTTATGTCCTGCGTCCCAAGGAAAGCCGAAATGCAGCATAGCGCGCTCAATCGGCGTCGCCGACTTGGCGGCCTTCTGTATTTAGTCTGGACTGGGCTGGTGATGGCCGTATTCATTCTCGTCATGATTCCACCAGAAAGTGGATTGGCGGAATCGCTTCCGGAAGGCTACTGGCAATTACGCGAGATCATCTACCCGTGGTTCTACAGTCAATCGGTTTATGATTGAGATGAACTTTACTTGCTCAGTGGCTGCATCTTCGCTCTATTGCCTTGCTTGTCTCGGCTATGGTTGGCTCGTGGTGCCGCCCGTCGCGCCCGGCGCGCGCGGTTTAACAGGCAAGGGCTCGGCAGCTTTTGAATATGTCGCCCTTGGCAGTGCTTTCCTTCTTGGAACCGCGATCTTTGCAGCAATCCTGATCGTTCTTGGCATAACAGGCCAATTGCTGCCGTCTGTTCTTGCCACGTCTTTGGCCCCAGGCCTGATTGTCTTTGCAGTTGTCGCTTTGCGCTGCCGTGGCGGTTGGAGCACATTTCTCGGATCGGTGGGTGCACTCCGCAGGCAGCCATGGTGGATTGGGACCATGGCAGTCCTGCTGATTCTTCTGGCGCTGGGATTTGCTTTCGCTGCCTGGTTCGCCCCGCCCAAGGGTGATGCTGCTGCCTTCTACCTTGTCTATCCTAAGATCATTGCCGCTGCGGGCGCACTTATTCCGATGCCAGGCACTTATGAGGGCTTCTCTCAGATTGGGCTCTCTGCCGAATACCACTTCGCCGCACTGATGGTTCTGGCTGATGTCAGTGCGGCCAAGTTGTTCATTTTTCCGGTCGCACTGGCGAATGCAGCCATGCTGTGTGGTTTGGTCGGAGCAAGTCGTGGTGGGCCGACCGCCATGGTGCTCGCCTGCGCAATGTTACTGACATCCAGTACTGTTCATATCTACATGTTCGACGGCAAGGTGGACCTGTTGGCAACGGGATTCGGTCTTGCCGCTGTTTACTGGCTTGTTGTCGGGGGGGATGACGAACGCGGCTATCTGTCTTTTGCGCTTAGCGGTCTTTTTGCCGGGCTGGCGATCGTCGCCAAGTTCTCCTTTATACCGTCGCTCGGTGCGTCTTTGCTGGTCCTGCTGATCTGGCGGTCCGCTCGCCGTTCACAAGGACAGGGCTTTACAGCGTTTCTCCGAATTCTCGCGGTATCCGGCATCATCATGGGCTTGACCACTTTAATCGGTTGGCTGCCGCAATTGCTCAAGAATGCCGTGTTATTTCAAGCGCCTCTGGCGCCGTTCATTGGAGGGAATGAAGAAGGTGAGTATCTTAATCAGGTTTGGTTCTCGGTGGAGACCACCTGGCGGATCGTGCTGACCTATCCTCTGGCGCTGATCTACGGTCGCTACCCCATGCAGGGTGGTGGGCTTTCCTTCCTGTTCCTTTGCTTTCTTCCGTTACTGCTGCTGGCGCGTGGAAAACTCGGCTCGCATACAGGCGTGAGCGGAGTACTGGCCATGGCAGGGATTGCCGGAGTGATCGCCTGGGTCGTCCTGCGACCCTCGGTCATCGCACCACGCTATATTCTGGCTTCGCTGCTGCTGTTGGTGCCGTACTTTGTTGTCAGAATTGAGCAACTGTTACGCGACCGCGATCGCCCAGCGTTCCTTGAATTTGGAATTGCAATATCAGTCCTCGCAGCCATCGGTGCGTCGAGTTGGCAATTGCTGCCGCTGGCTTCCGGCGTCGCTGCCGCTTACAAAGGGGCAGACCGGACCTGTATAGGTGCCAGCGTTGAGTGCGTTCCATTGAGGCAGCTGTCAGAAGGCGCGGCGCCTGAAGATCGTATACTGGTGGCAACCTATTACGCCTTCTGGCTGGATGCGTCCCATCTCCAGTGCCGGGATCAAGGTCGCGAACTTTCCACAGCAGTTGCCGCGCCCGATCTGGAGGTCTGGCTCCAGCAACGCGGTTTCCGCTATGCTGTTGTCGATACCACGGTCTTCCCTGAACTGGCCGCGAAACTGGAAGCGCTCAAGGGGGGCTCGATCGAAGCGATGTCCGAAGGTACAGTCGCGACTTACCGAATTCAGGCTGGTGCAGAGCCAGCAATCAGCTGCGTCAATGCTGGTCGCGATCACTGGATCCTCAAGGCCAATCAGTCATGAACGAACAAGCATCCATCAACCTACCGTTGGTCACTGTGGTTATTCCTGCATACAATCATGCCGGTTACCTAGAAGAGGCTGTGCGAAGCGTTCTGAAACAGAGCTATCCGCAAATAGAGATTATCGTCATCGATGACGGTTCGACCGATAGTACGGCCCAGGTGCTGGCAACTCTCAACGGTGATTTCCGATGGTTCACCCAAGATAATGCCGGTCAGTCTCGGACGCTGGCGCGCGGATGGGACGAGGCAAGGGGCGAGATACTGGCCTATCTCAGTGCCGATGACTACCTAGAAACGCAGGCGGTCGAGATTGCCGTGGCTGCTCTGCAGGCCGACTCCGCGCTCGCTGCCGTTTATCCCGATTTCAATCTCATCGACCCGGCATCCAACGTGGTGCGTCGGGTTGAGGCACCCGATTTCGATTACGCCGCCATGTTGAGCAATGTCATCTGCCCCATCGGCCCCGGCGCCTTTTTCCGTAGGTCATCATATCGACAGGTAGGTCCTTGGCGCCCCGAGTTTCGCCAGATGCCTGATTATGACTTCTGGCTGCGCATGGGCTTGACTGGCCCCATAAAGCGCATTCCACAAGTCCTCGCCAATTTTCGTGTGCATCCTGGCTCTCAGACCTACTCGATTACCACCGAATCTCGGGCCGACGAGGTGATACTGATCATTGACGATCTGCTAGCTAGTCAGTTGGCGACGGCTGTACCGACGGATCTGGCGCGTGAGGCACGGATCAGTGCCTTTCTCGTTTCGGCTCAGTTGCATATTCGCGCAGGCCGTTTTCGGATCGCCGTGAATCGATTGAAGCAGGCTGTTGACACAAGGCGTAATGCTCTTATTTCTATTCGCACTTTGCGACTGCTCTTCAATGCAATGTTCAATCGGATATCGCATCGCCTGCTCTGGACCATACGGAGCCTTGTTAAACCCGGTGGCAGGCATGCCGGGTAGAATTTTTTCCGCGACTCGAAGGGGGTGTTATGCAATCCGAGGATCCGACCATATCGCGTTACCTGAACGGGGATTACGCGGAGAAGAACCCGGATTGGGACAGCGGTGATTCAGGCTGGAAGGCTGCCAATGTCGCGCGCATTCTCAGCGATCATGGCCTCGCTCCCAATGATGTGGTGGAAGTCGGTTGCGGCTCGGGTGCAGTTTTGGTTGCTCTGCGCCACTTAATGCCTGAGGCCAATTATTTTGGTTACGACATTGCGCCAGCTGCCGAGTCTTTCTGGGCCGCTCCTGTGGCTCAGGGAATTCGTTTCGAGCTTGCCGACTTCCATGCCACCACGCGACGCAAGGCCGATGCAATCCTGCTGCTGGATGTCTTGGAGCATGTCGGCAATCCGTGGGATTTCCTTACCGGCCTGCGGGACAGAGCTGACCATCTGGTGTTGCATTTTCCACTTGATCTATCCGTATCGAGCGTACTGCGTGAAAAGCCGTTGCTCCATGTTCGTGACAAGGTTGGGCATCTGCATTTCTACACCAAAGGCCTTGTGCTCGCTTTAATGGAGGAATGTGGCTACGATGTTATTGAAGCCCGCTTTACCGGGGCCTCTCTGAACTCACCGAACCGTGGCCTGAAAACCAAGATCATGGGTTTGATGCGGCGTGCGATATTCATGCTGGACAGAGATTTTGGTGCGCGCCTTCTCGGCGGCGAAACGCTAATGGTTCTGGCACGGCCCCGAGGCGGCACTTGAAGCTGATCATCAACGCGACCAATGTGCATCAGGGGGGCGGGCGAACGCTGCTGCTGGCGCTGTTGGCCGCGACCCCGGGGCCAACTGTGGCATTGGTTGATCATCGCCTGGCTTTACCGGATACGCTGCCCCCCACGCTTCGCATCATTCCGGTAAAGTCAACGCTAGTGTCGCGGTTTGTAGCTGAAAAATCCTTGCCTGATTTGTGTGAGCCGGACGATGTTCTGTTGTGCTTTGGCAATCTGCCACCGCTTTTTCCAACAACAACGCGCACTTTCGTCTATCTGCAAAATCGCTATCTGACAGCCCGGCGCTCACTGAGTGGGCTTGCATGGCAGGTTAGGTTGCGCGTCATGGTGGAGCGTCTTTGGCTGCGTAATTGCTTGCGCGACTCGACGGTATTGGTGCAGACCGCATCGGTAGCAGAGGAAGTACGCACCAGCCTCGGCCGTAGTGCAATGGTTGCGCCATTTGCCCCGCAGATTGACGCAACCGATCTCAATCCACCCCAGGAGTATGACTACCTCTATGCTGCCTCGGGCGAAGGCCATAAGAACCATCGGCGGCTTGTCGAGGCGTGGGAGAGACTTGCCGAGCTGGACCATTTTCCATCCCTTCGGCTGACTCTCGATGAGAGTCGCGATTTCCAATTGCTCAACTGGATTAAGCAGCGCGTTGCGAAGAGCTCGCTTCGCATCTCCAACGCGTCGGTAGAACCGGAGGCGATGCCAGACCTCTATGGCCGTTCAAAGGCGCTGATCTATCCATCGCTTTTCGAATCCTTTGGGTTGCCCCTTATAGAGGCGCAGCGCGCCGGTTTGGATATCGTAGCTGCCGAGCGCGACTATGTACGCGACCTGGTCGTGCCAATGCAGACATTCGACCCCGAGTCGAGCCTCTCTATTGCCCGGGCTCTCTTGCGCCATAGTTTCCAAGACATGGCCCTGCAGGAAGTGCCCTCTGCCAATGCTTTCCTGGCCGTCCTGCTGGAGTCGCGTTGATGCGTCTTCTGATCATCTCGCAATATTTTTGGCCTGAGACATTTGTTATCAACGATATTGCGCGCCTGCTCCAAGCGCGCGGTGTCGAGGTTACGGTGCTCACTGGCAAGCCCAACTATCCCGGTGGCGATATCCATTCTGGTTACCGGGCCAGCGGCGTGCAACGGGAAAGTTTTCACGGCGTGGATGTGGTGAGAGTACCTCTTGTCGCGCGTGGCCAAAATTCCCGCATGCGATTGGCGCTGAACTATCTTTCCTTCCTATCTGCCGCCAGCATCCTGGGTCCGTTCGCTCTGAAGGGGAAAGCTTTCGATGCAGTCCTGGTCTATGGCATCTCGCCGTTGCTTCAGGCGTTGGCAGGTATGGTCCTATCTAGCGTGAAGAAGGCACCGCTCGTGGTGTGGGTCCAGGATCTGTGGCCCGAAAGCCTTAGTGCCACAGGCTACGTGTCCAACAAGGCACTGCTGGCCATAACCAGCACCCTTGTACGACGCATCTATAATTCCGCGAGCCAAATTCTGATCCAGTCGCGGGCATTTCGGGCGCGGGTCGAAACGCTTTGCGACGATCCCCGAAAAATTGTCTATTATCCAAACCTCTATCAGAGGCCGCCGAAAGCCGCCGCCAGCCCACGCGCGTCTGAGTTGGCAAACAAGCTTCGTGGAAGTTTTTCCGTCGTCTTTGCGGGCAATATTGGTACGGCTCAAGACCCGGAAACCATTCTACGGGTTGCTCGATTGCTAAAGGTCAAGTCGGACATCCGTATTGTATTGGTTGGCAGCGGCAGCCGTGAAAAATGGATGGCCGAAAGCGCTGCTGTCCAAGGGTTGGAAAATCTTGAATTTGCGGGGCGATTTCCTGCTTCGGATATGCCTCATTTATTTGAGGCAGCTGCGGTATTGTTGGTGACACTGGCGGCTCAGCCGATTTTTAGCCTCACCATTCCCAGCAAGGTACAAGCCTATTTGGCAGCCGGCCGCCCTATCATCGGGGCACTTGACGGTGAACCGGCAAAAATTATAGCAGAGGCAAAGGCGGGCATCTGTGTTCCCGCTGGAAATGCGAAAGCCTTGGCCAGTGCTATTCTGAAGCTTCATGGGATGTCGGATGCGGAGCGCCATTCTATGGGCAGACGGGGCACTGCATACTTCGAGCAGAACTTCGCACCCGAGAAGTTGACTACTGATCTGATTGCGCTTTTGAAAAGCAAGATCGTCGCATGGGAGAAGGCTACTTGAGAATTCTTGTACTAGGGGCTTCGGGTATGTTGGGCAGCGCTACGATGCGCGTCTTGTCTGCCAGCGGAGTTCACGAGGTCTACGGCAGTTTTCGGTCTGCCGGCGGCGTGCGCCATTTCAGCAGCTTGCCAGCCGAACGCCTTATCACCGGGGTGGATGTGGAGAACACCGACGGCCTTCTGCAACTGTTCCATCGCGTGAAGCCAGATGCTGTGATCAATTGCATCGGCTTGATTAAGCAGCTGGCGCAGGCGGATGACCCTCTCGTGGTCCTGCCGATCAATTCCCTGTTGCCGCATCGATTGGCCAGGCTCTGTGGATTTGCCGGTGCGCGACTGGTACATGTCAGTACAGACTGCGTCTTCTCCGGCAGCAACGGCTTTTATACCGAGCAGGATTTTCCTGATGCGGGCGACCTTTACGGGCGATCGAAACTATTGGGCGAGGTCGACTATCCACACGCGATCACATTGCGTACCTCAATCATCGGCGAGGAACTCGAAAGTTCCCATGGTCTTGTGGGTTGGTTTCTGTCGCAGCACCAGAAAGTGCGCGGCTATACACGCGCCTTTTTTTCGGGCTTGCCGACATTCGAACTCGCTCGGGTCATTGACGAATTTGTTCTTCCAAAACCGGAGCTTCATGGCCTTTACCATGTAGCAGCCGCGCCGATTGCCAAGTATGACCTGCTGCAACTGGTCAACTCTTCCTATGGCAAAGGGATAGATATCGAACCTAACGATGCGCTAGTTATCGACCGGTCGCTTAATGGCAGTCGGTTTGCCGCCGCGACCGGCTATCAGGCAGCCTCATGGCCCGAGCTGATCGACAGAATGCGCGACTTTCATATGGAAAAGCACTAATGTTCGCCAACAAAACACTTTTAATAACCGGAGGAACGGGTTCCTTCGGAAATGCGGTTTTAAAGCGTTTCCTGGATACTGATGTCGGCGAAATACGTATCTTCAGCCGCGACGAGAAGAAACAGGAAGATATGCGGATTGCCTTCAACAATCCCAAACTGCGCTTTTATATTGGCGATGTTCGCGACCGGGATAGCGTGGCTCAAGCAGTCAAAGGTGTCAATTTCATCTTCCATGCTGCCGCGCTAAAGCAGGTTCCGTCTTGCGAATTTTATCCCATGGAAGCGGTCCGCACCAATGTGTTGGGCACCGAGAATGTGCTTCAGGCCGCTCATGACGCCGGCACCGAGCGTGTGGTTGTTCTTTCTACGGACAAAGCAGTTTACCCGATCAATGCCATGGGAATCTCCAAGGCCATGGCTGAAAAGGTCATGGTGTCAAAGGCGCGTTTGCAACGCGATAATGAAACCGTCTTCTGCGCGACGCGCTACGGGAACGTCATGGCTTCGCGGGGGTCGGTCATTCCGCTTTTTGTATCGCAGATCCGTCAGGGCAAACCCCTTACCGTGACTGATCCGCATATGACCCGCTTTCTCATGTCGCTGGAAGACTCGGTAAATCTTGTGCTCTATGCGTTCAACAACGGCCAGCAGGGCGATATCTTCGTGCAAAAGTCACCCGCCTCGACAGTCGGCGACCTTGCTCAGGCGCTAAAGGTGCTTGCCGGTCGGACTGATCTTGAAACGCGGCTCATCGGTACTCGCCACGGTGAAAAACTCTTTGAATCCCTTGTGTCCAGAGAAGAAATGGCCCGTGCCGTTGATATGGAGTCTTACTACCGTATTCCGGCCGATAATCGAGGCCTCAACTATTCTAAATACTTTAGCGAAGGTGAGGCGAAAATCTCACTGCTTGATGATTACACATCCCACAACACACATCGCATCGATGTTGCGGGTGTCATCGAACTGTTGTCCGGACTCGAGTATGTGAGGGAAGAGTTTGCCCTATAAGGTTATGACCATTGTCGGCACCCGGCCCGAACTCATCAAGATGAGCAGGGTGATTGCCGAATTCGACAAGTTTACAGACCATGTCCTGGTTCATACCGGTCAAAATTTCGACTATGAGTTGAACCAGATATTCTTTGATGATCTGGGCATTCGTAAACCCGATATCTTTCTTGATGCCGTGGGCTCGAATGCCGCCCAAACAATTGGTCGAGTTATCGAACGCTCGGATGCTGCCATAGAAACCGAAAAGCCCGATGCTGTCTTGCTTTATGGTGACACCAATTCCTGCTTGGCCGTCATCTCCGCCAAGCGCCGCAAGGTTCCTGTATTCCATATGGAGGCGGGCAACCGTTGTTTTGACCAGCGCGTGCCCGAAGAACTAAATCGTAAAGTGCTCGACCACCTCAGCGACATTAATCTGGTGCTGACTGAACACGGACGCCGCTATCTGCTCGCTGAAGGAATCCGTCCAGAAACGATCTTCAAGACCGGTTCGCACATGGTTGAAGTCCTTGAACACTACCGTCCCAAGATCATGGCGTCGGATATTCTGGTCAGGCTGGAACTTCAGGCGAGGCAATATATACTGGTCAGTGCCCATCGCGAAGAGAACGTCGATACCGTGCAGAATCTTTCCGATTTGGTAGAGACCCTCAACGCCCTGGCCGACAAATACGGTTTGCCCATCATCGTATCGACACATCCGCGCACCAAGAGCCGATTAGATCAGTTGCAGGGGCTGGTTCCGTCGAACCTGATCCGCTTTCTCAAACCATTCGGCTATTCCGATTACAACTGTCTGCAATTGAACGCCTTTTGCGTCGTCTCTGACAGCGGTACGCTGACCGAGGAAAGCGACTTGCTGGATTTCCCCGCGGTAATGATCCGTAATGCTCATGAGCGTCCCGAGGGGATGGATGCAGGAACATTGATAATGGCGGGTATGACCAAGCAGCGCGTTCTCGATGCGATCAGAATCACTACTGATCAGCGGCGCTCGCGGGGGGATCAGGAGCGGCGCCGCGTCGAGGACTACCACAACCCGGCCGTCTCTCAGCAGGTGCTGCGCATCGTGGAGAGCTATATTGAATACGTGCGCCGAACCGTTTGGTCGCAAGATTGAAGATGCCTTTGCTAGGACACCACTCTGTTGCGAGTTTTCGTACGTGTGGTAGTTGGTAGGGAGAGAAAAGGGGACTAAGTGACAAGTTTTGCAAGTAGCGCGGCTGCAGCGCAGCAGCAGGCATTGGTTCTCGCCTCAATCGGTTTTCTGCTGAGCGGCCTCGGAGGCTATAGCATTGGTTCCATACCAGTCCAATGGTTCGCTGCGATCCTTCCCACGCTGTCATTATTGCCGTTCATTGTGGCACGGCGTCTTACTGTACCGATCGAGATATGGCCTTTTATTCTTCTATTTGTTTGGTCGGTCTCAGTAACCCTTTACCACCTTCACTCATTTGAAAGCGTAAGCTTAGACATCTATAAATTTGTAGCTTTGCGCATTCTAAAAATTGTTTTTTTCATTGGTATTGTCATCTCCTTGATTAATCTCGATGCTGAGCATCGCGAGCGCTTCCTGAACGTTGTCATTCTAACGGGGGTTATCTTCAGCCTCTATGGCTTTTACTGCTATTTCGCCCACCTTAACGGCTGGCCGGAGATCCCAAGGACAAGGGCTGGCACATATGAAGGCCCTCAGTCAGTTTTATTTACCTATCCCTTTCATCGCCTCATGGGCCCATTTCAAGAACCCTCTATGTTTGCCGACTGGATGCTGGTTCCGTTGATGCTGGCATTCAGGCAGTTGAAAACACAGCCAAAGCGGCCATGGGCAGGAATCATTCTTGGTGCTGTTATGCTGACAGGCAGTTTTGCCGCCGCGTTGGCCTTGTCGATCGGTGTACTTCTGGTAATCGCTATTTGGCTCATCAAGCGGGAAAAAGCCGGCTGGCAACCTGTGATGGCAAATGTGCTAATCGGAATTGGAGTTTTCTACATACTTGTGCGGGGATATGAGCATTCGAATGGCTATCGTATCGTTGACACAAGCGAATATTCGCCGTTTGGCTTAGTGTGGTTATTCATCAGCGATAGGTTGGGGGGGGTAATTGCCGCTGGGGAGGCCGGAACCAACCGCGCTGGTTCAATCGGCCTGTCTCAGTTACTGGGAATTAGTTGGATTGGGCATGGACTAGGTTTGGGTCATATTAAGATACAATTTTTGGTTGAGGGGCGATCGCCACGCAGCTTTCTAAGTTTGTATCGATTCTTTCTTGTGTCTTCGGGTGTAATTGGGTTATTTATACTTTCTATATCTCTTGTATTTCCGCTGTTGCGCATGATTCGATCGTGGAATTTGTTGAGGAATGAGTCTTTTTTGTTTGCGTTGTATGTTTCATGTTGCATTATGTTTTATGGTGTAATGGAGGAGCTAACGTATACATTCGCCGTTGTCTTGGGTCTTGTGTGCGCCCAAAATCAACGTAAACGTCCTGAAACCACACTGAACGGGCAACGACGCTGATGAAATCCATCGGCAACCCCAACCAGCCTACCGGATCATAGCCCGAGAGAATCCGCCGCATGCGGTCCAGCATTCGGGGCAGGCTCAAGAGCCGGAAAACTCTATTCCCCGGCGGTCCAAAGTTCGGTCCCAGAGCAAAGAGCACCAAGACTCTACCGAAAGCTGGAGGGAACTCGGGTCTCAGGTCAACATCGAACTGCTGGGACAATTCCACCAGCGTCTGTTCGCCCCTGATGGCGGCAAGCGCCACCTTTGCCTTGAAAGCTGGTGTGTGGTTCCGGCGTGGTCGTCTCGCTATGGTCTCTCCTGTTTCCGGCATTTAAGCCAAAGTCTGGCGAAAGTTCCACTTATCCTAGCTGTGCAGATTTACCGAGCCACCTCTGTCAATCCCGCTCGCATTTGCGGCGCCATTGTTCCCAGATGAAATCATAACTCCAATCGCACTGGTGGGTGAGTGACAGTGTTTCGCGTATCTGGTCCCGCGCAGCGATATGGCTCTTATCGAACAGATGAAACTGGATCTGAAGCAGCTTGAACCTTCCGAGTTGGCCTGCCTCATGAAGCGCAGGCAACAGTTCGTACTCGCCGCCCTCGATATTGATCTTGGCCAGATCGATGGTTGACGGCTCAAAAGTGGCCATGAAGTCGCGTGTGGCCACAACGCGTGCAGTCAGCCTGCGACCGTCTTGCTTCAGCGCAGAGGAGGCGTCGCCTTGGTCCGAAATCAGGAAGCCGCCGTCGTCTCTACCGAGCGCAAACGCGTTGACTGTGATCTGCGGAATGGAGGCATATTTTGCCTCAAGCTCCGCAGCGAAACGGGGATGAGGTTCAAAAATCTGAACCTGGCAGCCGTAATATTCAAAAATTGCGTCGGTCCAGGTGCCACGGAAGCCACCAATATCGAAAACTACGGATTGTGGGGTCAGGCCGGGAAATCGGGTGCGCAGGCTCTCGCCACTGTCGCTGCGCCAGCGGCGGTATTCGAGTCTTTGAAGCTTTAGATGTGGATTTCGTTTTTCATTGAAGTGGCGGCGTATTTGTTTGAGCATCAAAGCCTCCACGGGTGCAGATCAATATTCCGTGCCTCTTACGGTCAATGTACGGTGTGTTCAAGCGCAGGCCGAGCCTCGACGCATTTTGATTGAGCCGTTGATGAGTAACCCTTTATCTCCTATCAGGGACAACGTGCAAAGACCCGTGCCCCTGGAGAAAGCTCACGCTTGCCGTCTAGATATGGCCTTCAGTTCTCCGGAACGACGACTCGGGCGGAATATCGCCCGTTGCGTTCTTTCCAGTGCTGAGGTTAGCCAGCCATGTTCGACCCATTTTTGTGACACGATTTGTGACATCAATTTGGGACAAGCGCCTTGTGGCGCAAGGACTTCCAATGATTTCAAGGAGATCCGATGGTGGGCGATGAGAGACTCGAACTCCCGACATCCTCGGTGTAAACGAGGCGCTCTACCAACTGAGCTAATCGCCCCCAGTTCGGTGGCGCATGCTTTAGGGGGTTCGCAAAAAATCCGCAAGAGAAAAACAACGCAAATCGACATCAATTCCTCAACAAACTGCGCCACACCATATTCCGGCGCTGCTTCGCGAAGGCGCTTTTTCAACAAGATTGAATTTTGTCGAATTTCCTTCGCAATCGACGCTTGACAGTGCAGTGCGAACCCCGTAATTCACCGCTCACGGAACGGCGGTCACACACTGTTCCGCTTGAAAAATGCGCGGGTGTAGCTCAGTTGGTTAGAGTGCCGGCCTGTCACGCCGGAGGTCGCGGGTTCGAGTCCCGTCACTCGCGCCATTTCTCCTCATCGGGAAATGGACACATTTTCGAAAAGGCCCGGTTCTTCCGGGCTTTTTTCGTTTCTGGCTCCGGTATTTCTTTGGAAACAGGCCGTCGGCTGCAAGAAAATGTGCCATACGCAGCTGCCCGCTGATCACCTGCTGATCCGCGCTTGATGGCGACAGGCGCGTCTCCCTGATATGGCCGGATCTTGCTGTGCGAGCAAATGGCTGGAAGACGGAATCAGGTGCCTAAAAGAGATAGGGCGATTTGCCGGCAATTTGCCGTTTCGCATCCAGGCGAGCCCGTGCGGTTTGATGTCATGTTTTTTCGTTTTCAGCTGATTCTTTTGGCAAAGGCCGAATGTTCCAAGGACCGGCTGGAATTCAAAAAAAATTCATTGGATGGACGCTGCGGCGAAACATTGAGTGGCTAAAGCTCACACTATCTGATCAAATACCGCGTGTGCTCTTGCGCCGCTTGGCGGGCTGCGCTAACCACGCCGCGTTGCAACATGATCAGCCGCACATGTGAGGAGCCGGCTCCAGACCTCAGGGTAGGGTAGGGGCTTCGAGGGTGGCGGATACAGGAACGGACGTCATGACGGAACTTCTGGGCGCTTATGTGCCGATTGCTATTTTTATGGGTCTGGCTTTGGTGATTGGTCTGGCTTTGCTGATCGCACCTTTTGCGGTCGCCTACAAAAATCCCGATCCGGAAAAAATGTCAGCCTATGAGTGCGGCTTCAACGCATTCGATGATGCGCGCATGAAATTCGACGTGCGATTCTATCTGGTTTCGATCCTGTTCATCATCTTCGATCTGGAAGTTGCATTCCTGTTTCCCTGGGCGGTGTCATTCGGCGACATCGGCTGGATGGGATTCTGGTCGATGATGGTGTTTCTCGGTGTGCTGACGGTCGGGTTTGTCTACGAATGGAAAAAGGGAGCCCTGGAATGGGAGTGAGCAACGCACCATTGGTGGCCCCTGCGCCCAAGGGAATTATTGACCCCAATACCGGCAAGCCTGTCGGCAGCGACGATCCGTTTTTCGGCGAGATCAATGACGAGCTCGCCGACAAGGGGTTTCTGGTTACTTCAACCGACGAGCTGATCACCTGGGCGCGCACCGGCTCGCTGATGTGGATGCAGTTCGGTCTGGCCTGCTGTGCGGTCGAAGGCTTGATGCAGGCTTCCGGCCCGCGCTACGATCTCGAGCGCTTCGGCATTGCGCCGCGGGCCTCTCCGCGCCAGTCGGACGTGATGATCGTGGCCGGGACGCTGACCAACAAGATGGCCCCGGCGCTGCGCAAGGTTTATGACCAGATGCCCGAGCCGCGTTACGTGATCTCGATGGGATCATGCGCCAATGGCGGCGGTTACTACCACTATTCCTATTCCGTGGTGCGTGGATGCGACAGGGTTGTCCCCGTCGACATCTATGTTCCGGGCTGCCCTCCCACCGCCGAAGCGCTGCTTTACGGTCTGCTTCTTCTGCAAAAGAAGATCCGCCGTACCGGCACGATCGAGCGCTAAGGAGCAATTCCATGAGCCAAGCCCTCATTGATCTTTCGGATTATCTGACCGAAGTGAAAGCCGAGCTGATTGACCGTGCTGAGATTTCCTACGGCGAACTGACTGTCCATACGCAGGCGGACAAGATCGTCGAGTTGATGACATTTCTGCGCGATGATGCGCAGTGCAAGTTCATCAGCTTCATCGATTGCTGCGGTGTTGACTGGCCAGGCCGGGCAGACCGCTTCGATGTGGTTTATCATTTGCTCTCGCCTCAGCAGAATTTCCGCATCCGGGTCAATCTGACCACGGGCGAGGACACACCGGTGCCTTCGGTCACCGGAGTGTTTCCCGGTGCGGACTGGTTTGAGCGCGAGGCTTATGACCTTTATGGAATCCTGTTTTCCGGACACCCGGATCTGCGCCGGCTGCTGACCGACTATGGGTTTGAAGGTCATCCGTTGCGCAAGGACTTTCCGCTCACCGGTTTTGTCGAGGTCCGCTACGACGATGAGGCCAAGCGGGTTGTCTACGAACCGGTTGAGCTCAGGCAGGAATTCCGCGATTTTGATTTTCTCTCCCCCTGGGAAGGCACGGACTATGTGCTTCCGGGCGATGAAAAAGCCAAGGGATGAGGACGTAAGACCATGGCAGAACATAACGTCCGCAATTTTACGATCAATTTTGGCCCGGAGCATCCTTCGGCGCATGGTGTGTTGCGTCTGGTGCTGGAGCTTGACGGCGAAATCGTCGAGCGCGTCGATCCGCATGTAGGTTTGCTGCATCGCGGCACCGAAAAGCTGATCGAGACCAAGACCTATCTCCAGGCCCTGCCGTATTTCGACCGCCTCGATTATGTGGCGCCGATGAATCAGGAGCATGCATTTTCGCTGGCGGTGGAACGGCTGCTGAATATGGAGATTCCGATTCGCGGCCAGCTGGTCCGGGTTCTTTACAGCGAGATCGGCCGTATTCTGGGCCACATCATGAACATCACCACCCACGCACTGGACGTTGGCGCCATGACCCCTGTGGTCTGGGGACTGGAAGAGCGTGAAAAGCTGATGGTTTTTTACGAGCGTGCCTGTGGCGCGCGGATGCACGCAGCCTATTTCCGTCCCGGTGGTGTGCACCAGGATCTACCGCATGAACTGGTTGAGGATATCGGCAAGTGGTGCGAGCCGTTCCTGACGATTTGCGACGACATCGAGGGGCTTCTCACCGACAACCGCATCTTCAAGCAGCGCAATGTCGACATCGGGGTTGTCAAGCTGGAAGACGCCTGGGCCTGGGGCTTCTCGGGTGTGATGGTGCGCGGCTCGGGCGCTGCCTGGGATCTGCGCCGGTCGCAACCCTACGAATGCTACTCGGAAATCGATTTTGATATCCCGATCGGAAAGAACGGCGATTGCTACGACCGGTATCTGATCCGCATGCAGGAAATGCGTGAATCGGTGAAGATCATGCGCCATTGCATCAACCGCCTTCTGGGCGATGCGAAAGTCGGTCCGGTGTCATCAATCGATGGCAAGGCGGTTCCGCCGAAGCGCGGTGAAATGAAGCGCTCGATGGAAGCGCTGATTCACCACTTCAAGCTCTACACCGAAGGTTACAGGGTGCCGGAAGGTGCAGTTTACGCCGCCGTTGAAGCTCCCAAGGGTGAGTTCGGGGTCTATCTGGTGTCGGACGGCTCCAACAAGCCTTATCGCTGCAAGATCCGCGCTCCGGGTTTTGCGCATTTGCAGGCGATGGATTTCCTTACGCGCGGCCACCAGCTTGCTGACGTGTCAGCCGTTCTTGGTTCGCTTGATATCGTGTTCGGGGAGGTTGACCGGTAATGCATGACTACACCGCAACCGCCGGGGCGATCGGCGCCATGCCCAATTCGCCTTGCAGTGACTTCAAATAGGCCGGAAATAAGACAAAAGAGTTCATCATGTCCGTTCGTCGACTTGCCGAAGAGAGTGTCCAGCCAGCGGAATTCGCCTTCAACCGCGAATTTTCCGCGCAGGCAAAGGTTTGGATCAAGAAATATCCGAAGGAACGGGCACAATCGGCTGTGATTCCGCTGATGATGCTGGCTCAGGAGCAGGACGGCTGGGTGACCAAGCGGGCGATCGAAGTGATCGCCGATATGCTTGGCATGCCCTATATCCGCGCACTGGAAGTGGCGACATTCTACACCCAGTTCCAGCTCAAGCCGGTCGGCAAGCGGGCGCATGTGCAGGTCTGTGGAACCACGCCCTGCATGTTGCGCGGGTCTGAAGCGCTGATGGAAGTGTGCCGCAACAAGATTCACCCGGAGCCGTTTCACCTCAATGAGAGCGGAACGCTGTCCTGGGAAGAGGTCGAGTGCCAGGGTGCCTGCGTGAATGCGCCAATGGTCATGATCTTCAAGGATTCCTACGAGGATCTGTCGCCAGAGCGGCTGGCTTATATCATCGACCGGTTTGAAGCCGGGCGGCCGGAAGACGTGACGCCTGGTCCGCAGATCGACCGCATTTTTTCCGGCCCCGAGGGCGGGCTGACCAGCCTGAGCGAAGAAATCAAGCCAGCCGGGAAAACCGGCACGAAAGCGTCGGGTGCTTCTGGCCGGTCGCCGTCTGCAACCAAGGCAGGCCGTCCGAAATCACCGGCAACGGAAACTGCAACCAAATCACCGGCTGCCGCGAAAGCCAATGTGAAGGCCGACGCGAAAACTGCAGCGACCGCGACGGAAGCGCCGAAGGTCAATGAGGCGCGCAAGACGTCCGCGACGGCGAAGACGAAATCCAATCCGACAGCAGCACTGGCGTCGACAGCAAAGGCTGTGACGCCGGCAAAGCGCGCCGCCAAACCTGTGACCAAGGGCAATCCGACGATGGCCGTTGCCGCGACCGCGAAGGGGACGTCAGCCAAGGCCGAGGCGGCACCGTCCGCCGACGACAAGAACCGTCCGGCAGGAATTTCCAAACCGGCAAAGCCGGACAATCTGAAAATGATCTCGGGCGTTGGACCTAAGATCGAAGGGATCCTGCATTCACTGGGAATCTACACCTTCGCGCAAGTTGCGTCGTGGAAGAAGACCGAGCGGGAATGGGTCGACGGATATCTGAAGTTCAAGGGCCGCATTGAGCGTGAAGACTGGCTCAAGCAAGCCAAGGCTCTGGCCAAGGGCGGCGAGGCCGAGTACATCAAAGTCTTCGGCAAGAAGCCGCGATAGAGGTGAATGATGTTAGCTGACAAAGACCGGATTTTCACCAATATCTATGGCATTTACGACAAGTCGCTGAAGGGCGCGATGGCGCGCGGCCATTGGGATGGCACCAAGGGCATTCTCGAAAAGGGCCGCGACTGGATCATCAGCGAGATGAAGGCTTCGGGCCTTCGTGGCCGTGGCGGGGCAGGGTTCCCGACCGGTCTGAAATGGTCGTTCATGCCCAAGGAAAGCGACGGCCGTCCGCACTATCTCGTCATCAATGCCGATGAGTCGGAGCCTGGCACCTGCAAGGACCGCGATATCATGCGGCACGATCCGCATACGCTGATCGAGGGGTGCGTGATCGCCGGTTTCGCCATGGGCGCAAACACCACCTACATCTATGTTCGCGGCGAATATATGCGCGAACGCGAAGCGCTGCAGGCGGCGATCGACGAGTGCTATGACGCCGGACTTATCGGCAAGAACAACAAGCTCGGCTATGACATGGACATCTATGTCCATCATGGCGCCGGCGCCTATATCTGCGGTGAAGAAACGGCGCTGCTCGAAAGCCTGGAAGGCAAGAAGGGCCAGCCGCGGCTGAAGCCGCCATTCCCGGCCAATATGGGTCTTTATGGCTGCCCGACAACGGTCAACAATGTTGAATCGGTTGCGGTCGCGCCGACCATCCTGCGCCGCGGCGGTGCCTGGTTTGCCGGTATCGGCCGGCCCAACAACACCGGAACCAAGCTGTTTTGCGTGTCGGGCCATGTGAACACGCCATGCACGGTGGAAGAGGCGATGTCGATCCCGTTCCGCGAGCTGATCGAGACCCATTGCGGCGGCATTCGCGGCGGCTGGGACAATCTGCTCGCCGTCATTCCGGGCGGATCGTCGGTGCCGATGGTGCCGGCTGCAGACATGATCGACACGCCGATGGATTTCGACAGCCTGCGTGATCTCAAATCGGGCCTGGGCACCGCGGCGGTGATCGTCATGGACAAGTCGACCGATGTGGTCAAAGCCATCTGGCGGCTGTCGGCGTTCTACAAGCATGAAAGCTGCGGCCAGTGCACGCCGTGCCGCGAGGGTACCGGCTGGATGATGCGGGTCATGGACCGCATGGTCAAAGGCAATGCGCAAAAGCGCGAGATCGACATGCTGTTCGATGTCACCAAGCAGATCGAAGGCCACACCATCTGTGCGCTCGGTGACGCGGCAGCCTGGCCGATCCAGGGCCTGATCCGGCATTTCCGTCCCGAGATGGAAGCGCGGATTGATCAATACACACGAAATGCCGTTCAAAGCCGCAATGTGCGGCTGGAAGCGGCAGAATAAGAGGCCTGTAACATCAGGCCCGGCAAGACAAGGAAACGTCACAAGGGACAAGAGCCAACACACGACTAAGGAGAAACTGATGTCGATGTTTTCTTTTCCCACTGAGATGAACATGAGCGAGATGATGAAACCGATGAAGCCCATGATGGACTGGACCAAAACGGAAGGCCTGGAAGTCTCGCCGTTGATGGTTTATCCGTTGGGTGCGGCGGCTGCGGCCACGGCTGTCGGTTTCGGTATCGCCGGCCAGATGGCCGGTATGATGATGGGCGCGATGCAGGGCGCGATGCATAGCCAGACGTCGCTGTTCGGCCAGCATCCCGATCTGAGCTGGATTGTGCCGACCCTAGCCGAGGATCTGGCCCCTGAAGAGGCTGAATCTGCCCCTGCTGATGCGGTCAAACCCGCAGCTGCGGCAAAGTCAGCCGATATTGTCGAGTTGAAACCGGCGGCACAGCCTGCGCCTGAGAAAACCAAGGCCAAGGCAGCACCGATAAAAACTGCAAAGCCGAAGGCGAAGGTTTCAAAGGCAGCCTCCAAGAAGGCTGAAGAGCCGGCCAAGGCCGCGACAGCGGCTGCGGTCGAGAAACTGAAATCTGACGCGGAAGTGGCCGCGGCTGCGACAAGCGAGACGGCAACGATTACCAAGGCGCCGATTGAACAACCTCCGGTGCTGGCACCGGAAGACTTTCGCCGGCCGGCAGAGATCGAAAGGCCGGAAACACCTGACGATCTGAAGCTGATCAACGGTGTCGGGCCTAAGCTTGAGCAGGTGCTCAACGGGCTTGGCGTTTGGACATTTGCCCAGATCGCCGGCTGGCAGCCGGAAGAGGCGGCCTGGGTCGATGATTATCTGCAGTTCGGCGGCAGGGTCGAGCGGGACAGCTGGATTTCGCAAGCCGGTGCGCTTGCAAAGGGCGGAGTAACCGCCGAATAGGAATACAAAACCGGGCGGTTTAACCGCCGCCCGGTGGAACACAATCAGGTCCCGGTGAGGGATGGTACGCGGTCGTTTCGACCGTTCGCAAAGGTAGGACTGCTTGCATGGCCAAGATCAAGGTTGATGGAAACGAGATCGAAGTGCCGGACCACTACACGCTGTTGCAGGCGTGTGAGGAGGCCGGCGCGGAAGTGCCGCGGTTCTGTTTTCACGAACGGCTGTCGATTGCCGGCAACTGCCGGATGTGCCTGGTCGAGGTGAAGGGCGGACCGCCCAAGCCCGCAGCATCCTGCGCCATGGGTGTGCGCGATTTGCGTCCCGGTCCGAATGGCGAAACGCCTGAGGTCTTCACCAATACACCGATGGTCAAGAAAGCGCGCGAAGGGGTGATGGAGTTCCTGCTCATCAACCACCCGCTGGATTGCCCGATCTGCGACCAGGGCGGCGAATGCGACCTGCAGGACCAGGCCATGGCGTTTGGCATGGACAATTCGCGCTACGCCGAAAACAAGCGCGCGGTCGAAGACAAATATATCGGACCGCTGGTCAAGACGATCATGAACCGCTGCATTCACTGCACGCGTTGCGTTCGCTTCACCACCGAAGTGGCGGGCATTTCCGAGCTCGGCCTGATCGGCCGTGGCGAGGATGCGGAAATCACAACCTATCTCGAGCATGCGATGAGCTCGGAGCTGCAGGGCAACGTCATCGATCTGTGCCCGGTCGGCGCGCTGACATCTCGGCCTTATGCCTTCCAGGCGCGTCCGTGGGAGCTGAATAAGACCGAATCGGTCGACGTGATGGATGCCTGTGGCTCTGCGATCCGGGTGGACACCCGTGGCCGCGAAGTCATGCGGGTGATGCCGCGCGTCAACGAGTCCATCAACGAAGAGTGGATTTCCGACAAGACCCGCTTCATCTGGGACGGGCTGCGCACGCAGCGCCTCGACCGGCCTTATGTGCGCCGCAACGGCCGGCTCGAAGTGGCGAGCTGGGGTGAAGCATTCGCCGCGATCGCAGCCGCAGTTTCGGCTGCAGCGCCCGAAAAGATCGGCGCGATTGCCGGTGATCTGGCGACAGTCGAAGAAATGTATGCGCTCAAGTCGCTGATCGCTTCGCTGGGCTCTGCCAATATCGATTGCCGCCAGGATGGTGCAGCCCTTGATCCGGCTCTGGGCCGTGCGAGCTACATCTTCAACCCGACCATCGAAGGCATCGAGGATGCCGATGCGATCCTGATCATCGGATCCAATCCGCGCCGCGAAGCTGCAATCCTCAACGCACGCATCCGCAAGCGGTGGCGGATGGACGACCTGCCGATCGCCCTGATCGGCGAGCAGGCGGATCTGCGGTTCAGCCACGAATATCTCGGTGCCGGTCCGGAGACGCTCAAGGATCTGGTCGACGGCACCAACAAGTTTACCGCCAAGCTGAAGCGCGCCAAGAAGCCGATGATCATCATCGGCCAGGGCGCTCTGGCGCGTGGCGACGGCGCAGGCGTTCTGGCAAATGCGGCCAAGCTCGCCGATGCGGTCGGAGCTGTGAAGGGCGACTGGAACGGCTTTGCAGTGTTGCACACGGCAGCCGCGCGCGTTGGCGGTCTCGATCTCGGCCTGGTGCCGGGCAAGGGCGGGCTTGACGCGAGCGCGATGCTGACGGGCACCGACGTGCTGTTCCTGCTGGGCGCAGACGAGCTGGACTTCACCAAGAAGACCGCCGGCTTCACCGTCTATATCGGTACCCATGGCGACAACGGCGCGCATCATGCCGATGTGATCCTGCCTGCTGCCACCTACACCGAAAAATCCGGAACCTATGTCAACACCGAAGGCCGGGTGCAACTTGGCAACCGGGCTGCTTTCGCGCCGGGCGAAGCCAGGGAAGACTGGGCCATATTGCGGGCGCTGTCGGATGTTCTGGGCAAGCGGCTGCCCTATGATTCGCTCACCGCTTTGCGCGCTGCGCTTTATGCCGAATATCCACATTTTGCCGAAATCGACATGATTTCAGCCGGAGACGGCAGCGCAATTGCCGCAATTGCGAAGAAACCGGGCAAGATGAACAAATCGGCGTTTGCGTCTCAGGTCAAAGACTTCTATTTGACCAATCCGATCGCACGCGCTTCGGCAGTGATGGCTGAATGCTCGGCCTTGGCGAAGACCGCCAAGGCAGTGGCGGCGGAATAGGGGCGGGAAACATCATGGACGGTTTCATCTCAACTTATGTCTGGCCCGCGGCCATCATGCTGGCGCAGTCGCTGCTGGTGCTGGTGACGCTGCTGATCTTCATCGCCTTCATTCTGTATGCCGACCGCAAGGTCTGGGCTGCCGTTCAGCTTCGCCGCGGCCCCAACGTTGTCGGCCCCTGGGGGCTGATGCAGTCTTTTGCCGACCTGTTGAAGTTCGTGCTTAAGGAGCCGGTGATCCCGTCAGGCGCCAACAAGGGCGTGTTCCTGCTGGCGCCGCTGGTGGCAGTGACGCTGGCGCTGACCACATGGGTGGTGATTCCGTTCGATGCCGGTTGGGTGATGGCCGATATCAATGTCGGCATCCTGTTCGTCTTCGCGATCTCCTCGCTTGAGGTCTATGGCGTGATCATGGGTGGCTGGGCGTCGAACTCGAAATATCCATTCCTGGGTGCGCTTCGCTCCGCTGCGCAGATGGTGTCCTACGAAGTCTCCATGGGCTTCGTGATCGTTGCCGTGCTGCTGTGCGTCGGCTCGCTCAACCTGTCCGACATCGTGCTGGCCCAGACAGACGGCATCGGAACGCGGATCGGCCTGCCCAATTCGCTGCTCGACTGGCATTGGCTGGCGCTGTTCCCGCTGTTCATCATCTTCTTCATCTCGGCACTGGCCGAAACCAACCGCCCGCCATTCGATCTGCCGGAAGCTGAATCCGAGCTGGTCGCCGGCTTCATGGTGGAATACGGCTCGACTCCTTACATGATGTTCATGCTCGGCGAGTACGCAGCCATCGTGCTGATGTGCGCGCTGTCGACCATCCTGTTTCTGGGTGGCTGGTTGCCGCCACTCGACGTGTGGTTCCTCAACTGGGTTCCGGGCATCATCTGGTTCGTGCTCAAGGTCTGCATGATGTTCTTCATGTTCTCGATCGTGAAGGCTTTCGTGCCGCGCTACCGTTACGACCAGCTGATGCGGCTGGGCTGGAAAGTATTCCTGCCATTGTCGCTGGCCATGCTGGTCATCGTGGCCTTCGTGCTCAAGCTGACGGGGACTGCGCCGTGATCATGACCACCTGTTTTCCCATCCGGCTGATTCAGCCAAGCAAGAGCGGAGACTGACCATGTTAGCTCAAGCCGCAAGATCACTGTTCCTGAAGGAATTCGTCGGCGCGTTCTTCCTGGCGATGCGCTATTTCTTCAAGCCGAAGGCAACCGTGAACTATCCCAACGAAAAGGGCCCCGTCAGCCCGCGCTTTCGTGGAGAGCACGCACTCCGGCGCTATCCGAACGGCGAAGAACGCTGCATCGCGTGCAAGCTGTGCGAGGCGATCTGCCCGGCGCAGGCCATCACCATCGAGGCCGGTCCGCGGCGCAATGACGGCACCCGCCGTACCGTGCGCTACGACATCGACATGGTGAAGTGCATCTATTGCGGGTTCTGTCAGGAAGCCTGTCCGGTCGACGCCATCGTCGAAGGACCGAATTTCGAATTCGCGACGGAAACGCGCGAAGAACTTTACTATGACAAGGAACGGCTGCTCGCCAATGGCGACCGCTGGGAACGGGAGATCGCTCGCAACATCGCGATCGATTCTCCCTACAGGTAAGACACAGGGACGGCGCATCATTCGGGCGCGCCGTTTGGAATTCACATTCGGGGGCAGGGGACGACGTGAGTCAGACCAGCCTCTCTTGAGGGCGGGGACACAAGGTTTCCGTCTCTCGCGGGAAAGACGAAAAGGCGCCGATCATGGGTCTGCAGGCTCTGTTTTTCTATTTGTTTGCCTTCGTGGCAGTGGCATCCGCTTTCATGGTGATCGCGGCGCGCAATCCGGTGCATTCCGTTTTGTTCCTGATCCTCACCTTCTTCAACGCTGCGGGCCTGTTCCTGCTGACCGGCGCTGAATTCCTGGCGATGATCCTGCTGGTGGTTTATGTCGGCGCTGTGGCGGTGTTGTTCCTGTTTGTGGTGATGATGCTGGATGTGGATTTTGCCGAAATGAAGTCCGGCGCTCTCGAATATGCTCCGATGGGCGCGCTCGTCGGGATCATTCTGGCGGCTGAACTGATCATCGTTCTGGCAGGCAATGCATTCCATCCGGCAGCGGCCGGCAGCGGCGCGAACCCGATTCCGGAGCTGAGCGAGCGTACCAACACCCAGGCGCTCGGAGACGTGCTCTACACGGATTACATTTTCTACTTCCAGATAGCTGGAATGGTGCTTCTGGTCGCGATGATCGGCGCCATCGTGCTGACGCTGAGGCATCGCGAACACATCAAGCGGCAAGACATCAACCAGCAGGTCGCCCGGACACCGGAGACCGCCATCGAGGTGGTCAAGGTCAAGCCCGGCCAGGGCATTTGAACGCGGGGACGTGAAGGAAAAATCGCATGGAAATCGGACTCTCCCATTACCTGACTGTCAGCGCGATCCTGTTCACGCTGGGCATTTTCGGGATTTTCCTGAACCGCAAGAACGTGATCGTCATCCTGATGTCGATCGAGCTCATTCTTCTGGCGGTCAATCTCAACATGGTTGCCTTCTCGATGCATCTCAATGACATCGTCGGGCAGGTGTTCGCGCTCCTGATCCTGACGGTCGCTGCAGCGGAAGCCGCGATCGGGCTTGCCATTCTCGTCGTCTTCTACCGAAACCGCGGCTCCATTGCCGTGGAAGACGTCAACATGATGAAGGGCTGAGACAGCCATGTACCACGCTATCGTCTTTCTTCCTCTCATTGGCGCGCTGATCGCGGGCTTTGGCGGCCGTGCCATCGGCGCCAAAGCGTCGGAATATGTCACGACGCTGTTCCTGATCGTCGCGGCCTTGCTGTCCTGGGTGGCTTTCTTCTCGGTTGCCATGGGGCATGGCGAGATGATCCGCATCCCGATCATGCGCTGGATCGAATCAGGACCGCTGAGTGTTGAATGGGCGCTAAGGATCGACACGCTGACCGCGGTCATGCTGGTGGTGGTCAACACCGTGTCCTGCCTGGTTCATGTCTATTCGATCGGCTACATGCATCACGATCCGCACCGTCCGCGGTTCTTTGCCTATCTGTCGTTCTTCACCTTCGCGATGCTGATGCTGGTGACCTCGGACAATCTGCTGCAGATGTTCTTCGGCTGGGAAGGCGTCGGCGTCGCCTCCTATCTGCTGATCGGTTTCTGGTACAAGAAGCCGTCTGCCAATGCGGCCGCGATGAAGGCCTTTATCGTCAATCGCGTCGGCGACTTCGGCTTTCTGCTCGGCATTTTCGGGCTGTTCGTGCTGTTCGGCTCCGCCTCGTTCGATGCGATCTTTGCCGGCGTGGCCGATTACCTTCCGGCGGAAGGCGCAGCGACCGGCGAGACCGTGATCACGCTGTTCGGCATGCATCTCGACAAGGCGCATGCGCTGACCGGCGTCTGCCTGCTGTTGTTCATGGGCGCGATGGGCAAATCGGCGCAGTTCCTGCTGCACACCTGGCTGCCGGACGCGATGGAAGGCCCGACACCGGTGTCGGCGCTTATCCACGCTGCGACCATGGTCACCGCAGGCGTGTTCCTGGTTGCCCGCATGTCGCCGGTGTTTGAACATGCGCCGGACGCGCTGACCGTGGTGACCTGGATTGGCGCCATTACCGCATTTTTCGCTGCGACCGTCGGTCTGGTGCAGAACGACATCAAGCGGGTGATCGCCTATTCCACCTGTTCGCAGCTTGGCTATATGTTCGTGGCGCTGGGCATCGGCGCCTATGGCGGCGCGATCTTCCACCTGTTCACGCATGCCTTCTTCAAGGCGCTTCTGTTCCTTGGCGCCGGCTCGGTGATCCATGCCGTGTCCGACGAACAGGACATGCGACGCATGGGCGGCCTGCGCAAGAAGATCCCGATGACCTACTGGATGATGATCATCGGCACGATCGCGCTGACCGGCGTCGGCATTCCCGGCACCTTGATCGGAACCGCAGGCTTCTTCTCCAAGGACATCATCATCGAATCGGCTTACGTGGCGCATAATTCCGCTGCCGGGGTGGCTTTCGGTCTGCTGGTGATCGCGGCTCTGTTTACGAGCTTTTATTCCTGGCGGCTGATCTTCATGACGTTCCACGGCAAGCCACGGGCGTCGGCGGACGTGATGCATCATGCGCATGAATCTCCCATGGTGATGCTGGTACCGTTGTTCATTCTGGCTGTTGGCGCTTTGTTTGCCGGTGTCGTGTTCAAGGAATTCTTCTTCGGGCACGAATATGCCGAGTTCTGGAAGGGTGCGCTGTTCACGGGGCCTGAGAACGAGATCCTTGAGGAATTCCATCACGTTCCTCTATGGGTCAAGCTCAGCCCGTTCGTGGCTATGCTGCTCGGACTGGTGACGGCCTGGTTCTTCTACATACGCTCGCCTGAAACCCCCAAGCGGCTGGCCGAGGATCACCAGATGCTCTACCGGTTCCTGCTCAACAAATGGTATTTTGACGAGTTGTACGATTTCATCTTTGTCCGCCCTGCAAAATGGCTTGGCAGCTTCCTGTGGAAACAGGGCGATGTCCGCGTCATTGACGGCTACGGTCCGAACGGCATCGCCGCTCGGGTGCAGGACGTCACCGGCCGGATCACCCGGCTGCAGACCGGATATCTTTACCACTACGCCTTCGTGATGCTGATCGGAATTGCAGCGCTTGTCACATGGATGATGCTCGGGAGTGCATTC